>JAGBHO010000032.1 GCA_017935485.1 Alphaproteobacteria bacterium | reverse complement strand
TGCCATAAGACCCGCGATGCTCCGGCAGGATGTGTGATAGGGTTTCTGCTTTGAAGCACTGTCATTGCCGGACTTCGATCCAGCAATCCATAAAGAAATAAGCATTGTGCCTGTTGTGGGATGGATCCCCGGGTGTAAATTCCCGCAAGCGGGCCCCTTTCGTCACGTAGGGTTTGAACTTCGTACAAATCTAAGCTGAAGCTAGAGATTTGCACTCGTTCTCACCAACTATCGACTTCAAGCCCGGGGATGACTATAAAAGAAAGAACCCAGGGATAATAAAAGGCAATGGTAAAAATGAAAAAAGCGGGAGTTTTCTCCCGCTTTTTTGTTATTGCCAAGGATAATCTTTGGCGTCGACAAGTTTTATTTCAAACACCTTATCCAAAAAAGAAAACAAATATACATATTCTTCCATTCTCACATGGCTGGTATTTCTTTTTAATTTTTCTATCCGGCCTTCCATAAAATCTATATGATCGGCCAGTTCCGTACTTGTTAAGCCCTGTTCCGTCATTATCCGGTTTAATTCTTTATTACAATAACTCCGGAAAGTCTTATACCACTCTTTTCTATATTTTCTTGATAACATTTATTTTCGCTCCACTATTTTGTTAAAACAAAATCCGCCTGAAAAACAGGCGGATGGAGCCGAAAAACTGTACAAACGCAGTTACGCTAATTCGTCCGCGAAGCGGCTTATTTCACGTACTCCACCCGAAGTGGAACAGTTTGTAAGATGTTTTCGACACCACAGCCCGCCTCCGGGCTGCGGGTTTTATAATAAACGAATCTATGACTTTTGCAAGCGGATTTTTTTGGAGGAGATTGACGGGAAAAAGCGGGTGACGGAGACATAGGAATTGGCTTGGCATTCGGGATACAGATGAAGGCAGTGAGGCGGGAAAAATAAAAAAGCCCCAAGCAAGTCAGGGCGGGAAAAAATTTTCACTTAATCACCAACTAATCAACGCCTTTATGATTCAGGCCTTTTGCCAGATTCATATTAATATCAATCAGCACACGCAAGCTTTCCGGTTTGGGGTCTGTCAAAATATCAATCGTACGCTTAAAAATAAAGACAGACAGATTCAAAATATTCTGGCGGACGTCAGCCGGCTGCGGACAATCTTCCTCCTGCATGGCCGAAGCAATAATTGCCCATAACTTGCGGTTTTTATCCAGAGCTTCATCCAATCCGGCTTTTCCTTCTTCCCAATGTTCTCTGATGTAATTCAGTTTGGACGCCGTATTAATCAGGGCTCTGCTTTCTAACTCCGACTGTGACAATGACTGTATTTCATTGCTGGAATATTGATCGGATTCATTCATTTTTCACCTGGCCTATAAAATATTTTTTAACTATAATTGTGTAATGTTTAAGTTATGATATATATAATTTTCTGCATTTTTTAAAGGAATAAATATGAACAATCCCAAAAAAATCATAATGGCGGCGCTTCTTGTTTTGTTTTCTGCGGGAAATGCCGATGCTCTGGTTGATTTCAGCGATACCAGAGCCGAACGCCAGATGATGGCTGCCGGTTTTTACGACTATCCGCCCTTCGGCTATGTTTCTACCGAATTCAATCAGGACAATGAAGAGAAATTTGTCCGCCGGCATTATCTTTTCAAGGAGCTGCTTGAAGAATTTGCCGAAGAAAACAACGCTGTTGTCACCTACATGGATTATCTGACCGATTATAACGGCATTATTCGTGACGTGCGCAGCGGAGACATTGATATTTTGCTCGGAATGTATCATGACACCAAGCTTTATGCCGGCCTTGATTATGTATTGCCGGCTCCGGTCTCCAATCCGATTACGTTGATGACTCTGCCCTCCCGCCGCGGCGAGATTAAATCTTTGGAAGACGTAAAAAAGCTTAAAGGCGCAATTTTGGAAAAAGAAATCCTGAGCGATTATGTCAACGAACAGATGAAAGATTATGACGTTATCAAAATCCGCGACCCGAACGAATTGTTCAAAAAGCTTTTTACCAAAGAAATCGATTACGTTTTCACCGGATATTACACCGGGCTGATAGAAGCATCAAAGCTCGGGCTGCGCAATTATGTGGCTTTTTCCAAGCAAATCATCTGGGACATTCCGCTTTTTATCGGCGTTTCCAAAGCTTCTAAAAACCGGGCATTTTTAATCGGACGCCTCGGAAAATATCTGGAGAAAAAAGAAGTGCAGGAAAAGTTTAAAAAGCATTTGCTGAACGTGATTCATGAATTTGAAGTTCTGAACAACAGCATAACGCCGCCGATGTACACAAAATAATTATAAATCGCTTTCCGGACTTGACCTTTTTGTTCTAATGATTAGAATTTATAATCAGAATAAGTTGGGGTCAATTTCCGGAGAGACAATATGGTTCTTTTAATACATCATCCGTTTTCTGCGGCTTCGCGCAAAATCAGAATAGCCATGAGCGAAAAGAAAATGCTTTTTGTTTTGAAAGAAGAAGAGCCGTGGAATATGTCTCCCGACGTTTTTAAGCTGAATCCGGCCGGAGAACTGCCGATTTTTATCAATGACGGAAAAGTCATCTCCGGCAATTATGCAATTTCGGAGTTTTTGGAAGACGCGGACAAAGAAGTGCGCCTGTTGCCCGATACCGCGGAACAGCGTGCCGAGGTTCGTCGGCTGTGCGAATGGTTTGACGGAAAATTTTATAACGATGTTTACAAAAACGTGGTGGTTGAAAAAGTCCATAAGCGCTTCAGTCAGGGTTTGGCGCCGGATTCCCGCCGTTTGAAGACCGGTATCAACAATCTTAACTTTCACATGGAATATCTGGATTGGCTTTGTGAAAGGCGGAGCTACCTCGGCGGAGAAATGTTTTCTTTTGCCGATATCAGCGCCAGCGCCCAGCTTTCTATTTTGGATTATCTCGGTGACGTGCCGTGGGAAGGTTACCGCAATGCCAAACTATGGTATTCAAAAATCAAATCGCGGCCGGCGTTTAAGGATATTTTGAAAGACAGCATTAAAGGGATTTTGCCGGCAAAGCATTATGCGAATCTGGACTTTTAGGAAAAAGAAATGAATAAGAGAGCGACAGCGGGGTTAATGGCCGCTATTCTGGGGTTAAGCGCCTGCGGGAGTCTATACGACGATGATCCGCAGGGTCAGGTGATTTATCACTGGCAAAGGAAAAACACCGGCATTCAGAAGTTTTCCAGCGACCATTCGGAATGTTTGCGGGCAGCGGAGGACTGGGTTTTGATGCCGGACTTCAGCAATTATTTTTACTCGGAGGAAGCAAAACTGAACATTCGGGCCGACTGGCACTCCGACCGCGGCATTTGGGCGACCTATGTTCCTTATTGGAATGCGCAGCCGCTGATTGTCAATTCCTTACGCAATGATGAGAACATCAGCCCGCGCAAATACCGCCGTTGCATGGAAAAACGCGGTTATGAGCATCGGACGACCAATATTCCGGAAATCACCAACATCTATATTTACAAGCCTCAAAGAGCGCTGCAGGGCGTGCCGTTTAATAACGACGACTTATAAAGCGTGCAGAATTCCGGCGCATTATGGGCATATCCGCCGCCGACCGCTTTATAATAAGCAATAATCGTCTGATAAATCTTGCCGTTACTGGCAGCCAGATTGTTTTGCGCACTTAACAGGTTTTGTTCGGCGGTCAGAACATCATTAAACTCTATCAGGCCGCGTTTGTATTTTTCCAAAATCAGCATTGTGGCTTTTTTCTGAGATGAAGCGGCTTCATAGGCAGAGAGGTTCTTTTTATATTCATTGCCGATAGAAGTCATGGCATTCTTAACTTCCTCCACAGCGCTCAATATGCTGTTCTGATAACGGTAAAAATATTCCAGCGTTACATTTTTTTGCAGTTCCACCTGATTTTGCAACTGTCCCCAGTGCAAGAGCGGCAGAGTTACAGCCGGAGAATAACTGTACATGAAAGTTTTGCTGCCGACCAGACCTGAAACCTCCAGTGCCTGAAATCCCAGAAAACCGCTCAGGCTGACATTGGGAAACAATTTTGAAATCTCCTGTCCGACCAAGGCATTTTGTGCAATCAGCTGCTGCTCGGCTGCCTGTACGTCCGGGCGGTTGCGGATGACGGAAGCCGGTTGTTCGTAAATTTTACCCAGTTCAAAGTTAAAGCGGCGGCGCACCAGATTTTTATTACGGTCAACCAAAAGCCCGTCCAGCTGCCCGGGCAGGCGGCCGGTCAGAATCGCCAGCGCATTGCGGGCTTCGGAAATGTTTTGCTGCAAATCGGGAATCAGCGTTTTGGTATTTTCAATGGCATATTTGGCCTGATTCAGCGCAACATCGTCTTCCAGTCCGACTTCATTTTTGCGCTTGACGATATCATAAATTTTTTGTTGCAAATCCAGATTTTGTTCGGCTATTTTCAACTGAACCTGAAGGCTGCGCAGGGTAATATAGTCCGTTGCGGTTTCTGCCGCCAGACTGACATACACATTGTCCAGATCCGCCGCAGCCGCTTTCATCAAAGCCTGTTGGCTTTCATTCAGCCGGCGTCCGCCGCCCCAGATATCGAGTTCCCAGCTGGCATCCAATCCGGTCTGATAATAATCGGTATCAATGGTATAGCCGATTTTACGGCTTGGTTTGTTATAGTGATAACTGCCGTCAACGTCTATCATCGGAAAAAAATTGAAAGCATTGATATCAAACTCGTTTCTGGCCTGACGCAGTTTTTGAACGGCAATTTTAACGTCGGGACTGTCTTTGAGGCTCAGGGCGACAAGCTCGTTTAAGACAGGATCATTAAACTGTTTGTACCAGTCTTTGGCAACGGGCGTCCTTTCTGCCGGATTCAGGCCAAGGTTTTTGGAGATTTCTTCATCTCTATAAACCTGCGGGCGGTGATAGTCCGGCCCTACCGTGCAGGAAGCCAGCAAGAAGGCCATTAATCCCCAACTTATTTCTTTTTTCATTTTGCGCCCTCCCGTTCCGGCGTATCATCCAGTTTGATGCCCAGTTTGTTGCCATGGGCTTTGGTTTCCCGAATAACTTCGGCTTCTTCCCGGCCGCCGCCCGCCCATTCTTTGATACTCTCAAAGACTGCAAACAGCGCCGGAATAAAGATAATGCCGATCAACGTGGCGACAATCATTCCGAAAAAAACCGACGTCCCGATGGCAATCTGGCTTGACGCTCCGGCACCGGTAGCCACGACCATCGGAAAAACGCCCAGAATAAACGTTAAAGCCGTCATCAACACGGCGCGAAAGCGCTCTTCCGCCCCTTTTTTGGCTGCCTCGAGAATGCTTGCGCCATCATCACGATAAGCCTTGGTAAATTCCACAATCAAAATGGCATTTTTGGCTGCCAGACCAATCAGCATAATCAGTCCGAGCTGGGCATAAATACTCAATGACAGCCCCATCAGGTGCAATCCGGCCAATGCGCCCAGAATGCCGAACACTGTTGAGAACATTACCGAAAAAGCCAGCATCCAGCTTTCATAGAGCGCTACCAAAAACAGATAGCAAAACACCAAAGCCAAGGCAATCAGCACCTGAGCCAGCCCTGCGGCCTCAACTTCCTGCAGGCTCAGCCCCGTCCAAGCTATGCCGTAATCCTGTCCCAGTGACTGAGAAGCCAAACTGCGGATGGTATCAATGGCCGTACCGGTACTGACGCCGGGGGCAGACTGAGCCGTGACCGAGGCGGAGGTATACTGATTATAGCGGTAGACAATATTGGGCGAGATTTCGGTACTTACCGTGGCAAAACTCTTAATTCTGACAAGGTCGCCGGTTTGGGACCGGACGTACATGTTTTCGATATTACGAAGGTTTTGGCGATATTGGAAATCAGCCTGAATAATGACCTTGTTGACCTGTCCGTTCAGCGTAATATTGTTAATATAACGGGAGCCCAGATTATTTTGCAGCGCCGTAAACAGGTTGGATACCGGAACCTTATAGGCCTCGAGTTTGGTGCGGTCAATGTCCAAAAAGACATGCGGCGTATCGGCAGTAAAGGTTGAAAAGGCATAGGACATTTCCGGCTTTTGGTTTAACTGTCCGAGGAAGGTTTCCATTTTGTCAAACAAATCCGCCGGCGTCAGGCTGTTGCGAATGGCAAGCATTTCAAACGTCAGGCCGTTGGCGCTGCCGATCCCCGGAATGGACGGCGGGGCAAAGAAGTTGATTTCGGCATCGGCATTTTGTCCGTATTTGGCGGTCAAATGATTGGTTATGCTTTCCATTGACAGACTTTTGGCGGTGCGGTCTTTCCACGGCTTCAGGCCGATAACGCCCAGCGCAACGTTTTCACCGCCGCCGCCCAGCATTGAATAGCCGGCTACCGAAATAAAATATTCCACGCCTTCTTCCTGCAAAACTTCGTGTCCTAGCTTGTCCAACAGCTCGTTTGTCTGGTTGATGGTTGCGGTATTGCGGAGCTGGACGTTGGTAAAGATAATCCCCTGATCTTCTTCCGGAATAAAAGACGTGGCGGTGCCGGCAAAAGTCAGCATAACAACGGCGATTGCGGCCAGAACGACGACGGACGTCAACTTCAGACGGGCCGAAAACCAACCCACGACAGCCACATATTTGTCGCGGAAGAACGTTATCAGGTCATTAAACCAGACAAAGAACGGGTTGTCGGTCGTGCCGTCATCGCCCCTGAGAAAAATCGAGCAAAGCGCCGGGCTCAGCGTTAAGGCATTAAATGCCGAAAAAGCAACTGATGTGGCAATCGTGACGGCAAACTGCTGATAAATCTTGCCGGTAATACCCGCCATCAATCCGACCGGAATAAAGATTGACAACAGCACAAAAGTTGTAGCGACGATGGCACTGGCAATCTGCTGCATGGCCTTGACAGAGGCTGCTTTGGCATCCATTTTTTCATTAAGCATCAGATATTGGACGCGTTCGACCACAATAATCGCGTCGTCCACAACCAGACCAATGGCCAGAATCATGGCGAACAGCGTTAAAATATTAATATCAAAGCCAAGCGCAAAGATGACAGCGAAGGTCGCAACCAGCGATACCGGAATGGTAATAAGCGGAATCAGTGTGGTTTTGGCGCGCTGCAGAAAAATATAAGTGACCAGCACAACCAGCGAGAAGGTTATGACCAGCGTTTCCAAAATGCTTTCAATAGAGGCGCGGACAAAGTCGGTCGAATCGTAAGCAACGGCAAATTCCATATCGGCGGGAAAAGTTTTTTGGAGAGCGGCGATTTCTTTTTGAATGTTTTTCATAATGTCCAGAGAATTGGAGTTCGGCGTCTGGCTCAGGCCGATAACCACAGCCGGCGCATTGTCAAAATGGGCATTCATGCTGTAAGTGTCCGCTCCCAGTTCAATGCGGGAAATGTCTTTCAGCCGGATAATTCCGCCGTCAGCCGAGGTCGTGATGACGATATTCTCAAAATCTTCCACACTGTTCAGCAGGCCTTTGGCAGTAAGCGACATGACGACGGCCGTATCGGGACGGCTCGGCGCGGCGCCGATTTCTCCGATAGAGGCCTGAACGTTCTGGCTTTCAATGGCTTTAACGACATCGGTGCTGTCCAGTCCGAGGGAAGAAATTTTTTCCGTATTCAGCCAAATGCGCATACTGTACTGCGGGCCGTAAATCTGGACATCGCCGATACCTTTGACCCGGGCCAGCGGGTTTTGAATATTCTCATAGGCAAAGTTGCTCAGAAACAAGTCATTATAGGTGCGGTTGGGCGAACGCAGAATTAACATGGCCAACAGATTGGTCGAGCGGGTTTCGACGCTGATGCCTTCCTGAATCACCAAAGCGGGAAGCTGGGAATTGACCTGTTGCAGGCGGTTTTCAACCTGTACCTGCGCAATGTCGGGATCTGTGCCGATGTCAAAAGTGATTGTCAGCTGATAAGAACCGTTATCATCCGAAGTGGAAGACATATAAAGCATATTTTCCACGCCGTTCAGCTCGTTTTCTATCGGAATAGCCACTGTATCGACCAGAACCTTAGCGTTGGCGCCCGGATAAGTCGTGCTGACGACAATCTGCGGCGGCGTAATTTGCGGATACTGCGAAACCGGCAAAACCAAAATTGCCAGCACGCCCACCAGCACCATAATAATGGAAATGACGGCGGCAAAGCGCGGACGGTCAATAAAATACTCTGAAAACATTATTTCTTCTCCCCGTTCTCTGCCCCAATCAAACGGGTTTTTATCTTTTGGCCTTTGGCAATGCGCCCGACTTTGTCAACCACAATATATTCTCCGGCAGCAAAAGTATTTTTGAGCAGGTAGTCATTGCCCGAAACGGTTACAATCTCCACCGGCTTTTTATTCAGTTTGCCGTTTTGTACCGTATAGACATAGGCGCCTTTGTTTTCGAGCGTGACGTAACTTTGGCGGACTCGCACAACATCGCCGTAAGTTTTTTCGACCAAAACATCAACATAAGCATTGGCTACCAATTCACGGCCGGGGTTGGGAAAATCGGCATAAACAGAGATTGAGCTTGTCGGCTTGTCCAGTTCATTGCCCATATATTTGTATTGTCCGGCGGCCTCATAAATTTTGCCGTTGGCCAACCGGAGAGAGATTTTCTCGTTGGCGAAGGGCTGTTGCGGATTGCGGGTGATTTCATCCAGATATTCTTTATCCGTCAGAGAAAACACAACGCGAATCGGGTCATACTGGATAATCGTAAACAAAGGCTGCGAAGACGGCGAAACATAATCGCCGCGACTCAGGCTGACATCACCGACAATGCCGGAAATAGGCGCCTGAATAACCGTATAGTCATAATTGACCTTGGCAAGTGCCACGCTGGCTTTGGCTTCGGCAACAGCAGCCTGTGCGGACAGATATTGGGCTTTGGCATTATCGAGCTCGGTTTTGGAAATGATTTTAACTCCGGCCTCGCGCATTCTTTTATAATAAACCGCGGCATTGGCGTAATCAGCCTGAGCCTGCATGAGCTTGGCTTCCGCCATTTTGAGATTGGCCTTATACTCGTCCTGCCGGATAACCACCAGCGTATCGCCCTGCTCGGCAAGCTGGCCGCCGGTAACCATAATGTCTTCAAGAAAACCGTTAATATAAGGTGTGACCGCCACGGAGTTTATGGGGGTGACATAGCCGATATACGAATTGTCAACCGTAACTTTTTCCGCCTGAGCCGGCATTACGTTTAAGGTGATTTCCGGCAGTTCGCCGCTTTTGGCTGCCATTTGCCGCGGCGTTCCCTTATGATAATAAAAATATATTACAACAGCGATAATGGCAAAAATCAGCAAAATTTCCGCATATGTCTTTTTTTCTTGTTTGGTCATGGTTTCAGCCCTTATGAAATTTGTCTGCGTTATAGATAATAAGGCTTAGGGTGAATTCAAGAGAAAGAATCATTTCCTTATCTCTAAATTCATTTTTTATTTTTAATTTTCGCAGCAAAGGTTTACCCCTCTCCTTCCCTCTCCTTCCCTCTCCT
>JAGBHO010000031.1 GCA_017935485.1 Alphaproteobacteria bacterium | reverse complement strand
CCGCAGAGTTTAGTTTCATGTGTAGCATAGTGTGTTTCATTTTCGGTCTCCTCCCGAGGCGAGCGCGCCTCAGCGAACAATTGTCAACAATGTGCCAAAGCTTGCGCGTTGCTCTTTCTTTTCTGTGACACATAGCGTGCCCAGAATGGTTAATAAAAATTCTTTTCGTACCGGTCATTGCCGGACTTCGATCCGGCAATGACAATACAGATACTATACCACAACAAAACGCAAAAGTCAATACATAATGAAAAGTTGGGTGAGGATTTTGGGCATTAGGATAGGAAAAGCAGAAGGGATTTTGGCTAAAGAGGTTAGTGGGGAAGGGGAGAGAATGGAATGAGGCAGGAGAGAGAGGAAAGAGAGAAAAGTGGGGTGTACGGAAGGAAGCGAGGAAAACAAAGAGGGCAATAAGGGGGTAAGAAGAGAGAGAAGTTAGAAATGAGAATAAGCAGTGCGAAAAGGCGGAATGAGCGAAAGAAAAGGAGACGGGAAAAAGAGATAACCTGAGGAAGGAAAGGAATGTCAGTATCGCTTATTCAAACAAGTCGCCCTGAAGTTTTTCTTCGGCCAGAATATCAAAGGCTTCTTTGATTACCGGCAGGGTGACGGCGCGTTTGCGGGAAAGCGATATCCGGTCGGTTTCGGCAACGATTTTGCGGGCAAAAGAGAATGAGCGCTGCATATTGGCAACGATATAATTTAATAATTCCGGACTGATGATTATTTGTCTGTCCATGAATAATTTGACCAGCAGGCAGGATAAGAGGTCATCATCCGGTGCTTTGATTTCAATTGACGGAACAATATTCATTCTTGAACGCAAATCCGGTAATTGAAAATGCAATCTGGCCGGCGCCTGTTGTGATGTGAACAGTATATTTCCTCCTTCGTTGCGGTAGAGGTTATACAAATGAAACATTGCTTCATTATTTACCTTAGCGGTTAAATCTTCCACAATCAGGCAGCGGTGTCGGGCAAAAAGTTTGTGCGGGGTATCCAGCCGGACATCTTTGGCCTTTATGGTCGGAATGCGGTAGGGATAATGATCCTGAACAGAAACGTTATTGGCAAAAACGTTGGCCAGATGTGTTTTGCCGCAGCCTTCTTCACCATAAATGCATATTGCAAAAAACGGCCAGTCCGGCCAGCTGTCCACCATTTGAGCCGCTTCAACGTTGCAGGGCGCTACGAGAAAGTCTTCGCGTCCGAGGCTGGGGCAGGGAGCAAATTCTAACGGAAGCTGGGATATGGTATTTTTTTTCAGCATAAATTGTTATCCGTTTATTGTTTGTTTAAGACATCAAAAACTTTTTTGGTCAGGTTGCCCAGACTGTAAGGTTTGGCGATAAACTCAAAGTCCGTACTGTCATCCAGCCCTTGTTTGGCCATTTCTTCGGAATAACCCGAAGCGATGATGATTTTGATGCCGGGGATTTTTTCTTTGACAATTTTGGCCAGTTCGGCGCCGCTGATGCCCGGAAGCATCATGTCTGTCAGCAACAGGTCAAATTTGCTGTCTGTTTCCAAATATTCTAGAGCGTTTTCGGAGGAATTGCAACTGATTATGTCATAACCTTTTTTCTTTAAGGCGCGGACGGCAAATGTTCTGACGGAATCTTCGTCTTCAACAAACAGAATGCGTAATGAAGAATTCTGCGGGTCTGTCGGGTTAAAACTGCGGTCAATCATTGAAACATTCAGGCCGAAGATCATTTTTTCATTTATGTTAATCGGGTTTTTGATTGTTTCTTTGACGGTTAGAATCGGTGAAACCTGTGCCGGTGATTTGCGGTTGGGTTTTTCATCTTCCTCATTTTCCGTATCTTTTTCAAAACGCGGCAGGTAGATTGAGAAAGTTGTTCCTTCTCCCACGGTGCTTTCGACTTTGATAAAGCCTTCGGTTTGGCGGACTATGCCGTAAACGGTGGCCAGTCCGAGGCCGGTTCCGGAACCGACGACGTTTTGTTTGGTAGAGAAGAACGGATCAAAAATACGGTTCATATTTTCCGGACTAATGCCGCAGCCGGTATCTTGGACGTCAATGACCACAAATTCTCCGGGTTTGACCATCTCATCGCCGAACTGGTGCGGTTCGGTCAAATGTTCGACTCTGGTGTTGATAAAAATCGTCCCGTGACCGTTCATGGCATCACGCGCATTAATGGCAAGATTGATGATAACCTGCGAGAACTGGGTCGGGTCGACGCGTACGAATCCGAGATTGTTGCCATGGTAGAATTTGAGGCTGATTTGTTCTCCCAAGACCGGTTTGACCATCTGGCTGGAGCGGGTGAGGTGTTCCGTAATGTCAATGAGTTTGGGTTTTAACGGTTGTTTGCGGGAGAAGGCCAAAAGCTGTCGTACCAATCCGGCGGCGCGGGTAGCGTTGTCTTTGATTTGGCGAAGATCCTCAAATGACGGGTCGCCGATGCCGTGACGCTGCATGACCAGATCGCAAAAGCCGATCATGGCGGTCAGCAGGTTGTTAAAGTCGTGGGCAACGCCGCCGGCCAGTTGTCCGACAGCCTGCATTTTTTGTGCCTGAGCAAATTGCTGTTCCAGACTTTTTTGTTCCGTAGCGTCAATAAAGTAGAGAATCAGCCCTTCTTCATTAGAAGAAGCGGAGGAGTGGTATTTGCTCATTTTGCTGATGTAGAGCATGACGATTTTGTCTTTGTTGTCGAGGTTGATATGTACCTCAATGCAAAGAGAATCTTTTTTGCCGCTGCAGATATCGTTAAAAGCTTTTTGTACTTTGGGAGCGTCTTCTTCCCGAATGCGCTCAAAAATGCTTTGGTTTTGAAGCTGGTCCGAACCTTTATTTAAAAAGCGGCAGACGGTGTTATTAGCGGCTTGTACAATGCCGCGGGCGCTGACAAAAATAATGCCGACCGGAGCGTGGTTAAACAGCCAACTGACTTTGTCGCAAGCCAGATTGAGTTCGTTTTTGAGATCGGTGTCGTTGGGCAGGTCGCTGATGATAACGCCGCGCATCATAATTTGTTGGTTTTCTCTGAAATTTTCCTGAAAAACATAAGTTTCAATAATTTTGCCGCCGGGCTGCATAAAGTAGGTTTTCTGCCGCCAGGAAGGCTCGTTTTCCGGAAAGACCGAAGCCGGTGACAAGAGTTCGCTGAGCTTTCTGCCGAGCAGGTCTTCCCGATTGCTGCCGAGGATTTGTGCCAGAGCGTGGTTGCAATAACGTATGGTGTATTCTTTGTCTACCACATAAAGCCCGACCGGCATAAAGTCTAAAAAATCGTGCAGCGATTTGCGCTCTTCATGAAATATCTGTGCCATGTTTTTTTCGGACGTGATGTCACGGCAGCTCCAGAAAAGGTAGGTGTCTTTTTTTATGGTTTTTACAGAGTATTTGCTTTCAAAAATATCGGTTTTTTTGAGGTAAATCGGATGAACACTGATTTCCAGCCACTCTTCTTCGGTAAAGATTTTAGCATCTTCCGGATGAGTTCTGAGTGACAGGACGACTTTTTCCGAAATGAGGTTTTCGCAGGCGTTTTGCAGTCGGTAGATAGCGGCTTTGTTCATTTTGCCGTCAGAGAGATGTTCGGCGAGAAAGCTTATAACAGTTTGATTTTTGAACAATTCTTTTGAACGTTCATTTTCAATAACGGCTTCGCCCAAAACATTTTCAATCCGTTTGGCAACCTCGTCTTTGCGGATGATTTCATTGGCAAAGCCGCCGTAGCTCATGGCTTCTTCGCCGGCGGAAATGGTTTTTATGGTCAGGGACAGGCACAAGGCGCCGATGAGAAGAAGCAGAATCGTAAAATACAAAGAATACTGCGGATAGATCAAAAACAGTATGAGCGCCGCCGTCAGGCCGATCAAAGCATAGGCCAACGAAACCAAACGTTTTTGGAGCAATTTATCAGGACGGTGACTGGTCTTTGAGCTGCATAACATATCCGATTACCTCTGCGACGGCTTTAAAGTGTTCTTGCGGGATGGTCTGATCCAGTTCTGCACTGGCAAACAGCGCACGCGCCAAGGGCGGATTTTCAACAATCGGAATCTCATGTTCCTCGGCAATGGCTTTTATCCTCAGTGCTATATTATCCAATCCTTTGGCTAATACAACAGGCGCGTCCATTTTATCCATCTTATATTCCAGTGCAACGGCATAATGGGTCGGGTTGGTGATGATAACATCGGCTTTGGGAACGTTGTCCATCATGCGGCGGCGGGCGCGTTCCATACGAACCTGACGAATCCGCGATTTGATTAGCGGATCGCCTTCCATTTCTTTATATTCGTCTTTGACTTCCTGTTTGGTCATGCGCAGTTTTTTCAAATGGGAATATTTTTGATAAGCGTAGTCGGCAACGGCGATGACCAGCACAGCCATTAAAATCGTGAAAATCAGCAGGACGACGATTTTGTGGATGAAAGACAAAATTGCCGTCGTTTCCATGGTCGGAAGCAGGTTGACCTTGCTGCTGTAGGGTTTGATGACGGCAACGGCAATATAGGCAATGACGGCAATTTTAATAATGCCTTTTAAGCTTTCGACAATTTTTTTCATATTGATAAATTTGGGCAGTGCGGCAAAAATGTTTAATTTATTCCAGTCCGGCATCAGTTTTTTGGGAGCGTACATGAAGCCGGTTTGCGAGATGCTGGCAAAGATGCCCAAAACAATGAATACGGCAAAGGGAATGGCCATGATTTTCAGAATACCGACAAAGACTCTGGTCAGAAGAAGCCTGATATGGTGCAGGTCAACCGGAATGTTTTGCGGGTCTTCGATAAATTGGATGTTTTGCAGGATGAACCATTTGCCCATCAGCGGAAAGACCAGCCAGATGATGAACAGCATACCCAAGAGCATGACAAAGCTTTTGGCTTCCTGTGATATGGCAGTGTCGCCTTCTTCTTTGGCTTTGCTTATCTTTCGTTCGGACGGTTCTTCCGTCTTCGAGGATTCGTCATCGTCTTCAGCCATGGCATTCTACTTTACAAATCTGAACAGCCCGTCTTCATAGTATTTGGCAAACCATACTATGATAATGGGAACGGTCATAAACAACAGCCCCAAACCGAGGTATATCTGCAGCGGCAGGGACAGAAAAAAAATGTTGAGCTGCGGCATCAGGCGTGATATCAGGCCCATGCCGGTGTAAAAAATAATGGTGAAAGCAATAAACGGCGAAGCAATCTTAAAGCCCATGACGAAGCTGTTATTCAGGCTTTTGCTTAAAAATTCGGCAAAGTTATCGACGGGCAGCGCCGAACCGACCGGGAAAAGCGCGTAACTGTCGACCACCGCACTGATCATCAGGTGATGCAAATCCGTTATGAAGATGATTGTCAGAGCAATGATACTGAGAAAAGTTTCAAGGACAATGGACTGGGTTTGGAACGTCGGGTCAAACATCTGGGCGTTGGAAAAGCCGATGGCTTGTCCGGCGAAGTTTCCGACCAAAGAAAGCGCCGCGTACAAAAACTGCATGCAAAGTCCGAGGAACAAGCCGTAAGTGATTTCAAACAAACAGATTTTTATGAGTTCTCCAAAGTTTTGCGACGGCAGCGGCAGGCGTGCGGAAATCAGCGGAATCAGGATAAGGGTCAGAGCAAGGGCAATCGAAAGGCGCAGGCGCATATTGACGTAACTGACCATAAATCCCGGCATGACCAGAATTGCCGAACCGACCCTGAGAAATATGGTCATAAAAGAATAGATTTCTAATGTGAGCAGCTGCGTCATTGCCGTTATCCGCCGTTGACAATCCGGTTGAATAACCCTTCAGTCAAAGTGCGCATCTGGTTGAACATAAACGGAAACAGCAAAATCAGCGTGACGAAGACGCCGATGATTTTGGGAACGAAAGCCAGTGTCATTTCCTGAATTTGGGTCAGCGCCTGAAAGATACCGATAATCAGACCGACGAACAAAGCAACCAGAAGCACCGGCGTTACGACTTTTATCAGGGTGAAAACAGCTTCCCTTGAGATGTCCAAAATTTCAATCTCGTTCATATATTTACTCCAGAGGTAATTGATATTCAAAGTATTTATGATTTTCCAGACCGGTGAAAAATGCGCCGTCATATTTGGTATCAATAATACTTTTGAAGTGGTTGCCGATGATTTTGCGCCATTCGTCATTCCAGTATTCGGCAATAATCGATCCCTGATTGCTGAAAGATTTGCGCCGCAGCCAGGAAGGTTTTCCCAATTGCCATTTTTTCTTCCAGTAATATTGTTCCGGATTGGCTTCCGTCAGGTTCATTTCGGCAATAATCAGGCGTCTGGTGCCGTTCTTTTTAAATTTTAAACTGTTGACCTCGTCTGTGGTATAAGCTTCTTTATTGTTGAACTGCGGGCGAATGATGACAACGTCAAAGTTTGTATTGCGCAATTGCTTGATAAGGTCGTATTTGTCACGGAAACTGCTTTCGTCATTCAGATACAAAATGTTTTCGGCCTCGAAAAGTTTGAAAATGTTACGGGCATTTTCATTTATGACAGGCTGCTCTTCTATGTTACGGAAAATGGTTGTTGCGGAAGAGCCTGTTTGCAAGAGGATGTTGCCGGCAACGGATTTTTTGATATAATCCATGCAGGTTTCGGGAGCAGTGCACAAATCAAATGCAATGATTTTCAGTTTTGAGGCCAAAAGGCCGGGGCTGATGCTTCTGTTTAACGAATAGGGCTTATTCAAAACAATGCCGGTGATATTGGTTAAATATTCCGGCGGCGGCGTGCCGATAACATCATTGGTGCCGTAGCGATGTTTTTTGAATTTGAAAAGAAAGCTCGGGTCTTTTGCCTGTGTCGGACGGGCACGAGCCTCATTATAACCGGTCAGATGATATTCCCACAGGCTTTTGTTGAGAAGTTCCTGCCCTTCGTGGATAATAATCTGAAAATTTTTATCACGGAGATAGGCATAATTGGATAACATCTCAACATTGTGCCGCAAAGTCTCGCGGAAGTTGGTTACCTGTTTGGGCGGGACGTCTATATCCAATATCTTTTCTTCCGGCGTGTAGGGGTTGATTTCCGTAAAACCGTATAATCCGGCACCGGCGCTGAACGGGCAGGCCAGTATTGCGGCAACAAGGATGGAGATGTTGGTTTTACGTATTGACATCAGCCTTTGTTTTTCCAGTCCTTTTTTGAATTTCGGCAATCTCCATGGCAATTGCTTCCAGTTCTTTGAGCATGGCTTTGGGGTCTTCTTTCAGGTTGTTCTTTTCCAGCCGTTCAATATAGACCCGGAGTGTTGCTCCGCTGGAACCTGTTCCCGAAAGCCGGAAAGTGATTTTTTCTCCTTTGGTAAAGTCAATGACCAAGCCGTTTTTGGTACTGCTGCCGTCAACGGGGTCATTATAAACAAACGGAGCGGCCTGAGCAACTTCATAAGAGCCGAATTTTTGGCCGGCCAGCGTTGGCAGTTTGTTTTCCAGATCAGCCATCAGCTTATCGGCAACAGCCGTGTCCAGCCCTTCAAAATCGAATCTCATATAGTAGCTGCGGCCGTATTTTTGCCAGTGCTCCATGGTGATCTGCTCTACCGATTTGCCGGTTGCGGCGATGATATTCAGCCAGAATAAAATTGCCCAGATGCCGTCTTTTTCGCGAATATGGCTTGAGCCGGTACCAAAACTTTCTTCTCCGCAGAAAGTGATGCGCTTGGAATCCATCAGGTTGACAAAGTATTTCCAGCCGGTCGGGACAGCATAGCACGGAAGTTTGTGCGCTTCGGCCACGCGGCAGACGGCCGTGGAGGTGGCGGCTGATTTGGCAACGCCGTAAATTCCGTTTTTATAGGCCGGAATAAGTTTGTAGTTGTCTGTCAAAATGGCAAGGCTGTCGCTTGGCGTGACAAAGAATTTTTTGCCGAGAATCATGTTGCGGTCGCCGTCGCCGTCATTTGCGCCGCCGAAATCAGGTGCATTGTCGGCATACATATGTTCGACCAGATCTTTGGCATAAACCAGATTGGGGTCCGGATGCAGGCCGCCGAAATCCGGCAGCGGATGGAAGTTGACGACGCTGCCTTCGGGCGCGCCGAGGATTTCTTCAAAAATCCGGATGGCATAAGGGCCGGTAACGGCGTTCATGGCGTCGTAACGCATACTGAAACCGTCGGCAAAAAGTTTTTTTATTGCCGGAAAGTCAAAGATATTTTCCATCATTTTAACATAGTCTTTGACCGGATCAATAATTTCAATTTCCATCTCTCCGAGTTTGAAAGTCCCAAGACGGGAAAGGTCGATGTCCGGCGTATCCATGATTTTGTATTCATGAATTTTTTTAGAGTTTTCATAGATTTTGTCGCTGACGGTGCTCGGGCATTGTCCGCCGGTGGAGGTTGCGTATTTTAAGCCGAAATCTCCGTTCGGTCCGCCGGGGTTGTGGGAGGCGGAAAGGACAAAGCCGCCGTCTGTTTTGTTTTTGAGAATCAGATTGGAGGAGGCGGGGGTTGACAAGAAGCCGTTTTGACCGACGATTAATTTGCCGATGCCGTTAGCCGCGGCAATTTTTATCAGCTGCTGGATGGCGATATCGTTATAAAAACGGCCGTCGCCGCCGAGAACGAAAGTACGGCCTTTAACGTTGCCGATTGTATTGAAGATTGCCTGAATGAAATTTTCTATATAATTGGGCTGCATGACGACTTTTGACTTTTTGCGCAAGCCGGCGGTGCCCATTTTTTGGTCGGTATACGGGGTCGTCTGAATGGTTTTGATCATGCTTTCTTCCTCTCAAAATTGATTTGCCGTATCGCCTCGGATACTTTAACATATCAAATAAGATACAACTTTATGACCGAAAAACAAGAGTTGTTTGAGTTATGCAGAAAGATAATAACAAAAATTTATTCCGGGCAAATGAATTCGGCAAGAGTGCGAATTTCGTGTTTGGCGGCGAGGTGCGATATGCTCATTTTCAGGCGCAGCTGCGGGTGGGACATATCCAGAACCGTCAGCCCTTCCAAAAACAGTTCTTTATAAATTGTCCGGTCTTTCATACCTTCCAAAAAGCGGTAGCCATACATACGGGCAATTTTTTTCAAGTAGGTGAAAACCAGATTTTTGTTACGGGAGTTGATGTTGGAAAACTTGTTGCCGACGACAATCCAGTTTAAATAAGCTTTGCCCTGAGAGGCAAGGTATTTTTTTGTTTCCCAGATATATTCGGCGTAGGGGCCCGGGTTGGTGATTTTTTCTTTGGCGTAGTCGATATCGGCGATTACGCTGACATCGACCATGCTGTCGGAAATCGGCGTAATTAACGTGTCGGCATATTTATGGGCTTCTTCAAACAGATAATTTTTAGTACCCGGAGTATCTATGATGATCGCATCGACCTGATTGGAAAGTTCATAAATCTGAAAACCGACTTTTTCTCTTGCCGCAGGAATAAGATAGTGATTGGGCTCCAGTGAAAAGCGAAAATGTTCGGGAATCGGCAAGTCTATATTGTTTGCCGAACAAAAATTGATGCGGTTTTCTATGTATTTTGAAAGCGTGCCCTGACGTCCGTCCAAATCAATTGTTGCAACTTTGAAACCTTCCTGCATTAATTTTACAGCTAAATGCATGGAAAGTGTAGATTTGCCGGTTCCGCCCTTTTCGTTGCTGACAACGATGATATGGGCTTTTTTCTGGTTGCTTTCTGTCATTAGAATTTATTCGCCAAAACAAGTTGTTGTTTATCAGATGCAATTACTATACAAGACTTATTTGATTTTTTCAAACTGTTACATGTGTTATTCGCTTCTTTTTTTGCAAAACCGGTCAGCTTGCTGCGATAAACAATTGCGGATGCGGCCTGATGAGGTTCAATATAAATACCTTTGTCAGCCAGATTTGTTTCTTTTTTTACGGTCATGGCATAGTTGCGTGCCTTGGCGTAATTGGAAAAAGCTCCAATTTGAATGGCCCAGTTTTTATCATCGGCCTGTGCAGTCATTGTTTCGGTTGTCTGATTTCCGTTTTCATTGTTTTGAATGCCTGACTTGGCTTCGGGAGCCTTTTCCGGTACAGCGGCTGCAATTCTGATTGCGGAATCCGGTTCAATGCGGTTTTTGTCCGTATCCAACAAAGCCAGCTTTTTCAGCCCCTGATCCATCATGGAAGAAACTTTTTTATCACGAAGCTTTGCCGTATTATGTCCCATTGTAACGGCAATCACGCGTTTGCCGCCGCGTTCGGCAGAAGTGATGATATTGAAGCCGGCGGCATTGGTAAAGCCGGTTTTCATACCGTCAGCTCCTTCAAAGGACTTTAAAACATGGTTGTGGGTATAATAAGTCCGGCCTTTATATGTGAATTTTTTGGCGGAAAAGAGCTTATAGTATTGCGGAAAATGGTGATAAACGGCGGCTCCGAGGATTGCCATATCGCGGGCGGTTGTCTTTTGGGCTTTATTGGGAAGGCCGGAGGCGTTTTTAAATGTGGTATTTTTCATGCCGAGCTCATGAGCCACCTGAGTCATGGTATTGGCAAAATTTGCTTCCGTATAGCCCAGGCCTTCAGCCAAAACGGTTGCGCAATCATTGGCGGACTTTATAACAAGAGCCATTATCGCGTCATGAACACTGATTTTTTCTCCGGCGCGCAATCCGAGTTTTGAAGGAGAGCGGTTGGCGGCATTGCGGGAAACCGGAAGTTTGTCATCCATTTTTATCAGCCCTTTTTCGAGAGCGTCAAACGTGATGTAAAGTGTCATAAGTTTGGTTAACGAAGCCGGATAGCGGAGTTTGTCGGCGGCACTGGACGAAAGGACTTTTCCAGAATCGGCGTCAATCAGAATAGAGGAAGTCGAAGCCGCTGCAAACCGGTCGGCAGACAGGCAAAATCCCAGACTTAAAAACATAATACTAATGTATGAAGGTAATTTTTTTAAAAATTTACTATTCATTTCTTCCGCTCGTTAAGAATTCTTGTTTATTCTTAATGATTACGCGCAAAAAGAAAATAAATTGTTAATTTTTTCGATTAATTTGAATTTTTTTAGCTTGACTTTAGTTGTGTTTGTATGTAAAAGTGGCTTTGTTTGATGGCGAACGTAGCTCAGTTGGTAGAGCCCCGGTTTGTGGTACCGGTTGTCGTCGGTTCGAGCCCGATCGTTCGCCCCATTGAAGCCCTAGGTTTTCCTGGGGCTTTTGATTTTTAAATAATTTTATAAATTGGTAGGTAATTTTCTGCACAAATAAAAGAAGATTTTTAATTTTTCTTTTCTTTATACACCATTTTAAAGTAATCGGGCATGTCATCAAAAGGGCATTGTCTGCAGATGTTAAGACTATCTTCTAATTTTAGCGGGATATTAAATTTATTGTTTTTAATATTTTGAGCTATAAGTTTGTAATTTTTTTGAATAAAGCAGTTGCGACGTGGCAAGTTGAAGGCATTATTCATGGTAAGCCAGATTTGCGATAATGGTGTTTGGGTAATATTGCCAAAGCTCAATGGTGTAAAATCGCAAGGACATACCTCGCCTGCGTTGTCGATATACATGTGCTGAGTTCCGGCTCCGCAGCCAAAAAGCTCCGGGCTTTCAATCTGGTTAAAGGCGCAGACTTTTGTTTTGGGGGAGGCGGCGTTTGTTTGGCTATGAAAGCGGCGTAATTTCTTTATATCTTCTTGGTTTATGATTGCTTCCGTATTGTCCAGCAGTTTTCCGCAAGGCATAGCTTCAATAATCCGATATTCATTTATTGCAAATTTTTTTACTAATTTATAAATCTTTTTGTATGCTTCTTCTTTCATAAATTCCGGGGTGGCAACTGATGATACCATGGTATACAATCCGGCTTGTTTTGCGGTTATTATTGCGTCCATTGCTTCATTAAAGGCATTTGTTCGGCCGCGCAATTTATCATGGACTTCAGGGAGGTGGCTATCAAGGCTAAAGCAGATTGCCCATAATCCTGCCTTTTTTAACTCTTTGGCTTTTGTCAGGGATAGGTTGAAGCCAGTGGTAAAGAGGATTGTTTCTGCGCCGCCGTTGACGGCCTTTTGTATTAGAGCCGTTAGATCTTTATGCAGCAGCGGTTCTCCTCCGGTGAAGCCGATAATGCTTGTTCCCAGATTGCATAAATTTTCAATCAGTAATAGTTGGGAAGAGAGGGGTAAGTCGGCTTGTGTCCGTCCCTTGAAACTGCAGTGCCAGCAATTGAAAGGGCAATTTTTGGTGATGGCAATATAAGCAGAAACAGGAGACAATTTGCGTCCTGATAGCAGGTTGGTGAACATTCTGTCATAAGCCTTTGATGGAAATGGCGGTAGAAAAGAATTGATTACGAATCGTCCGTCATGGCGGGAAATACATTCTGAAGCCAGAAAATTTCGGGCGAAAGCAAAAGTAGAGCTTTTAATTTTTTTATTGTTGCTGATTTCTTGCTGTATATTTGCCGGCATGCGTTTTTTGCCGCGTTTTGCAAGTTCGCGCAGAACAGATAATGGCGTTTTGGTAACGGAGGGAGTGAGCATTATCCATAAAAGCATTAATATTTGTTGCAGTCTTCCAAACATTATTTTTTCCTATATATCCCGATGATGTGGCGATGAACCAGTGGTGCGGAACAGTGTTGCAATTCCTGACAAAATAATGTCATATCCGTGACTTGTTCAAAACCTGCCATTATGCCGGTTTTGAATACCCAATCAGTAATGTTTTTATCTTTTATCGGAATATTTATATTATTTTTTTCGCAGTATAATTGTTCAAAATGTTTTTCCTTTATAAAAGAGAAGTCTTTAGGAAAACGGGGCCATAACAGCTTTTTTATATGACCGGGGTGATTATACATTGTTTTACGGAAAGCATCAAAAATTTTAGGAAGCGTATCTAATGTATTGACAATAAATGCAAAAATACCGCCTTTTTCTAAGACGCGATGAGCTTCAATAGCAATTTTTTGCGGATTGGAATAGCCGATTGCCCAAGAGGAGCAAATTAAAGCAGCACTATTGTTTGGTTGTTTTTTTAGATAATTTAGCATGTCATCGCAGACAAATTGGATTTGCGGAAATTTTTCTTTAGCTTTTTTTAGCATTTCTGATGATATATCAATACCGATAATTTGATTGCCGTTATAATGTTGAGAAAGATAACCGGTAGAGAATCCTGTGCCGCAACCAAGGTCTAAAATTGGTAGTGATGAATTTGTCGGAGGCAGTTTTTGTAAGAATTTTTCTGTGTGTTTTTGTATATAATACAGCCAATTCTTATCATATTCCGATGCTATTTTGTTATAGTCCTGAGCATAATCTTTATTGTTTAAGAAGCGACAAGTCAGCAATTTTGTTAGGAGGACAAAGTTTAATCTTAAACAGGATAAGTATTTGTTCATTAAATTGGTCCACAGGCGCTGATAATGATGATTAATGCAAGAATTACAAGAAATTTTTTCATTTTTTTCTCCTGAAAGTATTGTAAATTAAAAATGTGAACATATTGGATATAACCAGCTGAAAATAGGCTGTTATCAAGATAGCGGGAATAGACAGGAAAAAAAACAGCGGAATATCGATAGCAACATAGCCCCCGTATTTGGAAGTTGTTACGCTTTTATAAAAAGGCAGCAAGGTTATGTCTGTTTTTTCCGGTAGTCTGTTCAGTGCAATTTGAGGAAGTGTTCCGATAAATTCTTTGATAATAAAAAATAGGATAATGAAAATAGCAATTACAAACAGTGTTGAAGTAAAATAGAGAAGACGATTATTGGGAGTGTTGGGCGTTGAAAAACCTTTTTTAAGGTTGTAGCAGATAAGAAAAACTAAAAGAAGCACTTTAGGAGAAAATTTGATATAAAGCATATAATATTCATTATTGGTGAAAACACCAAGTTCTGAAGGAGCAAAACCAAATGTAATAGTTCCGATTAAGACTAAAATTGTGAAAAGGGCTACTATGCCTTTGAAAAAGAAAAATGACGGAAATTTTTTGGCGGAGAAAGAGCTGAAAAGATTTTGGGGAGTATGTTCAATGTACTTCATTTTTTTCTCCGTTTTTTGTGTTTACTATAAGTAAAGTCAACATATTGGATATGACTAATTGAAAATAAGCTGTTAGTATGATAGCAGGAATGGCGCGAATTAAAAACATTGGCATTAGAGGTGTGCATAAGCGTGAATATAAAGCGGAAATGGAGTGTGCAACGTCCGTTAGTGAAGTTCTTACCATCACCTCTTCAGAAGAGATGCATTTTAATGCTGAGCTGTTAATGACCAGTTTGCCTGCGAATTCTTTTGTTAGGAAGGCACTTACGGAAAATAGGAGTATTAAAAATATGAAAGACGGAAAGTATCCGAGCCGATTTATTGGTTGCAATTGGTATGTTGAGCCGTGGCGTAAGTTATACCAAGTGAGGAGAAACAGTAAAATTGCTTTAGGGAACATTTTTATGAATAAAGTATATTCTTTACTAGGGAAAAAACCTTGGTAATGAAAGAATAGACCACCGATTGTTACGAAAATGGTTAATATGGCTAAAACTGGTAAGGTAAATTTGAAAGTAGGGAATTTATTTATTAAAAACGATTTACCGAAATCTTTGAATATTTGTTTGATTGTAACCATTTTTCCTTCCATTTTGATATTATTTTAAATGATATATGTATTAAGTAAATATTAAAAATTGTTTTGTGCAAAACATTTTGTTGTATTACAATCAATGAGGATATGTATTGATGTATGACAAAACAAAAAACAGCCGGAAAGCAATTCCGGCTGTTTAATTTATTTTACATTTTACAGCAATACCACAGATAGTTGCAGTACATATCCGTACAGCCTTCGCCGGTGCCCAGATCGTTGCAGGTGCGGCTGCTCTGCCACGGGCTTAACTGACATCCGGATTGGTTTCGCCATTGAGCGCAGGTATCTGTACAAGTTTTTCTTTCGCATGATCCGTTGTTGCAGGTGTAACCACTTCCGCAATCGCTGTCGGAGCAGCAGTTTTTACAGCTTCCTCCGCAGTCTTTTTTGCCGCTCGGGCAGACGCAGGTTCCGTTGGAACAGGTTTTGCCGCCGCTGCAGGTTACTCCGGCACAGGGGTCATTGGACTTGCAGTTATAGTAACAAGTGCTTCCGCAGACAGTCGTGGTTGAACAAGTCTGCCCGCTGGGTTGGGAAGATTTGTATCCCTTGCTTGAACAAGTATCGGTACAGCTTGGCGTATCCGGTTCGGGATCAGGATCAGGAATATCCGGGATATCCGGGATATCGGGTTCTTCCGGTTCGGGATCAGGTTCGCAGTAGGATGAATCGCACCAACATTCGGTACAGGGCGGCGGAGGAGTGGAGCAGGTAACGCAGGCGCTGCCGTTAAAGTCGTTATATCCGCCGCTGTAAGAGACTTCTTCGCCGGCAGAGCAGCTGGTGTTGCAGTCGTTGCCGTAACGGCAGACATAGCAGGTTTCGCCGCAGCCGGTAGAAGATGTATAATCCGTTACATAAGGATAAGAACATCCGCTGGTAGAGCCCTCGCGGCAGCGGGTATCGCAGCATTCTTCGTATTTTCCGTCACAAATCAAGCCGACGCCGCGGTAAGGCGAAGTACAAATCTGATTATAACTTGCGGGACAATAACATTCGGTAATCCAGTCGTCGCTGTGCGGACAGGTCTTGTCAAAAATTTTAGGCCTTGGGCATTGCGGGTTGTCAAGAGAAAGGTGGTATTTAGGATTGGTCGAGCGTTGGCATAAACAATAATCTTCGCCGCCGCCTTCGCAATCGGGGACGAATTTCATCGGTTCTTCTTCAAAGTCCGGAAGAAATGTGGTTTTTGCATCGCTTGAGGATGAAAAACAGGTAGCCAGTATCATAAAGATAAAAGCACTGCTCTTACTTTTCATAATGTTTTCTCCACTACGCTACACATCTTTTATTGTGCCATAGAATACAATCTTTGTCAATTAATGAATAAACGGGATAAAATAAAAGGCATAAATACAAGTTTTATGCCTTTCTTTATATGCGGGATATGATTATTTGCTTAATTCTTCTTCCGTGAATTCAGCGTCATCAGCGTTTTCGTCATATTCAATGCCTAATTTGGCCAGCATATCGTCATTAATGTCTTCGCGTTGGGCGACGATCCAATCTGGAACGTAAGGCGACGGAGGAAGAGCCTGCAGGGCTTTCATCCTTTTATCCAGATACCAACGCGGTGAATCGGCCATAATCGGGCGGTCAATAAAGCCTTGCATCAGGACAACCTGTTTTAACATCGGCAAGCTTAACAAGTCCGTGCCGCTGATAACCGGTGTGCCCTGCAACTGGTAGCTGACGTTTTTGGCGAACGGGTTGGCACTTTTGCTCATTCCTTCACTCTTTGAGAAAGAGGTGGTTTGTACCGTTTTGTTACCAATCATTTTAGAAAAACGCTGGGCAGTCTGCTCGTTGTTTTGTGATAAAATGACTTTGCAGGCGGTGGTGGAGATAACGGTTTCAAGGTCATCTTTACCGTATTTGCCGGAGATTTGTCCCAAGTCTTGTCCGATAAGCAGATAAGCCACTTTTTGTCCGCGGCCGACGGCCGGCCCCTCAATAACGGCAGTCAGTTTGGGCATGGTCGGAAACTCATCAAGTACGAACAGTGCGGGGAACGGACCCATTTTGCCGTCGCTTTTGTGCACGGATTTGGGCGGGTTGGCAATCAGGTATCTGGACATGGAGTCAATAAAAATACCGGAAATTGTGCTCAGTGCGGCAGCATCGACCACGTTTACGGAAAGGTAAACCGAAATCGGCTTGAATTCGCCGGTAATCGGATCTTTGACGCCACGCAAGTCTTTAAACTGGATGTCACTAAAGCTGGTACGGGCAACCACTGCCGAGTTTTTGAAAATGTTCAATCCGGCAAAGGCTGTTGACATAACGGAGCCGCGTTCTTTATCGGGCATCGAGCTCAGCTGGCTCAGTTCGGTAATACAACGCGGGGCATAGCCGAATTTTTCAGCTTCTTCCACGGCGGCGTCAAGCAAGTCGCGCATCGGGTCGGCAAAGGCGGCGGACTGGTCGCCTTCATCCATGCGGCGTTTGATTTCTTTAGACTGTTTGATTTGCGCTTCGGTAATCCATTCCAGAATCATGGCAATACAGGCCTCGTGCCCGATCCATTTTTCCGGCAGGAGCGCCCAAGTGCCGATCGGCAGGTAGTTGTCTATGGTCAGCGTGTTGTTTCTGAGGTTGGAAATGGCGATTTTGGCGGCAGTATCCTTCATTGCGCTGTAATAGCCTTCCAGAACCTTGCGGTCTTCCAAATCCAGTTTGCCTTCATAAACGCGGCCGATAAAGTAGTCATTGGCGCGGGCTTTTTCGCATTTGGAAACAATAAAGTGAATAAAACCGGTCAATGCGGCACGTCCGGTTTGTGACCAGTGCGGGTCTGCGCCGCCTTTGGGATCTTCTACCAGAATTTTGCACATGGAATCGACATACATATCGCGATCCGGCCCGACCTGCGGTACGGCATTGGCAGACAAGGCGTTCCAGCTCGGATAATATATACCTTCGGCCGGGTTGTCTTCCGCACCCCAGTTGATGACGAAAACGGGCCCTTCTTTGGCACGGGCACCGGTCGTGGAGAAGCACAATTCCGGTTTCGGGTCGTTAACGATGATGCTCATGCCGGGGGAATTGAAAATCGTAGGCATTACCACGCCAACGGTTTTACCGGTTCCCGGAGGCGCGCAGCACAGGACGGAAAGGGTTTCGCTCATGCGCAGGAGATGGCCTTTGAAACGGCCGAGCACAATGCAAAAGCCGGTCAGGAGTTTCATCTTTTTAATGTCTGCCAAGGTGGCAATGCGGGCGGAACCGTGAATATTGGATTGAAAACGATACGGATTGAGCAGAATTCCGCCCATTAACCCAACCGGAAAGACGATGAACGGCAAAGCCGGAAGCCACAGGCTGAAAGAAAACGGCCCCTGATAACGCGATACCTGTCCGAACCAGTTCCAGTAACGTGACATCAGATAATCGGGGTTTTCAAGCACTACTTTGATAAAACGCGTGGCAACGCTGAGTGAATCTTTGGAGATTCCGCTGCCGATGAGGTATCCGAGCGGCATGCATACAACAGCCAAAAAAGCTGTCAGTGCGCAGGTAATAATGATTGTGAGCACAACCCATTTGACGGCATTATTATATTCTTCCCATTCGCTGCCGGATCTGTCTATTGCCATTTATTGTTCCTATGCAATGCTTCTAACAAATTTTTTCAATTTTTCAAATTCGTCTTTTTCAATCGGGGATTCCGCGTCCTCAAGACTCTTTGAGAATAATTTTAATTCTTTTGGTGAGCCTCTGTCAATCCTTGTGACGGAGATATTCATATTATCCCAAATTTCAAACATATCTTCGGCGTTAATGATGTTGCCGATCTGAACAATTACAAAAGCAGAAAGCGTATATTCCAGTCCGGCTTCTTCCAGTTTGGCTTTCAGAGCCTGACGGGCGATGTCTATTTTGCGCACCGGCGAAATGCGGTGGGAACTTTCCGAGAACCATAGCGGTTCTTCATCGTTAAAGCGTTCTTCGTCGGCAAGCCAGTCGCCGGGTTCTTTGTCTATCAGGCAGAGATTGATATGGTTGCCGGAAACGGCAATAAAGTCCACCAGCGTGCTTCTGATGGTGGCGGCCGTAATGACTTCGTAGCCTTTTTGTTTGATGACCTCCAACGTGGAATTGGATACGCGCGGCGCTTTGCCGGATTCAAGCGGGGACGCTTTTTTGTTGTTTGCCGCCGGAGCAGCCTGTCTGGCACTGCCGGACTGGTTGGCGTTGTCTTTTCGGGGTTGTCTGGGCAGGGCGTTTTCCCGCGTTTTTCCGGCGTCTTTTTTCTTGTTGTTACGGGCAGGGGCATCTTCTGTCCGCAACGGCGCCGGTTTTTCGGCAGGTTTGTCGTCAAAGGCGTCAATATTGAATTCAAAGTCGTCGTCATCGTCAAACTGAAACAGCGAATGGTCAAAAACAGCCGGTGCCGGAATTGCGGTTTCTTTCTCTATCAGGCTCGGGCTTTGCGGCAACGGTTTGGGGGCGGCAGGCGTTGTTGTTTTGGCAGCAGGTTTGGCGGCCGGATTTTTGTTTGATTTATCTTCCGCGTAATAAGAGTTGTCCAAAACGACGCCGATGCTGCGCGGGCGGATTTCTTTGTAGGATTTTTTCTTTTTTACACCTTTGAGAGAAGAATTGGTAATGATTTTGACTGGTTTTAAAAATGATTTTTTTATCATCTGCCACGGGATGATAATCAGGCGGCCGATAATGTTTTCCCAGCATATGAGGCTCAACGCGGCCCAGCCGGTGAGCCAGAGCGGGATAAAAGTTAAGATAATCAGGATAAACGCCCATTCTTTGGGTTCGTCAATTATCCAGCCGGAAAGCCATAAGTTCCATGCAATATTCCAATGTTCGGGATTGAAAATGTCAAAATACCAGTTTTGGAGCATGATAATCCGAATCCCTTCCAGAAAGAATATGCTCCAGAAGAGACCGACGATTATAACCCTGCTTAAAACAAGTACCGGTTTCAATATTTTCTCCCGTTAATTTTTTTGCCGAGCTTTGCTCAGCTTGTTTTTTACCGCCTCGCGGATTTTGTCCGCATCCTGTTCCGGATTGGGCTTGACTGCGTTGGTGGCGGTTTTGATGTCTTCTTCCACTTTGGTGCTTTGTCCCATGTTTTTCAGAACAAAACGTTTGCCGGCCTGCGAGCCGTATTTTTTGATGATATGGCGGTTATAAGCCTCAAAAGGCCAGGTAATGATTTTGCTCAGCCGGACGCGGCAAAGCCATCGCCATCCGATTATCCAGACAAACGGCAGCAGTAAAAGCGTTAAGAGAAAAGCATAATCTTTGCCTTCGCGGATTATGCCGCCGTGGTTCCAAAATGCGGCGATTTTTTGCCAGCTTAGCGGCGAGAAAAGGTCAAAACCCCAAAAATACAAAAACAAAATATTGGCATAGTAGAAGAACAAATAGCTCCAGACTATGCCGATTATTCCGGTTTTGAATGTTTTTGCAATCATTTGGTCTGCTCTCTCATTCGTTGCATTTGTTGGAATTTTTGTTTGTCCAGTCCCATCTGCGAAGTATGAAGCTGTCCGGTCTGAGCTTTTTGCGCCAAAATCGGGTTCTTTGATTTTGCACAGGCCTGACGGAACTGGTCGCGGCGTTTGGCAAGGTCGGCTTTGCGGGCTTCAATTAAGGCTTCGCGTTTTTCCAGCGTGTCTTTTACGCCGGCCAGATTTTCCTGACGGGAAGTTATTTCCTCCGCCATTTCAATCATTCCGGTCTGGACGGCATAAGGGGTGTCTTTGGCGGCGGCAATATCTTTGTCCAGTTTTTCCATGTAAGGATTGGAAGCCGGCTGTTTGCTGTTTTCCTGATAATTGCCTTTTTGGATTTCATCCCTGATGTATTGGTTGGCTTTTACGGAAGTTTCAAAATAACTCTGAGCCGCTTCAGGGATATTGTTGCCGTTCTGAGCGGAATGGTTAACTAATCCGGTGAATTCTTTGCGGGCTTCCAGCTTCAACATATCAAAGACTTTTTGTTCGTCCATACCGTCATAGGCCTTGCCGTCTTTGGCTTTTTCGGTCAGCATGCGGGCAGAAGCCATGTTGGTTGAATAAAGGTCAGCCATCTCGGCGGTATATAATATTGAAGCGGAAAGAGTCTTCATATTGTCCGGAGACAGGATTTCATTTAATTTTTGCGGATCAGTTTTTTGAATGATGTTCAAAGTCTCGGGTGACATGAATTTTAAGTTATTGTATTCGCCGCGGCGGATGAAGCCGGCAACGCCGTCAATAATCTTTTTGTTGGTGTCGGTTAATACGGATTGTCCCTGCTGCGGGATTTTGTTTTTATGTATGTCTGCAACCGTGTTGGCAAAAGCGCCGGTCTTGTCTTGAGGAGCCGGGATTTTGGCTTTTTCAATTTCTTCCTT
>JAGBHO010000030.1 GCA_017935485.1 Alphaproteobacteria bacterium | reverse complement strand
ATTATATTCTCCTGTTATTATATAAAGTTAATGTTAAGGTGCCGGATTTCCGGCATAAAAAAAGAGGAAAGACTTTTATCTTTCCTCCATAAATTTGAACTTATGCATCTGCTATTTTATTTCTTTATCACTAAAAACGGCAAGCGGTTTTAAGATTATGGTCAGCGGGACAACAAACACAAATGCCGTCTCTATACTATACGGAATCTGCAGAAAACGGGGATCGTATATATAAACGATTAAAAACGGCGCCGTTAAAATCGTCAGCGTTTTATATAGCCTGGCAGAATCTGAAATAAAGTACTGAAAAATCCGCTGCAACATAAATATCAGCAAAGTTGCTTCAAACAAAAATCCAATCAGCAGACCAAAACTCCAAAAGCTTGCTATTTCCTTAATTATCTGCATTTTCATCCCTCTTTTTATTTGCCGTAAAACGGAACATACTCGGCACGACGGCACAGAGTATACCTTGCAAAAAACCTGAGAAAAACTCTGAATACATCCAGCCCCCGACTATACCACAGATCAGCAATGAAAAAATATTTGCCCAAACTTTCGGATCTTTTAACTTATACCGTTTTAAAATATTCTGAAATATATGTACTAATAGTAATACCCAGATTATCCAGTGAATAATTGATGGCATTTTTCCCTCTTTTTTATTTTATGATTATTATATTAGTCTGACAAAACAAGTCAATAAAATTAAACTATTTGCTAAAAAGATACCGGTTTACAGGACAGCAAACCGGTATCTTTTCTTTACCAAAAATGCTCAAAAAATTTAACTAAAGGATCGACACTTATTTTTTTAGCATCTTGAAGAAATTGTTCATTCCTCTCACTATATTTTTTCCCAAAAATATCCATTGCTGCACCATAAATTCCTCCGGTTCCTACGTTAGCTAACTTTTCTGCGGCTAAAATGCCTCCATTGACAAATCCATCATCAAAATAATGTCCTGCTTCTGATAATCGCCGTAAGTCTGTCACCCAGTTATCTTTCCGGTAATTTGGAATAATATATCTCCGCGGGTCTGTACAGTGGATATTGGAAATCGAATTATAATACTCCGGCGTATAAGATTGATTTTGCTGATATTGGGGGGGTAATCTCTGTCCAAAAACCGGTGTCGGTTCAATGTAAGACTGTTCATTTTTCCCGAACAGTTCAAAATAATTTACCTGACGATTTTTGTTAAAATTGTTCTCAATCGGCATTGGCGCATAGTCACCTCTGAGCCGTTTTCCAATACTTTTACTCATTATATTCTCCCGTTATTATATAAAGTTAATGTTAAGGCGCCGGATTTCCGGCATAAAAAAGAGGAAAGCTTCGGCTCTCCTCTTATGTATTATGTTTTTACAGATAACGGCATTCGGATTTGAGCATGCCGAAGATGATACCATCAGAGCCATCATCCCGATAAGCACGCAACCGCCCCTCCTCCTTAAAACCTAATTTACGCACAAAATTTAAACATGTTTGATTATGAGCGCTAACTATCAGGCTGATACGACGGCACTGCAAAGCTCCAAAAGCAATGCTGAAAATATAGCGCAAGACCCGTTTGGTGCACCAGCGTTTGTCGGTGCTGAAAATTGTCCACCAGACATCGGTATCCAGACGGTAATCATGATAAATCAGCCCGCCGATTAATTTTCCGTCACGGACAAAGCCGCAGGTATAATTTTCACCGCACCAATCCGTATTTTCATTTAGACCCGCGCAGACCCAGTCTTTTATTGCTCCGTTACTGTCAGGTATGATTTGAGTTTCCATGTTTCCTCCTTTTCAGAGAATGCCGCTGCCGGATTCATAGCGGAATCCGGTATCGTACCATTCAATCAGGTTTCCTCTGGTTTTGGTCTGAAACACCAGACTAGCCTTAAAACCGGTAGCGGAACAGCCGATCCACTGGCTGCGGATTTTGCCTTTCAACGTTGCCCATTTGGTTCCGATCGGATTGTCCAGACTGCTCCAGCTTGCACTGTTCCACTTGGTCATCCCGGAATAACCGATGTTCTCAGCATAAGCTTTATCTTTATCGTCAAAATCAACATTGACATAAACGACCAATGCATATTTGGTGCTTGACTTGGTGCGCGGGTTAATCATTTGAATCTTTTTCAAATTTCCGCTGCCCAGATTGGAATAAGCCTGAGTAATTTTGCCGCAGATATGCACCTTATTGTCCGAGTAGCCCTCATCAAACAGGTAAACACCGTCTTCCGCGCCAAAATACAGCCGTCCCTGAAACAAGCCCCAGCATAAAGCCCGAATGTTGGTAAAGCGGCACCAGGCGCCGGTATTGGTATTGATGACATGCTGCTCAAACTGCTGGTTGACCGGAACGTTAAACAAAGCATAGCCGCCGCGGCCATAGATAACGCCTTGCCAGCCTTCCTTGCTTTTGTTGTTTCTGGTTCTGTCCAGCACCAAGCCGCGGATTTTATCCGAGAAGGCAATCTGGGACGAATTGGCCTGTTCCAGCGGCAAAGCCTTAGACAACGGAATATAGCCGTCTTCCGAGATAATAACAATGTCCCCCTGATACGGCAAAACGCAGCGATACCCTATCGGCCGGCTCATTCGGAAGACGCCTTTAAGCTCCCAATCGCCGGCATCGCCCGGATCGGACCCGCTATATACGGCAACCTCGCCTTCTGAGGTGAGAAATACCGTCAGGTCGTCAATTCCCTGTCCGCCGTCCTGCGTCCAAGAAGCAACGGCCACCAGTTCACCGCCGTCACGAAAGATTGCGGAGAGGTCAAACTTTACCAGAGTACCCTGCACTTCGCCCACGCCCTCGGAATACCAGACGTTAAGCGAGCCTTTTTCAACAAAGAAAAGGCGCTGGTGTGACGCACAGACGTTAATCAGACGCTGCGGCAACAGGTTTTCTCCCGTAAATCCGGCATCGTCAAAATGTTCATCCCCGTTATCGTCCACGTAAAAAGTCTGCGGTTTATCATAGCCGTTAACCAGCAACAGACGGTTTTTGAACTGGCAATACTGCCACCGCCCTTCGCCAAAATCTTTCTCATAATCTTTTATGGAAGCTTTTGAAGAAATATTATAGACCGTAGAACCGGCAAAGGCCAAAAAGCGGTTTTCATCAGGCAGTTTGTATTCCGCCAAAGTCCTGACTTTTCCTTCCAGTTCCGCATAGCGGACATAGCCGCGGCGCAAGGCGACTTTGGTATCTTGCGGGATGTAATTGTCCATTATAATCGCATCGGTTTCATTCATCAGATCCAGACTGTCGCGGACGTTTAAACCGCCAATCGGGCTGGGCAGCGTGTAATTGACCGATTTAGCGCTGCGGTTAACTGTTCTTTGCTGCATTGATTACTACTCCGTCTTCGGCCGGACAGAAAGAAGATCCGGCAAGATTAATATCCCGAGCGGCCAGCCCGCCGCCGAATTTGGCTTTGACCTCGCGCTCATATTCGTTATATTCTTCTTCATAAGGCATGCCGTTGCGGCGGTTCCAGCGCCAGACGATGCCTTTTTTCACCAAGAACTCGTCAAAAATCGGCACATCGGTATTTTTGGTCAGTTCGGACTTTTCCTCATAGCCGTCTGCGGCATCAAAAACGATGTTGGACGAGCGGTACTGAAAAACAATCTTAATCCCGTCCGGCGGAGGGGTCAGAAACTTCAGCATGCCGTTTTGGATTTTGAACTTCAGGCCGACAGCGGGGCAGTTGAAATATTTTTCGCGCATCCAATCCTGCGGGGTGATAGCGCCGATGACTTCTTCCGCGCTGTCTTTGATGTATACGGTATTATTCAGAATAGAATAAAAATCCGGACAGAACTGCTTGATAATGTAGGAACTGCGGCGTCCGGAAGTGCGCAAAACGCCTTCTTTGGTCAGTTCCTGCCAGTCGCCGTAACGTAAAAGGCTGTCTAAAGTGTCTTTGGCAACACTTAAAAACACGGCCTCCTGCTGGGAATCTTCATTAAACAAGTCTTCCGGTTTTTGAGCCGCAACAAGACTTGCCGCCTCACGGCAGATTTCAAGTATATTCTTCATGTTTTCTCCTTTGATGTTGTTATTAAATAAAAAAAGAACACCTGCTCAGACGTGAGCAGATGTTCGGCACATAAAAAAAACGCCGATATTACGGCGTAAGCTATTTTCTTTAGTTAAATTTTACGGATAATTTGTTTTTTATAAAAATTTAACCGGCACTTTCAAAAAAGATTTACAGTAAAAATAATTGTCCAATATAACATATAAAAAAACAGACTTAATGAAAATACATATCCAATAATCATCAATGTAAAATTTAAATAAACTAAAAATTTATTCAAAGATCATCCCCTTTTATTATAATTCTGTCTTTATAACGGTGCAAAAAGTTATACAATAAATATAACCAAATAAAAGAATACTTAATAGCAATATTCTAATAATGTATTTCCAATGACGAAAATAATTTATTGCTTTTATTTTATCAAAAAATTTAATAAGTAAACTTGAAGAATCTGTATTTTTAATACTAGATTCTTCAGACTTATTTTGTTCTTTTTTTGTTTTTCTCATATTATCAAATATCCTTTATTTTTCAGATACTTTGACAATATTAGATTTTTTTATATTTGTCTACTAAAAAGGTACAAGGGAACCTAAAATAAATATTTCCGGAAATAAAAGGAAAAGCGCTAACTCTGTGTACTCTTGTTTGACATACGGCAGAGGAACACCCAGCAGCACTAAGATAATGCTTATTCCCCATATCCAGCCTAAAATGACGGCCAAAAACATTATCGTTCCCATTCCCCCCAAAAGACCAATGAATAACAAAAAAAACAACGAGGGAAACATACCACACAAAAACATTAAATTCCAAAAACGTTCTTTCATCATCTTTTCTCTTTCTGTTTTGCCTGTATATCATTTAAACATCATATTGTTTAACATTTCGATCCCCAATATTATAGTATCAACAACTATCCCCCAACGCACAATTTGAGCATAAGGAATTTTGAATGTTATTTTGAAAAACGCGAAAATTGCTAACACTAAAGCTACGGGAATGGATAAAAGAGATGCTCCCCAAACTATTACAGCCCACTCATATTCTATTACCCACCAAAGCATAAAAAACAGAAAAATATCTACAACCATAAAGGCTGCAAATACTCTGATAAAATTTTGTATTCGTTCTTTCATTCTCTTTCCCTTAAGAAATCATTTTGAGCAATAAACCAAACCATATTCCTCCTAAAACAAACATAGAGATAAGAAACGTCGGCACTATTGCTGCATATAAAACAACTAAAATAACAAACTGAAAATACTTATGTTTCATTAGATTAGCTCCAAAATGATATTACCCAAAACGGAAGACTGAATAAAAACATCCCCAAAAGCCAAATAAAATGCTTTTTATAATCAATTTTATCTACCATGTTATTAAATTCAGAAAGTTTATCTTTCAATTTTTGATTTTTCTTCATAACAGAAACTCCATTACCCGCATTTCTATTTTAGTTAAAATAACGAAACCGACAATAAAGATAGAACTCGTCATAAAAAATACAGCCAGAGGAGCAAGAAATAAGTATCCAGCACCAATCATAATTAATTGTATAAAAGAAGATACTGTTTTTAATTTTGACATTTTCGCACCTTACCAATCTAATGAAGAAAAAAAGAAAACCACTGCAAGTATAAATATAAAGAACAATAAGATGTCTAATAAAAATAATTTCCAGAGTCTTTCACCATGCTCTTTGTAATCAAGCTTATTAACTTTTTCTATCAGCTTAGACCAACAGCCAGAAGAAGTTAAAAATTTTTCATTAACTTCTTCCGGCCATATTTGTTCTTTTTTTGTTTTTCTCATATTATCAAATATCCTTTATTTCTCAAATTTTATTCCTTTTTTATTTTTTAAAAGATACAATCATACAATAAAACAGTCAATGACACTAACAAAAAAAGAGTTAAAGGAAATAATATGATATAAGAAACTGACAACAAAAAGAAACGCATGAGCGAGAAGTATGTTTTTGAATTTTTCATATATATATTCCTTTTGTTAACTTAACCCATCAAAAGCATTTCCTGTCATAACAACAAAAGTTATTGTTAAAATGATGAAAAGAATTATATCTGCCAAAATCAACCAACAAACATATTTGAAGTGTTTTTTATAATCGATGCTATTAATAAAATTATAAAAGCGGGAGAAAGCTGTTGTTTGCACTACAACTTCTCCCGCTTTCTTTTGTTCTTTTTTTGTTTTCACCATATTATCAAATATCCTTTATTTTTCAGATACTTTGACAATATTAGATTTTTTTATATTTGTCTACTAAAAATATTAGTTTTGACAATTATTTTTTAGGATAATATTTGGGATAGTATTGTTGTACCATTTGGTCACAATCCCCATTAGGATTATTGTATCCTAATTTTCTGCCTTGCAAATTTGCCTGCATATCGGCATAACTTTCTGAAAGAGTATTTGTTCCATACCAAAGATCTTTTGCTTCTTTATATCTAGAGCCAATATCAGCAATAAAAGCTCCTGAACTTCCACGCTGTGCCATTTGGCAATTGATCATAGCATGTTTATATTTATCATTATAAGGCAATGGAGTATAATAATTTCGTAATTTTTCTATTTGTTTATATTCATTATATAAATCAGAAAAGTTTGTAAACCCCATATTAACTCTATTATAAGTCACATCATCTTTCTGAAAAGGATAATCATTAACAGCATTGTATACTGCAGTTGCTTTTCCTATGTTTTCTCCCGCTTTATATATCATTTGAGCGCCGCCATATACCGGATAAAACGCGGTATTTCCCATATTAGACATGGCCTGAGTAACCGTATTTTTTGAGAAAAAGCCAGGCTTTTTAGACTCAAAGCCTTTCTGAAAAGCGGCGTTGGCAATTTCAGGACTTATGACCGAAGTCTGTGCCGACGCCTGTTGAGGTTGTTGCACCACAGGCTGAGCCGCAAACGACCGTGCCTGCGGCTGATATGGCGTCTGTTGCCAGGTTGGAGCAGACGTATTATACGGGGTTTGGTTTTGTGTCTGATATTGGGACTGACGTGACATTTCTTCTTGTTGTCGGCGCCAGTTTTTGACCCATTCGTTCAGTCTGTCTTCTTCAAGTTTGTTTGTAGGCATTTTATTTCTCCTTTGTTATTGATGTATCTTGTAAATTTTTTACCTGTACCTGCAGCTGCTCAATTTTGTTTTGCAGCTGTGCTATTGTCTGCCGGTATTTTTCTTCCTGTTTTTGCCAAGAAGCGATTTCGGAATTATGAGCCGAGGCGGCCAGAAACTTCTGCGCCAGTTCCCTTTCTCTGCTGATTTCCAACTGAACGGCTTTTTCTTCTTCCAGTCCGGCCAATGCTTCAACGGTAAAAATCCCGCGGATTTTCAGGCTCTCGACTTCTCCGGCTGTCAAAAAGGCAAACTGCTCGAGCGGCGTTCCCTCTTTCACCTGTTTTTTCATCAGCTGGTAGCGTGCATAGGCTACCGGAAAGCGCTCGAATTTATCTTTTGTGGCCGGTTGGTCATAAATCTCCGACGGATTATCCTTAATCCGGATTTCGACAAAGCAGACATTTTTAAAAACCGGAAAGCCGTCTTTTGTCACTTCATCGGTTTTGACCGAACGGTCGTAAAAGCGGGCGACGATATCGTCTTCCGGATTGGCGTTTTGGGCAATTTTTTCAAATAGTTTAAAATCCATTTGTTTTCCTTTCTGTTGGTGTAAAAAAGAAGGAGGAGCCATAACAACCCCTCCTATTGCGTTATTATTTTTTCTATTTGTCGTCTACGTCGGTTGATGTAGTCGTGTTGTTAAGCAAAACGCCCTGCAATGACGCATTGGACATGGTCATGTTACCGGCCCAGCCGATAATCTTATAGACGGCATCCTGATTGATAGCGGCACGTTCCCCGCCGATGACTTTCATATTGCGGTCTTTATGCGGACGCAGATACAAATAATCGGTATTGAGGAAGTACATCCGGTCATCAGGACAATGGCCGCCCTGTCCGCCGTCGCAAATTACGTCGGCGCCTTTGAAACGCAGAGTAGCAAAACCGGAATCGGCCATTTTCGGGTCGGTATAACGCTGCAGTGCACTCATTGATTCCTCAAGCAGGCTGTAAAGAGACGTTCCGGTAACGATCAAGTCCGGTTTGTCGGTGCCGCGGCACAAGGACATATACAGTTTGTCCATGGTCGGACGGATATTTTCCACCGTCAGTGTTTCCGGTGCCGTCAAAGACTGGTTGCGCCAAAACTCATGGCCGGCCGTGGCGCGGTTGATACCGCCGACCGTACCGGTAGACGGATTGTCAGCAACCAGCAGTTTGAGCCCGCCGATGGCCTTGCCGGAAGATTCCGTACCGTCACCGTAAATCGAAGCAGACATTTTGTTGCACATGGTTTTGATTGCGTTGTCAACGCGTTTGGTCATCAGTTCCACAACCTGAGCATCACCGGAGTTGCGCAACATGTCCTCACCGGAAACAGCAACCGGAACGGCACAAAGTTTGAGGGCGTATTCAGCCGCCGTAAACAGCTGTTTGGGAGTGAAGTTGATGGTATCGTAACCGGAGTACCAAACCATATCGCCTTCGCCGTATTCCAGTTCCTCCAGAATGCGGTTACCGCCGGTAATGTTTTTGATATTGTCCTTTTCCTTCAACCGTTTCAGCAGGGCATTGTTTTTTGACATATTATCCGTCAAGTTGCCGGTACGGCTGTCCAATGTGGTTGCAAACATATAATCAATAGGTAAATCAGTCATTTTTTATCTTCCTTTTCTAAAAAAATTAAATTTAAAGTTGGTTGTTTCGATATTGTGCGACAAGCGATTCCAAAACTTCACGCGTGGTCATGTTGGAATAATCCGGTTTTGACTTCTGGTGTCCTTTTGGAGCAAAAGACGCTTCTTTGGCCTTGGCGGCCTCTTGGGCTTTGGATTTGATAGAAGCATCGGTCTTATCGGCAATCAGGCCGGCGCGGATATCCGCATCCGCCCAAACGGCCATTTCGTAGGCTTCTTCCAAATCTGCCGCCGCGCCGGTTGCCAATAATCGATAAACAACCGGTTTGACGCGTGCAAAGAATTTATGTTTAGCGCGGCCTTTCTCGTCGCGGGCTTCCATAAATTCTTTAAACAAGCGTTCGGCATCGCGCTGACGGGCAGCGGCGAAATCTTCATTAACTCTCTCAAAACGGCGTTCCAGTTCCGTCAGTTTACGGGTGATGCCCGAAACTTCGCGGACGTATTCTTTGTCCTGACTTTTGTTTTCGGCCGGAGTTGGAGTTGAAAACATACGGTCGGCAACGCCGTAATGGCGTGCCAATTGGCGCAGGCTGTCTTCGGGATTGATGTTCATCTCATCATCCAGCATCACCAGACTGGTAAAGTATTGCAACGCCGTCCGGCAGCCGGTTTCTTTACAGACATTGCCGCGCCTTTGTTCATACAGTTCACGGATGCGGCGCCATTCTTCCAGCTCGCCGCTCAGAAGCTCAAACCTTTCTCTGACGGAATTTTCCCGTTCATGCAAAAATTTTCGAACCTCAAACGGCAGTCCGGAGAAGACGCTGCTGATTTCAGGGGGATAAAATTCCGGCGCTTTTGCATACGGGTCTTCCAAGGCGGAAGGATCCGGCGCAGTTGTTCCGGAATTGCTGTTTTGAGCCGCCTCTTGCGCCGCGGCGGCCTTTTGCCCCTCGCGGAACTGTCTGACGACTTCTTCCAAGATTTTTTGGGTTTCACTACTCATTCCATATTTTCCTTTTATAGTTATGTAAAAAGGCGGACATCGTTTGCCGATGATCCGCCCGTTCCTGTTGCAGACGCACTTTCTTGCGAAAGTCGTCCGAATAATCGCCGGCCCAGGCCAGATTGTTGGCTTTCAGCCAGCGGTTAATTTCTTCATAAGAAGTCACGACCGTGCCGTCCGGCAGCGTGACTTCGTCTTTTAACCGGCTCATAAAAAATTCTCCTTGTTTCCGATATAAAAAAAACCGCGTCAAAAACGCGGCGGGTAATAAAAAAGGCCCTGTCAAAGAGCCTTTATAAAATGTTTATGCCTTGATTTGTTCCTGCCGGCGGCGCTTTTCGCGCCAGACCAGCACAGGCAGCGGTATCAGCATGGCCAGAAAATTAAACAGCGGCGCATAAGGCGCTGCGGTTAAAAGCCAGTGTCCGGCCGGTATGCCGTGCGGATATGACGAGAGTTCATAAATCAGGACAAAAGGCACTAAAAGCCAGAAATATGCCAGCCAGCCGAATGAGGCCAGATAACGGCTCAACAGCGGCAGGGTTTTATGTATTTTATTGAGGATTTCCGGCGTTTTGATGAAAATCTGGTAAAACAAAACCAGCGCAAAAATCCAACGCCATACATCAGCAGACAGAGAAAGTTCCCGGCTGTTAAAACGTAAAGCAGCGGCCGTGAGCGGCATATAGACAATCCAATACAAACCCCCGACAACCAACAGGTTGAACAAAAAATTTTGGGCTTCAAGCGACTGGTCTTCTTTATCGCCTTCAATAATTTCCAACGGATCGTCAGAACGGCGGTAATGCCGTATCACACGGACAAACAGCAGGCTTAAGAGCGTTATGGACCAGCAAAATCCGGTCAAGTGACGAGACAATAACACTTCTTTTATCCATTCGGTCAGAGGCGGGAACCATGGTGTAAACGAAAGTATCAGAACCAAGGCGAACAACAGCGGCAATATTCCCAGAAAAGAAAGATAACCTGCAAAATCAGGATGATAGCGGCGCAGTTTGTCAAATGCTTCCGTTTTCAGGCGGAAAATTCTGACAAACCACAACAGCAGCAAAAGGTACAGCATGACTTCGGAATATATCAGCCAGGACTGAGTTCCCAACAAACCGAAAAACAATCCCAACAGCCAGTATATGCCGAAAAAAATCAACGTATTTTTTGAAAAAATATGCATGTGCCATCCCCTTGTTTTTGAATATGCGATAAAGATAATCAAAAACGGCGCCATGACAAGGCGCAGGACAAAATAAAAGCAGGAATTTAACTACTCCCGCTTTGTTTTTATTCCGCTTCTCTCCACAAAATTCAATAATTTAATTTTTCTCTTGACTTTCTTCTTTTTGTCATTATATTGTTCTCAGATTGTTCTGAGAGACCAGAAAATCACGCAGTGGTGTCCACTAGTTTGTTAGTGTAGATATATGATGGGGAACCGCGTGTCCATGCAGAGTAATTTAGAAAAGCCTGAATATGACGATATTCTTGTTTTTCCGGAGCGGGATATGACGATGTCCCAGCTCCGTTTTTATTCCGCCTCTTTCCAAAAATTTTCAGAAGTGACCGGCGTAAACTCTTCTTTATCAAAAAAGAAAGTTTTAGCATATACTTTCCAATCGGCGTTTATATCATCTCCATCCCAATTATAGTGTATATCAAGCAACGGATCAGATGGATCGGTTAAGTCAAACTGTACGGAATTTATCATTTTGCCGTTATTTTGGCTTACAGCTTCCAGCGCATCAATAATAACTTTGTTATTCATTTTAACGGTCAGGTAAAATTGCTGATAAATACCAGCTCTCCCTGCTCCGGAAGCAAATTGACACTTATCTCCGGCCTTATAATTTTGTTTCGGATTAAGCGCGGTTATCTGCACTTCAAATATTCTATCATCAATTTTACAGGAAGCATTATAGCTCTTTTGCCACAATATTTTGTCATTATTATCAAGCTTATAAAGCGCCTGCAAATTATATAAGCCGTATTTTTGAATATAATCCGCAGACTGTGTCAGCAATTTTTCCTGCAACTCTTTGCTCGTACGGGGGTGTTCTACCGTCATATACAGGCTTTTTAGTTCCGGCCGGCACTGAATGCGCAAAAAATCATTCCAAAAATCGGCTTTGGCAGAATTACAAAACAATATTCCGGCAAGTCCTATTAAGATAACATATTTTTTCATGGTCTTTCCTTTGATAATAATAGTAATTATAATAATTGAACACAATAATTTTACAAGCAATAATTTAATTTTTCTCTTGACTTTCTTCTTTTTGTCATTACATTGTTCTCAGATTGTTCTGAGAGCCAGAAAATCACGCAGTGGTGTCCACTAGTTTGTTAGTGTAGATATATGATGGGGAACCGCGTGTCCATCCAGAGTAATTTAGAAAAGCCTGAATATGACGATATTCTTGTTTTTCCGGAGCCGGGATATGACGATGTCCCGGCTTCGTTTTTTAATCATCCACAATAAAAACTTGCAATCATAAATTCTTACAAACAACATTTTCCTTGACTTTCTTCTTTTTATCATTATATTGTTCTTAGATTGTTCTGAGAGACCAGAAAGTGGTTGGTCACATATAAGAGTAATTTTATATTAGAGGATGATGAAAGCCGCGCCCATCCAGAGCAATTTAGAAAAGCCTGAATATGACGATATTCTTGCTTTTCCGGAGCTGGGATATGACGATATCCCGGCTCCGTTTTTTAATCATCTGTGGAAGAATCAATCCGGGCAGTTGCAAAACCTATTGTTGAGGCAGGCATATATTTTTTGGTCTTATATTCATAAGGCCCTGGAATTTTATGGTTTTCTAATGCGTTTTTATATAACGGAAAATCTTTCAAAGTACGATCAGATTGACGTTTATGAAAACTTTTTAAAATCGGGGATCCTGTGCCGGAATGTGTAGAAAGAAAAACTTTCTCTGTAAAATTCTTATTGGGATGAATCATAGTTTGGATATGTCCAAAATGTTGGGGATATCCAATAGCTTTTTCACTTTGACTGACTACCGAATAAGGATTATAAACCGTTTTCACAATATTTGTCGCCACACTTTTGGGTGAATAACCATTATTTTCAATTCTTCGTTCTCTCATATGTTTGAGCCCCCAATCATGTACTGAGAAATTATCATTATATTGATATTCGGGCGGAACCGGATTATTCCCGCTCGGTTCATACACATGATTTTCAGTTCTGACACGATTAAGTTCATCTACATGTTTTTTAGACAACGGACCTAATTCAATTTTTTTAACATAGGGGTCTTTTACTGTCATGTTTTTTGCCATTTCGTCAATTTGAGAGCGGTATTTCATAACATTTACTCTATCGGCGAGATTACTTCTTGCGTGCATATAAAGATTTTTACCGGCAACACCCAGATTTGCAACGCTTGGATACATTGCCGCTCCCAAGAAATCTGTTGCAACAGCGGTATACGGATTTTCCGGTTCAACCAAATTTCTGGCAGCCGAGATTGTACCCGCAGATCCTGCCACTTCTTTCATCGGTGTCTTTGCCAATGAATGCGCAGCTTTGCTTATCAGACTTTTTCCTGCGCCTAATCCGCCTGCTCCGCCCAGTCCCTGTAAAGCGATAACCTCTGCAGCTCCTTCATATCCCAGACGAAAAGCATCTTTTACAAATTCTTCATACTTATTTTGCGGTGCAACATCATCATGGCGGTTTAAATTAACGCCGGGAAGCATATTAGCCGTATCAATTACAGCATCATTAATCCCTTTGGCCGCCATTACCGTTGTTCTGGTAAACGGGTTATTTAATGCAATATCATACATACCATACTTTGCTTCATATTGTTTTTTTCTTTCTTCAATTTCCTGTCTTTTCTTTTCCGCCTCTTGTTGAGCGCGGATGTTTTTTACAATATTTGTCATTATTCTTTGTGTTTTGTTTAATGAAGTGATTTTAGGATGGTTCAAATATTCCTCATCAGTCAAATTATCGTAGCTACTCATAGAAAATTCTCCTTATTATAAAAGAAAAGCAGGCAGAGCTATTTCTGCCTGCGGTTAACGCAAAAGAACTCCGATCAGAATTCTTTTACAAATCCGGAAGAGATATTTCCGGCATTGTCACCCAACGGCACCGAAGAAGTGTTTTTATCGGGCGTCTTATCAATCTGCGCTGCTTTCAGCCGTGCCTGCATTTCCATTTCCTTATTGGTCAGGTACAGTTTGTTTTGCTCAGCTTGTTCTTTCAGTTGCAATTCCTTAGCCTTAAGGTCATTTTTCTCCCGTTCCAGCTGATATTGCACTGCCGCTTTTTCTTTTTCCAACGCCAGAGCTTCATTGGGCTGAGGCGCTTCTTCCGGCTTGCTCAGTTCTTGTTCAATGTCTTTGAAAACTTTTTCAACGGTTGCGGCAAACTGGCGGGATTTCGGCATTGTCACCACCACTGACATAATCATCTGCCGATACAGCGGCAAAAGCAGCGGCTGGCTTGAAACCGTCTGAAAAGCAGCGCTAATCATCTCATTTATGGTATTAATCCCGTTCAGCGTCTGTGCAGCTTCCTGCTCCTGCTGAAAGACAATATCCGTTTCAATCTCCAGCGCCATGCCGCGCAAATGTTGGGTTTTCAGCAGACGGACGGCATCTCTGGCCAGTGCCGTATTTTGCAGTTCCTCCGGAGATAGGAAACCCAGCAATGTTTCTTCCGAAAATCGCCCGCAGATAATCTCGGCCTTGATTTTGAACAAATCTCCGATAAAGCGCTGCATATCATTTTGACGATCCTGATTGCGCAATGTGCCGAAATTGGTTTTCTCCCGCACTGCCGTTGCCGTATCTTTAGGGTCTGAGCTGCCGCGCATGATGTCCGATACGCCGGTCACGTCAAAAATTTTGGCAATAATATCCTGCCTTCTGGCCGCTAACTGTTCCAAAGCCGCAACATATTGTTCGACCGGCATAAAGTCGATTATTCCCCTGATTCCGCCATTGTCTTTGAGTTTTTGAAAGTCATTGAGCGAGACCAGAGTAATGTCTTTGTTCAAAATGCTTTTCAGCTCAGGAAAAGAATTGTCATAACAGCCCGAGACTTTCAGCGCTTTCATTGTCAGGCGCATCCGGTTATTAATCCCGTCCAGCTCGGACAGCATTTCTTTTATCATTGAATAGTCCGGCGTCGGGATAATGCTGTTATTCGTCATCGTGGCAAAAATCGGTTTCGGACACGGGAAAAATCCTTTCAGCCCGAGGGGATTGTCAATGACCTTCAAAAAGCCGGCGCGGTATTCTTTGCAAAGCCAGTAGACTTTTTGGGATGTTTTATCCCAGATTTCATAGATGCAGACGTCTTTTTTGGCATAGTCTTTTTCATCCTGCCGGACAATAAACGGGGCAATATGTTCTCCGAACAACTCTATGGCCTCTTGTTTGCTCAGATGAATTTTTTTGGCAATCCAGGTCACGTCTTCCCAAATGCCGACCTTATCGCAATCGGCGATAAAATCTGCCGGATCGACATATATGGTTTCTACCCTCTCCCCGACTTTGACTTCGATTTCCTTTTCCGGATTTTCAATATCCGGAATGGTTTGAAGCTCGGGAATATATTGCTCCCAGACCAGCCCCATGCCTGAAATCAGAAAATCATTGCGGGCATATTTTAAGACGCTGTCAAAGTCAAACTGTTCCATGTTCCAGGCCAGCGCTTTCTCCAAAATCCGGCAGGCCATGGTTTCAACCGGATCAGAGTCTTTATTGCGGCGTCCGATATAAGGTTTTGGCTGCTTGAAATACAGAAAAGGCTTGAGCGTTTCAACCGAAGACCAAAAAATATTATAACGTCCGGCTTTAACAAATTCCGGTGTTTGGTCTTTATAATAATTTCGGGTTTCTGCCACCAGACGGTGGTATTTGTCATAATGCCGTTCTGACGTCGACAAGCGTTCAATCCAGATTTCGACTTCATTTTCACTTGAAGAAAGTTGTTTATTCATCTGTTATTACTCCTAAAATGCTGTTTTCACGAACAACGGCAACATCGGGATCATACGTTGGAAGTTCGTCAAAAACATGAAACAATATTTTATCGCCGGGTTTGACGCCGGTAACTTGCGGACCAATGCTTTCGACCGTGCCGATTGTACGCGGCCGTTCAAAATCATCAGTCAGGATTATTCCGCCGGATGTTTGTTTTTCGACCGGTGTCAGGCGGACAAAGACCCGATCCATGACGGCTTTGGCTATCATGCGTTTTCTCCTTTATTTGTTTTTGGTTATAAAAAATCCCGCCTCTGGCTAAAGGCGGGTCACTGTAAGAAAAATTACAAAATCAGGATTTTTTTCTGAAAAAGTTTATATAAGCGGCATAAGACAATACTGTTTAATGTTCATCCTTTGCCCAAATAATCATCAATATAAATCCCAGCAGCGGCAAACTTAACACCAAACCTCCGATTCCGGCATTGTACAATATGTTCCATGAAACAGGAATTTGATTATATATCGTTTTTATAATTAAAACGGCCACATAGGCAAGCCACCAAAGCAGATATTCTATTGCCATAAAACACCCGGTATTTGAGGTTTTCCAAAGTTTTGTTCCGGCTTCTCTCAATAACCAATATAACGGAACAGCAAAGAGATAAATGCCAAACACGGCTCCGCTTGTGAAGCGGCAAGGCCGATCATCCCAATACCAATTAAACCACGTTTGAAAGTCGATTTGTCCGATAATCTTGCCACTTTGCCACAGGTATATATCACATTGTGCCCCTTGCGTATTATGGTTTAACACAATTGCGCCCATAACAAATATCAGACACAGACAAATCAGGCTGGAAATCAGGTATATAATTTTTAATACGATGCGGGGCATTATTATTTCTTTCTGTTATGAGTATCATTACTTAATTGAGGCGTTATGTTTGAACTATCCCAAAATTTATTATTATAATTATATTCAACTCTGGCACCAAAATCTGACACTTTATCTTTTGACATTGAATTCCATAAAGTTCCAATTTTTGCAACTGTCGGATTTTCTATTGAATTAGATAAACGTTGCAAAATTTGCACACCTAATTCAATATTTTGGTCAGGATCATATGTATTGTAATTTTTGCCGTTCATTCCACTCCACAGATCACCGCGAACATTCATTGGGCCTGACTTTTTGATAACTTAAGGCTATCTCTCAAATAGTTTCCTCCCAACCAATGTCCGGTTGCATTTTCAGTATACATAACAGCTTTTATTAAATCAACATCAGCATTATATTTTTCAGCATATTTATGAATAGAATTATCATATTTTTTTACAAAGTATTCACCTATTGAGGGAGAATGCCAGAGAGGCCATCTCTCGTCTGCATCAGAATTTTCTACAACTTTTAACCGCATAGGCTGATTATTTTTAAGTGCCGCTATTCTGCCAGAACCCGTTAATGGGTTATCGTCTTGATTTAGAGAAAACGGCTGTTTAAAACTTCGATTATCGGGCAGAGTTTTCCCATACCACCGGCGACCAAAGTCATCCGGCACGTCTATTTGATTATGGCTGCCGTCCGCATTTTTGCTCAGGTAAAAATATTCCGACTGGCCGGGGCGGCGATAATCCCGTCTTATCAGCTTTTTTCCCGTTACCATATCCGTTAAATCTTGTCCTATTTCTTTCTTAAATATACTCATTTTTATTTCTCCTTAGCTTATCGATTGACACAAATTTAAATTTCTTATATAAATTGCAGCAAGATATTAAGGAGTTATTATCATGAAAAAAATCTTTCTTTTTACACTTTTGTTCACACTATTTGCTAACGTTAATCCCGGCTATAGCTGGGATATTGACAGTGACCCTGATGAAAATTTAAAAGAAGTGCGGGAACTTATGAAAGCTTGTAAAAGCCCGCGTTGGGATGATAAAGAAGATATTTTAAGCGATTATGATATGAGAGACGTATTACAAGAAGAAAATAAATGTCTGAAAAAAGTTGCTATTGATATCATCAACAAAAATTTTTCTTTCAAAAAAAATCAAAAGTTCCGAGATGAGATGATAGCGACTTTAGATCAACTGGAACAATCTTTCGGCACAGTTTATTAT
>JAGBHO010000029.1 GCA_017935485.1 Alphaproteobacteria bacterium | reverse complement strand
CTTCATAGTATCACCTCGCGACAAAGTTAGAACCGAAGCCCGCAGCGGGCAGACAGGAAGGAAGATGAAGAGGATATACGTATAAGGATACGAAGAAAGGATATCCGCCCGCGACGGAGAAAGACCGCCAGGGCAAACTTCAAAATCCACACCTGTTGAATATCAGGATACGCTGATTTGGGGAAAGAGTCAACTATTAATGAAAGTACAAATTTTTCTGTCTACCAATGATGGAACCATCTTTATTTTTGTCATACAAAAAAGCCCTCTCATTTGAGAGGGCTGTAATTATTTGTTTCTCAATTTGTTTTTTATGATGTTTATTTTGCTTTTGACATAGTCAAGCTGTTCTCCGCTTCTGTTGCATTGAAAGGCAGTCTCTTCCAACGCTTTGATGATTTCGGCGGCATAGCGTTCTTCATTGACGGCAATGTTGGTCAGGTTATAGACGGCGGCGCGGAAAATCTGGTCATCGTCAACCTGAAGCTGTTCGGCAATGTCCAGATACGGAGGCGTGATGATGTCTTTTTGCTTGAGGTGGCTCAGATCATAGGCGGATTTTTGAATTTTTTTGGCAATGTCTTCGGATATGCCGGGATCTTTGCGGCGTCTGAAAAAGGACGAACCGGTCTTTTTGACCAGACATTTGATTCTGTTGATAATCGCAAATTGCTGTTTTAACTGATTCATCATCTAATCCTCATTTCTGCAAACATTAACATAATCAATATAAATGCAAAAATCCAGCAAATAATTATTTCCGAAAGCCGAAACAATTTGACAAAAAGACAAAATAACGTACAATTTGAACATTATCAGTTTGGAGAATTTTATTGAAAAGATTTAATAAAAACGGTTTTGACGAATTGTCGGATATTTTCTGCGCCTGGTTGGGCGGTGTGCCGGAAGAGCGCGAAGAAGTAAAGGATTTTCTACGGTCTTCGGGATTGTCTTGTTTGCTTTCCGAACATGATTTGGCTGAAGTTTTCAAGGGAAATGTTTATTTTTCCGAAGAAACCTTTCTGGCGGTTTATGCCCTGATTCCGGTCAAACTCAAAGCCGGCGGCAAGGAGCTGGTCTTGTTTCCGCAGGTGTTCAACCGGCTGAATCTCAAAGCGGCCGAAAAACCGTCCGCCCGCGCGGTCAATATCGGTTTTGCCGAGGCGGCCGCCGTTTTGGAAGCCTTTTATCCGGAAAAGAAAAGGTATCTTGATGCCAACAGGGAAACTTTGCAGAAAGACAACCGCAAAGCCCGGAACAAAACCTATTCTCCTGAGAAGTATAAGCTTTATCGCGCGTCGCTGTCAGAAGAAAAAAAAGCCGAACTGCGCGAAAAAAGCAGACTGCGCATGCAGCGCCTGCGTGCCGAAAATCCTGAAAAAGCGACGGCCGACGCCCGAAAATACTGGCGGCAGATGCCTCAGGAAAAGAAAGATTATCAGCGGATTGTCAGCCGCGGCCGCAACCGGAAATATCGTGAGGAAAACCGCGAAGCCATTCGCAGCCGCAATAATGAACGGCGACGCCGTCTCAAGGAAGAAAATCCCGAATTGTTGAAGGAAATTGACCGTCGGCATAATCAAAATGCCAACCGCCAACAAAGCTGCCGCGAATATTATCTTAAAAACAAGGAAAAGATAGCCGCCAAGGCCAAGGAAAACCCAAAAGTCAAAGAATACAAACGCCGCTATAAACTCAAACAGCGTTTCAGAAACAGCACCGGCAGAACCATTTTGGCCCTGCTGCAGGGAATTGCCGATTCTAAAGCGGGTCGGTAACTTATTTTTTCAGATATTGTTCGACCAGTTTCTGAATTTCGAGCAACCAGCCGGTTTTTTCTTCGCAGGTTTTGCTTTCTTTGTTCCAGACGCCGCCGTTTTCCTCGCATTTGCGGGCGTCGCGGGTGGCATAGCCGTAATAGCCGTATACGGCGGTTCCCGCCAGGATCAGAAGCAGCAGAAGCTTAATCAGATTCTTGGCTGCAAACCACAAAATCCACAAACAGGCGATGCCCAGCATGATTGCCTTGTTTAGAAGCGGCGAGTTGTTCAGCACGTAAATCTGAAAGGCGTAATATGCCAGTGCCAGAATAAACAGCGTATTGACCGGCGAGGTCAACATCAGCGCAAGCAGACGGACGCCTCGGCTCCGTTTCTTTTCGTTTTTGTTTTCTTCTGCCATAATCTGTCTCCGAATAATGTGGCGAATATATCATAAACTTTTTTGGCCGGCAAAATTTTTCTGCGTCCGATTAACAGTTGTTTTATGGACAAAAATATGCTATGTTACCTAATGATAAAACTTTAAGAATATGAACAGAATACTATTATTCGCGTTGTGTGCGCTGTTGTGCTCATGCTCGCAAAACAAGGAAAAAGAAGCGGAAACCGCGCTGTTTGAACAAATCCGTCAGGATTATGTGGAGATGAAAAAATATCATAGCACAATCTTGGAGGAAAAGGACCGTACGGTTGACGTTTATGTCAGAAAAGGCGAAAAAATAACCGATATGACGGTTTTGTCTGAAGAAAGTAATTGCGTCAGCGTCGTTTTTGACAACTACCGCCGGGTTTACAATATCTTTCTGCAAAAGGGAGAGAAGATAAAAGGCTGGGGGTTGAAAGAAATTAAAACCGATAAGCGTGTTATCAGAGTAAACATGGTTCGGGAATAATCAAAAAAGCGGCTTCTTATTGAATTTAAGAAAGCCGCTTTTTTTATTTTATTTCCATACCGAGCAGCCCGGCCAGACTGAGAGCCTGTTCAATGCCGCCCTTCATGCCGCGCAGTTCGCGGAATGTTTCCGATACCAGAATGCCGTCAAGGATGCAGTCGGACATGTCCATTCCTTTCAGCGGCGTTTTAAAAAAATCGGCCCGGTAAAAATCCGTTTCTTTAAATAACGTCAGCCGGAACTTGACTTCGGACAGAAACGCTTCGCGAAATTTGCAGTGCCGGACATGCGTACCTTCGAACACGGCCCGGGAAAAATTCGCATAACAGAAGGAACTGTCCTTCCAGACGCATTCTTTAAAGCGGCTGCCGCTGAAATTTCCGCCGTCTCCTTTGCTGTCCGAAATTCCGGTCTTTTTCCAATAGCTGTTTTCAAAATTGCAGTTGGCAAAATCGCAGCCGTCAAATTTCGTATTACAAAAACTGGCCCGTTCAAAATCGCAGCGGCTGAATTTGCAACGGCGAAAAAGCACGTTTTCAAAATCGCAGCCGGATATGTCAAGGCCGTCTGCCGTTTCGTCTTCAAAATTTTGCTTGCCAATGTATCCGCCGTCGCTTCGCGCGTTTTCAAAAAGTGTTTTCAGCATGTTTTGCTCCGTGTCATTAGTTACATTAGATGATAAAATTTTTGCTTTGTCCAATGAGTTTAGTGTTTTTTAAGTTTTATTTTTTATAATAAACAAAATTTTAGAGAGAAAAACATGAACGAAGCGATAATCGATTATCACGAGCGGCGCCGTCCTTTTGTGATTATTCCCGAAATCGGAATAATTTTCAGCCGGTTCGGCAACGCTTTTGCCCACAATGAACTTTTGCAGAATTGCGGCTTTTCTGAGGAACGGGTTCATGAAATAATTGAAAATTTCCCGCGTGGTTACTTTTTGGACAATCGGCTGGTTATTTATCAGGGCGAAAATGTTGCCGAAGGGGAAAGTTGGACGCTGAAACCCGAAAATTACAAATTTGTCTGTAGTTTTTATTCCGATTTGTGCCGCATTTTTAAGATTAACGCCGAAACCAGAATTTTTCTCGGCGTCAAACGCGGGCGTCCCGGCGAATTGTGGCCGGCAGTCAATGAAGTCGGCCAGGATTTCTTTGCTGAAAAAGAAAATAATATTGCGTTTGATATTGTGCCTTAAATTCTTGTTATAATGCCGGCTGCGGTAACAACGAGTATTTGTCTTAAGATTTGTATTTGTATGTGGTAAAGGAAATTTCTGCCGTTTGCCGACAACAAAAAACCCGGTATTAAAACCGGGTTTTTAGATGGCGGGAGCGACGAGGCTGCCCAAATCCCCGACTTCCGGTGAAAGTTTGGGATTTGGGCAGGTGCCGTATTGTTAGACGGCGCGATGTCGAGAGACATTAAGCCGTCGTTACAATGCAAAAGACCGCAGCGAGTTAGGGCATGCGGAGCAGGCCCTTATGAGCCAGAAGAACTCGCGAGCGGGTTCGAGCCAGTGGTTTGAACAACAAAAAACCCGGTATTAAAACCGGGTTTTTAGATGGCGGGAGCGACGAGGCTCGAACTCGCGACCCCATGCGTGACAGGCATGTATTCTAACCAACTGAACTACGCCCCCATCTGATGACGAATATCCTTATAACCAACAAAAAAAATAAATGCAAGCACTTTTTTTAAAAATTATACGATTATTAATAAAATTCATGATACAATCCCACTTATACACATAATACCAGAGTTTGCTTGGCTTTTTGTGCCAAGGAGCATAATATGCTTGAAAATAATTTGATTATAATGTTAACTTTGGCGTTAATTACAAAATAAGTGTGATGATTATATGAATTTACAACAGCTTATAAAGATTGATTTCAATCCGCGCAACAAGCACCGTCTGCTGGCTCTGGGCTATGCGACGGCGGTAACTTTTGCTTTTATTTTGTCGCTGACCAATAACAACAGCGTTAATGCGTCTGTTTCCCGCACTGACAAATTCGACTATATTATGATGGAAAATTCCATTCAGGACGGTGTTGCCGGAGCTGAAACCATTTATCCCGAAAGCTCTGTCGAAAATATCAAATCCCTTTATGAAATGGTTAATTACGGCAATCGGGAGAAAACTGTCGAAAGCGAAATCGAGATATCCAAGGGGGATACGCTTATCAGCATCCTGTCTGACCTTGGGCTGGAATATAATGAAGCGCACGATATCTATCTTAAGCTTAAAAAACTTTATGATCCCCGTAGCCTGCGCGTCGGGCAGAAAATCAGCGTTACAACGACGGTCGACAGCCGGGAGAATACGCTTCTCTCCCTTGACAACATTACCATTACGCCGAGCCTCGGCAAACGTTATGTTATTGAGAAAAACGAGGCAGAGGAATATGTGGCGCGCGTCGAACAGGACGAATTGATTGAGGAAGTCAATTCGGCTTCCGGCGACATCAGCGGCACTTTGTCCGCTTCCATGCAGAAACAGGGGGTTCCGAGTCGCGTCGTTGCCAACTTTATCAATATTTTTTCCTATAGTGTCGACTTTCGCCGCGATTTGCGCAAAGGCGACAAGTTTGAAATCATTTATGAAAACAAAATTACCCCTAACGGCGAAACCGTAAAATCCGGCGATATTCTGTATGCCGCTTTGCAGCTGCGCAAAGACAAAATTGCGCTGTACCGTTTCAAAGACAAGAACGGCAACGTCGATTACTACAATGAAAAAGGCTATGCTATGAAAAAGACGCTGGATCGCAAGCCCATGTCTTTCAAGCAGGCACGCATTTCTTCGCCTTTCGGCCGTCGTTTCCATCCGATTCTGCGCAGCTATCGCGTCCATTGGGGCGTTGACTATGCCGCACCGAAGGGAACGCTGGTCTATGCGGCCGGCGATGGTGTAATCCAGATGGCAAAATACAACGGCGGTTATGGAAACTTTATCAAAATTCGTCACAATTCCGAATATTCAACCGCTTATGGACATATGTGGAAGTTTGCCAAAGGCATGCGTCCGGGGGTTCGCGTTAAGCAGGGACAGGTAATCGGCTATGTTGGTTCAACCGGCCGTTCGACTGGTCCGCATCTTCACTACGAAGTTTTGCAGAACGGCAAACGGGTCAACCCGCTGAAGATAAAAGCGGCTGCCGGAGAAAACCTCAGCGGGAAGAAACTGGCCAGCTTCAAGAAAAATGTGGCTGCACTTAAGGAATCTCACAAGAGCATGTTTGCTTCTGCCGACAAAAAGAAATTGGCTTCGGCAGAAAAGTAAGTTTCCGAAATTTTTAAGCCCTCTCAGATGAGAGGGCTTTTTTTGTATGACAAAAATAAAGATAGTTCCATCATTGGTAGACAGAAAAATTTGTACTTTCATTAATAGTTGACTCTTTCCACAAATCAGCGTATCCTGATATTCAACAGGTGTGGATTTTGAAGTTTGCCCTTGGCGGCCTTTCTCCGTCGCGGGCGGATATCCTTTCTTCGTATCCTTATACGTATATCCTCTTCTTTTTCCTTCCTGTCTGCCCGCTGCG
>JAGBHO010000028.1 GCA_017935485.1 Alphaproteobacteria bacterium | reverse complement strand
GTTGGTTATTCTTCTTTCTTACTTTTGCTTGACCAAAAGTAAGCAAAAGTCAAGCCCAACCTCACTTTCTAAATCTTCAGAGCAAAGTTAAGGTCGCTACGCTCCAAAGCCTAGTGCTTCAATTGTACCTCTTTGCTCTAAAGATTAAGAAGTTGTTCGGTAATCGGGCTGGTCAACTCTCCCCAGCCCTCTCTTTCAAGAGAGGGAGTAACGGTGCTTCATTTGGGGTTATCGCAAAGGGCACTCCCAATTGTATCGGACGGGGGAAAGTGCTTTGAATGGAGATAAAAAAGCGGGAGAAAACTCCCGCTTTTGTATTTAACCCTCTATCTCTTCTTCCAAAGCTTCAAAGCTGTCGTTAGGGGCTTCGTAAAATTCTTCCGGTTCGGCGTTATCCGGTTCATTCGGATCCGGCGCAACCAAGCGCAGCTCTATTCTTCTGTTATAATATTTCAACATCTTTTTAAGCACGTTTAATTTCAAAACTCCGCGCCCTAACTCGATATCGTCAAGTTCCCGCTCCGTTATTTTCAGTTTTTTACACACCTGCCATACGCGAAGCTGCCGTTCATGGCGTTCAAAAAACAAGGCAAAGCCCAATGTCTTGTTGAAATTTCTTAAATGGTCTGGCGCCGTCGTATGATAATAAAATTTTCCCATTTTTTAGCTCCACTATTTTGTTAAAACAAAATCCGCCTAAAAGATAGGCGGATGGAGCTCAAAAACTGCCACAATACAGTCGCGTTTATTCGTTGTGCAAGCACACTTATTTCACGCACCCCACCCAACGTGGATATTATGTGGAGATGTTTTTGAGACACCACAGTCAGCCTCCTGACTGCAGGTGTTATCATAATGCAATATCAGGATTTTGCAAGCGAATTTTTAAGCTTCGTCGCCGTCCAAAGACTTGTCGATAGAATAGCCGGTGGCGCGGACGGTTCGGATATAGTCCGGCCCGTAGTCGTTTAATGATTTCCGCAGGCGGCGGATATGAACGTCAACCGTACGGGATTCCACATAGACGTTATCGCCCCAGACGGTTTTAAGCAGGTATTCTCGGGAAAAAACTTTGCCCGGCACTTCCATCAGCGTTTTCAGCAGGCGGAATTCCGTCGGGCCGAGGTGGATATAGTTCTCGCCGCGAAAAACTTTTTTCTCGGCCATATCCATGCGGATGTCTTCATATATCAGCTCTTTTTCCTGATGAGGTTCCGGCGCCCGACGCAGGTTAGTTTTAACGCGCGCCAGAAGTTCCGGAATGGAAAAAGGCTTGGTCACATAATCGTCCGCACCGGCAGAAAGGCCTTTGATTTTGTCTTCTTCCTCGCCTTTGGCGGTGAGCATGATAATGGGAATGTTTTTGATTTCCGGGTTGCTGCGAATCAGTTTGCAGATTTCCACACCGGAGATTTCCGGCAGCATCCAGTCGAGCAGTATCAGAGAGGGGCGGATTTTTTCCACTGCCGCCAGCGCCTTGTTGCCGCGGGCTTCGTGGACGACCTCGTAGCCTTCTTTTTGCAGATTATACTTCAGCATTAAGGCCAGAGATTCTTCATCTTCTATCAGCATGACGGTGTACTTCATCGTTTTTCTCCCTTTCCGAGGTTTGCCGACAGTTTACGCACAACGGGTTAAAATTACCTTAAGGCCTCGATATTCCGCGCATATTCGCCACCGGCAAAAACCGATGTTCCGGCCACCAGAATATCTGCTCCGGCGCTAATGCAGCGGGCCGCTGTCAAAGGGTTGATGCCGCCGTCAACTTCCAATTCAATCTCTCTTCCGGCAATCATTTCTTTAATCCGTGCAATTTTTTGCAGGCTGCTTTCTATAAATTTCTGACCGCCGAAACCGGGGTTGACCGACATTACCAAAACCAGATCCAGCTTGTCGAGTACATATTCCAAAACATTTTCCGGCGTGGCCGGATTGAGCGATACGCCGGCTTTCAGCCCATAGGAGCGGATTGTTGCCAAAGTCTTGTCCAAGTGGCGGCAGGCCTCGGCGTGTACGGTAATAATATCGGCACCGGCGGCAATAAACCAAGGGATCATCTCATCGGGATTGTTGACCATAAGGTGGACGTCAAAAGGCAATTTGCTTTGCGGACGCAAGGCTTTGACGACGCCGGCGCCGAAAGTCAGGTTTGGCACATAATTGCCGTCCATAATGTCTAAATGTATCAAATCTGCACCGGCTTTTTCCAAGGCGGCAATTTCTTCACTCAAGCGGCCGAAGTCTGCTGACAAGATACTGGGGGCAATTTTGACCATGCTTTTTCTCCTTATGTTATTTATCAGATAATACTTCATTTTCCTCATAAAATCCAGAGAAAAGATTTTTTTCCGCAAGCCTTGTTTTTTATTACCCGATAGTTATATCTGCCGATGACAAGATTTTAACTTTAATTTGGGAGAAACATCATGGGTGAAATGGCTCAACAAATCAGCAACGTTGACCGCAAAGAGCTGATTAACATCTTGAACGTGGCTTTTGCCGAAGAATGGCTGGCTTATTATCAATATTGGATGGGCGCTCAGGTGGCCGTCGGCCCGATGCGCAAAGACATTGCTGCCGAATTTATGGAGCACGCGCATGAAGAACTTGACCATGCGCAAAAACTGGCAACCCGCATTATCGAACTGGGCGGCACGCCGCTTTTGGATCCTGACGACTGGAAAAAAACGGCACAATGCAAATATGACGCTCCGAGCGACGATTATGTAGAAAAACTGCTGAAGCAAAATCTGGTGGCAGAGCGTTGCGCGATTGCCCGTTATCAGAAGATTTGCGAGATGACCGTCGGCAAAGATTTTGCCACTTTCCATATGTCCCGCCATATTCTCGACGAAGAAATCGAGCATGAGCAGGAAATCGGCGATTATATCAACGATATTGAAGCCGGCCGCGAACATATGCACAATATGCAGAAATAATTATATTTAAGACCTCCTATACGTAAAAAACCCGCTTGAACCATAAAAGGTTCAAACGGGTTTTGCATTTTCCGCCGAAGCGGAAGTTTTAATAATACCCGAAGCAGACCAACAGAATCCGGTCATTGGGAAACTGCAACAAGGTCCAGTCGGAATCCATTCCCACAATCTGAGCATTGGCCGGAAGCCGCATATAATACCGCTGCGCCGACTTTTCCGCCTGCCAGACGATATGCAGCTTTCTTTTACGAACAGTCGTATCCATTTGGCAGATTTTATCATCCGTAACAAAAGGATAGTATATGACCCGGTCCTTTTTGGGAGCTCTCCGGATGATATAACTGTAATCGTTTTGCTTTTTGCAAACGGAACACGACCCCAACAGCAACGCCACACCTAAGATATGAGAAATCAATTTAACGTTTGTCATAATATTTAAATTTAATAATAAGCATTATAATAAAAGTAAGGATTTTGGTTGTAGCACATTTTATTCAAAAATCCAGCCTATTTTTTTAAACAAAAAAAATCCCCGTTTAAACAGATGCTTAAATCGGGGATAAACTTAAAAAATCACTCATAGACCGGCGGTTCGACAGCTTCTTGCAACTGATATTCCTTCCATGGCAAACGAAGATAATAAGCGTGTTTTTTTTCTTCGTTATCAATCTCATCAGGAAGCAAAAAAGCAAAACCGATGGCATTGCCGGTTGCCGTGCTGACGACAATACAGTTGTCTTTGCCGCACTGTTTCAGTTCGCAAGTCTCGTTGACCATAAAAACAAACTCCCTTTGCAGGTTACTGCGCCAAAAAATGGTGGTTTGCCCTTTTCGGAGACTGATGTCGGTCGTGACAATTTTTTCATCTTCCAACAACTCAAAAAAGCGGAAATCACGCTCTTCAAACAGCCGGTCAAGCCGGACAGCCTGCGGAGACTGAGGAGAAGTACATGAAAAAAGTTCACAATTCACGGCCAAAAATAAAAGAAAAATAATTTTTTTCATACCATAAAAATTTTAAATTGGTGTTCACCATACCTTATTTTTGACTATTTGTCCAGAATAAAAAAGATTTGAGCTATCCAGCTCAAATCTTTTTCTGTTTTACCGAGTGTACCAGTTATATTGAATTTCTACCATTTCAGCAATGAAACTATAACCTGCTCTGTCCATCAAATCGGCATAGCTTGCACTCAACATCTCCTGACGAAATTCGGCATCCGTAATTTTTTCCGGAAAATCAACCTTAAGACTTTTATATTTTTCCAATAATGCCTTCACGCTGTTTTCAATGGCTGCCAACTCTTTATCATCATAAATTTTACGATCTATAACAACAGCCATCAGCACGTCATTATTTTCAAAAATACCCCAGTCACTGTCTAAGGCGACAACTGCACTTTTCTTCGGGTAAGAAACAATATAAGGTTCGTCTACTCTGTTTGTCCCCCATATGGTCATGGTTTCCAGAGGATATATCCGACAGATAAACTCCATGGTATCTTTGAAAGCAAAACGGACAACCGTATCTTGTTTGATTTCCTCAACGTCATAGAAATGCCGATTTTTACACGTTTTTTTATTTTCCCAGTGATTAACCGTTGTTATAACATAAACAAAGATTACGACTACGACAGCTAACACTCCGAAATAAAATTTTTTATTTTTCATAATTTTAATATTTGTGTCTGGCCTTGCGGCAAGACGGATTAATAATATCTTTTTAATAAAATAACATTATCACCTTACCATATTTTTCGGCCTTTGTCTAGACAAAATTTTTAAAAATTTCAAAGACAATCATCGGGAGGCCTTATATTTTCAAAAAAAAACGGAGCCCGAAAGCTCCGTTTTTATTAACTGCAAAAATCTTAAATTTCGCCGTCGGCATAGCGTTTCGCCATAACAGACAACGGAATTGCCTTGATTTTGTCGGCATGGCCGGCCGCACCAAAAGCAATATAGCGGGCTTCGCAGACTTTTTGCATTTCTTCGATTGCCGGCTTCAAGTATTTGCGCGGGTCAAATTCTTTCGGGTTCTCGGCAAACAACTTGCGGATTGCACCGGTAATGGCCATACGGCAGTCTGTATCGACATTGACTTTGCGAACGCCGGATTTGATACCGCGGACAATTTCTTCAACCGGAACGCCGAAGGTTTGCGGGATTGCTCCGCCGTAAGCATTAATCAGATCCTGCAACTCTTGCGGAACGGAAGAAGAACCGTGCATAACCATGTGGGTATTCGGCAGAACTTTGTGGATTTTTTCAATCACGTCAATTGCCAGAATATCGCCGGTCGGTTTACGGGTGAACTTGTAAGCGCCGTGAGAGGTTCCGACAGCAACGGCCAAAGCGTCAACATGGGTTTCTTCTACAAATCTTTTGGCTTCGTCCGGATCCGTTACCAAACGTTTTTTATCAATCACGCCCTCTGCGCCGTGACCGTCTTCTTTATCGCCTTTGCCGGTTTCAAGAGAACCGATAACGCCGAGTTCGCCTTCTACGGAAGCGCCGACGGCATGGGCACGGGCAACGACTTCTTTGGTGACGTTAACATTGTATTCAAAAGAAGAAGGCGTTTTGCCGTCAGCTTCCAGAGAACCGTCCATCATTACGGAAGAATAGCCGTTGACAATGGCAGACTGACAAACATTAACCGAAGAACCGTGATCCTGGTGAATACAAATCGGGAGTTCCGGAAACATCTCAATTCCGGCGGCAACCATGTGGCGGATCATCGGATCACCGGCAAATTTGCGGGCGCCGGTAGATGTTTGCAAGATGACCGGAGCATTTACTTTTTTGGCTGCTTGCAAAACGGCAATGATTTGTTCCATATCGTTAATGTTAAAAGCCGGAACACCGTAATTGTTTTCGGCGGCATGGTCAAGAATCTGACGCATTGATACTAAAGGCATAGATTATCTCCTTATTGTTGGTTTATTATTGTTACTGCAAATATAGCCAATCAATGCAATAATGCAAGTTTTTTATTACGGTCAGTCACATATAAATCGGGCAACAAAAAAAACGTTCCGGACCCTAGAAATCCGAAACGTTTTTGTTATGCATTCACGCAGACTGAGCCGCGCTTTTTTGTTTTTTCATCGCATTGTACTGATGTGTTTCAACCAATTCAATGTCCGTTTGCGTCTTCACCACATGCCAAGTCGTGTTTTCATACGCAGAAACAAAAGCATGGAAAGGCAGAAATTCAATTTTGACCTTTACATTTTCAATTTCCGCGACTTTTACTTTGCGTACGGTTTTGCCTTTAAAGGCTTTCAGATACCAGACTTTACCGGCGCCAAAAGCATAAAAACAAATATAACCGTTATCCTTCTGTGCTTCTCCTGCCGAAAACTCCAACCGGCCGACATGGATTTCGTTTAATCCAAAATTAATGCCGTACTCTTTTTTTGCTGCATCAATAAACTGGGACGCTTTTAAAATCACTGTTTCCATAATAATCGTTTTTAAAAATTTCTTAATAAGTTAATATGGTTGTGAAGATAATATCTATTTTTCCGTTTGTCAAACAGTTTTAGACAGCCTTGACGACTTTTTGTAAAAATAACAAACAAATTTTTATTCCCATCCTAAAAAACTCCCGAATAAACTGTCTCAATCCGAGCGGGCAGTTTAATAAACGGGAGTTTTTATTTGAGCGACGCGTTGCTATTTTATGCAGTTTTTAACGGCGTCAACAACCTCTTCTTCGGTAATGCCGAAAAATTTATACAGTTCTTCAGCCGGACCGGAAGCGCCAAAGCCGTCCATGCCGATAATATCGCCATTCAGCCCGACATATTTTTCCCAGCCGAATTTGGCACCGGCCTCGACGGCAATACGCGGGCAGCTTCCCAACACTTCTTCCTGATATTTGCCGTCCTGACGGTCAAAAAGTTCGCAGCAGGGCATGGACACCACGGCAACGGCAATGCCCTCTTCCGCCAGTTTTTTCTGAGCTGAAACCGCCAAAGACACCTCCGAACCGGTGGCAATAATTGTGGCCTGACGCTTTTGGCCTTTGGCAACGTCAGAAATCACATAACCGCCGCGCGCCGTCAGATTTTCTGCGGCAGACGTTCGCAACAGCGGCAGTCCCTGACGGGTCAGAGCCAAAATGCTCGGCGCATTTTCGTTTTCCAATGCCAGCTGCCAGGATTCCGCCGTTTCCACCACATCGCAGGGGCGGAAAGTAAACAGGTTCGGCATGGCGCGATAAGAGGCCAGATGTTCAACCGGTTGATGAGTCGGTCCGTCTTCGCCGACGCCGATAGAATCGTGCGTTAAAACATACACTGCGCGAATTCCCATCAGCGCTGCCAGACGCATGGACGGACGCATGTAATCGGAGAAAACAAAAAATGTGCCGCCGTAAGGAATTGCGCCGCCGTGCAAAGACATGCCGTTCATGACGGCCGCCATTGCATGTTCGCGAATCCCGTAAGCAACATTATTGCCGCTGAAATCGCCTTTGGAAATGTCTTTCATTCCGGCAACCTTGGTCAGGTTAGAAGCCGCCAGATCCGCCGAGCCGCCGATAATTTCAGGTACATGGGGGACAATTTTCTCCAGACACATTTGCGAAGCCTTGCGGGTAGCAACCTTGGTCTTTTCGGCAATGGCCTGTTTTTTCAGCTCATTAAGTTCTTTATCCCAGTTTTTGGGCAGAACATCGTTAATAAAATCATTAAAGTCTTTACCGGCTTCTTTGGCGCGGGAAGTCCAGCCCTTATAGGTTTCGGCATGGCGTTTGCCGGCCGCGCGCCAAGCCTGCAAGATTTCTGCCGGAATCTCAAACGGCGGATAATTCCAGCCGAGATTTTCGCGCATTTTAGCCAGTTCTTCAGCACCGAGCGGGGCACCGTGGCATTTGCTGGTACATTGTTTGGTCGGCGCGCCGAAGCCGATTTTGGTCTTGCAGGCAATCAGCGTCGGTTTGTCTGACTTTTGCGCTTTTTCTATGGCTTTGATAATTTGGCGGTGATTATGGCCGTCAATTTCTATCGTATTCCACTTATGCGCCTTAAAACGGGCAATCTGATCCGTGGAGCTGGCCGAATCGACCGTGCCGTCAATCGTGATATTATTATTATCCCAAAATACAATCAGTTTATTCAGTCCGAGGTGACCGGCCAGAGAAATCGCTTCTTCCGAAATGCCTTCCATCAGGCAGCCGTCGCCGTTAATGACATACGTATAGTGACTACACAAATCTTCTCCGAATCGGGCGGCAACGAATCTTTCGGCAATGGCCATGCCCACGGCGGAAGAAATCCCCTGTCCGAGCGGGCCGGTTGTCATGTCTATGCCGGACAGATGCCCGTATTCCGGATGTCCTGCCGTTTTGGCGCCCAGCTGGCGAAAATTCTTAATATCTTCAATATCAATATCTTTATATCCGAGCAGGTAAAGAAGAGAATACAGCAGCATTGAGCCGTGGCCGGCCGAAAGCACGAAACGGTCGCGGTCAAACCAATGCGGCGCCGAGGGATTGAGCTTGATAAAACGGCTGAACAGCACCGTTGCAACATCCGCCATGCCCAGCGGCATTCCGGGGTGGCCGGACTTTGACTTTTCAATCGCATCCGCACTCAAAAAACGAATGGCATTGGCCATTTGTTCCAATTGTCGGTCATTCTTAAAAAAGCACATATTCTTCTCCTTTTATTTTTAATTCAGGTCAAAAGCGGTATCGTTATATTGTTTTTCCTGATTGGTCATCCGCAGACCGAGATTGATTTGAAAAATGCTGTCTTCCAACGTCGGCACCCGCACGTTAACCGCTTTGCCTCGAAACTTGTAAACCTGTGTCGATGCCGGAACCGTTGTCTGCTCGGCAAAAGTCTTTTCGCCCAAAAAGGCAGTCGGCCCTTCGCTGGTGCGGTAAAACCAATCAAACATCACAAAGGCTTCGGCCTTGCCGCCGTCAAGGCGAATCAGCTTAAACAACGGGGTCAGGCTGGCTTTGGGCTGTTTGGTTTTGGCATCAAACCAGCAATAGCCTTCATAACCGTAAAGTTCGATTTTAAAAGGGTTTGTATAGCCCTGTATTTGGCTCAAATAAGCTTCCGAACGGTTGATGACAACGTTCGGGCAAGGCATTTTTTTGGGGCCGCCGGAAGTTTTCTCATTGCCTCCGCCGGACAAAGTACAAGCTAAGCAAAAGCAAAAAGCCAGCAAAAAGAGTTTTTTCAGCATATGTTTTCCTTTCTTGTTTTGAAGTATAGAAAATTATATTTTTAAAGTAAATAATCATTCCAATGCTGCACAGATTATCTTTTTTCCCTCCCTCTGATGCACTCATATTTATTTTTTTCATCAAGGGTTGTTTAGTCCTGTCCTCTCATTCTCTTATCTCCCCCTTGTCCCTTTTGTTCTCTGCTCTCTTTCCGCTCCCGTTTATTTTCCGCTATCTTTCCGCCCTATCACTCCTCGCCTTTTTCTCGCCCCCTTGTCCCTTTTGCCGCGGCTTTTCCTTTTTTTTATTTTCGAGGTTCGTTTTTTTTCATAGAGTTGGGATTTTCTTTTCGCTACTTTTGTCATGCTACAAAAGTAGCACAAAAAAGCTAGCCCGCTCTCGCTTTCTAGGCTTTCAAGAAAAAGTTAAGGTCGCTACGCTCTATTACATAGTGCTTCAATTTTACCTCTTTTTCTTAAAAGCCAAGAAGTTGCTCGCGAAGGGCAAATCAACTCTCCCCAACCCTCTCACTCATGAGAGGGTGTGACAGTGCTTCACCTTCAACTATTCGCAAAGGGCCCTCAATTGTGCTGAATAGAAGGAATGTGCTTTGGAACATCGTCATTCTCGGGCTGCGACCCGAGAATCCATAAAGATAAAAGCATTATGCTTGTTTCCTTATGGATTGCCGGATCGAAGTCCGGCAATGACAAAGATGAAAAAAGCGGGAGAGAATCCCGCTTTTTTCTTATTGCCACGAAGAGGTTCGGGCGTCGGACAATTTAATCTCAAACACCTTATCGAAAAATGAGAACAAGTAGGCATATTCGTCCATACGCAGGCTCTCCGTATTTCTTCTCAGCTTTTCTATTCGTCCTTCCAGAAAGTCTATGTGATTAGACAGTTCGGCGCTTGTTAAACCCCGTTCCGTCATTATCCGGTCTAATTCCTGATTGCAATAAGTACGGAAGTTCTTACGCCAGTGTTTTCTATATTTTCTTGATAACATTTTCTTAGCTCCATAATTTTGTTAAAACAAAACCACCTTAGAAACTAAGGTGGTGGAGCCGAAAAACTGCACTAATACAGTTGCGCTGATTCGTCCGCGAAGCGGCTTATTTCACGCACCCCACCTCATGGTGGATAAATTAGTGAGATGTTTTCGACACCACAGTCCGCCTCCGGACTGCAAGCGTTATAATAAATGAATCTGTGACTTTTGCAAGCGGATTTTTCGGGAAGAGAAAGGGGGCCTTCTCTTAACCCTCAAATCTTTGGGCAAAGGCAAATTTGTCCATGCCGTTGATAGTTTTGACGTTGTCATTTTTCAGCAGCTCGGGGAGTTCCTGCTGACGGAAGACGCTGCGTTTATCGGCCTTATCGACAAAGGCAGTGACATTGCCGCTGGCAGCCGCAATCAGTCTTTTACTGGCCAGTTTCCAGATTTCGACAATTTGCTCTTTGGGCAAAACGTCTTCCAGCATTCCCAATGCGATCAACTTTTTGCCGCAAGGTGTCTGGTCTATCATCATGGCCTTGGGATTGGTCTGCAGATAAGCAAAAGCCTTGTCCTTGTTTTCGGCAGTCGGCAGATAGCTTATACTATACAGCACCAGAGAATCGGGCGGCGTCGAAACATCATCCGCGGCCGCCGCCTGCATTGCCTGTTCATACAGCTTTTGCATTGCTTCTCTTATCTCTGACAATATCAAGTTCCCCATTGGCGACAATGATATTTGCGGTATCATTCTCACCGATTTCGCCGTTCAAAATCTTTAAGGCCAGTTTATTTTCAATCTGGTTTTTCAACAGACGTTTGAGCGGACGGGCACCATAAACCGGATCGTATCCGTTATTGACAATCCAGATAAAGGCGGCTTCGTTGACATGGAGTTTGATGTTCTTTTCCGCCAGCCGTTTTTCAATATTTTTAATCTGAATTTCGGCAATATCCTTGATATTGTTCTTATCCAGTTTATGAAAAATGGTTATCTCGTCAATCCGGTTGATGAACTCGGGATGGAAAGAGCCTTTGACAATATCCATCACCTGCGCCTTAATCTTGCGGGGATCATCCGCGCCGGTGGCATTAGACAGTATCTCCGAGCCCAGATTAGAGGTCATGATGATAATGGTATTCTTAAAATCTACCGTGCGGCCTTTGCCGTCGGTCAAGCGGCCGTCATCCAGCACCTGCAGCAAGACGTTAAAGATATCGGGATGGGCTTTTTCAACCTCATCAAACAAGATGACCTGATACGGACGACGGCGGACGGCCTCGGTCAAGACTCCGCCTTCCTCATAGCCGACATAGCCCGGAGGCGAACCAATCAAACGGGCAACGGCGTGTTTTTCCATATATTCGGACATATCAATCCGGATCATGGCCGTTTCATCATTAAACAAAAATTCTGCCAGAGCTTTACTGAGCTCGGTTTTGCCGACACCGGTCGGCCCAAGAAACAGGAACGATCCTATCGGCTGCCGGGAATCGCTGATACCGGCGCGGGAACGGCGGACGGCATTGGCAACAGCAGCAATAGCTTCTTTTTGGCCGACAACGCGTTTACCCAAAAATTCTTCCATATGCAGCAGCTTTTCTTTCTCGCCCTCCAGCATTTTATCAACCGGAATGCCTGTCCATTTGGAAACAACCGCGGCAATATTCTCATCGGTAACAACTTCGCTGAAGCCGCTTTTTTTCTGCTGGGAGATTTCTTCCGCCGCCGTGATTTTGTTTTCCAATTCCGGGATCAACCCATATTGTAACTCACCGGCTTTTTCATATTGGCCGTTGCGTTTGGCAATTTCAACCTCGATTTTGGCCTTATCCAGCTTGTCTTTCAAACCGGTCAAATCGGCCAGAACCTGCTTTTCGGACTTCCATTTTTCTTCCAGCGCCTTAGCCTTGGACTCAAGACCGGAGATTTCATAACCAATCAGTTCCAAGCGCTGTTTTGACTTTTCATCGTCTTCTTTTTTCAAAGCCTCGCGTTCGATTTTGAGCTGCAAAATCTTGCGGTCAAGTTCATCAAGTTCTTCCGGCTTGGAATCGATTGTCATTCTTAATGAGCTGGCTGCTTCATCCATCAGGTCAATGGCTTTATCCGGCAAAAAGCGGTCGGTAATATAGCGGTTGGACAAAGTTGCCGCCGCCAGCAAAGCGGAATCGGAAATCCGCACGCCGTGGTGAAGCTCAAACTTCTCCTTAATCCCGCGCAGAATGGAAATGGTTTCTTCAACCGTCGGCTCGCCGATAAACACCGGCTGGAAACGGCGGGCAAGGGCTGCGTCTTTTTCAATGTATTTTTTATATTCGTTCAGCGTCGTGGCGCCAAGGCAATGCAATTCACCCCGCGCCAAGGCCGGCTTCAGGAGATTGGACGCGTCCATAGAGCCTTCGCTTGCACCGGCGCCGACAATCGTGTGCATCTCGTCAATAAACAAAATAATGCTGCCGTTGGAAGCCTCGACATCCTTCAAAACCGCTTTCAGCCGTTCTTCAAACTCGCCGCGGAATTTGGCACCGGCAATCAGCGCTCCCATGTCCAGAGCCAACAGCTTTTTATCCCGCAAGCTTTCCGGCACGTCATTATTGACAATCCGGATAGCTAGACCTTCAACAATGGCGGTTTTGCCGACGCCCGGTTCACCGATGAGCACCGGATTATTCTTCGTCCGGCGGGACAAGACCTGAATCGTGCGGCGGATTTCGTGCTCACGGCCGATAACCGGATCAAGTTTTCCTTCCTTGGCACGCGCCGTAATGTCAACGGCGTATTTTTTCAAAGCCTCAAAATTATCCTCGGCGCTTTCGGAATCGGCCAGACGCCCTTTGCGGTATTCGTTTATGGCGTTATTCAGCTTAACGGCGTCAAGGCCGCTTTCCTGCAAAATCTTCCGGGCTTCGGTTCCGCTGCTCATGGCAACGGCCTGCAAAATCCGTTCGACCGTAACATATTTGTCATTGGCTTTATCGGCCAGTTTTTCGGCCTCCAGCATAACACGGGTGAATTCCTGAGACATCAGGCTCTGGGTCCCCTGCCCGCTGACTTCGGGAATTTTATTTAAGGCTTCTTCCAGTTTCTGGCGGATTTGGATAATGCTGCCGCCGGATTTCAATATCAAATCCAGCACGGTTCCGTCTTTTAAGTCTATCAGAACCTGCAAAAGATGTTCCGGCGTGATGTACTGGTGATGCCGTTTGGCCGCCAGATTGATGACATCCTGCACGACTTCTTTTGATTTGTTGGTTAATTTCTCATAATCCATGTTTAACACCTTCCTTTACATTGCTTAATATTTATATAGGAAGGCCGCCGGTCATAAATCAAGTTTTATAATTATTTTTCGGGATTTAATTTAATCAGCGTAATTTCAGCCGGCGCCAGAATCCGCATGGCAGGTCCCCAATAGCCGGCACCGCGAGAGACATAAATGTCCATATTGTCTTTTTTATAATGTCCGGCCAGATATTTATTGCCGTGTTTGGCCAGAAAATGGAACGGAAAAATCTGTCCGCCGTGGGTATGACCGGACAATTGCAAGTCAAATTTATTGCCTTGTAAATCTATTTTCGGACTGTGCGAGAGCAAAATCTTATAATCGTCTTTTTCAGCGCCTTTTTGCGCAGCGGTAAAATTAAACTTGAAAAATTCGCTGACCATTGCAATATTCGCATCGGGAATACCGGAGATAAAAATGTTGTGTTTATCCAGCCTTTTGCCTTTGTTAATCAGCGGATTCAGGCCAAGCTTGTCAAACTTCATAAACCAGGCGGGAATGCCGGAATAGAGTTCATGATTGCCCAGTACCGAGTACACTCCCTCCGGCGCTTTAATCTTTTTCAGCAGGTTAACCTGAGATTCAATATTCTTCATACGGTCGTCAATAATATCGCCGACCAGGACAACGGCATCGGGTTTGAGCCCGTTTACTTCGTCAATAATTTTTTGCAGGCGGTCTTGCGAGGTTGTGCGATTGATATGAAGATCACTCAGAAAAACGATTTTTGCCGGCTGCGAAATTTTGGAACTGCTCAAGCCGAGTTCTGTTATTTTCGGAAGTTTGACCGCCTGCCATACGCCGTAAATCGAAATCAGCAACGACAAACCGAGCACGGCCATATTGCTTATTGCCAGAGAATGCGGATTTTTGGGATCAAGATATTCCGGAGCATGGCCCGAAAGTCCGGCAATGCCATGGGCGACAAACCAGACGATGTCCCGCATCATCAACAGGCAGAAAATGATAAAAGCCAGCCCGAAAAGATAATACATCAAGTTGCTGAAAACGGCATAGACATCCGGATTTTCAATCAGGCGGCCGCGTCGGACAAGTCCCAGAATAACCGGTGTGAACCAAGCGGCAAAAATAAGCATGACGGCCGGTATTTTCAGCCACAGACTGAAAGTGTTGTAACCGAGCAATATCTTAGCCGTAACAACGGCACAGGAAAACCCGACGATAAATGCGGCAACAACAAACGACAACGTTTTTCTCCTTAAAGGAATCAGACTGCCAAATCTTTTTTGCGGACATATTTGCGGCGCGGCGCAGTTTCGGCAGCAGCCTCAATGACTTCCGAGCCGGCATTTTCCGGGCTGATTTCAATTACCGTAAACGATTTTTTAGCAACGGCCGGCGCTTCGGCATCCGCTTTGTTTTCAACAGCCGGAAGAACGGCAAACATATCCACCACGTTTCCGCCGAGTTCAATGTCATCCGCCGGATTGACAACCTCGTCCGCGGAATCAAACAGGTCAACCTGAGCATCTTCGTCATTTTCAATGGCGCTGTTCAAAATGTCAAGGCCGGAAGAATCTTCGGCGGTTTCAACCTCGTTGTCAAAACGCGCATTATTGGTGCGCTGAAAATTGTTTTGGTTTCTTTTTTCATTAATATCGGTAACGATTTTGCGGTAATGTTCGGCATACTGGCGGAAGATTTCGGCGTTGACATAGTCGTTGTTGCTATGGGCTTCTTTGGCCAGCTCATTGTATTTTTTTATCAGATCCAGAGCCGTACCGCTGATTTTTCCGGCAATGCTGCAGCTGTCAAATTTATAATTGAGGGAATAAATCTGATTATTGTTATTACGATACTTATTGTTATTTTTTTTCATTTACATTTACCACACAAAGTTAATTATCAGAAAATTCTTCTTATTGCGAATTTATCCAAACAAATATTAATATCAATGTCATTTTTCTTGAGAAAAATAAGGCGCAAAACAAACAAATAAAAGCACCAACACCGTGGATAATACAGATATTTTTTTTAATTGCAAATATTTTTTCTCAATTATGCAAAATAACGCAACGCGGAATCGAATTCAGGTCATTGCGTATCTGCTCCAAGACAAAACCTTTATCCTCAAAAACGGAGGCAATGTCCCGAGCCTGCCCGATACCGGCTTCCAACAGAATATAAGCACCGGGTTTTAAAATTAAAGGGGCGATTTCCGCCAGACGGTGATAATCCCGCAATCCGTCTTTGCCGCCGTCCAGTGCCAAAAGCGGATCATGCGCACGGACTTCTTCCGCCAGACCGGCAATGTCGGCGCTCGGAATATAAGGCGGATTTGATACCATCAGATCAAATTTTTGCCCGAGGCGGACGGCAATATCTTCATCAAACCAGCCGGCATTTATAAAACCGGTACGGTCAGACAAGCCCAGATTTTGCGCATTGCGGACAGCCACCTCCAAGGCCGCGGCCGAAATGTCAACGCCGGTACCTGCCATCTCCGGCACATCGCCCAGCACCGAAAGCAGGATACAACCGGAACCGGTTCCGAAATCAACCATTGTCCGCAGCTTTTTTTGTTTGGCCAGACTGACGGCAGCCTCGACCAAAATCTCAGTATCCGGGCGCGGCGACAAAACATTTTCATCCACAATAAAGTCATATTTATAAAAGCCTTTGCGGCCGAGTATTTTACACAAGGGACAATGCCGCAGACGCAGGGCAAGCATATCTTCCAAACGACGGCACTGTTCCTGCGTTAATTCCGCGCCTGAGGGCAGCAGCTGATTTTCCGCAAGCTGCAACACCTCTGCAAGCAACAACCGCGTCTCCAGACGCGGAGAGGGAATCCGTGCCGCAACCAAGCGTGACAAGACGGAATCAAAAGTTTCGCTTATGCTGAAAGGCATATAAAGTCCATTACATCTAAATTATTTTTTGCTTATAATCTGCCGTTACGACCGTGTCGACAATACCGGTTCCGCGCTTTTGGGCTTTGATTGCAGACAAACGTTCAGACATCCGCTCTTCAAAAGCTTTCCAACAGAAGACCGAAGACGTATTTTCATCGTAGTAGCAATCTATTTTCGGGCGGTTAAGCCCTTTATCGGCATTTGAAAAATCAGCCATATCTTTCACCCAATGTACTAAAATTTATAAAAAAATCAGGCGGCGTCAAGTTCGGCCATTTGCTCACGCACCAAAACGGACAAGCGCTCAAAGGCTTTTTTCTCAATCTGGCGGATGCGTTCGCGGCTGACACCGAGTTTGGTTCCGAGTTCTTCCAAAGTCTGCGGGTTTTCCCTCAACATTCTTGCCTTTATGACCTGCTGCTCGCGCTCCGTCAACTGCGACAGACAGCTGCTGAGAATTCGGTTACGCCGGCTTTGCTCCTGACGGCGGGAAAGGCGTTCTTCTATATTTTGGCGGGAATCGACCAGCAAATCTATTTTTTCATTATCGTCCTCATCCGAAACAGAGACGTTCAAAGACTTGTCTCCGCTCATACGCCGGTTCATTTCAATAACATCGGCTTCATCAACAACCAGTTCGTCGGCGATTTTTTTCACCGCGTCCGGCGCAAGTTCACGGTTGTCATAAATACCGAGGCGGGATTTCAGGCGGCTCAGATTGTAAAAAAGCTTTTTCTGGGCAGCCTTGGTTCCGATTTTGACCAAAGACCATGACCGCAGAATATAATCATTGATTGCGGCACGAATCCACCAGACGGCATAAGTCGCCAGACGGACTTTTTTATCAAGATCAAATTTCTTGACTGCCTGCATCAGGCCGATGTTGGCTTCCGAAATAATATCACTCATCGGCAGACCGTAACGGCGGTATGACAAAGCAACTTTGGCGGCCAGGCGGAGATGCGACGTGACAAGGCGCTGCGCAGCCGACAAATCGCCTTTCTGCTGAAAGGACGTAACCAGATCAAGTTCTTCTTTATCCGTCAATATCGGGAATTTTTTGATTTTTTCCAAATACGAAAACAAGCTGTTGCCGTCAATGACTGCCGGTAAATTGTTTGAACTTCTTAAAATCAATTCTGATGAAGTACTCATTAAACCCAACCTCTTTTCATATAAATCATACGGATACTAATTTAGGCACAGCTCATCTAAATTTCAATATCCGCCGGGAAAGAAATAGTACACTATTTTGATAAAAATGCAAGAGCCCGAATCTGATTTTTACTCATAAATGATAAAAAAATTTGAATTTGCCGCAGCGACCGGCAAAAAGTTGAGTATCTCAACAATCGTCTGATGATTTTCCGGATAAAGCAGCAGATAAACCGGAGCCAAACGGCTGCCGGAAGCACTCCGGCAAAGGCGGACTTCGCCATCGTTCAAACCGTTGTTCACTTTAACCGTCAGCAGCCTGTCCGCAACGGAACGGCTTTCGGTACGGTTAAATCCGGCAGCGGGGACTTCGGCAAAGGATTTAAGATTGCGCAGCAAAAGCTGCCGGTGCCGGCGCTCAACCATACTCGGCCGCGGGTTATCTTCAAAATGCTTTAAAATTTTGGCAATTACCTGTTCCGTCAGGCGACCGTCCGAACAAAGAGGAAGTCCTTTTTGCTCTCCGGCGGCTGCCGGCACGGCGCCAAAATCCTCTTCCGCAAAAGACGGAAAACTTATTGTGCACAATACCAAAAGCAGCCACAGCGGTTTGAGCATTTTTCCTCCTAAAAACTGATTGAGTTCGGCGTTCTCGGAAACGGAAGGACATCGCGGATATTGGCAATGCCGGTTATCAGCATCATCATCCGTTCAAAGCCAAGGCCGAATCCGGCATGCGGTACGGAACCGTATTTGCGGGAATCGAGATACCAAGCATAATCCTCTTCCTTCATCCCGCATTCCCTGATTTTTTGAACCAGAACGTCATAGCGTTCTTCACGCTGGGAACCGCCGATCATTTCGCCAATTCTCGGCACCAGAACATCCATGGCGGCAACGGTTTTGCCATCATCGTTCAGGCGCATGTAAAAGGCTTTTATCTCTTTCGGATAATCGCGGACGATGACCGGCTTTTTGAAGTATTGTTCCGCCAGAAAACGCTCGTGCTCCGTCTGCATGTCAATACCGTATTCCGGTTTGTATTCAAAGTCATGACCGGAGTTTTTCATAATCTCGATAGCCTCGGTATAAGTAATGCGGGCAAAGTCGTTATTAATGATATTGTCCAGCGTGGTTTTTAAAGTCGGATCCACAAACTTTTCAAACAGTTCAATATCATCGGGGCAATGTTCCATGACGTGTTTGACGCAGTAACGCACCATGTCTTCGGCCACATCCATGTTATCATAAATATCGGCAAAAGCCATTTCCGGTTCTATCATCCAAAATTCGGCGGCATGGCGGGCGGTATTGGAGTTTTCGGCACGGAAAGTCGGCCCGAAAGTATAGATGTCACCCAGACCCATGGCATACATTTCGCCGTTGAGCTGTCCGGAAACGGTCAGATGGGCTTCTTTGCCAAAGAAATCTTTGGAATAGTCAACCTTGCCGTTTGGCAGTTTGGGCAGGTTTTCCATATCCAGCGTCGTGACGCGGAACATTTCGCCGGCGCCTTCGCAGTCCGAACCGGTAATCAGCGGCGTGTGGACATAGCGGAAGCCCCTGTCATGAAAAAATTTGTGAATGGCGAAAGCCAGCTCCGAACGAATCCGAAAAGCGGCACCGTATTTGTTGGTACGCGGACGCAGATGGGCAATCGTGCGCAGATACTCGTCGGTATGTTTTTTCTTTTGCAGCGGATAATCGTCATCGGCAATGTCATAAATAAGAATGTCTTTGGCAACGATTTCAAATTTCTGGCTGCCACCCTGAGATTCAACCATATCACCGGTAACGGCGACGGAAGAACCTGTTGATAATTTTTTGACATCTTCGTAATTATTGAGGTTATTATTGGCGATAACTTGAATATTTTTAAGGCTTGAGCCGTCGTTGAGCTCAATGAATGAAAAATCTTTAGCGTCACGGCGGGTTCTGACCCAGCCTTTGACCAAAACTTCGCCCAGCGGCGCATCGGCTGCCAGCAAAGCTTTTATTTTTGTTCTTTGCAACATTTTTATTCCTCAATATTTTTGTTATGTTCAATAATACCGTGGGGCAATATACAACACAAAAGTTTAATTGTCCAGCATTGACAAAGCCGCATATACAGATTAAATTTCAAGAAAAGTTTATTTTGGGAGAAACGTCATGAAAAAATTTGTTATTGCCCTTGTTCTGCCGCTGACCATGCTGCTTGGCGCCTGTGCGGAAAATATCGGCGCCAACCATTACAATACGTCCAGCGTCGGACAGGTCAACCGTGCGGCCAAAGGCACAATCGTTGCCGTCCGGCAGGTTGTGGTTTCTGACGGTGACGGACAAATCGGCAAACTGGGCGGCGCGGTTGCCGGCGGCGCGGCCGGTTCAATGATCGGCGGCAATGATGCCGTGCGCGTTATCGGAGGCGTCGGCGGGGCTGTCCTCGGGGGTATTATCGGCGACGCCGTGCAGGAAGGCGTGACCCGCCAGACCGGTTATGAATACACGGTTCAGCTCGAAAACGGCGGATTGGTCACCATTACGCAAGGAAAGGACGTGATTTTGCAGCCGGGACAGAAATGTCTGGTTTTGTACGGCAAGCAGGCTCGTGTCGTTCCGTATAACTCCTATTATTAACAAAAAAGACATAGCAAAAGATTTTCCCGCTTCCTGCACACAAACGGAATGCGGGATTTTTTTATTCCGCACACAAAGCACTTTTTAAAACAAAAAAACGACTCGAAAAACTTATCCCCATTTTTTTACACAGAAAAAAATTAAAAATTTTATTTTGACACTATATATTGGTGCTCCGCGTTATACCTATACAAAATATAGCGCTTACCATGAATTTTTTATAAAATACCATATTTTCCCATTGCATACCATATTTTCCCATGTTATATAATTACTTGTAAACGGTAACAAGGGGTATGGCATTGAGAAAAACTTTTCTCTTTATGGATACAATCACCAACAAGGTCGACGCGAAAGGCCGCGTTTCCCTGCCCTCAGATTACCGCGCAATCGTTAAAGAATTGTCAACCGAAATTGTTTGTTACCGCAGCCTGACTTCCCCCTGCATTGAAGGATGTTTGGAAGACCTGCTTGACAAGCTGGCGACAGACATGGAAAATTCGCTGGACTTTTTCTCCCAAACGCAAGACGACCTCACCAATCTGATTTTCGGCGATGCAAAACGCTTTGCCTTTGACAGCACGGGGCGCATTGTCCTGACCGAAAAGCTGCTGAAGCATGCACAAATTACCGATACTGCCGTTTTTGTCGGCAAAGGCCGCAAGTTCCAAATTTGGAACCCCGAGAACTGGGAAAAAGAAGAAGCCCGTATCCGCGCCGAAGTTCTAAAGAACCGTCCGTCTTTAGCCCCGAAGGAGAATGCGCAATGATCCCCGGCGGCTATGAAAAACATTTTCCGGTTATGCTGGCCGAGGTCTTGCAAAGTCTGGCTCCGCAAGACGGCAAGACTTATGTTGACGCGACTTTCGGCAACGGCGGCTATACGGAAGCCATCCTCAAAGCTGCCGACTGCAAAGTTATTGCCCTTGACCGCGACCCCAATGTTTGTGCCAGAGCGGAAGAACTGAAATCGGTTTACGGAAGCCGTTTTGACTTTCGGGCCGGACAATTCGGAAATTTTGCCGAGCTGGTATCAGAGCCGGTTGACGGCGCCGTTTTTGACATCGGCGTTTCGTCCATGCAGCTGGACGAGGCCGAACGCGGTTTTTCTTTTGCCAAAGACGCGCCGCTGGATATGAGAATGTCCTGTTCCGGCACGAGCGCCGCCGATATTGTCAACACAATGGCGGAAAAAGAGCTGGCCGATCTGATTTATAAATACGGCGAGGAGCGCAAATCACGCCAGATTGCGGCCAAAATTGCGGCGGCCCGCATAGAAAAACCCATTCAAACGACTAAAGAACTGGCCGAAATTATTTATTCGGTCATTCATAAAACCCCCAACAGCATTGATCCGGCAACCAGAACTTTTCAGGCTTTGCGCATTGCCGTCAACAATGAGTTGGATGAACTCGAAAGAGGACTGAACGGTGCGGCTCAAAGGCTGATATCCGGCGGAAGACTTGTGGTTGTGAGTTTTCATTCGCTGGAAGACCGCATTGTTAAAACCTTTTTCAAAGAAAACTCCGGCCCCAGACGCCATGTTTCACGCTACCGGCCGGATAATGACATCAACACCGACAATTCGTTGTTTTGCGAATGCTCCAAGGCGATTGTACCTGACCGGCAGGAGACCGAGGTCAACAAGCGCTCGCGTTCGGCAAAGCTGCGGTTTGCCATAAAAAGATAACCAACGCATAACCCAGAAAGGAAAAAGCGACATGAATAGCACAAGATCTGCGACCTTTGCACTTTGGGTAACCCTTACCTTTTTGCTCGGTTCAGGCATTTTGGTGATGAAGAATCAGGTTCAGGGGCTGGAAGACCAGCTGATCGGCATCAACAAAAACATTCAGGAAGACATCAAGACTATTCATATTCTCAAAGCTGAATGGAGCCATCTTAACTCTCCGAAGCGTCTGCGCCAACTGGCCGAAAAACATATTTCATTAAATCCGGTCAAGGCTGAACAAATTATTAACTATTCTCAGGTACCATTTGATTATGAGGGCGGCGAAGCCGACAAGCGCATGCTCGCGCAACGCAATATTTCAACTTATGCCGCCAGAAACAAAGAACTGAAAAAACTGGCTAAATTTGAACGCTGATAACTGACGCAGAAGCAAAAGGATATGTGGGGAAAATATTTATCCAAAAGCCGGAAGGGAAACTTTTATCTTCCGGGGCAGGAAATCAAAATAAACAAGAGTATGGCTTTTAACATACTTTCTTGCGAGAGGGATTCACTCTCAACCTGCAAAGCCCGCATGCTTCTGGCCATGGCCGTTTTTGCCTTTATTTATATGGTTATTGCCGTCAGGCTGTTTACCGTCTGCATCAGCGGGCAGGCCTCAGACACTCTGGCCGCCGATGACAACCCATACCTTCAGGCCTATATGCCCAATCCTATCAAACGCGCCGACATTCTTGACCGCAACGGCATTATTATCGCCACTTCCCTGCCCACGGTCAACCTGTTTGCCAATCCAAAAAAAATTCTCAATCCCAAAACGGCGGCCATAAAGCTTAACCGTATTCTGCCCGAGCTGCGTTATGAAGATATTTTGAGCAAGCTGACACGCCGCGGCAGTTTTGTTTATCTGAAACGCAATCTGACACCGTCGCAGCAGTATCAGATTAATGCGCTCGGCATTCCGGGACTGGAATTTGAAAACGGCGAAAAACGCGTTTATCCGCACAAAGGGCTGTTTGCCCATGTACTCGGCAATACAAATATTGACAATCTCGGCATTTCCGGCGTTGAGAAAAAACTCAACCAACGCCTGACCGAATCTGACATTCCGTTACAGATGACCATAGATTCCGGCATTCAGGACACCATTCGCGAACACCTGACAGCCGCCGTCCAGAAATATAACGCTCTCGGCGCGACCGCCATCCTGATGGACGTTAACACCGCTGAAATCCTTTCCATGATTTCGCTGCCGGATTTTGACCCGAATGATACGAGCCGTCTCAAACCCGAGCAGATGTTTAATATGGCGACCAAAGGCGTCTATGAACCGGGTTCTGTGTTGAAAGTATTTAATACGGCAATGTCGCTGGATACCGGAAAAGTTAAAGTTTCGGACAAGTTCGACGCCAGCCAGCCCTTGAAACTGCGTTATAACGTCATTAAAGATTATCGCGGCGAAAATCGTTGGCTTTCGGTGCCCGAGGTTTTGATTTATTCCTCAAACATCGGCTCGGCGCGCATGGCTTTTGCGGCAGGCGGCAAAGAAGAACAAATGGAATTTATGAAAAAAATCGGCTTTTTTGACGAACTGCCGATTGAAGTGCCGGAAAAGGGAAAACCGCTGGTTCCGCACCGCTGGGATGACGGCACGATTGCCACCGTTGCGTTTGGCTATGGTCTGGCTGTCACGCCGCTGCACGTCATTACCGGATTTTCGGCCATGATTAACGGCGGCATTTATCATACGCCCACTCTCATCAAGCAGGATCATCGGGCGGCGGGGAAACGCGTGATTTCTTACAAAACGTCAAAATCCATGCGAGACCTTTTGCGGCTGGTGGTGGTTGAAGGTTCAGGCAAACGGGCAAACGTCAAAGGTTATGAAGTGGCCGGAAAAACCGGCACCGCCAACAAACTTTCCGAAAAAGGAAAATATGTCGATAAAAAGGTGCGCACGACTTTTGTATCGGCTTTTCCGATTTCCAATCCGAAATATGCGCTGCTGGTGATGATGGATGAGCCGAAGGCCACGCCGGAAAGCTGGGGTTTTGTGACATCCGGCTGGAACACCGTGCCGACAGCCGGAAAAATCATCGAGGCTATTGCGCCGCAGCTTAACATCAAAGCCAATTATGACCTTGACGAACTTCGCAATACCCGAATTATCGAAGCTTCTTATTCACAATAGAAATGTTTTTATTTCCGATCTGCCCGGCTGGCAAGCGGGCGATGTCGGCAGTGCACCCGGCGGGTTCCCTCTCCTTCCCTCTCCGCCTTTTTTCGCCTCCTTGTCCCTTTTGCTCTCTTTTACCGCGGAATTTCCTTTTTTTGTTTTCTGGTTTTGGTTTCTTCATAGAATTGGGATTTTCTTTTCGCTACTTTTGTCATGCTACAAAAGGCCGGAGGCCGGCAGCCATAAAACTCGCTACGCTCTATTATATAGTGCTTCAATTTTACCTCTTTTTCTTAAAAGCCAAGAAGTTGCTCGCGAAGGGCGGATCAACTTAGGCATCTAAGCTCGCTGCGGTTGCTTACGCTTTCCTCGCTTGCCAAGATGTTCCAAAGAGCTTGCAGACAAAAACAACCGGAGCAGCGGTTGTTTTTACTTAGCGCTCCCCGTCCCTCTCTT
>JAGBHO010000027.1 GCA_017935485.1 Alphaproteobacteria bacterium | reverse complement strand
TTTCTTACTTTTGCTTGACCAAAAGTAAGCAAAAGTCAAGCCCAACCTCATTTTCTAAGCTTTCAGCCCAAAGTTAAGGTCACTACGTTCCAAGGCTTAGTACTTAATATTCGCCTCTTTGGGCCAAAAGCTAAGAAATCATTCGGTAATCGGGCGGGTCAACTTAGGCATCTAGGCTCGCCGTGGTTGCTAACGCTTCCCTCGCTTGCCAAGATGTTCCAAAGAGCTTGCAGACAAAAACAACCGGAGCAGCGGTTGTTTTTACTTAGCGCTCCCCAGCCCTCTCTTTCAAGAGAGGGGGTGGTGCGTCAATTTTAACCATTCACAAGGGGCATCCAAACCGTGCCGAACGGGAGGTTGTGTTTTAGGAGATTACAGCCGAAAAGTTTATAATTCAGTCTTTTCTGATTAGCCAAAATCTTCTCTGCTTTTCCTATCCCCTGCCCAAAATCCTCACCTAACTTTTCATTATGTATTGACTCTAACGTTTTGTTGTGGTATAGTGACATTAGTATTAACCATTCCGGGCACTTGACTGTTCGGAAATAGAAAAAGCAACGCGCAAGCTTTGGCGCGGCGTTGACAGACGACCGGGTCAAGCACGCCTGCTTGGGGAGGAAGCCGATGAAGAATATTAACAGAAATATGCTACACATGAAACTAAACTCTGCGGTGTCAGCTTTTGCTGTTGCCGCTGCCTTTTCGGTTCTCCTCCCACCTTCTAACGCCTTTGCAGGCGTTTGCTTCCTGCCGGACTGCTCTGATGAAGAATTAGCCGGTGGCGGCGGTAATATGGATATGAACGAGGATACCGCCTTTTGTGAAAGCAAAGGTTTTACTTATTACGCTTTCGGTAAATGTCCGCAGTATTATGCTAAAGTTGCGGAATGTAACCGGGATGATCATTATCTTAAATGCGATGCTCAGACTTGGTGTAAACAAAACGGATATAATACAACATCATGTTCTATCCCGAACTATGTTGACCAGCCCTGTCCTAGTTACAGTTCCCTTTACAAAGGTTGTAAAAGAGACAATGACCGGGCATGTAAGGAAACCGGTTTTACCAAAACCTGTCCGTCAGGTCAGAAGCTTAAAAAGAATTCAGGCCGCTGTTCTTATGATTCGTCATATGGTACCTGCTGCAAGCCGTCCGGTTGTCCGGCTTATACGTCTTTAACTTCTTCATCTTATGGCACGAACGGTACCGACGGCTGTGAGTATGCCTGCTATTACACCTGCAACATGAACTGTCCGTCGGGTACTTCGACTTCCAACCCCGGAGGTTGCGGCGGATCGACCCGTAACGGATGTAATACAAAGACTTGTTATTATCCTTATCAATCATGCTGCACGCCTTACAGTGATGAAAGCGGATGTTCCTGCGGAACTTACTCCTGTTCCGATGGCTGTAGCGGTACCAGAAAATGCTGTTCTGCCTGCCCAAAACCTGAACCGGACACTTCAGGAGCCAATACGCAAGACTGCTCAAGCGGTTATTATCGCGCCAATGGAGAAGTTACTTCTATTCATAATGGAGAAGAAGCAATTGCTTCTTCTGGAGGATGGTGGTGCTTTCCTCTTGCCGACCGCTGGCTTGATAGCGAGTTAACAGGCATCAGTCGCCGCCTGATTGGCGTATTTCAAATGAGAGGAACATATAACTTTACAGGCGATCCTTATATTAATGAAATCGAATATAGCAACGGAACGATTATTAATGGGAATATATCTGTCGGCAATATTTATGCTCACAGTGGCACTATAACATTCAATGGACATGTTACAGTAATGAATACTGTTCTGATAGCTTCCGGTGCCAATGTTTATTTCAAAGGCGGTGTAACTTTCAGAGGTCATGAAGTCGGATCGGATCACTGTTCAAATAATTGGACAGGATGGGGAGATTCGGGAAGCGGACGCTGTAATATTTCAGGAACGCGGTATTATTAACGCTCAAACTGACAAAAACCCCCGACTTTAACCAAATCGGGGGTTTTTATATTCAATGCAAAAAATGTTTAAGCACGGACTTTGTCATTTTTCAGACGTTCGGCAATTTGGTCTTCCATTGCCAGTTTCAGTTCAATCTTTTTAGCCTTGTCATCATCCCGAAAAATTCCGCCGGCAGATAAAACCGTGGCCTTTTTATGGGCTTTATTCAGCTGAAAAGACAAAGAAGCGTCAGCTTCCGGTTCTTTTCCACCGCCCAGATAAACCATCTGGCCTTTATGTTCCAAACTGTTGGCCATAGCCGACCGCTGCGCGTCCGCTTTAGACAAACCCGCGCTTGCAATCATGCCGGAAATTCCTTTATTCAAAACAAACTGTTTCGTCTGGGCGTTATTTCCTTTTCCCAGTGCCTTTACATTATTTAATTGCTCTTTTTCCATTAATTCTCTCCGTAACGAAACATCTTTTCTTTTGTCCATTATCACAAGTTAAAAAACTTTTGTCAACGGTTATTTTGATGTTTATCCTCAAAAGAAGCAGAAATTTTCAGTTTTTTTATGCGCTTTTTTAACTTTTATAATATATAGTAGCTAAAAACAGGTAAATTAAGTCTTAAGAGAACAAAAATGTCACTATTCAAATCAGTTGCCGCTTTTGGCGGAATCACGCTTATCAGTCGTCTGACCGGATTTGTCCGTGATATGTTTCTGGCAAATTTTTTAGGTGCCGGCGCTGTATCCGATGCATTTTTTGTCGCGTTCAAACTGCCCAACCTGTTTCGCAACCTGTTTGCCGAGGGCGCTTTTACCAGCGCTTTTGTTCCCATGCTCTCGCACAAGCTCGTGTCAGAAGACAAAGAAAAGGCTTTGCATTTTGCTTCTCAGGCAATTTCGATTCTGGCTTTCGTACTGTTCCTGTTGGTTTTGCTTATGGAAATTATCATGCCCTGGGTTACGCCGCTTCTGGCGCCGGGCTTTATTACCAAAGGCGGAGACATTGCTTTGGCAACCCAGTTGTCACGCATTACCTTTCCTTTTTTGTTTTTTGTATCTGTTGTTTCCTTTCAGTCCGGAGTCTTAAATTCTTTCGGCAGATTTGCCGCGCCGGCGGCTGCTTCAATCATCTTAAACCTGACCATGATTGCTTCGGTTTTTATGTTTGTTCCGTTCAGCATAACGCCGGCTCACGGCATGGCCTGGGGCGTTTTTATTGCCGGAATTCTGGAAATCGTCTGGCTGAGTTTCTTTCTGCGGCGGGAAAATATTTCTCTCCGCCCTGATTATCACTTTTTAAATATTTTTCGCAATCCGGATATTCGCACGCTGTTCCGGCGCATTGCACCCGGCATTCTCGGTGCCGGCGTTTATCAGATTAACATGGTTGTCGACACCATTCTGGTATCTTTGGTTGGAGCCGGTGCCATTTCCTGGCTTTACTATGCCAACCGCCTGCAGCAGCTGCCGCTCGGGGTTGTCGGCGCCTCAATCAGCGTGGCTCTGCTTCCGATTCTTTCACGCCACATCAAAGCCGGAGAAAAAGTACAGGCCGAAAGCACCCAGAACAAAGCCGTCGAATACGGCGCCCTGCTTTCCATACCGGCGGCGGTAGCCTTAATCGTATTGGCAGACCCGATTATCAATCTTTTGTTCCAACACGGAAGATTCGGCGCTTTTGAAACGCTGATGACTTCTCAGGCCGTTATTGCCTATTCGGTCGGTTTGCCGTTTTATGTTATCGTCAAAGCCCTTACCCCCAATTTTTTTGCCCGCGGGGACACGCGCACACCGGTAAAATACAGCATTGTCGTTTTAATCACCAATCTGGCTTTCAGCCTGCTGCTGATAAAACCCTTCGGCCATGTCGGCATTGCAAGCGCTACCACGATTGCCGCGTTGGTGTCTTTGTATCAATATTGCCACGGGCTGAAAAAACGCGGCTATTGGAGCTTTTCCCGCCCGTTGAGCATTAAAATTTTAAAAATCACTTTATCCTCTCTGGTAATGGGCGCCGTCCTGATTTTGAGCCAACATACCGCTAACACTTGTCTTGGCAATTGGCTTGACACGCCATACCTGATAAAAATTCCGGTTTTTGCAATTTTGTGCTTTATCAGCCTGATAAGTTTTGCTATAATGGCCAAACTGACAGGCGTACTTGACATTATGGAAATTGCCGCCATAATTTTGAAAAAAGGAAAAAAATAATGTCGGACAAATTCAAAACACTTTTAAAAAACAGCACGGATTTTGTTCTTGCCCAAATAAAAAAAATCAATTTTCCGGTTATCAGACACAAGATCAGCCGTTTTTTCCGTTCCTGGTGGCAGCTGATTGCCATACTTTTTGCCTGTATTTTGTTTTTATACTATCCGATCGGCGGACTGCTTGTTGAAGACATTGATACCAATACGGATATAGAAATTGTCCAAAAGCGCCCTGAACAATCTTCCGCGATAGAAATGATGGCTTTTATCATTAATCGGGAAGTCAGCGGCAAAATGTGGACGCCCAATCTGCCGTTCTTTTTTCCGTCTTATTTCTTGGACAATATGCCCAATTTTCAGCTCGGAATGATGTCAAGCGTTTCTAACCTTGCGCAGGCAATGTCGCAGCGGCTGGCCCGTTCCATCGATGACAAAAGGGAAATGCATCTGGCCGAAGCGGCCAAGCTTTTGCAATATCCGGGAAACGTTTGGATGTTTTCGCCGGAAAACCGGCTGATGCCGGCGCCGTCTTCCAACAGCCAATACCGCAAAGCCCGCAAACAGCTGATAAAATACAGCTATAACCTGAACGACGGTTCGGAGGTTTTTTATCGTACGCCGGATGATCTGGCTTGGTTTTTGAAACGTTTTGCCGCCGGTCTCGGAAAAAGCCTGGAAAAAATTGAAACCCAGGTGCGCGAATACAGTTCAAACCTGACAGATACTCAGGCTGATGACATCTTTTATTACACCCGCGGACAAATGTATGCCGACTTTCTGCTGCTTAAAGCTTTGGGAGCAGATTACAAACACATTATTCTTGAGCGCAATCTTTATTTGCAATGGACGCAGATGTTAAGCGCTCTGGAGCTCGGTGCCCAAATCGCGCCGGCAATCGTCCGCAACGGCGAAATTGACAGTATTACGGCGCCCAATCACCTGTTGGCGATGGCCTATTACACCACCCGCGCCCGTTTTCTGATGAGAGAAATCGCCCGAACGCTGAAAATGCCGAAACCACGGCCTCAATAAACAAGACAAGGACAAAAAATGATTATCGAAACCCAAAATACACCGGATATCAATGTAATGAACTTTTTTCCGCCGGAAAAGCTCTTAAAATCAGGTTCTGCCGAATTTGTCGATGCCAAATCGCTGCGCAAATCTCCGCTGGCCGAAAAGATTTTTGACCTCGGCGGCATAGTTTCCGTCTTTATAACTTCCGATATGCTTTCCGTAACCAAAGAATCCGAAGCGCAATGGGACGATCTGAAGCCGCAAATTCTGGCTGAAATCATGGACTATCTCTCCACCGGCGAAGACATTGTCATTCCGGCGGCGGAGAATCCGGCGGAAGACGAAGTCGTCAAACAAATTCAGGGGCTGATAAATGCCCGTATCCGTCCGGCCTTAAAACAAGACGGCGGCGACATTGCTTTTAGAAAGTTTGAAGGCGGCATTGTTTATGTCGAACTTCAGGGCAATTGCTCCGGCTGCCCTTACGCTGCCGTAACCTTAAAAGAGGGTGTGGAAAAAATCCTCAAAACCTACATCCCGCAGGTCAAAGCCGTAAAAAACTTTGATAAAGGGGAATAATGACAACGCGCTGTATTTGCATAATCTTTGCTTTGTGCCTGTTGACGATGCCGGCCGCTTTTGCCGGCGAGGGTGATCTGTATCTGAAGGACGTCACGGTACAGCGGCTGCAAAATCTTTATGACAAATACGGTTACCAGAGCTACCTCTTTGTAAAAAAAGGACAAGTTCCGCCGATTTTTCTGCAAAAATTTCCTCGTGACTTTGATAAAATAAAAGACAATGATGTACGCAACCGCATGTTTATCAAAATCCTCACGCCGCTGGCTTTAAAAGTCAATGAAGAAATATTAAAGGAACGTCAGGAAGTATTGCAGATAAATCAGGATTTCAAAAAAAATCGCGAACTTTCCGATTTTCAGACCAAACGGCTGGAGGAACTGGCCGCCAAATACGATGCCTTTACCAGATTAAAAGGCTACCGCCGCCATCAGCTGCAGATTCAAATGCTGAGAACCCGCATAGCTCCCGTTCCGGTTTCTTTTTTAATTGCCGTATCGGCCATGGAAACCAACTGGGGCTCTTCCCGCATTGTCAAAGAAGGCAATTCCTTATATAAAGAACTGAGCTGGTACACAAACGAAGGGCTAAAACCGCAGGATGAAACCGAAGACGATTCTTACCGGATTCGGACTTTCCCGTCTTTGTACGATTCGATGGCTTCTTATGCCCTGCATTTTAATTCCTCCGTCGACTTTGACCATACACGCTATCTGCGCAGCCTGAAACTGGCGGACGGCGGCGATTTGTCAGGCCAGGAGCTGGCACATGCCATGCTTTTTCAAAGCCCTCTCAAAAACTATGTCGGCATACTCAAGTATACCATAACATTTTATCGCCTGATGTATTTGGACGTTACAACGCTTGCCGATAAGCCGTTACCGTCGGAAAACACTTTGCATTAGATGAAAAGCGAAAAATAATTCAACTTTTAAAGAGTGAAAACAAGAGGTTTCAAAAAAATTTCCACAAGAATTAACGATTTTTCTGGCAATTTGTACAGAATTTTTCTATGATAAGATTGATATGAGCGAATCGCTATAGGACGACAAAATGGATCATGCTTTAACTTCGCAGGATGTCATTAGACTATCTAAGAATTTTACCGTAGACAACAAGATCTCAACGGCACAGAAAATCAGCGCCTATTACAACGGCAACAGCTTAACGGCCGAGGGGATGAAAATCGCCGAAGATATTTTCCGCATTATGGTGCGGGATGTAGAAATCAAAGTTCGGGCGGTACTGTCGGAAAGTCTGAAAAAAGCCCGCAACATTCCGCAAGACATCATAGAGGCCATTATCAACGACCATGACAGTGTTGCAGTCCCTTTCATCAAGTACTACCAAAACTTTTCCCGGGAAGACCTGCTCCAAATTTTAGAGTTCCAAAGCATCAACAAACAAAAAGCTGTCGCGGAACGGGAAAATCTGACCGAAGACATCTCCCAGTATATTGTTGAAAAATGTCCGGAAGAAGTCATCAACTCTTTAATCCTAAATCCGACCGCCAACATCAAAGAACAGTCTTATTTTTCCATCATCAATAAATACCACGACAGCAGCATCATAAAAGAAAGCCTCATCTCCCGACCGGAACTGCCGGTAACCGTCATCGAAAAAATTGTCAATTACTTGTCCCAAGAACTAAAAAGACGCCTTATCATCACTCACAAACTCCCGACCGACATTGCCAGCGACCTCATTGAACAGGTCAAAGAAAAAACCACTCTCAGAATCTCCGAAGAATACAGCTCCGACAAACAAATAGAAGAACTCGTCCACCAGTTGTACAGCAACAATCGGCTGACGCCTTCTCTGGTTGTCCGCTCAATCTGCCTCGGCGATTTGACCTTTTTTGAATACGCGCTGGTATATCTTTCCAATACGCCGATTACCGAGGTGCGCAAAATATTGTTCAACACCTCTCTTGACTTTATGATTAGAAATCTGCTAAGAAAAGCTTATATTCCTAAATCAATGTTCCCGGCCGTATTCAGCGCCTTGAAAGTGATTCAGGAGATTCGGTTTGACGTTAAGGACAACAACCGCAATGCGTTTTCCCACCGCGTCATTGAACGAATCCTCTCTTTCGGCAACGCCGCGGAAGAATTCAAAGAGGAAGACATCAATTATCTGATTTCCAAAATCAGTTAAAATTTTGCGGGGGAAAATTTGGCCGTCAACATCAGCGCAGACACACTCCTTGAGCTGACCAACTCGCTCACTCAGGAACAAGACACGATGGTAATCATCGAAAAAGTCATCCGTACGGCACAGGATGTCTGCAATGCCGACGGCGCTACTTTTTATACCGTCAACGATGACAATTTTTTGCGTCTGGTCTTCTCCTACAGCAAAAGCCTGAAAATCCATAAAATCGGTTCGGACAACAAATACTATACCAACCCGACATATTTGCCCGACCAGCGCCGGGTCAGCCCCAAAAGCATTATCGTTACGTCGGCGCTGAACAAAGAAATCATCAATACGCCGGACATCTACGCCGAAAATTTTGACAATTCGATTTATGACGCATTTGATAAAGACTATGATTACCGCTCGGTTTCCATGCTGGTTATTCCGGTGTTAAACCACAAGGGCAACATCATCGGCGTTGCCCAGTTCATTAATGCGATGGATTTGGGCGGAAGATATATCAGCTTTACTTCCGAGGTTCAGAAAAACACCCAGTCGGTCTGCAACCTTCTTGCGCCGTTTCTGGAAAGCCATAAACTCAGCGAAGATTATGCCAGCCTTCTGGAATCTTTTATCGAGGTCTTGGGACGCGCCGTAGATGCCAAATCGCCGTTTACCGGCATTCACTGCAAACGCGTGCCGGTCATTGCCCGAATGCTGGCGATGGCCGCCGTCCAGACGGAACGCGGGCCGCTTAAAAATTTTGAAATGTCGGATGACGACTGGTATGCCCTGCATATTGCCTCGTGGCTGCACGATTGCGGCAAGGTCACCACGCCGGAATACATTGTCAACAAAGCCACCAAGCTCGAAACCATCAACAACCGGATTCATGAAATTCGCAACCGTTTTGAGATTTTGCGCCGCGACGCCCATATTGACTATTTGAAAAAGCGCCTGCAAAACACCGATACGCAGGAAAATCTGCAAAAAGAATTCGTTGCCCGCGTCAGACAGCTGGAAGACGATTACGAATTTATTGCCCGCTGCAATATCGGCGATATTCCGATGACGGAAGATGACATTGCACGGCTCGAAAATATTGCAAAAATCCGTTTTATGCGCTATTTCAACCGGATGCTCGGCCTGTCCTGGGCGGAAAGGAACAGTATTGCCGATACTGAGCTTTATTCCCATCCGTCTTTGGAAAACCTTATCCAAAACCGCGAAGATCAGGTTACGGCGCCGTACAATCACGGAGAATTGTATAATCTGCGCATCCGCAACGGCACAATCAACAAACAGGAACGCGAAAAAATTAACGAGCATATTGTCGTAACGATTGATATGCTCAAAGCGCTGCCTTTTCCCAAAGAACTTTCCAACGTTGTGGAATACGCCGGTTCGCACCATGAACGGATTGACGGCAAAGGCTATCCGAACGGCCTGACCGGTTCCCAAATGTCCATTCCGGCAAAGATCATGGCAATTGCCGACATTTTTGAAGCTCTGACGTCAACGGACCGCCCGTATAAAGAGCCTAAAAAACTCTCCAGTGCACTCGCCATATTGAAAGAATTGTCAGAAACCGGACACATTGACCGTGATTTGTATGAAGTTTTTGTCAGCAACAAGGTTTACGAAGACTACGCGGAGCAATATATGAATCCGGAACAAATAGATGATGTCAATCCGGAGGATTATTTATAATGCTTAAAATTCATACCGTACTGTGCCGTGCCGGCAGCATGGATAATTATGCCTATATTTTGACGGACGAGGCAACCGGAACTTCAGCAGTAATAGACCCGTCGGAACCGGCTCCGATTATAGCGGAATGCAAAAGGCTCGGCATTACGCCGGACTATATTCTGAATACCCACCACCATTTTGACCATACTGACGGCAATTTGGAGTTAAAAGCGCTGTATCATGCCAAAGTTGTCGGCAACGTCAATGACGCCGCCCGCATTCCGGGGTTTGACATCGGCGTTGAACCGGAAAAAACTTTTGCCCTCGGACAAAGCATTGCCCAAATTATTGACGTTTCCGCACATACGCAGGGACATATTTTGTATTACTTTGCCGAAGACAAAGCCTTGTTTACCGGCGATACGCTGTTTAACCTCTGCGTCGGCGGCCTGTTTGAAGGAACGGTTGACGAAATGTATAATGCATTGCAAAAAATCAGAAATCTGCCCGATGACGTCAACTTTTATCCCGGACACGAATATACTGTCCATGCCGCGGCCGACGCATTCCATGCCGATCCGCACAACATGGATTTGCGGCATTACCTGCAACGTGCCGACGAACGCCTCAAACAAGGGCTTCCGGTCTGTCCGGTAACGCTCGGGGAGGAAAAACGCTGCAATCCTTATCTTAAAGCCTCAAACCTTGATCAATTAAAAAAGTTAATTTAGTGACAAAATTATAGACAGAACTATTTTTTTATGTTATAGTTCAGTTATAATTTATAAAAAGCGAGGCAGAAATGGCTAAACCGACCAAAAATCAGAAAGCGAACAACACCGAAGACATTATCAGAAAACGGCTGTTGGAAATTCTCGGAGCATATTTTGATGAAAACGGCGGTTTTCCCGAAAGTCTGCCGAAAGATATTGCCAATGAGATTTTAAGAATATCCAAACTTACGGGCAAAGAACAAAAAAACGCCCTGCGGCAGTTTGAAGACAAATATCCGTCCAAACAAGTAGAATCTGAGCGCTGGGCAGAAAAAATCAATAAAGGCTACAAGAAAAATCTGAACAGCGGCAAAGATAACGTCTCCGGCAGCGAATTGGGCAAAAGCTTTGAAAAACTGAAAACCAGACTGTTTTACGATGCGGGCAAAGAAAAGAACGCAAAAGAAGAACTTGAACAAGCTGCCCGATTAATTCAGGAACTGCAAACAAGCTTAAATACATTCATTAACAGCGCCATAACGGAATATAAAAAACAATATCCCGACATGGACGAAGATATTGCCGTTAAAGATTATCAACAACGGTTTGCAGACAAAATCAGCGGAATAATGAACGAATCAAACTCGTTAAAAGACTTGAAACAACAATTGACAACTTATCTTGAAACCATAAAACAAGTGACATCTCAACTGAAAACAATTACTCCTAAAGAGGACAAAACAATGACCGAAGAAAAAAAGCCCATGACAGAAGAAGAAAAACAAAACATTGTCAAAGAAATGGAATTGAGAAGAAAAGCCCGCGAAAACTTGGGAATTTCGGAAAAAGGCCTGTCTTCCGGCGTTGATTCTCTGGAAGAAAAACTCATCAGATCCTGGGCAGACAAGCATCAAGTGGTGTTAACCCATGAAGTGCGCGATGCTGCAATCGAACATTTGAAATCACATTCAAATCTTGACGGTTTTATGGCAGACATGCCGGAAAAAGAAGTTCCTCAAGAACGCAAGAAACTTAAACTGGATGAGATGGAAAGCCCCGCCGTACCGGATAAGCAGCTTCAGGAGGAGAAAAAAGAAACTGTTCCTTATGATGAACAATTGCAGGGTATCAAAGAACATTGGGAAAAATGGTGTGCAGAAACCAAAGACGAAAAAGACCAGCCGTTGCGCAACTTTAAAGAAATCCCGAATGAAGACGGCTTCTTAAAATTTGAGATTGAACCGACCGAAGCCTTAAAAGCCCAAAATCCGGACGCCAAAGGAGCGGAAGTCACTTATTACAGCGAAACCGAAGCCACCATGCCGATGACAGATTATGACTACTTTCACCAAATGGCCAAAGCCGCCAAGGAAGTATCGCATGCCGACGTCATTGAATGCGGAGAGATCAAAACCCCCGGCTATGCTACCAGACTGATTGCCGCCGCTTACGCTAACGGGCTTGACGTTGAAAATGCTCCCGACAAGCTTGACCTGAGCAATGAAACCCTCAAAGGCATTCCGGATGAAACCGTCCTCACGGTTTTGGACAAACAAATTTTTAACCGTGATTCCAGTACTGCCGAAAAAGTTGATTACGACAGCGTAAAAGATGCTTTGCGTGTTTATAAAGACATTCAGGAACGTGCAAAAGACGAAAACGGCAACGCCAGAGGCTTGATGGAAAGTCTGGACGTCGGCAAAATGCGTTTTACTGACGAAGCCGCCAAAAACAAAACCATTGCTGCCGCCTTGGAAATGGGCCTGAAGATTGAAGGCGTTGACAAATTAAACCTCAATCAGGAGACCAAGGAGGGAATACCCGAAGAAGCCGCCAGATTGCTTGGCACCATGCAAGTCGGACTGTTAAGGGCAAAAGCTCAAAAGCTTCATGATCCGAATACGCCCAAAGAAGAACGCGATGCGTTGAAAACAGAAAAAATGAAGCAATTTGACGAGAAAGATAAAAAAGCGCTGATTCAAAAACAAATTGAAACGTTAAGAAGCAAAGACGCAACCAAAGCCGAAAAAGATCTTGCCGGTGTCCGGCTCGATACCTTGCAGGGAAAACGCTGGGAACCAGATTATAAAAACCAACGCAACCTCAAACCCAATCGCGGCCGCGACTAACCCCGATAAAAAAATCCGGAAATGTTTCCGGATTTTTTTGTTGCCGCCGCCTTTTGTTTCTATTCCTGAAAGGGGGTGTCTGTCCGTGTTGTAGCCATTGCCAGAATTTGAAGCAAATTAAAAACATTGCCGGCAACCATCCGGTTACGAATTTTGAAATAATTAGACAGCAATTCCTGCGCTTCATTTGTATTTTCCAGACAAGCCGACAGCGGATTATTGTCACTGTCGTCAATAATGTCGGGATGCTGCACAAGGCTTCGCGGACTCCGGTCTGCAATCTCCTGCGGCATATCTTCAAAAAAGAAGTTAAGGTCGGTTTTAAGAAGTTTGCTTATATCCCATAGGCGGCTGGCGCCAATTCGGTTGTTTCCTTTTTCATATTTTTGTATTTGCTGAAAACTTACGCCCATCAGTGCGGCAAATTTTTCCTGACTCATTCCCAAAAGCAGCCGGCGCGTTCTGATTCTTTGGCCGACATACACGTCTATGGGATTGGGAGCTCCGTCCGGACAACGGCCGCGACTGTTGCTTTTAATGGTTTTCTTGGTAGTCCTGTCAGATTTTTGCATATAATCAATCCTCTCGGGTATGTAAAAAAAACAAACTCCACCTTAACATTAAGGTGGAGGAGCTCCTTACACGACAATAGTGTAGCCATTATTCACCATAACCCAGTTATGGTGTAACCACAAACGAGTTATGGCTATTACCTGACACTCCTCCGCGGTTAACGTATGAAGTGTCAAATCTTCTGCTACATAACAGTTTGACTATGTTATATTGTCGGGTTAGGATTCCCTGTACTTTATAATAATACGCAGAAATACCTGCACCTGAGATTGTAAAGCCAAAAACTGAAAAATCAATTAAAATTTATCCCGCATCAAAGAAAAACAATTTTATACTAAAATATAGGTTTGGGGACAAAGGCCGAAAGTGAAATCTTTAGCAGATTCCCCGGTCGTGTTCGGGATGGCGGGGAGGAAAATGTTTCTTTACGGATTGCCGGATTAAAGTCCGGCAATGACAGTGCTTTAAACGGAAGATATGAAAAAAAATCCCTGCCGGTTTGAATGGCAGGGATTGTCAGTTTATTCTATAATGTCCGGTTTGGCGCGTTTGCGGGCAATCGGATCAAGAATTCGTTTGCGCAGGCGCAGCGTTTTGGGGGTGACCTCCAAAAGTTCGTCTTCCTGAATGTAAGACAAGCCCTGTTCCAGAGTCAGTTTGCGCGGCGGAATCAGGTCGATGGCCTCGTCTTTGCCGGCAGCGCGGATGTTGGTCAGCTGTTTGGCCTTGCAGGGATTGACTTCCAGATCGTTCGGCTTGGTATGCTCGCCGATAATCATGCCGGTATAAACCGGAACACTCGGGTCGATGAACATCGGGCCGCGGTCTTGCAGTTTCCATAAAGAATAGGCGATTGCGGTGCCTGTTTCGCTGGAAATCAGCACGCCGTTGCGGCGGCCTTCAATTTCTCCCTTATACGGATCATAGCATTTGAACAAGCGGTTCATGACGCCGGTGCCGCGGGTGTCGGTCAAAAATTCGGAGTGGTATCCGATTAAGCCGCGGGACGGTGCGTTGAAAATCAGGCGGACTTTATTGCCGACCTGAGACGGAATCATCTCAATCAGTTCAGCCCGGCGGCGGCCGAGTTTTTCTACCACGGTACCGGAGAATTCTTCATCCACGTCAACGACAACTTCTTCAATCGGTTCCAGCAGAGAGCCGTTGGCGTCACGTTTCATCAGAACGCGCGGGCGGGAGATTGACAATTCAAAACCCTCGCGGCGCATGGTTTCAATCAAAACGCCGAGCTGGAGTTCGCCGCGGCCGGCAACTTCAAACGAATCCGTCGAATCGGTGCGGGAAATTCTTAAAGCAATATTGCCTTCGGCTTCTTTGCATAATCTGTCCCAAATCATACGGGAGGTGACTTTGTCGCCTTCGCGGCCGGCCAGAGGAGAATCGTTGATTGAGAAAGTCATGGCCAAAGTCGGCGGATCAATCGGCTGGGCGTGAATGGCCTGCGAGACGTCCAGCGCGCAAATGGTATCAGCCACCGTGCCTTTGACAATTCCGGCAACGGCGATGATGTCGCCGGCGTGGGCTTCTTCCAGACTATCCCGGTTTAAGCCGCGGTAAGCCAGAATTTTGCTGATGCGGACACGTTCGATTTCTTTGCTTTCGCCGTTTAAGACTTTGACCGTGTCGTTAACGTGCAATGTGCCGGACTGGACTTTGCCGGTCAGCAGACGGCCGATGAATTTGTCGGCTTCCAAGGTTGTGGCCAGCATGGAAAACGGCGCATCCGGATCGCAGGACGGGGCCGGAACATAAGAACAAATCAGCTCAAACAGCGGGGTCAGGTCTTTCTTTTCATCGGTCATTTCCTTTACGGCCCAGCCGTTGCGGCCGGAAGCGTAAAGTACCGGAAAATCAAGTTGTTTGTCGTTGGCGTTAAGGCTGACAAACAAATCAAAAATTTCATCAAGAACGGCATCGACGCGGGCATCGGCTTTGTCGGCCTTATTGATAACCACAATCGGGCAGAGGCCGAGTTTTAAGGCTTTGCCGAGGACGAACTTGGTTTGCGGCATCGGGCCTTCGGAGGAGTCAACAAGCAGAACAACGCCGTCGACCATTGACAGGATACGTTCTACCTCGCCGCCAAAGTCGGCGTGGCCCGGCGTGTCAACGATGTTGATGTGTGTGCCTTTCCAATTGACGGAAGTGCATTTTGACAGAATTGTAATGCCTCTTTCGCGTTCGAGGTCGTTGCTGTCCATGACACAAGTTTCAACTTTCTGGTTTTCCCGGAAGGTACCGCTTTGTTTTAACAGGCCGTCGACCATTGTGGTTTTGCCATGGTCTACGTGGGCGATGATGGCAATATTGCGCATTTCCATTGTGTTATTTCTTTCATAAAACTTGTTAAACTTTTTCCGGCACAAGACTATACGGCCGGTCAACAGCCGGCAAAAAAATGCCTGAAAAAAGATTTTGGTATAAATTCGTTTTCACAATAGCAAGTTAATTTTAAATTTCAAGAATTTAGTGCAGCGCGGCTAAAAATTTTTTTTTTGACAATTAAGGCAAACGGTTATACTTTGTCCCGAGAAAGAATATTTTTATTTTATTATTAACGTTAAATTTTTTATCTCTATGGACAGGTTTGAGTTTTTAATGCCCTGGCTGTTTGTTTTCAGCTGTATTGCCGGGCTGGCTGCTTTGATTCTTATGGGAATCCATCATTACAGGTTTCATTATGCCTGCCAGTTTTGCTATAAAAACTGCAATACCGGAACGGACTGGGCCGAAAACAGGGTTATGCACGTCTTACAGACGGTGCTGGCGGCGGCAATGTGTTTTATGGCTTTTTATTTTTGGATGTTTCACGGGTGGAAGCTTTGGCAGAGCTGTGCTTTCGGGTTAATCGGCCCGTTGGTGCTGACGTTGTTCTGGGAGGGATTGATCATGGTTTTGGTGGCCGTTATCGGTCCGCAGCATGAGTATAAATGATTAAAGGGCGAATCTTTCGGGGTTCGCTTTTTTGTTTACTTTTAGTCTGAAATCCGTTATTCTTCCGACGATAAATTAAATTATGTTGTTTTATAATTATTGTATATGGAAAATATTTTGTATGTTTTGAGATGTGCCGGAATTGCTGCCGTTTGTGTCGGTATTTTATTGGTTTTGGCAGAAGTGGTTCGGGGGTGTTTCTTTAATCGCAAGAATCGTCAAAAAGCAGAACGGATTTTGAAAAAGCTTCAAGAAGACGGCATAGAAGAAGGCGAGTTTGAAATTGACGGCGCTAAAGTTGTTGTGAAAAACGAAGACGGAATAATTTGTTCAAGTATTGCTTTGCCGGTTGAGGAAAAGTGCTGTTCCCGATTTTCCGAGGCATCTTTTCATTTTATGCTGGCCGGGGTTTTGCTGTTTGTCGGCGGAACAATCAATTGGTTTGAAAACAAGCTGTTTTGGATTGTGGTTTTGCTTCTGTCTCCTTATGCTCCGATTGTTTTGCTTCATATTGTCGGATTGATTGCAAAATTGCTCGGGACTGCGGGGATGATTCTGGCTTTGTTGAGGCAGAGCATAAAATATGCCTGTTATTTGTTGTTGCTCGGTTTGTTGCTGGGAACAAAAAAAATAAAAGCGTTGTTCGGATGAGCAACGCTTTTGTTTTTTATAATCTTTTGCCGTATTGCAACAGCTTGTTACGGACAAAGCCGCGCAGGCTGACATCGGGGCGGGCGCCGTAGTGACTGATGATTTCGGCAGCGGCAATGCCTCCGATTAAAGCGCAGGTTCCCAAAGAGCGCTCCTGAGTGTAACCATACAGGAAGCCGGCGGCGTACAGATCACCGGCACCGGTGGTATCGACGACGTTTTCAACCTTTTCTGCCTCGACGAAAGTTTTGGTTCTGCCGTTGACAATAACCGAGCCTTTATCGCTGCGGGTAATGGCGGCGGTTTCAACCTCGGTTTTTATCAGGTCGAGGGTTTTGTAAAAATCCGGTTCCTGAAACAGCGCTTTGATTTCTTCTTCATTGCCGAACAGAATGTCAACCGAATCGGAAATCAGTTTCATGAATTCTGCGCGGTGGCGGTCGACGCAGGATTTGTCAGACAGGCTGAAAGCGACTTTTTTATTATGCTTATGTGCCAGTTCGCAAGCACGTTGCATAGCCTTTTTGGCATCGCCTTCGTCCCAGAGATAGCCTTCAAGATAAACAATTTTGGTGCTTTTGATGATTTCTTCGTCAATGTCTTCGGCCGAAAGTCTGCCGGCAGCGCCGAGATAGGTGAACATGGAACGTTCGGCGTCGGGCGTGACCAGAACGATGCTGCGTCCGGTCATCGGGCCTTCATTGAGCGGCGGAGTGAAGAAATCCACGCCGGCACCGCCGATGCTGCGGCTGAATTCCTGACCGAGCTCATCGTCATGGACTTTGCCGATAAAAGCCGGAGCTCCGCCCAAAGAGGCAAGGCCGGCAACGGTGTTGGCCGCCGAACCGCCGGAAATTTCACGTTCCGGCATGATGTCTGCATAAATTTTTCCGGCTTCTTTGGCGCCGACCAGCGTCATTTCGCTTTTGGTCAGGCCGCGTTCCGTCAGAAAACCGTCGCCGACTTTGGCCATTACGTCTACCATGGCATTGCCGATGCCGACGACATCATAAAAAGTTGCGTCTCTGTTTGACATTATTACGTTTCCTTAGTTGTTTTTCTACTTTTTATGTAGTCTGTTTTGTCAGGAAAAGCAAGCAAATAAAAAAAGCCTCCGTTATGGCAGAGACCTTTTTTGTTTGAAGAAAATTCCGCAACGGGATTAATCGTTGGCGCCCGGGCAGATTTTTGCCTGCTCGGCATTGAATTTTACCCATTTTTCATCAGCTTCGTCATCAGAAGTGATTGCTTCCTGCGGGCATTCGGAAATGCAAACGCCGCAATCAATGCAGGTATCAGGATCTACGACCAGCTGAGTTTCGCATTCGTGAAATGCATCTACCGGGCATACGTCTGCGCAGGATTTGCATTTGATGCAAGAATCGTTAACTACAGAAACCATTTAAAATCTCCTAGATCAATTGATTAGTTCAGTGCGTAATTTACCTAAATTCGTAAGAAAAGCAAGCAAAAAATGGATTTATTTGTGCTTAAGTCTTGCGAAAAAAGATTTTGTTTCCCATATATCTCAGTAAACAAGCGTTACTATGAGGAGAAAAAAATGTCAGAAAAGATGGATTTTCAGGCGGAAGTCGGCAAGCTTCTGGATATTGTGGTCAACTCTTTGTATTCGGAAAAATACATTTTTTTGCGCGAGCTGATTTCCAATGCCAGCGATGCCTGTGACAAGCTGCGTTATCTGGCGCTGACGAATCCGGATATTGCCAAAAATTCCGGCGCGTTTAAAATTATGATTACGCCGGATGCCAAGACCAATACCCTGAAAATTGCCGATAACGGTATAGGCATGAACAAAGACGATTTGATTAATCATTTGGGGACGATTGCAAAATCAGGTACGGCGGATTTTGTTAAAAATGTCAGTGACAATGGATCGGCCATGGATTTAATCGGCCAGTTCGGCGTGGGTTTTTATTCAGCCTTTATGGTGGCGGACAAGGTTGAAATTCTGACGCGCAGAGCCGGTGAGGACAAAGCATGGTTTTGGGTTTCGGACGGGCGCAGCGGTTTTGAAATCCGTGAGGCCGAAAAAGAGGGTAACGGTACGGAAATCAAGCTGTTTTTGAAAGAAGACCAGAAAAACTTTGTTGATACGATTTATCTGCGTCATATTATCCGGACCTATTCCGACCATATCGGTTATCCGATTGTTTTGTGTCTGGGAGAGGCCGGCGAGGAAACGGTCAATACCGGTTCGGCCTTATGGGCGCGTTCAAAAAGCGAGATTACGCAGGATCAATATAAGGAATTTTATCATCATATTTCCAAGAATTTTGATGATCCGTGGCTGACGTTGCATTTTAAGGCTGAGGGCAACATTGAGTATACCGGCCTGTTGTTTATTCCTTCAGAACCGCCGTATGATTTGTTTCAGCCCGACAGTCAGAACGGTTTGAAGCTGTATGTCAACAAGGTGTTTATTTCGGAAAAGGTTGAAGAACTGATGCCGCATTATCTGCGCTTTGTCAAAGGCGTGGTCGACAGTTCCGATTTGCAGCTCAATATCTCGCGCGAGATGCTGCAGCACAATGTGCTGATTGAAAAAATCAAGCACGGGTTGGTCGGGCGATTGTTGAAAGAGCTGAAAAACCGTGCCGGAAATTATGACGATTATATGATTTTCTGGAAAGCTTTCGGGGCGGCGTTCAAAGAGGGAATTTATGAAGATTTCGGGAATCGGGAGGAGATTGCCGGACTGTCCCGCTTTATTTCAACGCTGGATTTGCAAAAATATACCTCGTTGGACGAATATATTGAACGGGCGAAGAATGTGAAAATTGGGGAGAATGAGCAGAAGGCCGTTTATTATATTACCGGCGACGATATCAACGTATTGTCAAACAATCCGCAGCTTGAAGCCTTTAAAGCCAAAGGAATCGAGGTTTTGCTGCTGACGGATCCGATTGATGAGTTTTGGACGCAGACGCTGCCGAATTATAAAGGTTTTGCCGTTAAGCATATTTCCCAAGCCGATATTGATCTGGCAATCGAGCGCAAAGATCAGAAAGCCGGAGACGGAGATATGGAAAAACTGACCGCGCTGATGAGTGAGATGTTCAAGAATGACGTGGGCAAGGTCGTGACAACGGAAAGGCTGACCAACAGTCCGGCAAGCCTGACGGTGGAGCAGGGGCAGATGAGCATCCATCTGGAGCGGTTGATGAGGAATCACCAGCAGCAGACGGCTTTTGCCAGTACCCGCATTTTGGAATTGAATCCGTATCATCCGCTTATCATCCGGTTGGCGGACATGGTGAGTGACGAGGCACAGAAGGCAAAGGTTGAGGAGATTGCAAAAATAATTCTTGATCAGGCCAAAATTGCCGAAGGAGAGCCGATTTCCGATCCGGCGTTTTATGTCTCAAAACTGAGCGATTATATTTTGAAAGCCATATAATCCATATGTAAAAAAGAGAGAGTTTTTTTCCTCTCTCTTTTTTTTGTTTTTAAGCGCTGAGCAGGACTTTGGCGGCGGCTCTGGCCTCGTCGGATATCCGTTCTCCGGCCAGCATGCGGGCGATTTCCTCGCATTTTTCATCAGCGGGCAATTCGCGGACATTGGTCGTGGTGACGTTGTCCACGGTATTTTTCTCAACTTTGAAATGGTTATTGCCTTTGGCTGCGACTTGCGGCGAATGGGTGACAACCAGTACCTGAACGCCTTGTGCCAGCCGGGACAGCCTTTCGCCGACGGCCTGTGCGGTGGCGCCGCCGACTCCGGCGTCAACTTCATCAAAGATCATTGTTTCAACGCTTGAGCTTTGTGCCAGATTGACTTTTAAGGCCAGCATAAAGCGTGCAAGTTCGCCGCCTGAGGCAATTTTGTTGATTGGCCCCTGAGGAGAATTGGGGTTGGTGGCAACGGTAAAAGTTACGGTGTCAAAGCCGCCTTCTCCCCACAGGCTTTCTTCCTGTTTGGCAATTTGGGTTATAAATTTTGCTTTTTCCATTTTCAGCGGCGGCAGTTCCTGCATGACGGCGGCGTCCAGTTTGGCGGCGGTTTGTTGTCTGGCCTGAGACAATTCGTTGGCCGCTTTCACGTAATCCAGTTTTGCGGCGTCTTCCTCTTTACGCAGTTTTATCAATCCTTCTTCGCCGAATTCGATATTGCTGAGTTTTTGTTTTAATTCTGTCAGGACGCGGGGCAGGGCGTCAATTTCCACCTGATGTTTGCGTGCCAGTCCGCGCAGGGCAAACAGGCGGCTTTCGATTTCTTCCAGTTCGCCGGTATCAACCGCAACGTTGGAGGAAGCGTTTTCAATCTGATTGACGGCTTCATCAGCCTCGATCATGGCCTGTTCCAAAGCGTCAATAATGTCGGAATATTTGCCGTCAACCATGTCATTGGCTTTGTAAATGGCTGATTGTGCCTGCCGCAGCGCCGACAGGACGTCTGCTCCCTGAGTCAAAGCGCCATAAGCATAGTTCAGATTTTCAATGATTTTTTCGGCGTTCATCAGCTCAAGCCGGCGTTTGCCGAGTTCATCCTCCTCCCCTTCAACCGGACTGATTTTTTCCAGTTCCGCAACCCAGTGGCGCAGGTTTTCTTCCTCGTCTTTGGCATGCAAAATATTTTCTTCAGCTTCCAGACGGGCTTTGCGGGCATTGCGATAAGCGCTGAATTTGGCTTTGGCATTTTCAAGCAGGAAAGGATAAGCTCCGAAAGCGTCCAGCACGTCGCGATGATTGGCGGGATTCAAAAGTCCCTGATTGTCAAACTGGCCGTGAATTTCTACCAGATATTTGCCGGCTTCTTTCAGTAGTTTGGCGCTGACCGGCTGGTCATTGATAAAAATTTTGCCTTTGCCGTCACGCGACAAAGTCCGTTTGATTATCAGTTCGTCTTCAACTTCAAGCTCGTTCTCTTCAAAGATTTTCCATAAAGGACTATCGACTTTGGGCAAAGAAAAAGATGCCGCAACCGCCAGTTTGTCTTCACCATGGCGGATAAGTGAAGTTTCGGCACGGTTGCCAAGCACCAGCCCGACGGAATCCAGCAAAATTGACTTTCCCGCGCCGGTTTCGCCGGTCAGCACGCTGAGGCCGGATTTGAAGTCTAAATCCAGTTTGTCAATCAGCACGACATTGCGGATGGAAAGCGACTGCAGCATTTTTTCTTATTTGCTCCCGATAATGTTTTTAGCTTTTTGGGTCCATTTGCCGTCGGGATAGTTATAGGACAAGACCTTTGCCGCAGTGCGGGCTTCGGCGTTCAGTCCGAGAATGGTGTAAATTTCCACCTGACGGTATAAGGCTTCTTCAATATGGCTGGTGGTCTGATATTGGTTGACGACGACCGAAAAGCGGTTGAGCGCGGAGAGGTAGTTCTTCTGGTTAAGATAATAGCGTCCGACTTCCATTTCCTTGCCGGCCAGATGGTCATTGGTCAGGTCAATTTTGAGTTTGGCGTCCTGTGCATATTCGCTGTCGGGAAAACGGTTGATAACCTGCTCGAAAGCCTCTTTGGCCTTGGCGGTATTGCTTTGGTCTTTGTCAACGGTTACAATCTGTTCATAGTAGCACAGCGCTTTCAGATAATAAGCATAAGGCGCGTCCTGATTTCCCGGGTGGTATTTGATAAAGCGGTCAAGGCTCATGACGGCATCGTCATATTTTTGGTCTTTATAGTAAGCATAAGCACCCATTAGTTTGGCTTTTGTCGCCCATTTTGAGTAGGGATGCTCAAGCTCGACTTTTTCAAAAGTTTCGGCGGCTTTGGCATAGGATGTCTTGTCCAGGAGTTTATGGGCGTGCGTATAAAGTTCTTCCGCCGAAGCGTTTTCATTTATTTCTTTGGGGGCAGCGCAGGCGTTTAACAGACTCAGGCTGAGCAATACGGCAAAAAGTCCAAAAATGTTTTTCATGATATTGTCCTTAAATAATTTCATAATTTGAACTGTCGGAAAACAGCTTATGCAAAAGCTGGTTGTTGTGAAAATGGCCGGTGCGTCTGGCACGCAGCAGGCCGGTAATTTGGTATCCGGAAGTGTATAAATCGCCGATGGCATCTAATACTTTGTGATTGACGCATTCGTTTTCAACCCGAAAACCGTCCGGATTCAGAATTTTGTCACCGTCCAGAACCACGGCATTGTCCAGACTGCCGCCTTTGATTAATCCGATGGATTGCAGATAGTCTACCGCCGCTTTTTCGGTAAAAGTCCGGCAAGGGGCGATTTCTTCGGCAAAAATTTGCGGGTCAATCACATTGTCAAAGCACTGGCGCCCGACAATTTTTGACGGAAAATCAATTTCAAAACAGATTTTCAGACCGCTTTTGGCCGGCAGGAGTTCCGCACGGTTTCCTTTGTCGTCGGCAAATTCGACCGGTTTCAGGACCTTAAGGCATTGGCGGGGCGAATCCTGTTTTTCTTTTTCAGCAGCAGAAAGGGCGTCATAAAAAACTTTGCCGCTGCCGTCCATAATCGGAATTTCGGGTCCGTCAACGTCAATCACGGCATTGTCAATTTCAGCAACGGCCAGTGCGGCCATGATGTGTTCTATTGTTGAAACAATATTGCCTTTGCCGTCTCCCAGACAAGTACAATTACGGGTATCGACAACGTGAGTGTAACGGGCGGGGATAAGCGGTTTTTCCGGCAGGTCCGTCCGGCGGAAAACAATTCCGGTATCGGGTTTTGCCGGGTTGACCGTCAGGCTGACCGGCAGTCCGGAGTGCAGTCCGATCCCGTTTATTTGCAAAGGTTTTTTGAGTGTTTGCTGCATAAGTTGAAATTCCTTATCTTAATTAATGTTTTCAGTTTTACACTAAAGAGACGGAATTTGCAAATCAAATATCAAGAAGTCAAACAGAAAATCGGGCAATCTGTAAGCCGGGTTCTGTATCATAAATATTCCTGCTACCGGAATATCATGACGATAGCTATTCATCTTGGCCAAACATCACTGTTTGGCTCGTCGCGACCTACCTCTGGAAGAAGCGGAGGCGCTTCTAACTGGTTTTTTTGAAAAAACCGTCCTAACTTGGTCTTACATCGAACAGGGTTTACCCAGCCGGCCATGTTGCCACAACCGCGGTGAGCTCTTACCTCGCCTTTTCAACCTTACCTCCGTATAGAAGGCGGTAATTTTCTGCGGCACTCTCCCTTGGATTTCTCCAGCCAGACGTTATCTGGTGCTCTGCCTCCGTGAAGCCCGGACTTTCCTCACCGGCGGATCTTACTTTCCGCGGCGCAGCTATCCGATTGCCCAAAGACAACATACAGGATATTTTTTTTTATGCAAGCTTTTTGTATTTTAAAAACGGGTGCGGTTTTATATAATATTTGAAGTTTTCAGCGTACAAATTTCAGGGCTATTAAAGTGATTTTAATCTTTTGGGATTAATATGGCTCATTATTGTTATTGCGGAGATGTTTTGATGATTTATGCTTTGTCCGGTTTGCTTTTCGGTCTTCTTATTCCTTATATGTCACGGCGGTTTGCCAAGTTTATGCCGGCAACTCTGGCCTATGCCTTATACCGGATCGTCAAGCCGGTCAGGCGCGTTTCGGCGGCAAAACGGCACGGCAGCTGGCAATATACGAAGATGATGTCACAGTACCGCTGGCGCAGCGTGATGTGGGGAATTCTCACGGCGGCACTCAGCTACGGCGCTTTTTATGAATGGGGAAGCCAGTTTATCTGGTGGAAGCTGATTTTTATCTGGCTGTTATTGTTGTCGGCAGAAATTGATTTCCGGCTTTTGCTGCTGCCCGATATTTTGACAATTCCGCTTTTGCTGCTCGGTTTTGCCTTCTCTGCCTGGACGGGATTGTGGACAATGCCTTATGATTCTTCGCTTGCCGCTTTGTTCGGCTATTTTGTGCCGGCGCTTATCAGCCTTTTGTTTGTTTGGAAAAACAAGGATGCTTTCGGCGGCGGCGACGTTAAGCTGCTGGCGGCTGTCGGAGCGTGGCTGGGCGTGGAAAAGCTGTTGTATACAATTGTCGGCGCCTGTATTTTGTTTGCTCTGTATGCAGCGATAATGCGCAAACGCCAGGGGGCTTTCGGTCCGGCGATTTCGGCGGCGGCGATTGCGGTTGCTTTTTATTATTTTTAAGATAAACTAAAAAACAGTTTGAAAATGAGGAAGAAAACATGAGTTTTTGGAAAAAGGAAAGTCTGAAGAAAATTCCGGCGGTGCAAAAGTTTTTTCAGAAAGAAGACAAACGCAAGCTGAAAAAGCTGGTGACAGGAAAGAATTTTGATCTGTTTATTATGTCCATTATTCTGGCGGATGCCATTGTTTTGGGGATGATGACCATTGATTTTTTCCGTGACCGGTTCGAGCAGGGGCTGTTTTTGCTCGACCGTCTGTTTATGGCGATTTTTATTGTGGAAATGGTGATGAAAATCTATGCCGAGCGGCGGGAATTCTGGAAATCGGGCTGGAATATTTTTGATTTTGTGATTGTTGCGGTTTCTTCCCTGCCGGCGGCAAGCGCTTTTATTGTTATCCGGAGTTTGCGGCTGTTCAGAATGTTCAAATATATTTATCAGGCTTCCGGTATTAATAATATTATCACGACTTTTTTGCGGATATTGCCGGTGTTTGTTTCTTTTCTGGCTGTGTTTGCCGTTTTCTTTTATGTCTTTTCCATCATTTCGGTCAGTTTGTACGGCGATGTCTTTGTGGAATTTTCAACCCTCGGATCGGCCATGCAGGTGGTGTTGCAGACTTTTTCCATGGACGGCTGGGCGGCTGGCATTGCCCGTCAGGTCATGCGGATTTTTCCGAATGCCTGGATGTTTTTTGCCCTGCAGAAAGTGGTGATGTTTTTGCTGCTGAGCAGTTTTTTGCTGACGGCGATGGCAGCGGTGCTGTTGCCGGCTCAAAAGAAATAGCCGTTTTTCTCCGCCTTTGCAGAACTGTCCGGCTTTTGAGGGACAGTTCTCTGCCGGCGGGGAATTTTTTTTATTTATTTTGCTTTTTTGCTTCCGGCGGCTTGACTTTCTAAAACTAAATTCCTAATTATCCCTTAGATTGAAAAAAATAAACTTTTAAGGAGTTGATGAACAATGAATATTAAACCTTTGCATGACAGAGTTTTAATTAAAAGACTGGAAGAAACAACAAAAACCGCCGGCGGAATCATTATTCCCGATACGGCTAAGGAGAAACCGAGCGAGGGTATTGTTGAGGCTGTCGGAAACGGATTCAGAGCCGAAGACGGCAAAATTGTGCCGATGAGCGTTAAACCCGGAGACAAGGTTTTGTTCGGCAAATGGTCAGGCACAGAGGTTAAAGTCAACGGAGAAGCCCGCCTGATTGTTAAAGAATCCGAGATTTTGGGCGTGATTGAAGAATAATAACAATTTTTGAAACGTGAATTTTTTAGTTTAAGGAAGGAAAATTAAAATGGCAGCAAAAGATATTGAATTCGGAACTGATGCCAGAGCAAAAATGTTAAAAGGCGTGGAAACTTTGGCTAAAGCCGTTAAAGTTACCCTCGGGCCGAAAGGGCGCAATGTGGTTTTGGACAAGTCTTACGGTGCGCCGAAAATTACCAAAGACGGCGTATCTGTCGCCAAGGAAGTGGAATTGCCCTGCAAATTTGAAAATATGGGTGCCCAGCTGATTAAGGAAGTTGCGCAGAAGACCGCCGACAAGGCCGGTGACGGTACGACTACGGCAACGGTTCTGGCCGAAGCAATTATCCGCGAGGGCTGCAAGGCCGTGGCTGCCGGTATGAATCCGATGGATCTGAAGCGTGGTATTGACATGGCGGTAGAGGCTGTGGTTGCCGATATTAAATCCCGTTCCAAAGATATTAAAACTTCTGAAGAAATTGCACAGGTCGGTACGATTTCTGCCAACGGCGACCGCTCAATCGGCGAATATCTGGCTCAGGCTATGGAAAAAGTCGGCAATGAAGGTGTTATTACCGTTGAAGATGCCAAAGGTTTGGAGACCGAACTTGACGTTGTGGAAGGAATGCAGTTTGACCGCGGTTACCTTTCTCCGTATTTTGTCACCAATCCGGACAAGATGACCTGTGAGTATGAGAATCCGTATATTATGCTGTATGATCAGAAAATCAGCAATTTGCAGCCGATGATTTCTATTTTGGAAGCGGTTGTCCAAACCGGCCGTCCGCTGTTGATTATTGCCGAGGATATTGAAGGCGAGGCTTTGGCTACTCTGGTTGTCAACCGTATTCGCGGCGGGCTGAAAGTTTGTGCCGTCAAGGCTCCGGGATTTGGCGACAGACGCAAAGCCATGCTGCAGGATATTGCTATTTTGACCGGCGGTCAGGTTATTTCCGAAGAATTGGGCATGAAGATTGAAAACGTTACTTTGGACATGCTTGGTACGGCCAAGAAGATTGACGTCAACAAAGACGATACGACAATTGTCGACGGTGCCGGCGAAAAAGACCTGATTGCTGCCCGTGCCGCTCAGATCCGCAAGGAAATTGCCGATACGACTTCTGATTATGACCGTGAAAAGCTGCAGGAACGTCTGGCTAAAATTTCCGGCGGCGTTGCCGTTTTGCGTGTCGGCGGCGCTTCCGAGGTTGAGGTTAAAGAGAAGAAAGACCGGATTGACGATGCGTTGAATGCAACCCGTGCCGCAGTTAAGGAAGGTGTTGTTGCCGGCGGCGGTTGTGCGCTGATTTATTCTTCCGGCGCCTTGGACAAGCTGACTCCGGCTAATCAGGATCAGAAAGTCGGTATTGACATTATCCGCAAGGCTATTCAGGCGCCGTTGCGTCAGATTGCCGAAAATGCCGGTGTTGACGGTGCGGTCGTTGCCGGAAAGCTGATGGAATCGAAAGATACCAATTTCGGCTACAATGCTCAGACCGGCGAATATACCGATATGGTCAAGGCCGGTATTATCGATCCGACCAAAGTTGTCCGCACGGCCTTGCAGGATGCTGCTTCCGTCGGCGGTCTGCTGATTACGACAGAGGCCATGATTACCGAACAGCCGCAAAAGGAATGCTCTTGCGGCGGCGGTGCTCCGGCAATGCCTGGCGGTATGGGCTTCTAACAGTCCGTATTGATAAAAATCCTCCGAACTTTGGTTCGGAGGATTTTTTTTGTTATCTTTAAATTAACAAGAAAGGCATTATATTAGGAGAAACAAATAAAAGGAGTGACGGATGTCAGATTTGGTTGATTTACAAAAACTCAGAGAAATGCGGGATAACGGGCGAATCAGTGTTGAGGAATTTGACAAGGATGCCGAGATTCTTTATCAAAAATCAATGCGGGAGGCCGGAGACCGTAAAGTTTCAAAAAACGGGGCTGTTTATATTCTGCTGGCCGGTTTTCTCGGGGTGACGGGAATTCACAACTTTTATGCCGGATATTGGGGACGGGGGCTGATACAGCTCGGATTAAGCCTGCTTTCATGGCTGTTTTTGTTTTTGCCGCTGATTTTTGTGGTATTTTGGGTTTTGGGAGAAATATTTTTTCAGAATAAAGATGCGGCGGGAAACAGGTTTGGCGGGAATCGTTCTCTGATTGCCGGTTTGCGAATCGGAACGGTTTTGTGGATTGCCTATACGGCTTATGTGACCTGGCAGAACAATGAATTTATCTGGCAGGATACGGTTGTCGTAACAGGTGAGGATATGGCATAGTGCAAAAAATGCCGTTTCCGGAAAGCCGGACGGCATTTTTCTTATTTGTCCGGGATAAACAAAACAACCCAGGGCAACAATATGAATGCAACGGTATAGCCGTTGATGTTGATTAGAGTGCCGCAGCAAAGCCAGATGAAGAGGCCGGCCAGAAAAAGTATTTGGGCTATCGAGCTTTTAAGCCCGATATGAAAGTGCCGGCGGCGAATTTCTTCATTAGTTTCAAAATCTGTCTTTTGAAGCAATTTTCGCAGCTTGTAAAAAGTTACGGCGTCAATCAACAAGATAACCACCACAACGGCGGTAACAACAAGACCGAATTGGGTGTTGAAAAAATTTTCCATAATAACTTGTTTTAATAATAAATTTCTTTTTAGGAAAGTAACACATCTTTGAAAAAACGCAAATAAAAAAACGTTTCTTTTTCAAGAAACGTTTTTGGGCGGATTGTCTTGTTTTTTTACAGAGAGAAACAGACTTTCCAGAAGAATAAAGAAAATTACGGAAATTATGCATGGCACATATGAGCCGGATACGATTGTCATAGGAACAGATATACCGAGAGCAAGCAGACCGGTTGCGATAATGAGGGTTTGAATGCAGATGAAAAACATTTTGTGATTTTCTTTTAGATTAGTCATAAACTCCGGATGTTTGGTCTGTCTCCATGCTTTGTACATTCCGATAATTGCGACACAAATTTCAAGAAGCAACAGGATGATAAAGCTGTTTTTTAATAATTCTCTTGTTTCCATAATGAATAATTTTTTTGTTAGAATAATAAATTTTGCTGAAAGATTAATAGCATAACAGATTGGGAATTGCAAGCGGCAAAAAAAATTGCAAAAAGTATGAAAAAATGCTTGCATTTTATTTTGGATGTGATATTTAATTACTCGTTCTACCGATGCGGGCGTAGCTCAGGGGTAGAGCGCAACCTTGCCAAGGTTGATGTCGAGGGTTCGAATCCCTTCACCCGCTCCATTATAATGCCTCCTGAATAAGGAGGTTTTTTTTTGCGGGTGACGTTTCAAACTTCGCCGGCAGGCTCGTTTTCAACGGACGGGATTTATCCCTGTCTGGCTTGGTAAGTTCAAGTTTTTGCAAAACTCTCACTAACCGCGCGTCGGTCACTCGTTTTTCAGGCATTTGTATCGCGTCGTTACCTTGCTCACAAAGCCGGCAAAACTTCGCCTTTATCGTTCAAAACAACCGGAGCATCGGTTGTTTTTCTCTCAAAGCCCGCTCCATTATAATGCCTCCTGAATAAGGAGGCTTTTTTTTGCGGGTGACGTTTCAAACTTCGCCGGCAGGCTCGTTTTCAACTGACAGGATTTATCCCTGTCTGAAGTTTTTGCAAAAATGGTGAATTATTTTGTTGTAATCTATTGGATTGTGCTTGCCATCTTTTCTCTCATTAGTTACTGTTGTTTATCTTAAATGATGAACGGGGTGATGATTATGGCTAAAGTTTCGGTTTTGATGCCGGTTTATAATACGCCGGAAGAATATTTACGTCCGGCGATGGAAAGTATTTTGGCGCAGACTTATCAGGATTTTGAATTTGTTATTCTGAACGATGCTTCTACTGATGAAAATGTGGAGAAGATTGTTAAGTCATATTCCGATAAACGCATTCGTTATTATAAAAATGATGTGAACCGGGGAATTTCTTTTTCTCGCAACCGCTTGATTGAGCTGGCAAAAGGAGAATATCTGGCAGTATTTGACCATGATGATATTTCCTTTGCGGACCGATTGGAAAAAGAAGCCGCATTTTTGGATAATCATTCCGATGTCGGGGTTGTCGGGAGTTGGTATCAGGCTTTTGACAAAGATAAGGTCAGAAAATTTCCGACGGATGATGCCGCTATTAAACGGGGATTGATGAGCGGGTGTGTGGTTTCTCATACTTCGGCAATGATCAGAAAGTCTGTTTTGGTTGACAATTATATTAGTTATGAAGAAGCTTTTAGCCCGGCCGAGGACTATGCTTTATGGTGTCGGCTGCTTCCAAAGACCAATTTTGCCAATATTCCGGAGGCTTTGGTTGCTTATCGCTGTCATGCAGGAAACACCAGTCACAAACAGTGTTATAAAATGACTTTGGCGACTTACGGCATTTTAGATTTTGTCAGAAAAGAGAATCCGGCGTTGTGGGAAATGGCAAAATCATTGCGGGGAAAAACATATAAAGTCAAGCTGTTTAATTTTATTCCGGTTCTTAAGATTTGTTGCGAAGCTGACATTTTAAATTGTAAGTTGTTCGGATTTTTGCCGTTGTTTTCCGTTCGGATGAAAAACTATAAGAAAAAGCCGTCCGTATAGTATTTAAATTCTGTTTTTTACGTTTATTTTAACAGACGGATAACGGGAGCGGAAAATGAAATGGCAAAAGGGTGTTGCGCTAATTGGTTTTTGATTGACGAGAAAGTACGTTTTTTGGTGCTGGCAATGACTAATATGTTTGTCCGCTATGTGTTGTTTGTTTTTCTCGGGGCTTTGTTTTCGGTTTTGCATTATCAGGCGGTTTTGGTGCTGACATGGTCCTTGTCTTCGGTGTTGGCGTTTTTTTCTTATAAAATTCTGGTTTTCCGGACGGAAGGGAACCATCTGAAAGAGTATGGCAAGTCTTTGCTGATCTGGTGTTTGAGTTATTTTGTAAATGCCATGATTTTATGGCTGCTGGTCGAGAAGCTTTTGTGGAACGTGTATGTGGCGCAAGGCGTGGCGATTTTGTTTCTGGCAGTAGTAAATTATCTGTTGTTCAAGCATTTTGCATTTAAGCAGCCGCGCAAACGGACGCTGTTGGAGCGTTTGTACAATCTCTGGGAATAGTTTATAATGACAGGTGCTGAAAAGCTCTTTTTTGTGTGCTGATGTGATTTTGTATTTTGTAATCAGGCGAATCTGTTGTATCTTGTCCATGATAGTTTCATAGTGTAGGAGGTGTTGTTTTGTATTGTATTTTACAAAATGAACGCGATGAGTTGTTGTTTATCATTGATGATACGCACAGCCGTGAGGTCAACGAACCGGTTTTTGAATATTGCAAAGAGGCCAAAACCGCCTGTTTGAAGAAAAATGCAGGAACGATTGTCGATTTGGAGCATGTGAACGAAAATATTGAAGGCGCTTTGCTGAAGGCAGACAAGGTTTATTTGATTGAACGTTCTTCCGAAGATACGGTTTGCGACAACTATATTGCGGCCGTAAAGGTTGTATAAAGGTATTTATTTGATGAAAATAAACGTATTTTCGGATTTTTTTGGCTGTGGTAAAGTCAGGATTTTTTCCGGTGAGGATGACAAAAATGCGCTTGTGGCGGAAAAAGTGTCTGACGTGTCTGTGATTTTGCAGATGTTGCGGCAGGAAGATGAGGAAAATGCAAAAAAGTGTTCCGACTTTTGATTTTGGCAAAAAAAATTCCTATTTATATAAATAAGTTGAGTTTATGGAAGGAAAGAATTTGGAACGTTTTTTATCAATTGTATTTATGGCGGCTGCCGGTTTTTTGTTTTTTATGTTTTTGGGAGTGGCGCTTTATATCGGTCTGATTTTATGTCTGGCGTTGGTGGCTTTTGTTTTTATTACGGCAGGAGCGGAGAAGGCCGGAGAATGGTGGCGCCGGAATTATCCGGCTTTTATCGGGTGGTATCGGCGGATGAAAATGCGCTTCAAAAATTGGATTGAGCCTCAGGGTTTTTATGAGGTGCATGAAGTTGATCCGGACAAGGTTGAGCTTTTGACGCCGGAAGAATATGACAAACGGAAAAGAAACCGCCCTGACAGATAAGGGATTGAATTTTTTATAAAATCAAATAAAATACAGGAATATGAAACGATTTGTCAGGAGGTGGGCATGAAACACGTTATACCGATTATTCCCTGGTCTTATAATCAGATTTTGGAGGGAAAGAAAAAAATCCAGCTGGCGGTTTTTGACAAAGTGGCTCAGCAGGTGCGGGTGAATGACGAGATTGAGTTTGAAAATGTCCTTACCAAAGAAAAGCTTTCCTGTGTGGTGAACGGTTTTGTGATTTTTGAAAATTTTGATATTATGGTTGATACGCTGCCGCCGGAACTTTTTGGGTATGATGACCGTAAAGAGGTTAAAGTGAGGGTAAACCGTTTGTTTCCGAAAGAAGAAACAGAAAATAATTTTGCTGTCGGTTTTTTTATCAGGCCGGTTTTACCGCAGGCGCAACGCGAGCGGGCGCCAAAGTTTAATTTTGAACGTTTGCCGGAACAATATGTCAGGGATTGAATTTTTGAAAACAGCATATACATCTTTGGTATTGTTTAAAGGAGGGCAAAATGAAAAAAGAATTAGCAGACATGATTGAAAAACGCCGGTCGATTTATGATTTGGGAGCAAAAGAGGTTTTATCGGAACAGCAGATCAGCGATATTGTAAAGGAAGCGGTTAAATATTGTCCGACGGCTTTTAACTCACAAAGTGCGCGGGTGGTTGTGTTGTTTGGCGAGAGTCACCATAAGCTTTGGGATATTGTTTTACAAGAATTGAAAAAGGTTGCACCGGCGGACGGTTTTGCCAAGACAGAGCTTAAGATTGCATCATTTGCGGCCGGATATGCGACGATTTTGTTTTTTGAAGATATGGAAACGGTGGAAGCTTTGCAAAAGAAGTTTCCGCTTTATGCCGAGAATTTCGGGAAGTGGTCTTTGCAGGCGAACGGAATGCTGGAATACATTGTCTGGACGGCGTTGGAGGCGGAAGGGGCAGGCGCTTCGCTGCAGCATTATAATCCGCTGATTGATGCGGCGGTAAAACAGGAATGGAGGCTTCCGGAAAGCTGGATGCTTCTGGCCCAGATGCCTGTGGGAAGCGTGGAGGCTCCGGCCGGAGAAAAGACTTTTCTGCCGATTGACGAAAGAGTTAAAATTTTTAAATAATGCTTGCCAAATTGATTATTTCGCCGTATAAAATCCCTCGTACGGAGAGATGGCAGAGTGGTCGAATGCGGTTGACTCGAAATCAATTGTACTCTTTACGGGGTACCTAGGGTTCGAATCCCTATCTCTCCGCCATTTACAAAAGAGGCGCCTTTATGGCGCTTTTTTTGTAAATGATGAGGAGAGTTGGATTTGAACCCTAGAGGAAGGGTTCGACTACAAGCGAAAGTGAGACGGAAGTATCACGGTCGGCGGAGCCGATGAGCGCCCGTGCAACTCAAGCGAAGCGCCGAGTAATCCCTATCTCTCCGCCATTTTGATTAAAAGACGCCAGATAACAGCGTCTTTTTTCGTATGTAAAAATGAGTTCATAGCCCAAAATATGAGCAAAGAGAAAAAATTATAAAAAGTTTTGATGCTTTGAATTTGGCAAAAGGGTATTTTCTTGACAAAAAAAATTTTTGTATTATTTTTATGTTGTTTAGTAATTATTATAAAATAAAATTATTATGAATAGAGATATGGTATTACAAATTAACCGTTTTGGTCAGCAGAATGGTTTTCCAGTCTTTGTTATGGCTGACGGACGTCTTGTTAAGATTCCTGCGACTTCGGAGGTTTTTCAGTATGTGGTCATGAAGGAAATTGATGCTTACAGCAGTTTGTCGTCACAAGAGGTTTATCGTTATGAAGACTGGTTGCAAATGAGGAATCCGGTTAAAGCACGTGTTCATCCGTTGACAGAAGGGTTGCCCTATTTTCCGTTTGTGCCGGATACCATGCCGGTTGAAAAGTATGAGGGAGAGATATGTTTTTATGTTCTGGCCTTGCCTGAGATACGAGAGAAGCTTATGGTAAGTCATTATAAACATCCAAGCGGTTGGGAGCGTTTTGCTTTAAATCGTTTTTATCCTGAGATGGAGGTGTGTATGGCGGAAGCAGATTTTTTCAGAAGATCTGAGTGTGTTAAATCTATTATTTATGTGTATGAGCCTACAGTGAAGCCTAAAATATTAAAAAATTCAGGTGAATGTTTTTTTACTAAAGTAGATGCACACTTCCGGACTTCTGGTTCGAATGTTAAGTTAGTACAAAAACATCAATTTTCCAGAAAAATCGGCAACGAAGAAGAAGAGATTCTTATTAAAATTTCCTATTATTGATTTGATAAGAAAGCGGCTGTGTTTGCAGCCGCTTTCTTGCATTAAAAAACTTGACAAAAAAAATTTTTGTATTATTTTTATGTTGTTTAGTAATTATTATAAAATAAAATTATTATGAATAGAGATATGGTATTATAAATTAACCGTTTTGGTCAGCAGAATGGTTTTCCGGTCTTTGTTATGGCTGACGGACGTCTTGTTAAGATTCCTGCGACTTCGGAAGTTTTTCAGTATGTGGTCATGAAGGAAATTGATGCTTACAGCAGTTTGTCGTCACAAGAGGTTTACCGTTATGAAGACTGGTTGCAAATGAGGAATCCGGTTAAAGCACGTGTTCATCCGTTGACAGAAGGGTTGCCCTATTTTCCGTTTGTGCCGGATACCATGCCGGTTGAAAAGTATGAGGGAGAATTGGATAATATTTATGTTCTGGCTTTGCCGGAAATACGACAGAAGCTTGAAGTAGAGTATTATACAGAGGCAAGCCGTAGGGAGCGTTTTACTTTAGGTCGTTTGCATTCTGAGATGGAGATGTGTATAGCGGAAGCACATTTTTTCAGAAGATGTATTTCCATATTATCTAGCTCTGAAGTCCCTATGCGTGTTAAATCTATATTATTATCTAGAGTTAAACCTGAAGTCCTTGTACATGTTAAATCTATTTATTATGTGTATGAGCCTACAGTGAAGCCTAAAATATTAAAAAATTCAGGTGAATATTCTTTTAATATAGAAAGTTCCCAGATGCTTAATCTAGATGTTAGGTTAGTAGAACAACATCAATTTTCCAGAAAAATCGGCAACGAAGAAGAAGAGATTCTTATTAAAATTTCCTATTATTGATTTGATAAGAAAGCGGCTGTGTTTGCAGCCGCTTTCTTGCATTAAAAAAACTTGACAAAAAATTTTTTTATGTTATTTTTATATTGTTTAATGTTATTATAAAATTAAATTATTATGAAAAAGAGAGTTATTGATAAGATTAATGAGATTAATGAGTATGGCCGCCGTTACGGATATCCGGTGTATGTTTTCATAGACGGGACATTGGGTTCAGCTCTGGGAGGTAAAACTGTTTATTTTATCGTAGAAGGACCTCTTGATTTAAGTCAAGAGAATTTGCAGTTGTTATCTTCAGAGAAATCATTTCCGGAACTTAAAAGAGAAAATCGGCTTGGTTTTTTTGGTAAAGTCAAGAATATTTGGCCTTTTTGTCAAAATGACGATGAGCCGCAGTATGTGGAATTTGAAGAAATTCAGGAGCCGAAGGTTTTGGGTAAACGTTGTCCTGAAAAAGTTGCTCCTGATACACAGGTTTCCCAACTTAATAAGGAAATGACGTTAATGAGAGACAAGGCTGATGGCATTTTAGCAATTCGCGGTAAGAATTGGAGTGCTGTGGCAAAAAATGTGAGTAGTGTGGAAACAGATTATGTACGACATGAGAATGCGGATGGTTCCGTAGAGGAAGTTTTTTCCGCCCGCTTTACTTTTTAGTCTGCAGAAAAAGAAAATATCCGTTTGACATTGTTTTAAGCGGATATTTTTTTGTGTGTTATTAATGTTTGGATATTTTTTATATTGCAAAAATTGTTCTCTGCCAATAAATTGAAGAGAATTAATGAGTTTTTTAAATTACTAATGAAACATGTTTTTTAGAAATATATTATTCTTTCGTATGCTCTAAACCGGTATGATTTTCTGCAGCGCCATTACCAATAAACCCCGTACAAGGCGGGGTTTATTGGTAATGATAAGGAAAAATGGATTTGAAACTCTAGAGAAAAGGGGGGTGACTACCGACTGCCAGCGAAACTTCTCTTAGCTTTGCGAGGCGTAGCCGCTGCAAAGGTTAGTTGTTCCCGTAAGTAGAAAGGCTTAGCCTTTCGTAGCGGCGGAAAGGCGGGCGGAAGAACGCCGGTGAGCTTTTGTATGTGCTTATTTTTTGTCAGGGTTAAGCGTTTAAGTTGTTTCTTTTGCAGATTGCGGTGCCGTATCCTCAGTTTCCTGATGTTTTTTCCGGCCATTTAAATTATTTAAGAATTGGTTTTCAATTTTCATATATTGATTAAACAACCATTTGGATTGGGACAGCAGCAGGACGGAACCGGCCAGCAAAAGTAATGTGACTTTGGGGTTTTCGGTTAAAAACTGATGTACAACCGTGACGATGAAAAAAGCAACCATCAGCAGACGGAAACTGGTTAAGACCATTAATGGCAGCCGGTTGATTTTTTTTGCCATCCAAAGCTTGTGGTATAAGTTTGCAACTTTATTATTAGAGATGAAGAAGTTTTTAGCGCCGTTCTGTTCTTCGGCAACATTGCAGAATCCGATTTTTTCTTCTATTTTGCGGGCAATGGAAATTTTGGCAGAAGCTTTGTCTTTCATCGGAAGCATGCGGCAGAAAGCCGAAACGACTTTGTCTTTTAACAGGCTTGGCAGAATGGCCTCCCAGCCGATGAGGGCTTTTAGAAAAGGGGACATCAGTGCGAAAGTAACGGTTGTGACAATCAGACGTGCCGAAAAGCCTGAAAAAATGTTGTTGACGAGGGGTTTGACAACATAGCCCGAAAAGCCGATGATTGTATAAAGAATCATAGCCAACAATCCCAGTCTGGCAAAATAATTTTTGAACAGCATTTGCCATAGCTGTTCTTCATGTTTGTTTTCTTTAACGGCGGAATTTTGCTCAATATATCTGTTCCATGATGCCGGAAGGCGTTTGGCCAGCCGCTTATAAAACGGTTCTGAAGATTTTATCATCATAGGTGTCAGGAAAGTGGTAATGACGGAGACGGCCACGATAATCGGGTAGACTTTGGCGTCTAAAACGCCGATACTCATACCGAGACTGGCAATAATGAAGGCAAATTCTCCGACCTGCGCCAGCGAGAATCCGCCTTGTACGGCGGTTTTGAGGTTTTGACCGGAGAAGACAAAGCCCAGACAGGAGAATGCGACCTTGCCGGAAATAACAATCAACGTGATGACGAATATCGGCCAGGCATATTGGATGAACATTGAGGGATTGACCATCATGCCGACGGATACAAAGAAGACTGCACCAAAAAAGTCTTTCAACGGTTTTATGTTTTTTTCTATCCGTTCGATGATTTCGGTTTCAGCCAAAATCGATCCCATGATAAAGGCGCCGAGAGCGGAAGAAAATCCTGACGACGTAGCGAGAAGAACCATGCCGAAGCACATGCTGATTGTGATGAGCAACAACATTTCATCCGTTAAAAAGCCGGTGATTTTTTTGAGAAAGGTCGGGACAATGTAAATGCCGATGACAAAACACAGTACCAGAAAGAATACCAGTTTTAAGGTACTGAGGGCAAGTTCTTTGCCGTCAATGGTATTGCCGAGGGCAATTGTCGGCAAAAGAACCAAAAGCAGAATGCCGACAATGTCTTCCACAACCAGAACGCCAAAAACCAAATCCGTAAATTTTTGTTTTTTGATGTTGAGGTCATCAAAAGCTTTGATGATGATGGTGGTGGAGGACATGGAAATCATGCTGCCGAGAAAAAAACTGTCCATAACGGACCAGCCAAGGAGCAGGCCGATGTTATAGCCCAGAAAAAGCATAAACAAGATGTTGACCATGGCGGTTATCATGGCTGATTTGCCGACATTCATCATTTTTTTGAAACTGAATTCCAGACCGAGGCCAAACAAGAGGAAAATGACGCCGATGTCAGCCCAGATTGCAAGGTTTTGCCGGTCGGATACCGTGGGTAAAAAGTTAAAATACGGTCCGGCGAGAATTCCGGCCAGAATGTATCCCAGAACGGTCGGCTGTTTTAATTTTTTGAAAATCAACGTAATTATGCCGGCATAGATTGTTATTAATGTAAGGTCGGTAATCAGTGCATGAATCGAGTGCATGGAATTTTCCTGTTCCGGTTCTTGTTTTAACCGGCTGAATTTAGCACAAAAACCTTAAAATTTTGTTAGAAAAAAAGTAAATTTTTACGGGAGCAGGTGATTTTATTTTTGTTTTTGAGTACATTGCGGAAATTGTTCGCAGCTGATAATCGGCCGGCTGCGGTTTTTTTGCCGGAGCAGCCGTATATGAACGGGAATACAGTCCTGACTGTAAGACGTGCAGGTATTTACCGGGGCAACGGCTGCGCAGCTGTTGCCGTTCCATACTTTTGGGGCAGGGCATTGGCAGATGTCAAGGAAGACGCTTTGATTTTTGTTGTATATAAATTGTGCGTTCAGCCATTGCCCGCCAAAACTCCGGCAGCGTTCGACGATCGGAATTTTGACGCAGTTGCGGCCGTCCCAGGCACGGAGCGGCGGGCAGGCAAATTCAGGATTGGCGCTGCCGCAGCGCGTTGAAATAAGTTTTCCGCTCAGGTCGTGCGCAAATTTTTTGCAGGCAGCCCGAGTTTCAAAACTTAACAGCAACAGCAGGAGCAGCAGAAAAGTTTTTTTCATTATTTGCTCCAGCCGACAGCTTGTGTTACAATTACTTCTTCATTGTCTTTCAGGTTGAGTTCCTTACCGAGGGCAGGGTGGTCAAAGTAGCCGCGGACAACGTTGTTCAGGCCCTTGGAGGCGCAGTACAGCCCGACATTCTGATAGGCGGAGCCGGCGTGCATCGGCGAGTTTTTTTTGTCACTGCCGACAAAAGCCAGATGCAGCGGCGCGTTTTTTACGAAAGCCTGCGTATTCAAAATGCTGCGGACATCTTTTTTGCTTATATTTTCAATGGTGTTTTTTTCCGGATTGTAAAGCCAAACGCCGTCAGCCTGCAAAACATATACTTTCAGGTTTTGTTTGTTTTGAGAAGTCGGGATGCTGTGCTTGCCGTCATGAGTAAGCCCCCAGGCAGTCCAGAGGATTTCGCTCAGGGTTTGGGCATCTATCGGGCGGGTGGAAAATTCACGCGTGGTTTTGCGGGCGGCGACGGCATTCAATAACGGCATGCCGCCTTCGGTTTGCGGTGCCGGAAGTTTGATTTCCTGTGCAACAGCGCAAAAACTGATTGAAAGCGCAGATAAGAATGAAAGCAGTTTAAGCATTTTGTTTTCCTTTCTTTTTGGCAGGTTTTATTTTGTTATCCAGACGGTCTTCTTTGATGCCGGCCGGATCCTGATGGATGATGATTTGGGCATCGGGGAATTTATGCAGGATTTTTTCTTCTACCATATTGCAGTAATGATGAGCCTGATACAGCGGCAGCTCTCCGTCAAGTTCGAGGTGGAATTCAAACAGATATGTGCCTCCGAGGTCACGGCTGCGAAAGTCATGAATGCCGCGGACGAAGTCAAAGGATTTGGCATAATCCATAACTTTGTTTCTGATACTTTCATCAAGTTCCTGATCAAGAAGTTGGGCGGTTGCCTGTTTGGCCAGGTCATAAGCGTTGTACAGCAGGTAGGCGGCTATCAGGACGGCGGTCAGCGTGTCAAACCATAAAAATCCGAAAAACTTGACGACAAACAGGCTGAGGATGATTGAGCCGTTGGTCAGCAGGTCTACGACATAATGGGCGCTGTCGGCCAGAATTGCCTGTGATTTGGTCAGGCGTGCGACTCGACGCTGAAAAGTGATGAGGATAAGAGTGGCAACGATGCTGACAATCATAATTGCAAGGCCCGTTCCGGTATCGGCAATCGGCCGCGGGGCAATAAAGCGGCTGAAGCCGTCATACATTACGAATAATCCCGAACCAGCAATAAAGGCGGCCTGAGTCAGTGAACTCAGAGCTTCGGCCTTGCCGTAACCGTAGCGGTGGTTCATGCTGGCCGGTTTGGCGGAATAGCGGACGGCAATCAGCGTGATGAGAGAGGCAAAAATGTCTGAAAGGCTGTCAACCATGGAAGACAAGACGGCCAGAGAATCCGTGACCAGTGCGCCGAAGATTTTGAGCAGGCACAGAGCAATGGCAACGGATATGCTGGCGCAGGCAGCAAGATTTTTTAAACGGTCGCTTTGGGCTTTAGTGAGCGGTGATGACATTTTTGATATTCTCCAAATCTTTTTTGTTTATTTCATAATAAACGTCTTTAGTGTATTTTTCAAAAAGCTGCAAGGTCTTTTCATTCGGAATTCGGGCAAAACTTATGTTTACAAAATATTTGTCTGCCGCCTGATAAAATTTGTAAGTGATATCCCGGCTGTTTTCTGCCAATAACCGGAAAGAAAAGAGTTGCTCGGGATTTTTCAAGCCGGTTTGCGCCGTTAACAGGCGGGTGTTCAGCATTGCTCTGGCAAGCAGGCTGACACGGTAAGTATCCGTTACGCTATTGAAGCCGATTAACCGTCCCAGCCGCAAATTCCAGAGCGTGCTGTATGTCCAGTCTGCGGCATCCGGCGAGAGGTCAATAAAATCGGCGGCGGCAGTCCAGACCTGAAATTTGGGCGGAAATCTGACATAAGCGGCTCTTGAACCGCGGCCGATGTCAATATCGTAGCGGCCGATATCAAAACGGGCAAGCGGTTTTTTTCCGGCATTAAACAGGGTGACTTCGGTTTTTTGTGAAGCGGGATCGTCAAAGTCCTGCAAACCGAAATGTGCCAAGTGTTCGATTTTATCCGATTTTTTTTCAAAGTAACAGGCTTCCAGCAGAGCGCTTAAGAAACTGCGGATACGGTCTTGCAACACCATAAAGTGCGGCCGGCCTTTTAACTGCCAGATGCCGTTCTGTTTGACAAAAGTCAGGTTGCCGCGGATGGTTGTGAGAGAGATTTCCGAGATATTGTTTATTTGGTCCGGAAGTTTGGCAAACAGCGGTTTTTCAATAAAGTTTTCCGAGCTGTCGAGCCGTGTGTAATGCGAAGATACGAGGCCGGCGGCAAGAAGCAGAAGAGCGCCGGAAATTATCAGGCGCGGTCCGCGCTTCAAGCTTTCGGACGGATGAGAAGGCATCCGGCGGCGGTGTCTGAAACGAAAGAGCAGAACAGCCAATCCCAAGAGCAGAGGCAAGGCATAGATGTTGGCAAATTTGACGGTCAAATCTATTTTTTGAATCTGCCGTCGGCTTTCTTCCTGTACTTTTTGCAATTCCTGCCGCAGCGAATTCAGTTGTTTGCGGATGCCGGCAATCAGTGCCAGTTCATCCGGAGTGAAATTTTCCCTTTGTTCAAAGTTTTTTTTGTTCCAGACTTCCTGCAGTCCGGTTTTGGCGCGGTCAATGTTGTCCATAATCTCGTTTTCTTTGATTTTGGCTTCGCGCAGGCCGGCTTTGCGGATGTGTTCGACCTGAGTGAACGGGCGCAGTTTTTCCGTTTGTCCGCGCAGGCTCAGCAGATCCTGGTTTCCGGTCAGGATATCCAGCCCGTTCAGTACGAAATCGGCATTATCGAGCAACGGAATAAAATATTGCTTATCGCCGATAAAGATGTTTTTTCCCCAGTAGGAATCGTACAAAAAGTCGGTGTCGCCGATAATAATCACGTCAAAAGCCTTGCTGAGGTTGGTGCTGGTGAGGCGGGCGGCGATATATTTGCTGTAAGTGTCGGTTTTGAAGCGGCGGAGCAGGTCTGCCGGATTGGTGCTGCGGCGAATCAGCTCGGCGGGAATCAGCGCGGAATTCCGACTCAGTGAAATCAGCGGCGTAAAGCTGACGTTTTGCTGTTGTTGATCGGGTTCAATAACGGTGGCGGAAGAAAACAAAAGTTGTTTCAGGCGCGTTAAGCCGGAAAATGCCGGATTGAAATTGTTTTCGTGCAGCAGGAACTGGACGACATCCTGCGTAAAATTGGCGGTCTTGGTCGTGTTTCCGGAAGCGTTGACCAGCAGTGAATTCTCGAGATCGGCGGCGGCAACGTCAGGATAGTAGCGAAATCCCCAGATCTTGTCCAGACCGTTCAGATCAGACGGTTCGGGTCTGGAATCGACCGGCGCCAGATTGTTTAAGGCCTCGGAAGCGATGTCGACAAAGAGCATGATTTTTCCGCCCTGATAACTGTATTCCCGCAAGGCTTTGACCATGGCGTCCGAGGGATGTTTGGGATGAATGACGAGTATGGCTTTGAGCGAATCTGTAACGTCTTCGGGTTTGTTTATCATCCGGACGCCGTAGAACTTGTCCAGACGGTTCAGCAGCTCCCAACGCGGGGTGATAATGCCGTTGACGGTTTCGCTGTTGACCGGCAGAGAAGAAAATATGCCGAGCAGCGGTTTGGCGTTGTTCAGCGTATAAATTGTTTCGGTCAGGTCTTGTTCAATGTGTTCCTGACGTTCCAGCGGCAAAAAAGGCAGGATTTTTTTATTGTCCAGACTGTCGGAAAAAACAATGCCGAAAAAGGCAGCTTGCGAGCGGTCTATGACCGGAATGGCGTGCAGGCCGTTTGCAATGGCATAGTCTTCCGACTCGCTCATCGGTTCGACATAATTTATCTGATAAGAGAATTGCCCGCCGGAGATGTTTTCGTATTGTTGCAGCAACAGCCGGATCTTGTCAAAATAGGTGCGGAACTCCGGATTGCGTTCGCTCAGGATTTTTGAATAAAAAAGTTTGGCGTTGACCGGATTGGGCAGATTTTGAAGAATCCGGCGGGTAGACGGTGTGAGGGTAAAGTTGTTTTCTTCCGTTAAGTCCAGACGGATGTTGCGCAGGTGGTTGTTGGCAAGCAGGTTGAGGCCGATAAAGCCGAGCAGAAGCGCGGCAAAGAGCAGAATATAGTGCCGGCGGCAACCGGAGTGTACCAGCGGCGATGTTCCGGAGGTTTTGAAGCTGACGATGATTTCGGTCGTGAAGTTAAACAGCAAAATCAGAGATGTGTAAAATATAATATCGCGAAGTTCCAGCAGTCCCTGCGTAATGGCGGCAAAGTGGGTGATGAAGCTGAAAGAGGCGATCATGTCTACAATCGAGAGCGGCAAAAACATTCGGAACAAGGCGAGGACGTATTCCAGTGAACTTAAGAAGAACAGCAGGTTGGCGATGACAGACAGTACCAGAGCGATTACCTGATTTTTGGTCAGGGCAGACATGGTTTGTGAGATGGCGAGCATACAGCCGGCCAGAACAAAACTGCCGAAATAGCTGAGCAGAATAACGGCATTGTCCGGTTCGCCGAGCAGGTTGACCGTTATCCAGAACGGAAAAGTCAGGATTAAGGCGATGGCGCAAAACAGCCAGGAAGCCAAAAATTTGCCCCAAACCAGTGCGGTGGCTGTGACCGGCATGGTCATAATCTGGACAATGCTTTTGCTTTTGAATTCCTCAGCCCACAGGCGCATGGAAATTCCCGGAATAAACAGCAGGTACAGCCAGGGCTGAAAGCCAAACATCGGCAGCAGGTCGGCTCTGCCGCGCTCAAAAAAATGACCGAAATAAACGGCAAAGGAGCCATTGAGAAGCAGAAAAGCCACCAGATAGACGTAGGCCAACGGTGATGTAAAGTAGCGTTTGAGTTCGTTTTTGGCAATGATAAAGGTGCTTTTCATTAATCGTTCTCCGAAATCGTGAGCTTTTTAAAGGCGTTTTCCAGACAGCGGCTGTGCGTTTGCCGCAAAACATCCTGCAAGCTGCCGTCCGCCATGATTTTGCCCTTGTTAATCAGGATAATCCGCGTGCTGATGTTTTCTGCTTCTTCCAATAAATGAGTGGAGATGATGATGGTTTTGTTTTGGCCCATTTGTTTAATCAGGCTGCGGATGTGTTCCTTCTGATTGGGGTCAAGACCGTCGGTCGGTTCATCAAGCAGCAGGATTTGCGGATCGGAGATAATGCTTTGGGCGAATCCGACGCGGCGGAGATAGCCTTTGGACAGGGTTTCAATACGCTGGGTCAGTACGTTTTCGATATTGGCGGTTTTGCAGACCGCCTGCAGACGTTCTTCTTTCTTTTTTCCGGAAAACCCGCGGAGTTCCGCCATGTAATTCAGAAAAGCCGCAACGGTCATGTCCGGATACAGCGGAGAGCCTTCAGACAAAAAACCGATGGCGGTTTTGGCGGCCAGCGGATGATTTTTGATGTTTTTCCCAAGAATAAAAATTTCTCCGTCAGACGGTGCCAGATAGCCGGTTATCATATTCATCAGGGTTGATTTTCCGGCGCCGTTCGGACCGAGCAGGGCAATAATCTCTCCTTTTGCAGTACTGAAGCTGATGTCTGCCACCGCCTGCAGGTTGTCAAAATTTTTGCAAAGTTTTTTTACTTCAATTGTTGCGGTCATGCTTTTTCCTTTTGGTTAAACCGGTTTTATTATAACGGCAAAAGCTGAAGATATTATGAATCGGTCAGCGGCGGTTGATTTCGTAAAGGGCAATGGCTGCGGCCGTTGAAACGTTGAGGCTTTCGACTTTGGGCGAAATCGGCAGCTTGACCGAGGCATCGCAGCTTTCTTCAACCAGCCGGCGCATTCCTTTGCCTTCCGACCCCATGACAATGGCGGTCTTTCCCGCTTTATTGATTTGTCCGATTGTGGTTTGAGCGTATCCGTCCATGCCGAGAATCCAAAAGCCGGCTTCTTTCAACCGGTTCAGGGCTCGGGAAAGGTTGGTAACGCGGCAGATCGGCAAAAGTTCAATCATGCCGGCAGAGGCTTTGGCCATGGCGCCGGTTTCCTGCGGCGAATTTTTGTCCTGTATGACAAGTGCAAGCGTATCAAAGGCGACGCAGGAGCGGATAATCGCCCCGATATTTTGCGGATCCGTCACCTGATCAAGCACCAGAATATGGCAGTCGGGCCGTTGGTCGGCCAAAGCGCAAATGTCTTCGATCGAATAGCCTTCCAGTTCTTTGCACTGAGCGGCGTATCCCTGATGAACGGCTTCGCGCGGGAGCATTTTGTCAATGTCTTTACGGTCGACAATTTGCAGAGGAACATTGTCTTTTTGGTTTGCGGTCAGGTGTTTTTTGAGTTCCGGCGCGTTTTCTGCGGCGGCGCAGATTTTGAGAATCTGCCGTGACGGATTGGCGATGGCCGCAAAGACCGGATGTCTGCCGTATAAAAACACGGAACCTTTGGCAGGAGATGCAGAAAAGTTTTTGTTTTTAGCCATGATGATTATCCTTTGATGATTTTTCTTAAAATGCCGCCGTTGTCAGCCAGAAGTTTTTCTGCCTCATCTTTTGAACAGTTTTTTGCGGCCATGACACAGGCGGTTTTGACGCAGTTATCGCTTTTTTGCAGAAATGCGGCGGCCTGTTCGGGCGTTGTGCCGGCGATTTCCGAAACAAAACGGCAGGCGCGTTTATGGAGCTTGGCATTGCTGACCTGCAGGTCAATCATATAATTTTTATAGGTTTTGCCAAGGCGAATCATTGCGCCGGTCGTCAGTATGTTCAGAATCATTTTCTGGGCAGTGCCTGATTTCATTCTTGAAGAACCTGTGATGACTTCGGGACCAACCTGCGGATTGATGAAGACATCGGCGTATTGGGCAATTTCGGCTTGCGGATTGGAACTGATTGCAATGGTTTTCAGACCGAGATCGCGCGCCTGCCTGAGGGCCGTTGCGACATAAGCCGCATTTCCGCCGGCGGAAATGCCTACAATAACATCCTGCGGCTGCGGGCAGAATTTTGTCAGGTCGGCAAGGGCAAATTCTTCATTGTCTTCGGCATTTTCCACCGCATTGCGGACGGCGTCTTCTCCGCCGGCAATAAAAGCCTGAACCATGTTTTTGCCGACTCCGAAAGTCGGCGGCATTTCTGAAGCGTCGAGAATCCCCAGACGGCCGCTGGTGCCGGCGCCAAAATAGGCCAGCCTGCCGCCTTGTGCAAAAGCTTTTGCTATCAGGTCTATCCCTTGGGCAACCGAATCCAGAACTTTTTCTACCGCATAAGCGACCTTTTGGTCTTCCCTGTTTATTATGCGGGCAATTTCCAGAGGCGAAAGCAGATCAATTTCTGACGAGGCAGGATTGCTTTTTTCGGTTAACTCAATGACTGTCATGGCTTTTTTCTCATTTGTTTTCGATTATGAGCGGAATTTAATCCAAATAAATTAAGAAATATATAAAAAAGGTGTTGACATTATGGCAAAAATGCTATTATTTGCAGGTTAGATGATTTATAGGATTAAATCCTCAATCCCCGGATTGGAAGTTTCTTAAGGAGGGGTGGCAGAGCGGTCAAATGCAACGGACTGTAAATCCGTCGACTTTAGTCTACGAAGGTTCGAATCCTTCCCCCTCCACCATTTCAATCTTGGTTTGCTCTCGAGAGAGGACGATTAAGCGGGTGTAGCTCAATGGTAGAGCAGAAGCCTTCCAAGCTTATGACGGGGGTTCGATTCCCCTCACCCGCTCCATTTTTCTTCCCCACTTGAGTTTTTATTGTAACAACATAACAGATTTTAGGATTAAGAACGATGGCAAAAGAGAAGTTTGAGCGGACGAAGCCGCACTGCAATATCGGAACAATCGGTCACGTTGACCACGGTAAAACGACATTGACGGCAGCGATTACGAAAGTATTGGCTGAAGAAGGCGGCGCCAGCTTTAC
>JAGBHO010000006.1 GCA_017935485.1 Alphaproteobacteria bacterium | reverse complement strand
CCTACGACCTTCAGGTTATGAGCCTGACGAGCTACCGGGCTGCTCCACCCCGCGATAAACGCTGTCTTATAAAGACAGTGCATAGATACGCTCTTTTATAATGCTTGTCAAGCCAAAATTTTGTAAAACTTTCCAAAAATGCTGTTTTTTATCAAAATCAGGCTTATTTTATCCCGCATCAGGCGTGATTCCGTTGCCGGAAGTTAAAAAAACAAAGAAATAACTACGGCAAAAACAAATACAATTAAAATAATCCAATGCCACGTTTTCATTTTTTTCTCCCGTTAATTCACCAACATCAAAGCCGCAACCAGCAACGCCAGTATAATAGAGGCAAGAATTTTGTGTTTGTTGTTCCATTCCATGTTTGAACTTTCAATTTTTGTAACAATGACCCTTTAATCAGATAATCACGAATTTATATATATCAACAAATACTGATTGATTTTCCGCTTATGTCATGTTACAACCGGAATAAAGGGGAGCATAAAATGAATGATAATGAGCTCGACGACCGATTGATGAATATTGAGATTGCGCTGGCTAATCAGGAGCGTGTGATTGAAGATTTAAATCAGGTGATCATAGAGCAGGGTAAAAAACTCGATCATCTGCAAAAACAAAATAAATACCTGCTGGAAAATCTGGAACCGGCGGCAGTCAAACCGTTAAGCGAAGAAACGCCCCCGCCGCATTATTAACTCTTAAAAACGGAAATATCCTATGGATGAAAACGCACTGTTTAAATTAACGCACGGCATATACGTCTTGGGCACAACCGACGGCTCACGCTGTGTCGGCAGCATTGTCGATGCCGTGATGCAAGTCGCCAACAAACCGTTTGTTCTGGCCTTGTCCTGCGGAAATCATAGTTATACCAAATCCTGCCTGCATACGGCAAAGGAGTTTTCTCTTTCGGTGTTGGGCAAAGAGGCTGATCCGTTTATTGTGGCAAATTTTGGTTTTCAAAGCAGCCGTGATGTCAATAAGTGGGAAAATGTTGAATTTGAGGTTTGGGAAGGCCTGCCATACTTGCAAAAATCTCTGGCAGGCATTAAATGTAAAATAATTCAGGAAATTGCCTTTGAGAGCAATACGCTGTTTTTGGCAGAGGTGCTGGATTGCCAGATCGGCAGTCAGGACGGCGAGCCTCTGACTTATTACGATTACCGCAGTTATTACAAAGACGGGGTAATTAAAATTTTTAACGAACAAAAAGACCGGATGAAAGGAAAACAAATGACAGAAGATAAAAATGAAGGCAAAAAATGGGTCTGCACGGTGTGCGGTTACGTTTATGACGGGGATGTTCCTTTTGAGGATCTTCCTGAAGACTGGGTTTGCCCGCTGTGTGGTGTAGACAAGAGCTTTTTTGAACTGCAGTAAAAAGATAAGGAGGCCGAAAGCCTCCTTTTTTATCTCTGTATTTAGCCGACGGATCCTTCAAGTGTAATATTAATCAGCTTGGCCGCCTCAATGGCAAATTCCATCGGCAGCTGTTGCATGACTTCCTTGCAAAAACCGTTGACAATCAGGCTGACGGCTTCTTCCTGTCCGATTCCGCGCTGCATGCAGTAAAAAAGCTGTTCGTCGCTGATTTTGGACGTCGTCGCCTCATGTTCGATACAGGCGGTTTTGTTGCGGTTTTCAATATACGGCACGGTGTGGGAGCCGCAGGTCGTCCCGATCAGCAGGCTGTCACATTGCGAATAGTTGCGGGCATGGCCGGCATTTGGCGCCACCCGAACCAGTCCGCGGTAAGTCTGGTTGGAAAAACCGGCCGAAATCCCTTTGGAAATAATTTTGGAAGATGTGTTCTTCCCGATGTGAATCATCTTTGTACCGGTGTCGGCCTGCTGTTTGTTGTTGGTAATGGCCACGGAATAAAACTCGCCAACCGAATTGTCGCCTTGCAGCACACAAGACGGATATTTCCATGTCACGGCCGACCCCGTTTCTACCTGCGTCCACGATACCTTGGCATTGTCGCCGCGGCAGGCCGCCCGCTTGGTCACAAAGTTATAAACGCCGCCGTTGCCGTCTTTATCGCCGGGATACCAGTTTTGAACTGTGGAATATTTGACCTCGGCGTCTTTGTTAATGACAATCTCGACAATGGCTGCATGCAGCTGATTCTCATCTCGCTGCGGGGCAGTACAGCCCTCCAGATAAGAAACATAACTCTCGTCGTCGGCCACAATCAGCGTGCGTTCAAATTGTCCGGTATTTTTGGCATTGATTCGAAAATAGGTTGAAAGCTCCATCGGACAGCGCACGCCTTTCGGAATATAAACAAACGACCCGTCCGTAAACACGGCCGAATTCAGACAGGCAAAAAAATTGTCAGTGTAGGGAACAACCGAACCGAGGTATTTTTGCACCAGCTCGGGATGTTCTTTGACGGCCTCGGAGATGGAACAGAAAATAATCCCCTGCTCGGCAAGTTTGGCGCGATAAGTCGTGGCGACCGAAACGCTGTCAAATACGGCGTCCACGGCAACCACGCCGGCCAGAGCTTCCTGCTCTTTGAGCGGAATTCCGAGCTTTTCATAAGTTTCCAGCAATTCCGGATCAACCTCGTCCAAGCTTTTCGGCGCCGCTTTTTGTACCGGTGCGGAATAGTAATACAAATCCTGATAATCAATCTTGTCATAAGCCAGCTTGGCCCATGCCGGTTCCGTCATTGTCTGCCAGAACTCAAAGGCTTTCAGACGCCATTTCAACAGCCATTCCGGTTCGCCTTTTTTTGCGGAAATCAACCGGATAATGTCTTCATTCAGCCCTTTGGGCGCAGTATCGGCGGCAATGTCCGTTACAAAGCCGTATTTATATTTGTCGCCGCTTTCATCAATGATTTGTGTCTGATTATCGCTCATTTTTCTTCCAGACTTTTTTCAAAGCCTGCTTCCCGTCATTAAAAAGATTAAATTTTGCAAATGCCACGCTTTTAGCATAAAACGGATTCAAAGACAAGCCTTTTGCCACCTGCCGGCAATATTCCTGACTTTGCGGCAGGGCATAATGCTCAAATTGCCGCAATTGCAAATAAATTTTTGTTTTATCAATAAGGGACAATTTATTTTCGTTCAGGCTTTTTTCAACTTCCTGTAACGTCATTGCCTCGTGTTTTTCCGGCTGGCGGTAAGCATAATCGTCATTAATGTCTTGATAATCCGGAAATTCTTTTTTCAGTCTGTTGAAATTTTCCTTATATTCCAGAGAATTGTTCAACAGGCGTTTGATATAAGGCGGCGCTTTAACCGGTGTTCTGGCTTTAAGGCCGTTAATATAATCGTTCAGCGGACTGTTATAAGCGTTTTCGATTCTAAAACTTTCCAGATCGGCCATAAAAACGGCAAAATCCTTCGGATTGCTGCGCAAAATCTTATTGCGGTGCATCGTCCGGATGATGTTGCGGGTTTCCGGCCGGTCGGCGCCGTCATGACCAAGCTTGTGCAGGCAGTCTTTGCAAAAAACATGCATCTGGTTCATGTCCGATTTTGCATCGTTCAGATAAGTGTAAATCAGTTCAAACGCTTCCGGAGATTTGATGTTGAACGGATTGAGAATATTGCTTACGGGGTTGATTTGCGGAAAAGCGCCTTGAGAAGAAAACGTGTCCGAACGCAAAGAAGCTTTGATAATCTTCATAATCCGCCCGCTCAGAGCAGGGGATTTGACCGCGCTGAAAAACAGGTTTCCGACATAAGCAAACGGCAGCCTGTCATTTTTTTCAAAAACCGGCAGCAGCGCTTCGGTCAGTTTCGGCCGTCCGGCAGCCGCCGCAGCCAGATAAAGCAAAACGCCGCGACGATGTTGTTCTGCCGATTCTTTTTCCGCGCTTTCCAATACCTTTACCGCCAGCGGCATAAAATCCGGATTCGCATCCGGCAGGGTTGCCGTAATTTTAATAAGCTTTTCGGACGTGCAGGAAAGAAAATCATCATGATAAATCTGCCGGACGTCTTCCGCATTTTTGCCGTCCAGAGCAAAAAAAGCCATTTTTTGCACTTTTGTATCGGGAATTTTCCTGATTTCCTGCTTAAACGCCGCAACCGTTGCCTCATCCGGTGCGGAATTGTCCTTCGGAGCGGGAGACAGCAAGGCGTCGGAAAAAATGTTCAGACAAACGCCGTCTTTGGCGTTTTGCTCGGTAAAAGCCTGAGTAACCGATTTCACAAACGGATTATGCTGCTTGTAAGAAACTCGGGACAACGCCGTGCCGAGAATTTCAGCGCTTTTTCTGGGATTTTTATCCTGCCGGATAACGGCGGCAATCATCTCAGCGCGCAAGTCCGATTCATAACACCATCCGTCTGTCAAAGCTTGAATATGCTCACAATCAAGTTTGCGCCGGTGCTCAAAAACCAGCGGCAAAATAATCTTGGAAAGGTCTTCGTTTTGGTTGGCACAAACGACCGCCCTGTCCAAATGGCGGACAAAAGCAGGAGATTCGGCGGCCAGATAATTAAAAATTTTTTCATAAGACGCATAATCGTCAGACAGCCCGAGCTTTGGGACGGAGGCAAAATCAAAAATATCTTTCAGGACAATGTCCGCCCGAAAATCTTTCAGAATATTCTGAGCTTTTTTAGATTCTTCCTGCCCCAAAATATGAGAAATCGCGCATTTGGCGTCTCGGCCGAGCAATTCTGAGGTTTTAATGTCTTTGTGTATGTTTGGCAAATTTGTTCTCCCCGCCCTTGATAAAATACTGCGGAAAGTCAGGAAATCAAGCTTTTTCTGAGCGTAAACAAAAATTAACTATCTTGTGATAGGACGTAAGATATGAAGAAGTATGCGCTTTTGACATTAATATTGCTGATTTTGGGCGGCTGTTCTTATGACAGCGGCCGGATTCAGCTGTTTAACTACAACCTCTGGGGCGGCGGGCCGGCCCCGTCTTCCGTGGTGGTTCAAAAAGGCGATACCCTTTACAGCATAGCCCGCCGGTATGATCTTCCGATCAGGGAAATTATCGAGCTGAACGGTTTTCACCCGCCTTATGGCCTGCGGATAGGACAGGTCGTCCGCCTTCCGAGTGCGCGCTATCATATCGTGGCCAAGGGCGATACGCTGTACAATATCTCCAAACGCTACAATGTTGACGTCAATTCTCTGAGCAAAACCAATGACATCAGCCCGCCGTACAGTTTGGCCGTCGGACAACGCCTGCAGCTGCCGGACAGTATCGTCGGTGGAGAAATTCATGTCGCTTCGGCCGCACCGGCTAAAAGTACATGGAAACCCCAAAAAACGAGTACTTCCGTCTCTAAAAAAGCAACCTCTGTCAAAAAAACGACAACCGCCAAAAGCACCTATACGCCGCCGGCTAAAAATCGCAAAAGCAAATTTATGTGGCCGGTCAGAGGTTCGGTAATTTCTAACTTCGGGCCGATAGCCAAAGGGCGCAACAATGACGGTATAAATATCAAAGCCGCCAAAGGAACGGCAGTCAAGGCCGCGGATAAAGGAACCGTTGCCTATGCCGGCAACGAGCTTAAAGGCTTTGGCAATCTGATTTTGATAAAACATGATGACGGCTGGGTTACGGCCTACGCGCATAATGAAAAGATTCTGGTTAAAAAAGGCCAGCGGGTCGCCCGTGGTGAAAAAATTTCTACGGTCGGTACAACCGGCGGCGTTGTCTCTCCGCAGCTGCATTTTGAAATCCGTCAGGGTAAAAAAGCCGTCAATCCCAAATCTTATCTCGGATAGCATAAAATCCGCTTGCAAAAGTTCCAGATTCGTTTAATATAAATCCCGCAGTCCGGAGACGGGCTGCGGTGTCTCAAAAACATCTTTTAGGTTATCCGCTTCAGGCGGAGTATTGGGAAATAAGCCGCTTTGCGGGCGAATAACCATGACTGTACCTAAACAGTTTTTGAGCTCCGCCACCCTTTAATCGGGTGGTTTTGTTTTAACAAAACTAGGGAGCTAAAAAGAAATGGGAAAATTTTATTATCATACGACGGCGCCAGACCATTTAAGAAATTTCAACAAGACATTAGGCTTTGCTTTGTTCTTTGAACGCCATGAACGGCAGCTTCGCGTATGGCAGGTGTGTAAAAAACTGAAAATAACGGAGCGGGAACTTGATGATATCGAACTCGGTCGCGGCGTTTTGAAATTAAACGTGCTTAAAAAGATGTTGAAGTATTATAACAGAAGAATAGAACTGCGCTTGGTTGCACCGGATCCGAATGAGCCGGATAACGCCGAACCGGAAGAAATCAGTGAAGCCCCTGACGGCAGCTTTGAAGCTTTGGAGGAAGAGATAGAGGGTTAAATACAAAGCGGGATTAATCTCCCGCTTTTTTCATTTTCGCTGTTCAGAGCACTTTCTTCCCCGCCCCTCCATGCGGGTTACCCTCGGGTTCTTTCTTTTATAGTTATTGCCGGACTTCGATCCGGCAATCCATCTCACAACCGGCACAGT
>JAGBHO010000005.1 GCA_017935485.1 Alphaproteobacteria bacterium | reverse complement strand
GATTCATCCTACGGAACCTGCTGTACGCCGTCCGGATGTCCGAGCTATACGTCTTTAACCTCTTCGTCTTACGGCACGAACGGCACAGACGGCTGCGAGTATACTTGCTACTACACCTGTAACATGAACTGCCCGTCCGGCACGTCAACGTCAAACCCCGGAGGTTGCGGCGGGTCAACAAAGAACGGATGTCGTACAAAAACCTGTTATTATCCTTATGAACCCTGCTGCACGCCGAGCTGTTCCGATACCACAAGCTCTTGTTCCTGCGGCTCTTACACGATTTCCGACGGTTGCGGCGGAACTTGCAGGCGTTGTGAATCTTGTTGTAGTCCGTCTTCTTATAATTGGTGCTCCGTTCACTCGACATGTCATGGCGACTGCTGTTCTGACGGAACCTTGGAATCATGTGATCCGCAATGCGGCGGGTCAGGGTGCAGCAGCTCGGGGGGAAGCTCCGGCGGGGGTTCTTCCGAGGGAAGATATGGGGTATGGGTCGGAAACTATATATGCTGGCCTTGCGGTTCTTCATATTGTCTGGTGCAGGACGTTAACGTATATTGCAGTACGACCGGAGCATTTATTTGTAGAAGGCAAGGATATAACAGTTCTAACCGCACATGGGCAACAAAAGCGGAGTGTGAAGCGCAATATTCATCTTATATTAAATCAGGATTTGGCGCCGGAGAAAGGTATGATACGCAATCAGGTTCATGCAGTGAGTGCCGTTACTGGTAATTCTGCACCTCTTTGCAAGAAACAAACCCCCGAAAGAATAACTTTCGGGGGTTCTTGTTATTTTTCAATCATGGTTTTGACGTGTTCTTTTAACTTGGCGACAACGTCAGATTTGGGCGTATATTTTTCTTCAAACGGCGGAATGGTTTCCCAGCCCAGTTCTTCGTAAATTTTCTGAATCTGGTTGACAACGCCGGGTTTCCAACCGTAAGACCCAAAAGCAAAAGCCTTTTTATTCTTGGGTTTCAGACCTTTCATATAGGTTGTAAAGGCGGCAACGCGCGGAAACATTTCATTATTCAGCGTCGGCGTGCCGATACAAACATAGCGCGCATCCAAAAAGTCTACAATCACTTCCGAAATATGGGTTTCGGTCAGGCAGCGTTTGACAACCGGAATGCCGGCATCCTGAAAGACTTCCATAACGGCATTGGCCAAAGTTGCTGTCGCTCCCCACATTGTGTCATAAACAATAACGGCTTTGCCTTTGTTTTTGCCGGAAGCCCATTCGTCATACAACTTCAGAATCGTACTGACTTCTTTTTCGCCCGACCAAATGCAGCCGTGGGAAGGCGCAATCATGTCAATTTCCAATCCGTCCAAGCCGCTCAAAGCCTTTTCTGCCTGAGCGCCGAACGGAAACAGGATGTTGGCATAATATTTTTTGGCTTCTTCACAGACAACGTCAAAAGGCTGGTCTTTTACAAAAATGCTATCCGTACAAAAATGTTGACCGAAACCGTCATTCGGCAGAAGCAGCTTGTCTTCCGCCACATATGTCACCATGGAATCCGGCCAGTGCAGCATCGGCGTGGTTACAAAAGTCAAGGTTCTTTTACCGATCGAAACGCTGTCGCCGGTTTTAATAATCTGAAATTTCCAGCCGGTTGTATCATAATGCTCATTCAGCGCGCGTTCGCCGGCGGCATTGGTCAGGATTGTGGCCTGCGGCGCGAGCTTCATGATTTCCGGCATATTTCCGGAGTGATCCATTTCTACATGGTTGACAACGACATAAGCAATTTTGGAGAAATCGGTAACGCTTTTGACGCGGGCAATCTGCTCGTCTGACAGATAATGCTTGGCGCCGTCAACCAGAGTGATTTTTTCATCCATAATCAGATATGAGTTATAGGTTGAGCCGCGCGGCGTTTTGTAGCCGTGAAATTCCGTCAGGTTCCAGTCTTTGACGCCTGTCCAGTAAATGTCTTTTTTGATTTCTACTGCGTTCATATTTCTCTCCTTAAAATAAATATCAGTTTTCTTTTAAATAATACTGAAAATCTTTATTGACAATGTCTTTTTTTAATTATAAACAATAATAGTAATCATTATTGATTTTGGTGAAATGATATGAACTATTCCAGACAAAGAGAGCTTATTCTTAAGATTGTTCAAAGCGATATGAGCCATCCGACCGTTGATTCGGTTTATCAGGCTCTGCGCAAAGAAATTCCGAACGTGAGTCTGGCGACCGTGTACCGGAATTTGAACCTGCTGGCAGAAAGCGGCGAAATCCGCAAGATAGAATCGCTGGACGGCACCGCCCATTTTGATTTTAATACTGGAAAGCATTATCATTTTATTTGCATTCACTGCAATAAAGTTTATGATATCCCCTGTGACGTTGCTCCGGAGGTTGATAAAAAGGCCGAGGAGCTGTGCGGGGGTAAAATAATATCTCATGACATTTCTTTTCAGGGAATTTGTCATGAATGTCTGAAACTCAAGAAAAATTAATTTAAGGAGTCTTGTACTATGGAACTAAAAGGATCTAAAACCGAAAAAAATCTGATGGAAGCTTTTGCCGGAGAATCTCAGGCCCGCAACAAGTATACTTACTATGCTTCCAAAGCCAAAAAAGAAGGCTACAACATTATCGCCGACAAGTTTGAGCAAACTGCCAACAATGAAAAAGAGCATGCCAAACTTTGGTTCAAACTCCTGCATGGCGGCGCCGTTCCCTCTACCATGGAAAATTTGAAAGATGCCGCTGCCGGTGAAAATTATGAATGGACAGACATGTATGACCGCATGGCCAAAGAAGCACGCGAAGAAGGTTTTGAAAAAATTGCTTATTTGTTTGAAGCCGTCGGCAAAATCGAAAAAGGCCATGAGGAAAGATATCAGGCTTTGCTCGACTCTTTGTGCGAAGGCAAAATTTTTGAACGCCCGACCAAAGTTATTTGGGAATGCGGAAACTGCGGACACCGTGTTGAATCTCCGAAAGCTCCGGAAAAATGTCCGGTTTGCGATCACCCGCAAGCTTATTTCTTTGAATTGCAGGAACAGTTCTAATTTGAAGAAAGAAGAAAAAAGCGGGAGTTTTCTCCCGCTTTTTTATTTAACCCTCTATCTCTTCCTCCAAAGCTTCAAAGCTGTCGCCAGGGGCTTCGTAAAATTCTTCAGGTTCGGCGTTATCCGGTTCATTCGGATCCGGCGCCACCAAGCGCAGTTCTATTCTTCTGTTATAATATTTCAACATCTTTTTAAGCACATTTAATTTCAAGACACCGCGCCCGAGTTCGATATCGTCAAGTTCCCGTTCCGTTATTTTCAGTTTTTTACACACCTGCCACACCCGAAGCTGCCGTTCATGGCGTTCAAAAAACAAAGCAAAACCCAAGGTTTTGTTGAAATTTCTTAAATGGTCTTGCGCCGTCGTATGATAATAAAATTTTCCCATTTTTTAGCTCCACTATTTTGTTAAAACAAAACCGCCGGAAGTTTCCTTCCAGGCGGGGAGCTGAAAAACTGTCAAGTTACAGTCGCCGTTATTCGCTGCGCAAGCGCACTTATTTCCGGCACTCCCCATAATGAGGAACTAAACTTGAGATGTTTTTCAGACACCACAGCCCGTCTCCGGACTGCGTTAGTTAGCATAACGTATCAGCGGAAATTTGCAAGCGGATTTTTTCAGAGAAGCGGCAGAATAATAAGCGCATATAAAATCCCCTCGGTTCTTTGGCAAGAATTCCGAGGGGGCGTTTTTACACAGCTTTCTTTTTAGCTGCTTTCAGCGCTTGCTTTTGTTGAAGAAGCGCTTCTAAATTGATTTGTTCCAACTCGCAGCCTTTGATATACTCGGTGGACTGCAGTTTTACGGAACCCTGAAAACGACAGCGGCCTTCCACATTCCGGCAATTGCCGCAATCGCAATTTTTGCCGCTTAACAGTAATCTTTGCTTGCTTTTGATAATGGCACGCTCCAAAAGCTCAGAATCCGTCATGTCGGCAATTTCTTCTTTCAGCCTTTTACAATGACCGGTGCGCTGCAGTTTTGCATATTCGCTATGCAATGTCCGGTCATATTTTTTGGCACGTATTTTATCTTTTATGCCAAAATATAAAAACAACACAACAGCAGAAAGGCACGGTACCAGAATAACAAAGGCTATCCCTACTCCCAGCAAAACGCCAAAACCGGCCGATATGCAGACCGTTGCCAGTATTAACGCAATTTCACTGCGGGTTACATTCGGCAAGTCGCCAATTTTTTCGGCAGAAAGCGTAACCAGACTTATGGTACGGAAAATTCCGCCGCTTATCAGTCCCCGCCAGAAAAAACGGTTTTCAAAATCAAATGCCTGAAACAGCCACCAGACGAAGATAATTCCCAGAATATACAGCAGGAAACTTCTGTTAACCAACTCGCGCGCTTTTACGATTTCTGCCCCTTTGGCAATAGCTTTGAATGTAAAGAAAGCCGCAAGAAGCATTAAAATAATTTTTAATCCAGTCATAATTATATAAATTTTAATTTTTATTCAGTACAGGTATAGCAAATTTTGACAAAATTGTCAATTGTAATTTCTAAAAAAACATCCCGCAAAAATCTTCGGTTTCCTTTGATTTTTACGGGACGGCTTTGCGGCACAGCGTTTTTTATATTATTTTATAATTATAATTTGCGAACAGAGGCGCGGCATTATAAGCCGAGCCTTTTTTAGGCCGGTCAAAAAAGGCTGCCAGTTTTTCCAGCTCCGCATTTTTGCGTTCCTGAGCCTTGTCCCTCGTCCAGCGGCTTGCCAGTTGGAATTTGCGCTTTAAGGCAATTTTGTTTTTGGCAATAAAAAATACCGGACCGGATTTGCGTTTTTTACTGACAGCAGTCCACACGGGAACATCTGCTTTTGCAACCTTCAGCGGAGCTACAGCCACAGCCTTTTTGACAAAGACGGAAGATACCGGCAATGTATGCTCTTGAGGTTTCAACAGTTCAAGTTTCGGTTCAAACGGGTTTTCGCGGTTCTGATACATCAGCGCCAGAAATTCCATTTTGTTGCAGTTTTGGGTTTTCTTTTCCCAAGAAGCCTTGTACATTCCGTATAAATCAACGGCATAGCCTTTGACCGGCGCACCTTTGTTCCAATAAGACAACGGCGTGATTTTTTCACGGTTATAGCTCATAAACTGCGCTACGCCTTTTTCGTCCTTGCCCAGATAGGTAATGGCGTGGTAGCCGCTGGAATTGTTTTCCTTGCTTTCAATTATAAAAATGGCGCCCTTGCCTACTTTGTCAATTTCTTTGTTCAGATTTGAGCTCTTGATGACAAATTTATTATCATATTCCTTTTTGGATTTTCTTAACATAAAGTCGACAAAGCCTTTGCAATGGGCTTTGGTATAAGAATCGTCCGTCGACAAGTCGGGCAGAATGTCCGTCAAATCCGGCGACAGACGGCTGTTGCGGGCATAATTGGACATGGTGGCCGCCAGGCAGTAAAACGTATTGCCGCCCTTGATGTTAAGTCCGCCGAAAAATTTTTCCTGAATCATCTTATTTTGCTGGCGCTTTTTCAGCGATGTAAATTCCTCATACTGGCGGCGCAAAGAATCTAAGGCGTTATCAAAGAACCAATCCGCACGCTTGCTGATTTCTTCTTCTTTATTGACCGCGTTAAAGGATACGTTCCGAATGTTTCCGGCCCAAAACCCCGCATTATACGATTTTGCCGCAGCATCCTGACGGACGGGGCTGATTAATGTGGCGGCACTTGCCCCCACATACAACATCATTCTGGTGAAGAAACGGTTTTTCTTTATGCGATTCAGCCGTTTCAGCACCTCTTTTTTGCTGGCTGTCTTACTCATTATATTTTACCTAAATTTCGGATATGATAACTCTTGAAAAGTTGTCTTTCTTCTAAGAAATTTTATTTAAAAAATCATTAATTTTTTCACAAGCTGGGGATAACTCCGACTGTTTATTTTATTTCTTAATTTTGTGTAAATTTTCCTTTACAACAACGGTTAAAAAATTGTAAAAGTCTTTTAAGAATTATATATTTTTTGAAGAGAAGTTTTTTAAGATGACAAATATCATTAAATTTTCAGCCCTTTGTTTTTCAATCATCTTTTTTGCCGGCTGCCGGACTCAGGTTCAGCCCGCGATTGTGCCGGCCGTGGAGGTACCCGTTGTGAAGGAAACAAAACTCGGCATTATCGGTGCCGTCGAGCCGGTTTATTTTCTGCCGATGAAATCTCCGTTTGAAGCCAGAATCGATACCGGCGCCGAAAACTCCGCCATTGACGTGACTTCTCTCAAAACTTTTGAGCGCGACGGAGAAAAATGGGTTTCTTTTGTTCTGACCAATGACGAAACCGGCGAAACCCACCGCTTTGAAAAAGAAATTGTGCGGCAGGCCACCATCAAACGCAGCCATAAAGACGAAAAACGGCATGTCGTGACCATGGAAGTCCGGCTCGGAAACGAGATTATTTCTGCAAACTTCTCTCTTGCCAACCGCGAAAAATTTGAATATCAGGCGCTTATCGGACGCAACATTCTGACCGGCCGCGCCATTGTTGACACTTCTGTTTCCCATACTTTGAACTAACTGGATTTTCTGATGAAAAAGTTTTTTTCCGTACGCTGCATCCTGACTTATCTTCTTGTCTTATCGGCCGTTTACGCCGCTTATGCCGCTTATTATAAAATAGAGTACTGGGGTTTTAATTTTGCTCCCAAGCAGAATACAAACATCTGGACGATTGAGGCGCATGTATCTTTTATGCCGAACGGAGAGCCGATTAAGGTATCGCTTGCCCGCCCGACAGCAAGCAATGAATTTAAAATTCTGGAAGAAGACGTGGTTGCCAACGGCTTTAAGGTCGGCAAAATCAACAAAAACACGCCGCGTATCATCGCTACCGCCAAGCCCAAAGACGGCGGCGAACAGAACCTTTATTACCGCGTTTTGCTGTTTGACAATGTTGACGGCAAAGGCCGGATTAAAGCAACGCCCCCCAAAAAGCCCGACATGCCGGTCATGGATGATCAGGTTCGCGAGGTTGCCAAAGAACTCTTAAAACTTGCCAAGACCCAATATCCCGATGACGAATGGCCGGCAAGAATCATCAAACTTCTTAACCAAACGCCGCCGGAGCCGACGGTTGTGGCCTTTCTGCCGATGAAGAAATCGCAAAAAGACATGGCGCAGGCCGTTAAGACGCTGCTGGCAACAGAAGGCGTGCCTTCCAGAATCGCCCGCGGCATCAAGTTGGTTGAAAACAAAAAGTCAACGTCCGCCGATTTGATGATTGAGGCTTATGTGAACGGAAAGTGGAAGCTTTTTAACCTGAAAACCGGCGAAAAAGGGCTGCCCAAAAACTTTGTTATTTTTCAACGCGGCGGCGACTCCCTGCTTGACGTTGAAGGCGGTGAAGATTCCGTCGTCAAGTTTTCGGTGTTAAAATCAATCACCTCTTCTTTCAAGCTGGCAGGCAAACGTGCCGAACTGGCCGATCAGAAAGTCCGTTTTGACTACTCCATTTATAATCTCCCACTGGCTGAGCAAAACACCCTCAAATGGCTTTCAATCTTTCCGCTGGCAATTCTGGTCGTGGTTGTCATGCGCAACGTAGTCGGGATTCAGACAATGGGAACGTTTACACCCATGTTGTTGGCGATGGCGCTGACAAAAACCGGTTTTGCCGCCGGCCTGATTGCTTTCGGCGTCATCATCGCGCTCGGCCTGTTCATCCGCTTCTGGCTTTCAAAGCTCAACTTGCTGCTGGTACCGAGAATCTCCGCCGTCGTGATCTTTGTTATTCTGATTATGCAGATTCTGACAATCGTGGGGTATCAGTTTGACTTCAAAATCGGGCTTTCCGCAGTGTTCTTCCCGATCATCATTATGGCGTGGATTATTGAACGCGCTTCCATTACCTGGGAAGAAGACGGCGCCATGAACGCCTGCCGCGAAGTCTTTTACAGCCTGATTGTGGCCATTATCACCTATTTTATTGTTAGCAGCGAATATATCCGCCACATTATGTTTGCTTTTGACGAACTGAATCTGGTCATTTTGTTTACGGTCATGCTGCTCGGCACTTATACCGGATACCGTCTGACCGAGCTGACCCGCTTTGCACCGCTGGTTAAGGACAAGAAATAATGTTTGGCTGGTTTTCTTCTTTTGTTTCTCCCGGACGGCTCAAAGAAGCCGGCGTTATGGGCATGAACGACCGCAACTACAGCATTATTGCCAGATATAACAAGCGCAGTCTTTATCCTTTGGTTGACGACAAGGTTCAGACCAAGATTCTGGCCAATAAAATCGGCATTAACACGCCGCGGATGATCGGCGTGATAGAGTTTCAGCATCAGGTCAAAAATATTCTGGAGATTGTCAAAGATTACAAAGAATTTGTCGTCAAGCCGGCTCACGGCAGCGGCGGCCAAGGAGTTTTGGTCATTCGCTCCTACACGGCAGACAGCTTTGAGACGCCGTCCGGACGCAAAATCAGCTTCAAAGAGCTGTATCAGCATGTTTCCAACATTTTGAGCGGTCTTTATTCTCTGGGCGGAAAATATGACGTGGCGCTGATTGAGGAGCTGGTTCATTTCAGCGATATTTTCAAAAATTTCAGCTATCAGGGCATTCCTGACGTGCGCGTGATTGTGTATAAAGGTTTTCCGGCAATGTCGATGATGCGGCTTTCAACGGCAGCTTCCGGCGGGCGGGCGAATCTGCACCAAGGCGCGGTCGGCGTTGGGCTTGACATCAAAACCGGGCTGCCTCTCAAAGCCGTTATGTACAACAAGCCGATTTTAAAACAGCCGGACACGGGGGCTGACCTGATGCAGCTCAAAGTGCCGTTTTGGCGCGAACATCTGGAGATTGCCTCCCTTGGCTATGACATGACCGGACTGGGTTATATGGGCGCTGATATTGTGCTTGACCGTGACCGCGGGCCGATGATGCTGGAGCTAAACGCCCGTCCGGGGCTGGCGATTCAGATTGCCAACGGTATCGGGCTGGCCGGTCGGCTGAAAGAGATTGACGAGACTTATCCGACCGGACTGAACGCACAAGAGCGTGTGGATTATGTTTTAGGCCGGCTGAAATAAAATTCCGCAAAATTTAGTGCAATTTTAATCTCCAGTCCCTATATTAGTTTTCAGACAGAACATATTAAATTTATGAAAGAGGATTGTGCCATGAAAGCTGTTAAAAAAGCTGTTGATAGTGATAAAATCAAAGAAAAGAGCCCCAAACTTCCAAAGTCGGAAACCAAGACTTTGAAAAAATCGGAGACAAAAGGTCTGAAATCTCCCGATACCAAGAAGTTGGCCGTCAGCCCGACCAGAGCGAAAAAAATCAAGCATTCCTACAAGGTTAAAGACGCCGAAAACGCCCTGCTCCTCAAGCTTAAAGACGGAGATGTCGTGATTGAAATGTATCCGGACGCCGCACCCAACCATGTCAGCCGGATTAAAGAGCTGGTACGCGCCGGTTTTTACAACGGTTTGAAGTTTCATCGCGTGATTGACGGATTTATGGCGCAAACCGGCTGCCCGTACGGTAACGGCACCGGCGGAACCGGAAAAAAACTTAAAGCCGAATTTAACCGCAATCCGCACAAGCGCGGTACGGTTTCGATGGCGCGGGCAATGAATCCGGACTCCGGTGACAGCCAGTTCTTTATTTGTTTTGCCGACTGCCCGTGGCTGGACGGACAATATACCGTTTGGGGCGAAGTTACTTCCGGTATGGAATTTGTTGACCTGATTAAACGCGGTTACGGCGCTAACGGCTCTGTTTCCGAGCCGGATGAAATTATCAGCCTGGCCGTGATAGCAGACTTATAAACCCGCACCCAGCGGGTGAGGCGTCAGTTTATGTGGTGCCTCAGAGACCGCGGCCGAACGTTGGCTGCGATCGGTTTGTCAGTGCCATGAGACCCGCGGTGCTATGGCAAAGTTTGTGAGAAAGCATGTACTCTGAACAGAGAAAATGAAAAAAGCGGGATTAATCTCCCGCTTTTTTCTTACTGCCAAGGATAATCTTTGGCGTCGACAAGTTTTATCTCAAACACCTTATCCAAAAATGAAAACAGATATACATATTCTTCCATTCTCACATGGCAGGTATTTCTTCTTAATTTTTCTATCCGCCCTTCCATAAAATCTATATGGTCGGCAAGTTCCGTACTTGTTAAACCCTGTTCCGTCATTATCCGGTTTAATTCTTTATTACAATAACTCCGGAAGGTCTTATACCATTCTTTTCTATATTTTCTTGATAACATTTTTTAGCTCCTTAGTTTTGATTAAAACAAAACCACCTTAGAAACTAAGGTGGCGGAGCCGAAAAACTGTGAAAGACAGCTATGGTTATTCGTCGTGCAAGCACGCTTATTTCCCAAACTCCGCCAGTATGCGGAATCTTTCAAGATGTTTTCGACACCACAGTCCGTCTCCGGACTGCGTGGATTATATTAAACGAATCTTTCCTTTTTGCAAGAAATTTATTCTGGACAAAATAATCAAAATATGCTATACAATAACTTCAACATTGATTATTAACGCTAAATTATTCTCCATATGACTCTAAATTTTTCAGATTTTATAGAAAGAATGAGAAGAGCAGAAGTTTCTATTAAAGAAAGCGAAATGTTCATTATGTTTTGCCGGCATGAGGCTTGGCAATCCGTTGATTATCAGCAAAAATCCAATCTGGCTATGCTGATGTTCAATCTGATTTGCGACACGGCCGAACTGGGGTCTTCACAATGGGAAAAAGATATGCGGACAATTGTGTCTTTATATCCCCAGACCGTTCTTTTGCTGGGAAAAAAGTTTGTTTTGCAACGGGCTTTGCTCAACACTGACAAGGTTATTGAGCTGTCGGAGGCTTTTTCTGCCAACATCTGGGAAGAAACAGAACAGCTAGAAGCTCTTGAAAACGGAGATTGGCAGCCCAATGCGGCGCTTTTTACTCCTGACGACTTTGATGAAGAAAATTAATTATTCACATTAAACATTTATAAGATATGAAAAATATTGGTTTTATTGCTGCGATTGTATTTGTGGTTTTATTGGTTGCTGCCGTTTGTTTCGGATATTCGGCGGAAGCTGTTTTGCTGAGCATTGTCGGGTTGGTTGTTCTGGCTTATGTGAGCTGGAATTTCTTTAACCGCGATCATGACTGGTTTACTTTTACAATGTGTACCGGTTTCGGCGGCGGGATATTTTATTGTTTCTACTGCGTATTATCAGTATCCGGAAACATGCCCTGGTTTTACGTCCTGACAGCGGGAATGGCTGTTTCTGCCCTGCTCGGCTGCATTTACCGCAAAATACATTACTGCTGACAAGCTTTGAAAGCGCCGTATCCTTTGGGGTACCGCGCTTTTATTTTGCCCCAAATTTGACAAAAATAATTTTATTTTGTTGACATTTCCCTTTTTTGTGTTATCTTTTTTTCGTTAAATTTATTATTAATAAAAACTATATTACTATGTGCACACGAATTTTGCCTAAAGAAGTGTTTGAAAGTTATCTTGACAAAAAGCTTTCTCCGGATGAAGAGTATGGATTGTTTACCATGGCTTCGGCGTTGCAGCTCAAAGAGTTTTTCAAATATCAGAAACTGAGTTCCGTTTATGAAGAACATTTGTCGCAGATATTTGATGAATCCGCACAGGGAATTGAGGCCATATGCGTATATTTTGACAACTACGAGCTGGAAGTCCGTGCGCTCATAAATTTGATGCGTACCCACAATGCGGCAATGATCCGTTATTATATTGCCAGACATCCGCTGACCAAAGAGGCTCTGGATTACTTAAAATCCGGCGTTATTCCGGAATATACCGAACTGTTGGACGTTTATCATGAAAGGAAAAAACAAGCTCTTTCCGGTCTGACTTATAACGAGTTTGCCGATTATGTTCGTAAAAACGCTCTCAATGAGACGCAGATAAAATCTTTGATTGATGAAAACAATCTTGCTTTTTTGCGTTACTATCTGGAAGATATTTACAATGATAAATGCATGCTTGGCGGAGACTATCCACTGCTTTCAGAGGAATTGCAGCTCTATCTGCTTCTAAACGGTTCGGAAAATGTCATCGGCTTATATCTTCAATTTGAATATTTTGATGAAGCGGCAGAAAAAAAGCTGATTGATTCAGGCAACAAGTTTTTGATTTTGCTTTATATCAGAAAATATATTCTGTCAGAGGCCAACGAAGATGCTTTAGTCGCATTGAACGACTTGTCGCTGATTGCCATTTATGACGAGGAATACAATTTTCATTCTGACAAGGCACTTAAAAAAGTCAAAGATTTAGTGGACAAAGGCCTTCTTTAAGGCACAAAAAAAGCACTCCTGAGAGTGCTTTTTTTGTTTGCGGCGGAACTACCTTCCTGTTCCTTTCAACTGCGGACGGCCGCGTTCTGCCGCGCGTTTGCGGATTTTGCGGCGCAGGATGTTCTCCTCGTCAAAGGTTTCTCCGATAATGGCAAACATCATCGGCACAAACAAGGTTGCAACAAAGGTTGAAAGAATCATACCGCCGATCATACCGGTACCGATGGCATGACGACTCCCTGCTCCGGCGCCGGTGCTGATTGCCAGCGGCAAAACGCCGAACGTAAAGGCCAGAGAGGTCATGACAATAGGACGGAAGCGCAGTTTTGCCGCTTCGATTGCCGCCTGAGCATAATTCATGCCGGCCTGAACCTGCATGACCGCAAATTCGACAATCAAAATGGCGTTTTTGGCGGCCAGACCAATCAACGTGACCAAACCGACCTGGAAATACAAGTCATTTTCAATCCCGCGCATCCAAGTTGCCAGCAAGGCGCCGAGAACGGCAAACGGAACCGACAAAATGACGACAAACGGCAATGACCATTTTTCATATTGGGCCGACAAGATAAGGAAAATCATAATCAGACCAAAGATAAACGCCTGCGTTGAAGCGCCGCCGGTCAGTTTTTCCTGATAAGCGGAACCTACCCACGACAAGGAGTAGTCTGTTCCCAGCACTTCTGCCGCCACCTCTTCCATAGCCGCGATGGCCTGACCCGAGCTGTAACCTTTTCCGGGGTCGCCCATAATTTTAGCAGCCGGAAAGATATTAAAACGGTTAATCAGTTCCGGTCCGGTCACGCGCTCGACATTAACCAGGGTCGAAACCGGCACGAGCTGCCCGCTGTTTGACTTGACGTAAACATAGCGCAAATCATCCGGCGTGCGGCGGAACTGAGACTCGGACTGCAGCAAAACGCGGAAGTTTCTTCCCATATAGGTAAAGTCGTTGACATAAAGGTTTCCGAAAGTAGACTGCAGCACAGAATAAATGGCATTAATCGGAATATCAAGCGCGCGGGCTTTTACTCTGTCCAAGTCTATCCGGTATTGCGGCGTAGACACCGAAAATGTCGTTTTGACATTTTGCAGTTCCGGACGATTTTCCGCTGCTTTTATAAACTCATCGACTTTTGCCATCAGTTCGGCCGAGGTTTTGCCGCTGCGGTTTTGAATATAGCCTTCAAAACCTCCGGTGGTGCTCATACCCATAATCGGCGGCATGCTGAACGCAAAGCCGACGCCTTCAGACTGATTCATGCCGATGCCGGTAAAGGCAGCTGACAGTGCCTCGGCAGACTGGTCGGCTTTTTTACGCTGATCCCAGTCTTTCAGCGTGATGAAGCTGATGCCGGAATAAGTATTCTGCGTGCCCGACAACATATTAAAGCCATTAATAGTCAAAACATCTTCCACGTTGGGATTTTGTTTTACTATTTCCGACACCTTATCGGTAAATTTGCCGGTTCTGGGCAAAGATGAGGCCGGCGGCATATTATAAGCCATCAGCAGGTTGCCCTGATCTTCGTTCGGCACCAAACCGCCCGGAATGATTTTGAACAACCCCATAATCGCAACAATCACGGCCAAAAAGCTCAGAAGTGCCGTTTTGCGGTGCTCCAGAAAGAACCTGACACCGGCCAGATACCATTCGGTCACTTTTTCAAAAAAGGCATTAAACCAGCGGAAAAAGGCCAAAGGCTCTTTTGTGCCGTGATCCGGTTTGATAATCAGAGCGCATAAAGACGGAGTCAGCGTTAAAGCGACCAGCGCCGAAATCAGAACGGATACGGCAATGGTTACGGAGAACTGCTTATACATCACACCGGTCATGCCGCCCAGAAAAGCAATCGGCAGAAAAACCGAGGACAGTACCAGCGCAACGGCGATAACCGGTCCGGAGACTTCCTGCATGGCTTTAATTGCAGCGGCTTTAGGCGACAGTTTTTCTTCTTTCATCAGGCGTTCGATGTTTTCCAGCACGATAATAGCGTCGTCGACCACAATACCGATGGCCAGAATCAGCCCGAAAAGCGTCAGCAGATTGATGGAAAAGCCCAAGGCATACATTCCGGCAAAAGCACCGATAATCGAAACCGGCACGGCCAAAATCGGAATGAGCGTCGCCCGAAAGTTTTGCAAAAACAGATAAACAACGGCAATAACCAACACGACCGCCTCAAAAAACGTATGAACAACTTCGTTAATCGACACGTTTACAAACAAGGTTGTATCGTAAGGAATTTCATAGGTCATGCCCTGCGGGAAGTTTTTGGAAAGTTCCTGCATTTTGGCCTTAACCAGATTGGCCGTTTCCAGCGCATTGGCTCCCGGCTGCAGATATACTGCCATAGCCACGGCGTCTTCACCGTTAAATTTTGATGTTACGCTGTAATCCTGCGCTCCGAGTTCAATCCGTGCCACATCCTTCAGGCGCAGCATTCCGCCTTTGCCGTCGCTGGTCAGAATAATATTGCCGAATTCTTTTTCATTAACCAGCCGACCTTTGGTGTTTACACTGTAAGTGTAAGCAATGCTGTTGTCCATCGGCTGCTGACCGAACTGGCCGGCCGCAAACTGAGAGTTCTGCTCTTTGATTGCGGCGATAACGTCTTGCGGCGTCAAGTTAAAATCTGCCAGTTTGTCCGGACTCAGCCAGATGCGCATGGAGTAGTCCTGAGTGGCAAACATCGAGGCACTGCCGACGCCTTTGATACGTTTCAGTTCATCAAGCACGTTCAACAGAGCATAGTTGGAAACATAGACCGTATCATACTGCGGATTGTCCGAACGCATCGTCAGCACCTGCAGAATGGAGTTGGACTTTTGTTCAACCGTTACGCCCTGCTGGGTAACTTCCGGCGGCAGTTTGGATGTTGCAGCCTGAACTTTGTTATTAACGTCAATGGTCGCCTGATCGGGATCCGTACCGATGTCAAAAACCACGCCGATTGTCAGATAGCCGCTGGAGGTGGCGTTGGAATACATATAAATCATGTTTTTTACGCCGTTGATTTCCTGTTCCAGAGGCGCGGCAACGGTATCGGCCAATACTTCGGCCGTGGCGCCGGGATAAGTGGCGGAAATCTGGATTTCGGTCGGCACAATATTCGGATACTGCTCAACCGGCAGAACCTTCATGGAAACCAAACCTGCCAAAACGATTATCAGCGAGATAACCGTGGCAAAAATCGGCCGTTCAATAAAAAACTTTGAAAACATTTTATTTTCCTTTTTCCGGGTTATTCTGCCGTTGCGGCGTTCTGATCAAAAACCAGTTCCGGACTGACCGCCATACCCGGACGCAGCTTCATAATGCCGCTGGTGATGACTTTGTCTCCGGGGTTTAAGCCTTCGTCAATAATCCAGCCGCCGTCTTTGGTGGTCAGGCCGGCATTGACCGGAACAGATTCAATAATATTATGTGCGTTTACGCGATAAACAAAAGTTCCGTTCGGACTTTGCATAACCGCTTCCTGCGGAACGACCAGCGCATTTATCCGTACCAGACCTTCCATTACCAGGCGCAGGAACTGTCCCGGACGGATACGGCCTTCGGCATTCGGAAAAACGGCGCGCAGTTTGACCGTGCCGGTTTTTTCATCGACGGCCGGATTGATAAAGTTAATCTCTCCCTCTTCCGCATAAACCGCGTCATCGCCGAATTTTACTTTGGCTTTGATTTCTTTGGCCTTGTTATCGGGATGTTTTATCAATCCGCGTTCTACCATGTTGGTCAAAGACAGGATTTCATTTTCCGAAGCCGAAAAAATAACGTATATCGGATCAAGCTGCGTGATATGGGTCAGCAGGCTGGCATCTCCGGTTGAAGAAATGAGGCTGCCTTCCGACTGGGTTTCCATGCTGGTCACGCCGCTGATCGGCGCCGTAACCTTGGTATAGTCCAAATTGAGCTGCGCGGCATCAACATTGGCCTGAGCCAGCATTGCCGCGGCCTTGGCGGAATCGTAACTGGCTTTGGTACTGTCAAAATCCTTACCGCTGGCGTAACCTTCTTTATGCAGTTTTTCAATACGCTTCCACTGGCTTTCGGTCTGCGTCAGCGTTGCCTGTGCGTCTATCAGATTTGCTTTGGCTTTGTCCAATTCAATGGCGTATTGCGCCGGATCAATCTCAAACAGCACCTGCCCTTCCTGTACTCTGGCGCCTTCAACATAATTGCGCTTCAGCAAGATGCCACCGACGCGGGCGCGGACTTCGGTTTCTTTTGAACCTTGCGCGCGGGCGGCGAACTCAAAGCTCAACGGAATGTCCTGCGGAGCAACCTGAACAACTTCCACCGACGGCGCCTGTACCTCTTTTTGGGCATTATCTTCTTTTTTGCAGCCGGCCAGCGTCATCAGAGCCGCGGCGGCAACGACCAATTTGTTTCTTAACAACATTTTTCTTTCCTCTGTTTATTGGTTTTTCTGCATATAAAATTACTATAACTAATTTAAAATACAATATTCTTAACCTCTTGTGGATAGTTACGAATGTTTCTATAGCAATAAGTTTTAGCATTTATTGAAATCTTTTGTTCCGCAATTAACTTTATCGCAGCCGGCAATCCAAGCTGACAGACTATTTTAACAAAAATTTTTTAAGGAGATTAATTATGGTACAAGACGTTCAAGGCGTTCGCTATCCGACTTTTGCATTTATTACCGGCGGTGCCGGTCAGGCTGATGACGGTATTCCGCCGCAACCGTTTGAGACTTTCTGTTACGACTCTGCCCTGATGCAGGCCAGAATCGAAAACTTTAACGTTGTTCCTTACACCTCTGTTTTGCCGAAAGAACTTTTTGGCAAAATTACACCGATTAACGACAAGATCGTCAGTCAGTTTAAGCACGGCGCCGTTTTGGAAGTGATTATGGCCGGACACGGAGCAAGCCGCGACGAACACAAAGCTATTGCCACCGGTTTGGGCGTTTGCTGGGGCAAGGACAAAAACGGCGAGCTTATTGGCGGCTGGGCTGCCGAATATGTTGAATTTTTTGACACCCAGATTGACGATGACATTGCCAAAGGCCATGCCGAAATGTGGCTCAACAAATCTCTGAACCATGAACTGGCCATCCGCGGCGTCGAAAAGCACTCCGAGTTTCAGATGTGGCACAATTATGTCAACATCACCCAGCAGTTCGGCTACAGCCTGACCGCCATGGGCTTTTTGAACTTCCAACATGCCGCTCCGGCTTCTATCTAATGATTTTGAGCTTCTATATAATTTTTTAATATCAGTCGGCGTTGAAAGAAGCTTTTTTCTTTTGGCGCCGTTTTTATCAAAAAGGAATCAAACAAATGGCTGAAAAGCAAATCAGAAATAAATCTGCCGCAGCCGCCCCTGCACCGGCCGCAACCGACCGGCAGACCAGCGGCAAGCTCGGCGTTTTTGCACTGGCCAGTATTGTCATCAGTTCAATGATCGGCGGCGGCATTTACAGCCTGCCGCAGAATATGGCTGCCGGCGCTTCAGCCGGTGCCGTTCTGTTGGCATGGGTCATTACCGGTATCGGCATTTATTTTATTGCCAATACTTTTAGCATTCTTTCCAGAGCAAAACCGGATCTGACTGCCGGTATTTATATGTATTCGCGCGCGGGGTTCGGCCCTTATGTCGGCTTTACCATCGGATGGTCTTACTGGCTTTGTCAGGTGTGCGGCAATGTCGGTTATGCCGTGATTACCATGGATGCGCTCAACTACTTCTTTCCACCGTATTTTGCAGGCGGCAATAATCTGGCCTCCATTATCGGCGGCTCGATTATTATCTGGGGCTTCAACTTTTTGGTTTTGCGGGGAATCAAGCAGGCAACCGTTGTCAACATGATTGGTACGGTGATTAAAATCGTGCCGCTGATTTTGTTTATTATCATCATGGCGGTTATGTTTACCTCTTCCAAATTTGACTTTGATTTCTGGGGAGAGGCTGTAGCGACAAAAGCCAAACTCGGCGGACTTTCGACCCAGATTAAGAGCACCATGCTGGTAACGCTGTGGGCCTTTATCGGTATTGAAGGCGCCGTTGTCATGTCCAACCGTGCCAAAACTCCCGGCGACGTAAGCAAGGCAACCGTTCTGGGCTTTATCGGCTGTCTGGCCGTCTATATCCTGCTCTCGCTGCTGCCTTACGGCTTTATGTCGCAGGCTCAGCTGGCTGCCATACCCAATCCTTCAACCGCCGGTATTTTGGAAGAAGCCGTCGGGCCGTGGGGTTCTTGGCTGATGAATATCGGTCTGCTGGTTTCGGTTTTGACCAGCTGGCTGGCGTGGACAATGGTTACGGCTGAAATTCCGCAGGCCGCCGCCCAAAACGGAACTTTCCCGAAAGAATTCTCAAAAGAAAACAAGTTCGGTTCGCCTTCGGTTTCTTTGTGGGTCACCTCGACCATGATGCAGCTGTTTATTCTGCTGGTCTATTTCTCCAGCAATGCATGGAACACCATGCTCAGCATTACCGGCGTTATGGTTTTGCCGGCGTATTTTGCCTCTTGTGCCTATTTGTGGAAAATTTGCGAAGACGGCGAATATCCGGCCGATATTTCGGTCAAACGTTCGGCGGCCTTAATTACCGGCGTTCTCGGCGCAATCTATGCCTTGTGGCTGATTTATGCTGCCGGCCTGAATTATCTGCTGATGGCTGTTGTGATTGTAGCGCTCGGCATTCCGGTCTTTATCTGGGCCCGCAAGCAGAATGCACCCGAAGAAAAAGCCTTTACCAAAGCGGAAGCCTGTCTGGCCTGCGCGCTGATTATCATTGCGCTTTGGGCTATTTACGCTTTCTCACGCGGTATTGTGGCGATTTAGCCCGTGCGACGGGCGCGCGGCGGATTGTCAACGCTCTGCCCTGAGGATCGCGTTGCTATGACGGGAAGCGTGATAAAGAAAGTGCTTTGAAGAATGAATCCCTGGGTCAAAGCCCAGGGATTGTTCGTAAAAAAAAGAAAGTCAGAAGATGACATATAAGAAAAGTCTATCCCATCAGGCGGCCGCCGATGGCGACATCTGCCGCCGGCATATCGACAAACTCAATATTGATGTTATTCAGTTCAACTCCGGCCAAGCGGTCTGCAAAAAATTCGGTCAGCAGTTTAGCCAGACTGTTTTTGGCGCTGCCGAAGCCGATTGACTTCATTTCCGCCAGAACGCCTTTGTTTTCTTTGCTGCCGCCGAAAGCAACATCAGAATTGGCGTTCAGAACGACAACAACATAATTTTTAGGCTTATGAAGCTCTTTGGCGACCAAATCCGTTGCCGCCGACAAAAATTCCTGTGTATTTTTATCTTTCAGTTCAGCATTGGTGTTTACAATCAAAAAAGGCATTTCTTTTCTCCGGTTAAATTTCAACAATAAAATATTCACAATTGGCAAAGCCGCGGAATTTGTTGAATACGTCATAATAGTACGTACTCATGATGCTTCCGTGCGTCGCCACGCCGGCAATATCGTACGGGCAATTGTTTTTGATATATTCGATCTCGCGGCAAAAACGTTCCAAAGCTTCGCGCCGGCTCTCGCCTTCCGGCATCCGCCAATCAAAAGTTTCGGGGTTATCCGCATCCAGAACACCTAAAAACAACTCTTTATATTGTGCAAGGATTTTGCTCTCTTCCCAGCCCTCGACAATGCCAAAATCGTGTTCTTTCAAACCGTCAAGCGTGATTATCGGCGTTTGATTAGGTTCGGCGACAAATTGCGCCGTTTGCTGAGCGCGGCTTAAAGGGCTGGCGTAAATCACCGGCAGTTTTAAGCCGGCAAGTTCCTGTCCCAAAACCTGAGCCTGCATCCGGCCCTTTTCATTCAGCGGGTATAAATCTTTTACGCCCTGACACAGACGGTTGGCATTGGCAAAGGTTTCGCCATGGCGAAAGACATAAAGCTTCATAAAACTCTCCTTTTATATTTTGAGGTATTATATAATCTCAAATGTAATCATTTGGTAAATGCCCATAAAAAAAACTCTCTTAACGTTAAGAGAGTTTTTTCATCGGAATTAAGCAAAACGAACCATATTGCCATCATACCAAAAGCAATTATTGCCGACAGTACCGTTATTGCCCGACAAAGGTATAAAAAAACCGATTTTGCCGACGTCCATCAGTTCAATTACCGTCGGATTGTCAAAGCTGACAAAAGCCCTGAAATCTTTGCCGTCATCCTGTACCAGCCAGGCCAGATAATTACGCCCGTTATAATTCAGCAAGCCCGGCGTTACATTTTTTAAGCGTTTTTGCGTATCGGCGTCCCAGACCTGACGAACCTTACCGGTTTCAAACATCCATGCCGGCACCAAAGCCTTGCCGAGTTCCGGCAGGCTGACCAGATGATACTCCCATCGCCCGTAAGAAAGGCTTTTGGTTTCCGGAGCAGCAATGATTTCTTCCAGGCTGCCAAAAACTTTATCCGTTGAAAAAGGCAAAACTTCATCGCGAGTGGTCAGGCCGTGAACCTGATAGCGTCTGCAGCTTTGGTTCAAGTCATAAGCAATCCAGATGTCATACTCTTTTCCGGCAACAAATTTGCGATTGCCCATGTTATAATCTTCACGACAAAGCAAATGCTTGCAATGGACTTTATATCCGGCAGATACATTAAACAACGAAGCGCGGATTCTTGCTTCTGATAACAATTTTACATCTTCCATAACAAATAATTGAAAAAATTAATAATATTATTCTGAACTTTCATTTAACAAAAAATTTTTACCTTGTCAAGAAAAGCAAAAAGCCCCGCTTTGCGGGCGGGGCTTGGCATTAATTTTCCGGAGTTTATTCTTCGGCCTCGTTTTCCGGTTCGCTGATTTCTTCAACGCCGGCGTCATCAATATCGGCAACACTGTCGCCCAAGACTTCGCTTCCGGTTTCTTCTTCCAGTTCATCATCGTCACCGGCATCGGCATCAAGCCAGGTTACGCTGACGACTTTTTCATTCTCGGCCGTTCTGAACAAAATAACACCCTGTGTTTTACGGCCGGCAATACGGATGTCTGCCACCGGCATGCGAATCAGTTTGCCGCCGTCGGTCACCATCATAATCTGGTTATCGTCCTCAATCGGGAACGAGCTGGCGACTTCTTTGTTACGGGCGGACATTTCCATATTGGCAATACCCTGACCGCCGCGGCCAGTTACGCGATACTCATAAGAAGATGAACGTTTACCGTAACCTGTGGTCGTAACAGTCAGAATAAACTGTTCTTTTTCTTTCATTTCCTGATATTTTTCAGGCGTCAGAACTGCCATGGCAACACCGGTTTCTTCCGGTGCAATCTCACAATCGCCGTCGCGTTCAGCCTGCAGGCGTTTGGCTGCGGAAGAAATGCGCTGATACTCGTCGCGCTCTTCCGAGGTGGCATCGCTGTGGTTCAGGACAGACATTGAAATAACTTCATCATCGTCAGCCAGCTTAATGCCGCGGACACCGGTTGAATTGCGGCCGACAAACATTCGGACTTCCGTAACCGGGAAGCGGATACATTTGCCGCTCTTGGCCGCCAGCATGATGTCATTGTCTTCCTGACAAATTCGGACGTTAATCAGCTTGTCGCCGTCATCAAGCTTCATGGCAATTTTACCGTTGGACTGGACGTTTACAAAATCCATCAGCGAGTTGCGGCGGACGTTTCCTTTGGCTGTAGCAAACATGATGGACATATTTTTGCAGTCGTCCTCGTTTTCCGGCAATTTCATGATCGTGGTAATGTTTTCACCCTCAATCAGCGGCAGCAGATTAACGAAAGGTTTGCCTTTGGACGTCGGCGAACCGAGCGGCAATTTGTAAACTTTCATCTTATAAACCTGCCCTTTTGACGAGAAGAACAAAACCGGCGTATGCGTGCTGGCAACAAACAAGCGGGTGACAAAGTCCTCATCTTTGGTCGCCATACCGGATTTGCCTTTGCCACCGCGTTTCTGAGCCTTATAAGCATTCAGCGGCACGCGCTTGATATAACCGGCCTCGGTTACGGTCACAACCATTTCTTCACGCTGAATCAGCGATTCTATATCCTGATCGTACTCAATATCTTCAATCTTGGAGCGGCGCGGCGTGGCATATTCATCACGAATCGCAACAAATTCATCACGCATAATACCGTACAATTTCTCACGGCTGGCCAAAATAGACAGGCATTCTTTGATTTCTTCACCCAAAGAGATTAATTCTTCATGAATTTTATCTCTTTCCAATCCGGTCAGGCGTTGCAGTTTCAAATCCAAAATAGCTTTGGCCTGATTTTCGGACAAATGGTATAAGCCGTTTTCCACCTTACGATCAGGCTCGTCAATCAACTTGACTAAAGCCTCGACATCTCCGGCCGGCCAAGCTTTGGCCAGCAAGGCGTCTTTGGCTTCCTGCGGGTTCGGGGCATTGCGGATCAGTTCAATGACGGGATCAAGGTTCTCTACGGCAATGGCCAGACCAACCAAGGTATGCGCCCTGTTCCGCGCCTGATTCAATTCATAAATCGTGCGGCGGCGGATGACTTCCTCGCGGAAAGAAATAAAGGCGGAGATAATGTCCCGCAAGTTCATCATCATCGGGCGGCCGGCGTTAATGGCCAGCATGTTCATGCCGAAGCTCGTTTGCAGCGGCGTGAACTTGTAAAGCTGGTTCAAAATCACATCAGCCTGAAAGTCGCGTTTGACCTCAATCACGACGCGGACGCCCTGACGGTCGGACTCATCGCGAATCTCAGATATTCCTTCGATTTTCTTTTCTTTGACCAGCTCGGCAATGCGGGCAACAAGCTGGGCTTTATTCACCTGATACGGAATTTCGTGAACAATAATGGCCTCTTTATCCTTATGCAGCTCTTCCACCGTACATTTGGCACGCATCATCACCGAACCGCGGCCGGTATAATAAGCCGATTTGGCACCGCCGTAGCCCAGAATTAAACCGCCGGTCGGAAAATCAGGCCCCGGAACAATGTTAATCAGGTCATCAATCGTAATATCCGGATTGTCAATATAAGCACAGCAGGCGTCCAGCACTTCACCCAGATTGTGCGGCGGAATGTTGGTGGCCATACCGACGGCAATACCGTTGGCGCCGTTGACCAAAAGGTTCGGATAACGCGCCGGCAAAACTGACGGTTCCATAACCGTTTCATCATAGTTCGGCATAAAGTCGACGGTATCTTTGTCAATGTCTTCAATCAAGGCATGGGCGACTTTTTCCAGACGGGCTTCGGTATAACGCATGGCGGCGGCGCTGTCACCGTCCATGGAACCGAAGTTGCCCTGCCCGTCAACCAGCGGCAGGCGCATTGAAAAGTCCTGAGCCATACGGACCATGGTATCATAAATCGCGGCATCGCCGTGCGGGTGGTATTTACCCATAACATCACCGACGATACGGGCGGACTTACGATACGGGCGGTTATAATCATAACCGCTTTCATACATGGAATAGATGATACGGCGGTGCACGGGTTTCAGACCGTCGCTGACATCCGGCAAAGCGCGCGAAACGATAACGCTCATGGCATAATCAAGATAAGAGCGGCGCATTTCCTCTGAAATTTCAACCGGAGCAATGCCGTCTCTGACCTCAACCACGTTATCTATAATCTCATTTTCTTCACTCAATTTATTATCCTTTACAACATTTAAACTATTTGGATTGTAGCAGAACGGCCGGCCAAAACCAGAAATTTTTCCGACTTATACCCGCAAAAACGTTTCTACGGGCAAAAAAAGCGCCTTAAAATCGATTTTAATAATTTTTAAAGTCGTTTTCGGGATGTAAAAGTTAACGTGATTTTTTTGTATGGTCAAAAAAAGCGCCTCAAAATGAGGCGCCGGGATTGTATTTTTCTAAACTAGAACGGAATATCGTCATCCAAATCAGCAGAAGGCGCTGCCGAGGGCGTATTGTCCCAGCCGGAAGAACCGCCGGCCGGCGTAAAGACGGAATTGTCGCCGCCCATGGAAGAACCGTCGCCTTTGGCATCCAAAAGAACCAAACTGCCGCTGAAGTTCGGTACGACAACTTCGGTCGTATAGCGCTCCTGACCGTTATTGTCTTCCCATTTGCGGGTTTGAAGCTGGCCTTCAAGATAAACCTTTGAGCCTTTGTGCAGATATCTTTCGGCAACACCTGCCAAAGCGGTATTAAAAATTACAACGCGGTGCCATTCGGTGCGTTCTTTGCGCTCGCCGGAAGCCTTGTCCGTCCAGCTGTCCGAAGTTGCAATGTTCAAATTCACGATTTTGGAGCCGCCTGCCGTATTGCTGACTTTGGGATCAGCGCCGAGATTTCCGACCAAAATTACTTTATTAATGCTTCCAGCCATTTTATTTTCACCTTATTTGTTAAGAAATTTCATTGAATGGGATTATATATGAATAATTTGAGAAAGGAACAAAAAAATCAATAAACCTGTGCATATTCACCGTTTTGAATCCGATAAACGCTGTAATGCACTGAATTGTCCGGATTTCCGTTATTAAACATCATCTCGCCCCAAGTGGTGTCGACTTTCTTTTTATTAACGGCGGCAGCCAGTTTTTCATAAGCAAAGGAATCGGTCTTGTTCACCAGAGCTTCCCACAATTTGACGGCGGAATAGCCGTAAACGGCCAAACCCTCAGGTTCCACGCCGAGCAGACGCAGGCGTACAAGCGTTTCGGTAAAAGCGGGATCATCCTTCAAAGACGGCAGTGCAATTACATAAGCTCCCTCTGCCAGATCTCCGAGAATTTTTTCATAAGATTCCTGAGACTGGTAACGGTTGGTAAAAATAATAAATTCGTCATCTTCCTGCCTTAAATATTTTGCCAGTTTGGCCACGGACTTGGGGCGTCCGAGAATGTAGGCGGCTTCGGCGCCGTTGTCAGCAATGTCGCGCGCCAGATAATCCAAATCCGTACCGTAATCCGCCAGATTATACACCCGCAGGATTCCGGCAGGCGCGGCTTTTTGAAACTCGCTGCGGACAATGCGCGCCACGTCAATTGTATCGCTCTGGCGGCTGTCATAAATCACGGCCAGATTTTTGGAAGCGAAATGTTTTTGATAAAACTTCAAAAAATCCTGCCCCTGACGTTCTGAAAAACCGACCATTTTCACCAGGCCTTTATAGTTGCTGGCAGCAGCATTCTGGGCGCTGACCGATGTCGGAATAATCTGAAAAATTCCGGCTTTGGCATAAATTGCGGCAACCTGACGAAAGGCATTGGTGCAATAAGGCCCGATGACCAGATTGATGCGATCGGTTTTGGACGTGTTCAGAGCCATCATCTGCGCGGTTGAAACCGACAGACGGTCATTGCACTGGTCATCTACCGTAATCAGGTTTATCTTCTCTCCGTTAAGGCCGCCGCCGGCGTTAATTTCATCGACGGCAAGCTTGACACCCTCAATGATTTCCGTGCCCAAACGGCGGAATTCTCCGGCTTTCGGGGCAATCACCGCGACATTGGCCGCCGCATAAACTTTCAGCGGAGAAAAGACACAAATAACTGTCAGAATATACAGGACTTTTTTTATCATAATCAGTATCTTTTATCTATTTGCCACACTATTAACATTATTTTAATGGATAGGCAAGTATTTTATGTAACATAACTGTAACATAAAAACTATTGTTCAATATGAAAAAATATGCTATTTTGTCTATATGAACATTAATTTTCAAAACGGAGAAAAAACATGGCCGATAAAAATTTCAAAATCGTAGACGGGAACCTGAACGTTATGACCGGCAGGGATCATGAAAAAGCTTTGCGTGACCGTGACGGCGGCATTGGCGAATATATTGAGCAGGATGCGCAGGAATCGCAAAAGGCTTACGCCGAAGCCAAAATCGAACGCGCCCGCCGCAGAAAAGAAGCTGCCATTCAGGCCAAAAAGAGAGAATTTTCTCAAAATGCCGACAAGAGAATTGCCGAAGACGAAGAAAAAGGCGAAGCTGCTGCCGCCCGCAGGGAATATGAGAAAGAAGATGCGGCTTACAAGAAGAGAAAAGAAGCTTTTGACCGTATGGTTGAGGCAAGAAAAGCGCAAAGAGCTTAAAAATTTATCAAAAAAGCGGTCGGTTTCCGGCCGTTTTTTTTGTTTTAAACACAAAGTAACCATTGACAAAATTTACAAAACAGGTAAACTATATCCGTTTTATTAATTAGTAATTTAAATTATTGTATATGGAAAGATTACAAAAAAGAATTTTGCCTGTTTACAACAATCCGTCTCAAGTCGAAAGATGTGTCGCTTCCATGCTCGGCTGTTCGGGAAAATCCTGTCAAGCCGCACTATTCCTGTCAATCGGCTGGAACGGCACCGGTTTTGCCACTTCTACAGATTGGAAAATTTTGACACCAAGCGCAAGGTGCGTCTTACCGCCGGCCGTTGTTCCGCAATATCCGACTTTCATCACAATTAAAGCCGGAATGAACGTGGATTATACGCTTGACAAAGAATGGCAGATTATGCGTGACGGCAAAGATGCCGTGATTGTTTTAAACGATGAGGAATTTGTCGTCAAAAACGGCGAACCCGTTGAAATCGAGATTTCGCCGCAATGTAAAAACTTTATTCTTTCTGACTGCGAAGTCATTGAAGAAGAATTGCCGGACAAACGGGTTTATCGTATTATAACGGACGGTAACACTCAATACGGCGAATATGTAAATGGTGCAATTTCACTTATCTGACCCTTACGGTCAAAACGTCCTTTAAATTTTAAAGGACGTTTTTTAGTGTGTTTGATATTCCTCAAAAGGGGTTTTGCCCTTCCCGGGGAATCAAAATTTTTGTTCTGATATGGTTCCGCCTTTTTATATCTTTTTTTATTGCCTTTCTTATCAATAACAACTATATTCCTTGCAGGAGTATAAGATATGGCGGACAGCAAATTTATTGAAATCAAAGGCGCAAGAGAACACAACCTTAAAAACGTGGATATTAACATCCCGAAGGACAAGCTTACCGTAATTACCGGGCTGTCCGGTTCGGGAAAATCTTCTCTGGCTTTTGACACGATTTATGCCGAGGGGCAGCGCCGTTATGTGGAAAGCCTGTCCTCTTATGCCCGCCAGTTTTTGGATTTGATGAAAAAACCGGATGTCGACTCGATTGAAGGATTGTCGCCGGCAATTTCCATTGAACAAAAAACGACCTCACACAATCCGCGCTCTACCGTCGGCACGGTGACCGAGATTTATGACTATATGCGTCTGCTGTGGGCGCGGGCGGGAACGCCCTATTCTCCCGTGACCGGACTGCCGATTGAGTCGCAGACGGTTTCGCAAATGGTCGACAAGATTCTGGAAATGCCGGAAGGCACCAAACTCATGCTGCTGGCACCGATTGCGCGCGGCAAAAAAGGCGAGTTCAAAAAAGAATTTGAATCTTTGCAAAAACAAGGCTTTCAGCGTTTGAAAATAGACGGGGCGGTCTATTCCATTGACGAAGTTCCCTCTTTAAGCAAAAATCAAAAGCATGATATTGAGGTTGTGGTGGATCGTTTGGTGGTCAAGCCGAGTATTGCCGAGCGGGCGGCTCAGTCTGTTGAAACTGCTTTAAAGCTTGGCGAAGGCTTGGTTTTTGCCGAAAATATTTCCGACAATTCCCGCACGACTTTTTCTTCAAAATTTGCCTGTCCTGTTTCGGGCTTTACGATTGAAGAAATTGAACCGCGGTTGTTTTCTTTCAACAATCCTTATGGTGCCTGTCCGCATTGTGACGGTATCGGTGCCAAGCTTTATATGGATCCGGAGCGGATTGTACCAAACCCCAATTTATCTATTGCGCAGGGCGCTATTCTGCCATGGTACAGCCGCAAGCACGGTTTTTACTCCGACACGCTGAATTCTTTGTGCGATTATCTTGGAATTTCCAACAAAACGCCATGGAACGAGCTGCCGCAAAAAGCCAGAGACGTCATCTTATATGGTTCCGGCGATGAAGCCATTCCGATGTATTATTCACACTTTGTTACAAATAAGCCGTTTGAAGGCGTGGTCAATAATATGGAGCGCCGTTTTCTGGAAACTGATTCCCAGCAGATGCGGGATGAATTTGCGCAATACCAGTCGGCAGCAACTTGTGAATTTTGCAGCGGGAAACGCCTGAAACCCGAAGCTCTGGCCGTAAAAATCTGCGGCATGGACATTATGGAAGCCTCAGCAATGTCAATCAAACAGGCGCGGGAATGGTTTATGAACGTTGAAAAATCCCTGCCACCGAAAAAAGCGGAAATTGCCCATAAAATTCTGAAAGAAATTATTGAGCGGCTCAGCTTTTTAAACAATGTCGGCTTGGATTATCTTAATTTGTCGCGCCAATCCGGCACGCTCTCCGGCGGCGAGGCGCAGCGCATCCGTCTGGCATCGCAAATCGGTTCGGGACTGACCGGCGTTTTATACGTTTTAGACGAGCCGTCTATCGGCCTGCATCAGCGTGATAACGATCGATTGCTGGAAACGCTGAACCGTCTTCGCGACATCGGAAATACCGTTATTGTTGTTGAACACGATGAAGACGCCATCCGTTCCGCCGATTATCTGGTCGATATGGGACCGGGAGCCGGCCATAACGGCGGTCATGTTACGGCACAAGGCACAGTACAAGAAGTCCTAAAAAGTCCGGACAGTCTGACGGCGCAGTATCTCAACGGCAGCAGGCAGATTGAAGTCCCATTGCAGCGCCGCAAAGGTAATGACAAATTTATCGGTCTAAAAGGCGTGCGTACCAATAATTTGAAAAATATTGACGTGCAAATCCCGCTCGGCACCATGACTTGCATTACCGGCGTTTCCGGCGGCGGAAAATCTTCGTTGATTTTGGAAACCCTGTATAAAGCCATCAACAAAGAGCTGAACGGCTCGCGCGAGCCGGCCGGTATTTATGAACGCCTGACCGGCCTGCAAAACATTGACAAAGTCATTGACATTGACCAATCGCCGATCGGGCGGACTCCCCGCTCCAATCCGGCAACTTATACCGGTTTGTTTACGTACATCCGCGACTGGTTTGCCGGACTGCCTGAAGCCAAAGCGCGCGGTTATGCTGCCGGACGTTTTTCTTTTAACGTAGCCGGCGGGCGCTGCGAGGCTTGCAAAGGCGACGGCGTTACCAAAATCGAAATGCACTTTCTGCCCGATATTTATGTGGAATGCGATGTTTGCAAAGGCAAGCGTTTTAATCGGGAGACGCTGGAGGTTAAATACAAGGGAAAATCCATTGCCGATGTTCTTGATATGACCGTGGACGAGGCTTATCAGTTTTTTGACGCCATCCCGTCAATCCGCAACCGTTTGGATTTACTGCGGCAAGTCGGCCTCGGCTATATTCATCTCGGACAGCCGGCCACTACCCTTTCCGGCGGGGAGGCGCAGCGCGTGAAACTTTCCAAAGAACTTTCCAAACGGGCAACCGGAAAAACCCTGTATATTCTTGACGAGCCGACGACCGGCCTGCATTTTGAGGATATCAACAAGTTGCTGAAAGTCTTGCAAAGGCTAGTGGATCAGGGAAATTCCATTATTATCATCGAACATAATCTGGACGTAATTAAGACTGCCGATTATATTATTGACATCGGGCCGGAAGGCGGCGATGCCGGCGGGTCTATTGTAACCAAAGGAACGCCCGAACAAGTGGCGAAGTCAAAAATCAGTCATACGGCAAAATATTTGCGGCAAAAATTGGGAATGAATATTGCCAAAGCCGCCGAATAACCTGCACGGCAGGTGCGGCAGCGCACCCGGCGGGTGAGGCATCAACTGTCATCTCACTGCTTCAGAGGCCGCGATGCTCCGACAGGACGTATGGCAGAGGATGTGCTTTGAAGTACAGCAGACTGGCGGGTGAGGCGTCAACTGTCATCTCACTGCTTCAGAGGCCGCGATGCTCCGACAGGACGTATGGCAGAGGATGTGCTTTGAAGTACAGTCGACTGGCGGGTGAGGCATCAGTTTGTATCGTGCTTCAGAGACCACGTTGTTATAACAGGATGTATAGAAAAGTAAGTGTCTCAAAAAAATTGTTATTGCCAAATTTCTCCGGCAAAGACAAGAAAAAAAGAAAACACCGCCTTCAGCATTGTTTCAGCGGTGTTTTTCTTTTGGACTAAAATCAGAACTGATAGCTCATCCCAAGGCCAAGCATATGGATATCATTCTCATATTTGGCGCAGAGCGGGCCGCGGGCATTATCTCCGGCATGAGAGCCATCCAGCTTGACTTTGCTTTTTTCTGCCCGAATATAGGTATATCCAAGGTTGAATTTGGTCTGCTCGTTCCAAGTATATTCAATACCGCCGGAATACCATAATCTGTCGGCATCCGGAATACGCGGGGTGCGGTATCCTTCCCCGACGGCGCTCTGATCAACCGCGAAACCGGCGCGGAATTTCCACTTGTCATTATACTTATAGCTGGCACCTACGGCATAGAAAGTCGTATCTTTCCATTTTTCTTCCGTAACGCTGTCCAGCCCGTTCTCGCCGCGGATACGCAATTCTTCAAAAGAAGACCAGTAAGTCCGTCCAAACTCCGCCATCACCGACCATTGGTCATTAAGGTCATGATAAGCGCCGATTGTCAGGTTAGCCGGCGTGGTCAGCCGTGCGCCGATGTCCTGATCCATCGGATTATAAGATGCAAAATCAATCTCGCCTTTCAACTTGTGCTTTATCTGGCTGCGATAACCAATACCGACACGAGTGGCATCGGTAAATTCATACAAAGCACCGACACTGTAGCCGATGTCAAAGGCATCGCCTTCCAGCTTTGTCCGGTCTTCCATAATTCCATTTTCGGTCGGCAAAGCGGCAGAATTCTTTAACTTTGCCCGCACATACTGCATTTGAAAACCGGCGCCGAGCGAAAGTTTATCATTAGCCTTATAAGCCAGCATCGGCGTGGCGGTCAGAGTTTTGACATCTGATTTTGTGCCATGAAAACGCCCTGCCCAGTCCTCATCATAGGTCGTAATCATGCCAAAAGGCGAATTGATTGCAAAAGCGGCATACCAATTGTCATTAAGCTGCGCGGCAATTGTCATATTCGGCGCAGCCGCCGGATGCACGATATTGTCCGTATAACCGCTGTAGCCCTCACCGACCGGCGTCCGCCCTTTAGCGCCTTTGGCTTTGGAACGCGGGGCAATCCAAGTTGCGCCGCCGGCAAAATTAACTCCGGCATGACGCGTCAGTCCGGCCGGATTAAAATATGAATAGGTTACATCCTCTGCTCCGGCAGTGGCGCCGGCAAATGCATTACCCATAGCCGCGATTGATTGTTCCTTGAGGTTAAAACCGGAGGCTGAAGCGTCGGTAGCAAGCAAGATTCCGCCCAACGCCGTGAAAGTCAAAAGTTTCTTCATTTGTAGTCACAGTAGTTGTTAATCCTAAAATGCAGCTTTTGCGCTTAACTCATGATAATACTTAACAAAATTGCTGCTGATAAAATTTTTAGCTTAATTTTTCCAAAATGGCAAATTTTGTTTGGATTCTATACACATATCTCCGGCTGATTTAACGAAATCAAGCACATAGCGCAGTTTTGGGACAAAAATTGTAGACAAGATTGCGTTTATGCTTTACTTGCCGCAGATTTTGGGCGTAGTATTTTTTTATTGTTTTAACAACCGGAGACTGATTTTGAGGAACTTTGTCAGGTTTTGTTTAAGAGGTTTCTTCAGATGCTTGAAAGTTAAATGTAAAATTAATTTTGACGAAGCTTCGCTGCCGCAGAAGGCGGTTTATGTATCCAACCATGTATCTTTTTTAGATCCCATCCTTTTGTTTGCTTTTTTGCCGGGGGATCCGGTTTTTGCTTTGAACGGGCATTTGTACCGCCGCAAGTGGATCAGATTCTTTATGAAAACCGCCGACGTGGTTTTGTTTAATCCGATTGAACCGACGGACATTAAAAAACTGATTGCTTTGGTTGACAGCGGCCGCAAGGTTGTGATTTTTGCCGAGGGACGCGTGACCGAAAACGGCGGACTGATGAAAATTTACGAGGCGCCGGGGCTGGTTGCCGACAAATCCAAGGCGCCGATTGTGCCGATTTGGATTGACGGCCCCCAGTACGGATATTTTTCCAAAACCAAAGGAAAACTCCCGCACCGGCCGCTGCCAAAGATGAGGATTACCATCGGCAAGCCCCGCAGCTTTAAATTAAAAGACGAACTGCGTCGGCAGCGCGACCATATCAGCAACGAGGTTTATATGATTCTGCGCGAAATGTCTTTTGAGGTCAATTATAATCCCAATATTTCTCTTTTTGCGCAATTGATGAAAACCGCCAAAGTCCATTCCAAAAAAGGACTGTTCAAGCGACCGAAATTTGTGGAAGACGCTCAAAGAGTGCCGCAGTCTTACAAAGACATTATTATAAAATCTTATGTTTTGGGAAAATATTTCAAACGCCGTACTATTCCGGGTGAGCATGTGGCATTGCTGATGCCGAATGCCATTGCAACCGTTTGCGCGTTCTTCGGGCTGTCGGCTTATGACCGCGTGCCGGTCATGCTCAATTTCTCGGTCGGCGCGCAGAATATGCTCTCGATGTGCAAAACTGCCGAGGTTAAAAAAATCATTACATCCATGACCTTTATCAAAACCGCCAAAATGGAATCGGTGATTGAGGCTTTTAAGGCTGACGGGCTGGAAGTCATCTTTTTGGAATCTTTGCGCAAAGAAATCGGGCTGTGGGAGAAAATCAACGCCTTTCTGCGCTATAAAATCAAGCGGGTTCCGCATCGCGAGGGAGGCAGCAAAAAAGCGGCAATTTTATTTACATCCGGTTCGGAAGGCGCACCCAAAGCCGTGGTTTTAAGCCATGCAAACATCATCTCCAACATTAAGCAGATGTCGGCGATTGAAACGATTAACATTACCGACACGGTTTTTAACGTCCTGCCGATGTTTCACAGTTTCGGGCTGACGGTGGGCACGCTCTTCCCGCTGCTGGAAGGTGCCAAGCTGTTTTTATATCCCTCGCCGCTGCATTACCGCGTTGTCGCAGAGCTGGTTTATGAAACCGGCGCGACGATTATGTTCGGGACGGATACGTTCTTCCGCGGATACGGACGGATTGCGCACCCGTTTGATTTTCACAGCCTGCGCTTTATGTTCGGCGGGGCGGAAGCCGTTAAGGCCGATACGCGCGAGATGTGGATGGAACGGCTCGGCGTGCGCGTGCTGGAGGCTTACGGCGCAACGGAGTGTTCTCCGGTCGTGACCGCAAACAACAATATTTTCAACCGTTTCGGCTCTATCGGCAAGTTGCTGCCGGCCATTCAATACAAGATTGAAAAGGTGGACGGGATTGAAAAAGGCGGCGAGCTCTGCATTAAAGGCCCGAACATTATGCTCGGCTACATTTTGCCTGACAATCCGGGCAAGCTTGTCCCGCTTAAAGACGGCTGGTATCATACCGGCGATGTGGTCGAGATTGATGAGATTGGTTTTGTATTCATTAAAGACCGCATTAAACGTTTTGCCAAAATCGGCGGTGAAATGGTTTCGCTCAATGCCGTGGACAACATGGTCCGCAAGGCTTATGACGGCATGTTCGACAAGGACGGCGGCAATTTCAGCTACGGCGTGGTGGCGATACCTCACGAAAGCAAGGGCGAGCAGATTGTGCTGGTGACCAACAACAAGGCCTGCACGCAGGACGGAATTCACGCTTATATCAAAAGCAATGCCATGTCGGAACTGTATCTGCCGCGGATTATCCTGCACAAAGACAAGCTGCCGGTATTTGCAACCGGAAAACTTGACAATGTGACGCTTAAAAAAGAAGTTTTGGAAGAACTGGGCATGGCTGCCGTACAAAAAGCTGCTTAAATTCTTTTCTTGACTTTTTTGCATAGCTTATTAGACTGACTGCCTAATAAGCTATTATTTTATCACTTAAATTTTTGTAACATGACAACACAAGAAAAAATTATTTATTTGCAAAAGCGTTTCGGCCTTGATGAAAGTACTGCTCAGGACAAGGTTATGATTATGGAAAAGTATTCGGCGCAAATGGCAAACAGCGACATTGACCTTATTGCCCTGGCAAAAAAAATCAGGCCGCTGGTACGGATTAACAAAAACGGACAGGTTTGTTATTTCGGCGGTCCGGAGGAAAATCCGGAATCGGAGTTGTATTGGAGCAAGCCGGTGGACATTGTGGAGGCCTCGTTTAATTATGAGCCGGAGCCAATGGCTTTGGAAAGTTTTGGTTTGACCAAGCTTTTGGAGATTACAACTTATCATCAATCCAGCTGCCATGCTTTTCCAAACCCGACGACAGCCGAGGTTTTGTTGCAGATGCCGGAAGATTTTGCCGACAAGGCTACCGGGTTTGAGATTTATATTCCTTATGACCGCATTGCAGATTCGTATGATGAAGTTTTGCAGCTAAATCGTTTTCGGACGATTTTTTATAGCGGAAAACTGCCGGCGAAAATCGTGCAGCAGGGAATTGTCGCCCGCGGAAAACGTTATATTTAACATACTGAAAAGCCCTGATTTCATATCAGGGCTTCTTCAGTTCTCTGATTCCTTTATTATTTTCCCCTCTTCTAGTTTCGCTGTTCACTTTAGCCAAAATCCCTCTGCTTTTCCTATCCCTTGCCCAAAATCTCCATCCATCTTTTCATTATGTATTGACTCTTGCGTTTTATTGTGGTATAGTATTAACAATGTCATTGCCGGACTTCGATCCGGCAATCCATAAAGAAACAAGCACGGTGCCGGTTGTAACATGGATTCTCGGGTCGCAGCCCGAGAATGACCCACACGGCGGGCGGCGCACGTTTTATACACTGCCTTAGAACCCGCGTTGCTTCGACAGGATGTATGACTGAATACGTGCTTTGAAAAGAATTTTTATTAGGGGAGGAAGCCGATGAAAAACATTAACAGAAATATGCTACACATGAAACTTAAAACGGCGGTTTGTTCTGCCGCACTATTGGCTTTCCTCCCCACCTCCGCTCTTGCCGGCGTTTGTTTTTTGCCTGACTGTCAGGATTCTGACACTGTTCAGGGCGATGTCAACATGAATGTTAACCAAGACACCGAATATTGCGAGAAGAAAGGTTATACCTATTATGCTTCAGGTAAATGTCCGCAATATCAGGCGCAGGTCGGCAAATGTTCCCGTGATGACTACTATCTTAAATGTGATGCCGTAACCTGGTGTAAGCAAAACGGTTATAACACCCAGACCTGTTCTCTGCCGTCCTTTGTTGACGGGCAATGTCCGAACGGCAAACCTTATTACAAAGGATGTAAAGAAGACAGGCCGCGGGCTTGTCGTGAACAAGGATATGTCAATTTTTGTTCTTCCGGACGGTTGTATAAATCAACAAACCGTTGTCAGTGGGACAGTTCTTATGGCAAATGCTGTACCGCTTCGCCTTCGGCCGGTTGTCCGTCTAATTATTCCGTGAACTGTGATGCTTCCCGTGGGTCTTCCGGTACCGATACCTGCGGTTATACCTGTTACAGATGTTGCGATGATACTTGTTCCCGTGGCTCCAAGGATTATACCGGCAGCAAAGCCGGTACAACTGAGTGCGGATCAATCTGTCGTTACTGCAATACGTCATGCTCAAGCGGAAGCACGTCTTATTCCGGAAGTATTGTGGGATATAACGAATGCGGCAGCGCCTGCCGGTCTTGCGACACCTCTTGCCCCTCAGGGACATCGACCACCAACCCCGGAGGTTGCGGCGGCTCAACCACGAATGAATGCGGAACCAAGACTTGTTATTATCCTTATCAATCATGCTGCACGCCGAGCTGTTCCGATACCACAAGCTCTTGTTCCTGCGGTTCATATTATATTAGTGACGGCTGTGGCGGATCTTGTAAGAGATGTGAAGCTTGTTGCTCGCCTTATAGCAACGAAACCGGATGCTCTTGCGGCACTTATTCTTGTTCCGATGGTTGCGGCGGTACCAGAAAATGTTGTTCGTCTTGTCCTGATCCCGAGCCGACTCCACCTTCGTCTACGCCTGACTGCTCTGATATATGTTATGACTTGTATGGTAATTCAAAATGTAAAGCTGATTGCATTCCTGCTTGTAACCGAGGTGAATCATATACAGGATGGACACAGTTAGGCGGAAACTATTGTTACCATTAACAATATGGTTATACAAAGATAGAAAACAAAGGAAATGGCCGGCGAATGCTTTCGCCGGCCGATGTATTTTTTATCTCTCCCTTTTTATGGCATTGACATTGCGGATATAGGCGATATCGCTTTCCAGACGTTCCAGAGGAACCGGAAGTTTGCGCTGCCAGTTCGGGCATTCTCTCCATGTCCCCGGCAGGTTTTGCATTTTCTCAACGTGCAAGATATTTTCCAGCTCCGCCAGAAAAACTTTTGATGCGCTGCGTGACACAAATCTGTGTACGGCCTCTTCTATTCCCTCGGGATAAGCCTCGCCATAAATATAATTGTTTTTGCGCAGATTGTCTTCCGGCCAGACGCCGTTGCTGTCCAAAGCAAAAAGCAGTTTCCAGCGATCCAGTTCCCGATTATGATAATCTCTGATTTTTGTTTCTTCGTCCGGCACAATACCAACCCGAAAACGCTCTTCAATATCATACCCGAACCACCACATTCTGAGCGGCGGCATATCATGTGTTCCGACTGAAGCAAAGGCATTCTCGGGGTAAGATGACGGAGATTTGAAGTCCCCGGCGCAATTTTCGCGTTCTTCCCACAATACGGTCAGGGAATCTATGTTTTTCCGCTCCAGTGCCGGAATGAAGCCCTCAGGCACATTGCCGATACTTTCACCAACAACAATACAGCGGTTCAAGTAGCTTTCAATAGCCAGAATATTCATCATATCGGCAAAGTTATACATGATATATGTTCCCATATCTTCGCTATTGGGAACAATATACAGCCGCATCAGGCTCATGGCGTGGTCAACGCGAATGGCACCGGCGCCGCGCATATTTGCTCTCAGCACCTTGATAAAAGGCTCGTAGCCCTGCTCTTTTAAGGTATAAGGGTTGAATGCGCCCAAACCCCATTTTTGTCCCTGAATGAACATTGCGTCAGGCGGTGCGCCGGCGCCGGCGTCTTTGACATAGGCCTCGTAATTGCTCCAGACTTCGGCGCTGTCCTGACCGACGCCGACGGCTAAATCGCGATACAAGCCGATTTTCAGGCCGGCGTCTTTCACGGCTTGGGCGACCTCATCATACTGGCGGGCTGCCTCAAACTGCAGATATTTGAAAAAGCCGACGCGGTTCTCATGCTCTTTGGCAAATTCTTTGACAGCCAAAGATGCCGGATTGCGCAGTTTTTCATCCCAGGCTTTCCAGCCGCCCCAGACGGTTTTAGTCTTTTCTTCATACAGCGTCTGATAAATTGCCAGACGGTCCAAATCCGCACCCTGTTCTTTGCAGAAAGATTTGAACTCGGCCATGCGTGCAGACTTTTTATCTTTGAGCAGGCGTTCATACATTTTTTCAAGCAGACGGATTTTCAGGCGGTATACGCCGGGGTAGTCAATCAGTTCGGCGTTTCTGTATCCGGCAATTTCACCCTGCAATACGTCAATATCCTCCGGTTTGAACTCCGGCACCTGCTCGACATCAATATAAATCGGGTTCAAAAACAGGCGGCTGATGGCGCAATAAGGGCTGCAATTTTCCGGATAGTCATGCGACAGAACGTTCAGCGGATTCAGTCCGATAATGTCAGCGCCGGCGCGGGAGGCTATCCAGACCAAATTCTTCAGATCGGTAAAGTCGCCGACACCCCAGTTGCGTTCGCTCCTTACGGAGTACAACTGAACGGCAAAGCCCCAGAGTTTGTGGTTTTGCAAATCTTCATTATTATAGCAGCGTTTGGGAGCCACGGCCAGACGGGTTGTATATTTTTTGCCGCCGAGGCTGACTTCGGCATCATAATATCCGACCTCCAAATCGGCTTTCAACTGCAGTTCCAGACGGCTGTACAGCGTTTTGCCGATTTCCTTTTCCTCGCCGGTGACAATCACTTCCAGCGGAATGGAAAAATCGCTTTCGGTATTTTGATATTTCAGGTTAATGCGGGCATCATCTATTTTCAACGGCACCGGCACCACAATATCCAGCCTGATGTCGCCCTGCTCGCAGACATATATGTTTTCCAGAGATTTCTGCCAACGTTTTTTGGCAAACTTCTCCAGAGAGGCGTTTATCTCGGCATCGCTGCCGGCTTTATAACCAAAGCTTTCGGCAAAAAAACGAATAACCTTTTCCGGAGGGTAATATTCTTTGCGGTTTATGCCGGCATCGAAAAATTTGGTTAATATTCCGAGCTTGTCTGCCAGTTGTTGAAGATTGTCCTGCATCGTCCCTCCTATTTTTTGATTTCAAAAAGCAATACGCTCCAAGCCGGAACCGTAATCACCTTTTTAGATTTGATTTCCGTTCGGGCATTAAACTTGTCCGAGCTGTCCAGCAACAACTCCCAGCTTAATTTATTATCCAAATTCGGAAGCTTCCATTCGATTTCCGACGGGCCGGCGTTCAAAATGCAAAAGATGTAACTCTTACCGTCATAAACGCTGTAGGCCAGATATTTGCGGTCAGGCATCTGCCAGTCGGCAACGGCAAATTCTTCGCCTTTTTCCGTATACCATGTCAGATCTTTGATTTTGCTGCCGTCCACCGGTTCGCCTTTAAAAAATTTGCGGCGCAGAAAGATACTCAGACGGCGGCGGAGCTTTATGAGCCGGCGGGTAAATTTGGCAAGGTCTTTGCCGCGTTTGCCTATTCCTTCCCAAGTTATCCAGGTAATGGCATTGTCCTGACAATACGGATTGTTGTTGCCCATCTGGGTATGGGCGAACTCGTCTCCGGCAACCAGCATCGGCGTGCCAAAAGACAAAAGCAGCGTTGCCAGCATGGCGCGGGCGCGGTCATAGCGGTTGTCCCGAATGGTACGGTTGGCGGTCTCGCCTTCCTGACCGGAATTCCAGCTCCAGTTGGAATCCGTGCCGTCGCGGTTGTCTTCGCCGTTGGCCTCGTTATGCTTATGATTGTAACTGACCAGATCACGCAGGCAAAAACCGTCGTGCGCCGTTACAAAATTAACACTGGTCCAGATGTCGCGGTTGTTGTAATCAAAGACATCGCTGGAACCGGAAATGCGGCTGGCAAGCTCGCCAATCTGATATTTGTCGCCTTTCCAAAAACGGCGGATAACGTCGCGGTATTTGTCATTCCATTCCGCCCAGCCCGGCGGGAAAGCCCCGACCTGATAACCGCCGACGCCGACATCCCACGGCTCGGCAATCAGTTTGACTTTTTTCAGCACCGGATCCTGCGCAACGGCGTATAAAAATCCGCAATGCGAACTGACGGCCGTTTTATAGCGGCACAATGTCGGCGCAAGGTCAAAACGGAAACCGTCGATGTGAAATTCCTCAACCCAATAGCGGAGGGAATCCATTACCAGTTTCAGCACCTGCGGGTTTTGAATGTTAAATGACGCGCCGCAGCCGGTACTGTCATAATAGTAGCGTTTGTTTTCGGGCGATAATGTATAATAGCTGGCATTGTCTATACCGCGGAAGCATAATGTCGGGCCGAGCTGATTGCCCTCGCCGGTGTGGTTGAACACCACATCCATCAATACCTCTATGCCGTTTTGGTGCAGCGTTTTGACAAGCCGCTTAATCTCGTTGAGATTGTGAGAATAAAGATAGGTCTGTTCGGGCGCAAAAAAGCTGTAGCTTTCGTATCCCCAGTAATTGTCCTTGATATAGCCTTTCTTATGCCTGTTGCCAAAAAAAGCGTGCAGCGGCAGAAACTCCACGGCCGTTACGCCCAGCCACTTAAGATAGCTGATGACAACACTCTCGTTCATACCGGCAAAAGTTCCGCGTTTTTTATCCGGAATTTGCGGATGAAGTTTGGTATAGCCTTTCAAATGCGTTTCATATATCACCGAAGTTTCAAACTTATGGTTCGGCGGCGTATCGTCTTCCCAGTCAAAGTCGTCTTCCGTCACCACCGATTTCGGCACATAAGGCGCACTGTCCAGCGTGCTGAAAGACAAGTCTTTTTGCGGGCTGTCAATATCGTATCCGAAAATTGCCTTATGCCAGATCAGCTTGCCGGTCAGGCGGCGGCCATAGGGATCAATCAGCAGTTTGTTCGGGTTAAAACGGTGCCCTTCCAGCGGTTTGTACGGGCCGTAGACACGATAGCCGTAGACCTGTCCGGGGGCCACGTCCGGAAGATAAATATGCCAGACGTTATTGTCATTTTCGGTAATGGCAAAGCGGGCGGTTTCTTCCGTTCCGGCATTGTTAAAAAGGCAGAGTTCCACCTTTTCGGCATGAGCGGAAAACAAGGCAAAATTCACGCCCGCGCCGTCATAGTGCGCGCCCAAAGGATAGGGGCTGCCGTCACGGGGTTGAATTTTTGCCATTGTTTTTCTCCTCTCAGATAATGTTTATCTTACCGGTTTGATAACAATTGTCGAAAGCGCCGGAAGCGTAACTTCAATTGAGAATTCCTTGCCGTTGGCCGGAATATCGCCGGCTTCCATAAAGCCCTCGTTCTTAACGCCGCTGCCCCAATAGTTGACATCGTCGCTGTTAAAAATTTCCTGATACTTAATCCGTTCATGAACACCGATCCGGAAATCGTGCCGGACGACCGGCGTAAAGTTGCAGATGACAATCATATAATCGCCGGGGGTCGAGCCTTTGCGCATATAAGAAATAACGCTGTCATCAGCATTGCTGTGGTCTATCCACTCAAAGCCGCGGTAATCAAAGTCAACCTCATAAAAGGCCGGATTGCCCTTATACATATAATTCAAATCGCGGACGCAGTTTTGCATTCCCTTATACATCGGGTATTCCAGCAGATGCCAACGCAGGCTTTCTTCCGAGTTCCATTCCCAGTCCTGTCCGAACTCGCAGCCCTGGAACAAAAGCTTTTTGCCGGGGTGGGTATACATAAAGCCGTAATAAGCGCGCAGGTTGGCAAATTTCTGCCATTCGTCGCCCGGCATTTTTGACAGCATGGAGCCTTTGCCATGGACGACTTCGTCATGCGAAATCGGCAGGATAAAGTTTTCGTTAAAGGCATAGAGCAGACCAAACGTCAGCATGCCGTGGTGGAACCTTCTATATATCGGGTCTTTGCTGATGTATTTCAAGGTATCGTTCATCCAGCCCATGTTCCATTTATAGCCGAAGCCCAAACCGCCCATGGATGTCGGGCGCGATACCATCGGCCAGGCCGTGGACTCTTCGGCGCAGGTAAATGCTCCCTTATTCTGACCGTAAACCAGTTCGTTCATACGGCGCAGGAAAGAGATTGCCTCAAGGTTTTCATTACCGCCGTAAATATTGGGAATCCACTCGCCGTTCTTGCGGGAATAATCCAGATAAAGCATGGAAGCAACGGCGTCTACGCGCAGGCCGTCAATGTGAAATTCTTTCAGCCAGTACAGCGCGCTTGCGCACAAGAAGTTGCAGACTTCCGTCCGGCCGTAATTGTAAATTTTTGTTCCCCAGTCGGAATGTTCGCCTTTGCGCGGGTCAGCGTGTTCATACAAGTGCGTGCCGTCAAATTCATTCAGGCCGTGACCGTCTTTCGGGAAGTGCGCCGGCACCCAGTCCATTATCACCGCTATATTGGCTTCGTGGAATTTATCTATCAAATAGCGCAGGTCATCCGGCGTGCCGAAACGGCTGGTCGGAGAAAACATGCCGACAACCTGATATCCCCAGGAAGAATCCAACGGATGTTCGGTCAGCGGCAAAAACTCGACATGCGTGAATCCCATATTGCTGACATAGGGAACCAGCGTATCAGCCAATTCGCGATAAGTCAGAAACTCATTGCCGTCTTTACGGCGCCATGAACCGAGATGAACCTCATAAATTGACATCGGCTTGTCAAAGCTGTTGTGTTCTTCGCGGTAATTCATCCAGCCGTCATCATTCCAGTGATATTTGGAATCGTAAACCACCGATGCGGTGTTCGGACGCTTTTCAGACCAGAAAGCAACGGGGTCTGATTTTACCAGAATATAATCTTCCTGCGTTTTGATTTCGTATTTATAGAGTTCGCCCGCGCCAATTCCGGGGATAAAAATATCCCATACACCGCAGGTCGGATGTTTGCGCATGACATGAGCGCGGCCGTCCCAATTGTTAAAACCGCCGACGACGCTGACACGTTTGGCATTAGGCGCCCAGACAGCGAATCCAACGCCTTTAATACCGTCCATTTCCATGACGTGCGCGCCAAACCTTTTATACATTTCAAGGTGGTTGCCTTCAGCCAGAAGATAGACGTCGATATCGCCCAGCACCGAAGGGAATCTGTATTCGTCTTCTTTGATATAAAACTGTCCGAGGTCGTTCTCTATCCGAAAACGATATGGAAAATTATCAACAGCACCGACGTTTATCTGAAAGAATCCGCGGTCATCAAGTTTGGTTAAATATCCGAGCGAGGAATCATCGTATTTGAGGAGTTCAACCGACTTGGCATGAGGCTGATAAGTGCGAATAAACACCTCTTTGCTGCCTTTGTCTTTGTGGATGCCGAGCACTGCAAAAACATTGCCGTGATTGCCGCTGATTACCGCTTCCATTTCTTCTTTAGATAATAAATTTTCCATAAATATACCTCGTATAAAATACTAAAAAATCAGATTAAAAAATCATCATATTTATCTATAAAATCTATTGATTATTTTTGCAACAATTTTAATGCAGAAATCAAGTTTATTTTACATATTTAACAAATTCAAACTTTTAGATATTGACGTATAAAATTTTGCGTATATATTAATTGATGATTGGTAAAAAATTTTATTTTCAGGAGTTATATTATGGCAAATAATTATAATGAAAATGCAATCAGAGAAGCTGCATATTACATTTGGCAAAACGCCGGCTGCCCGTCCGGTATGGAATCCCAGCACTGGGCTATGGCTATTGAGCAATTGTACAGCAACAAAAACTCTGGCTCTTCAAGCAAAAAATGCTCTTCTTCATCTTGCAAAAAAACTTCTTCTGCAAGCTCGAAAAAAAGCAGCAGTTCTTCTTCTAAAAAGACTTCAAAATAGTCTTTTTTCGAAGCAAAATTGTTTGGAAAATACCCGGTGTCGTCATCGGGTATTTTTATTTCCTCCGCTCTAAAATTCATCCTTTCTTTTTCTTGTTTTTATTTTCTCTGTTTCATCTTTCTTTTTCTCTCTTTTGCCGTCGTTTTCTCTCTTCCCTCTTCACTCATTCTCTTATCCCTCTGCCATTTTCTTTTCCCACTTTCCGCCCCCGTTTTCTCTCCTCTCTCTTTCTTTCCTTTTTTTATTTTCGGGTTTTGGGTTCTTCATAAAGTTGGTTATTCTTCTTTCTTACTTTTGCTTGATCAAAAGTAAGCAAAAATCAAGCCCAACCTCACTTTCTAAATCTTCAGAGCAAAGGTAAGGTCGCTATGCTCCAAAGCTTAGTGCTTAATATTCACCTCTTTGCTCCAAAGATTAAGAAGTTGTTCGGTAATCGGGCTGGTCTAACACCCCCTGTCCCCCTCAGGCTTGAGGGGTGTGGAGCTGCAAGGCACTGTCATTCTGAACGCAGTGAAGAATCCAGTTGGTTAATAAAGCTATATGATTTGACTGGATCCTTCGCTTCGCTCAGGATGACAATAAAAAAGGGTTCAGGATGACCGGTACGACCGGCGGCGCACCCGGCGGGTGAGGCATCAGTTTGTACGGTGCTTCAGAGACCGCGTTGCTATGGCGGGAAGTAGGACAAAGTTTCTGCTTTGAACAGAAAAAAATAAAAAAAGCGGGATTTTCTCCCGCTTTGTATTTAACCCTCTATCTCTTCTTCCAAAGCTTCAAAGCTGCCGTCAGGGGCTTCGTAAAATTCTTCCGGTTCGGTATTGTCCGGTTCATTCGGATCCGGTGCAACCAAGCGCAGTTCTATTCTTCTGTTATAATATTTCAGCATCTTTTTAAGCACGTTTAATTTCAAGACACCGCGACCGAGTTCTATATCGTCAAGTTCCCGTTCCGTTATTTTCAGTTTTTTACACACCTGCCATACGCGAAGCTGCCGTTCATGGCGTTCAAAAAACAAAGCAAAACCTAATGTCTTGTTGAAATTTCTCAAATGGTCTTGCGCCGTCGTATGATAATAAAATTTTCCCATTTTTTAGCTCCACTATTTTGTTAAAACAAAACCACCCGATAAAGGGTGGCGGAGCTAGAAAACTGTAAGAGAACAGTCGCCATTATTCGCCCGCAAAGCGGCTTATTTCCGGCACTCCGCCTAAAGACGGATATCTCTTAAGATGTTTTCTAGACACCACAGCCAGTCTCCTGACTGCAAGGCTCATCATAAACGAATCTAAAAAATTTGCAAGCAGATTTTCTGGATGATTTGCGTTTTCAAAGCATATGAAAATTATCTTTTTCGGGCAGAAAGAATCCAGCCTTTTACAGGTTCTCCGCCCTCATACCTCAGCACTTCTTCTTTGACTTTTTCCAAATGGAATCCGTTTTTTTGCAAGACATGAGTCACATAATTCCAGCTATGCTGAAATCGGCCGGAAGCGTGCAGATAATAATCGCGCTCATTAGTCTGATTTTGAGAAACTGAAAAAATAACCCGCCCGCCTGTTTTCAAGGCCTGATGCAGTTTTGCAAACAGCGAATCCAAGCTGCCGAAATAAATAAAAACATCTGCCGCCGTAATCAGATCCAGACAGGCAAAACGCCCTTCCAGGAAGTGCAGAATATCATCGCAATACAGACCGGAATAAACGTTTTTGTCACGGGCTTTTTTCAGCATTTCGGCAGACAAGTCCACACCGTAAATATGCCCTTTGCCGACATATTTTGCCAGATATCCGCCCAGCCAGCCGGTACCGCAGCCGACATCGAGAATTTCTAAATTGCGGAACAGTTTCCAACCGTAAAAACGCTTTAAGAATCCGTCAATACATTCCGGCACGCGATAGCCCAGATTTTTGAGCGACTCTTCAAAAGAATCCGCAAAGTAATCAAAAACTTTTTGAACATAAACTTTGTTTGACGTCTTTGCCGCGACATCATTTTTCAATGCCGCAACGGCATATTGAACAATCGGATTTTCGGAAAAAGAATCCAGCCATTTTTCAGCATACGGCATTACCTTTTCCTGACCGATTTCCAGGCTGCATTCATAGAGCGTATAGGCATAGTTAATATGCTGAGAATCCTCACCGCCGCTGGCTTCCGCCGCCCTCATCCCGTATTCCAAAGCAGCCTCGAAATCTCCGGTCTTTTCCGCACACTGCCCCATATAGTTCAATGCCCAAAAAGACTCGGGATTAACGGCAAGCACCCGTGTCAGATAGCGCATGGCGTCTTCATATCTGCCTTGTTCAAAATAAATTGATCCCACAATCAGCAGGGTTTCGGCGCTGTCAGGATTTTTTTTAAGAATCTGCACGGCTTTTTGCAATGCTGCCTCATAACGACGGCGCGTGTAGTCAACGTTCAGCAGGTTGATATTAATCATCTCGGAAGCAGGCATCAGCACCCAGGCGTTGCGGTAGTAGCTTTCAGCCTTGTCATAATCGCCGAGCATGAAATACGCACTGCCGCAATCGCAGAGCAAATCGGCATTATTCGGCGCTTGTTTTAATCCGCTCAAAGCAAAGTGCAGTGCACGCGGGTAGTTGCCGCTGCGGTATGCTTCCAAAGCGAGAGCGTGATAACTTTTCTGATCTGAATTTTCCATGTTTTTATTATACCGCCGTTTCGGTTAATACTTAATTAATCCGGCATAAGTCCAACTGGCGTTTTAGTTTTTCCAGACGGCCGATCCATTCCCATGTATATTTATATTCCTGATATCCGGCTTGCTGAAGTTCCGCGGCCACGCGTTCACCGGCCAGCGGAAAAGCCGGACAAAGCTCAGAGCTGTCCGTGGCGCATGAGCTCAAGCAAAGCATTGCGCTCCAGATTAGGCTGAGATGCAATTTTATGACATTGTGCCGAAACATATTTTATGACCTCTATTTCTTTGGTTACGGTTTGAAGCCGGCTATGGCTGCGCCCGAGCTGATAACTCAGCACACAGGCGGCAGCCACGCCGGAAAGCCACAGCAGCAGCCGTATCATAATCCCGCTCCGATAATGAGCGAAAAAGCGCGCGCAACGCTTTCGGCATGCTGCGGATGCAGCAATGATACTGCGGCAAGTGTCAGAGCGGCTGCCAAAAGCAGCAGGCGGCGCAGGCTTTTTAGTTTTTTCATCGTCTTTCCTTTGCTTTGTTTTCTTTAAAAATCAAATCAAGTTTGACTTCAATTTTGGTCAGAATTTTATTTTGTTCGTTAATTGACGTTGTCAGGTTTTCCAACCGGATGTCCTGCTTGTCAAAGTTTTGTTCTATCTTGTTGACACGGGTTTCAATACTGCCCTGCCAACGGCCGATCCGGATAAAATTGATGATAACGCCGCACAGCGCCGCCATTCCGGTAACCAGTCCCCAGTCCATGTTTTCTCCTTTCAGAAAAAAGCGGGCTAAACGCCCGCTTTTCCTTCTTCGGAATTTGTTTCCATTTCAGTATTGATTTCTTCCGGTTTGGGATATGTCTCCTTTACCCTTTTGCGTGCCAGATAAAATCCTGACATTTTGGCATTTTCACCAAACAAACCGTCATCAATATCATGATACAGCTTGTCCAGTTGTTCGGTCAGATCCGGATAGCTCTGACGCCTCTCTTCCGCATAATCATACGGTTTTTCGGGTTCTTCGCCCTTAAAATACATTTTGCCGTCCCAGGCGGTTATGACTTCTTTGTCCGTCTGCTCAATCGAATCCAAAGTCAGGCCGCAGGCAAACGCACCGTCTTTTACAGCCTTGACGTCGCTGCCGGAAAGTTTGATTTCATTATTGATTAATCCGATATAAATCATTATTTTTCTCCTTCTGTATAATAGAATCTAAATCTGTTAAGCGTCCCGCCGCAATCATAATATGCCGTAAACACTTCGCCTTTTCTTACAGGCATGCTTAAAACCGCATTTGTTGCGTTTCCGGGAACATAGCACCTGAAGCCCAAGCGGCCTTCAAGACTAACATACTGGTTAGCGGCGTTGGATGACTTTGCAAATTCCACCCAGCCGTTGGCCGGCGCGGTATATGTTGCTCCGGAATTTTGTAAGGACATGTCAATATAGCGTTCTGACGGCAGTCCTAAGCCTGAAATTAACTGCTTTCCGTCCGCGGACAAATTGCAGCAATCCGCATCGGCTTTTCCATTCAAAGCTTCAAGCAGTTGTCCTACTTCATAATCGACCTGTTCAGTCATTCATTTTCTCCTTCTGCATAAATAAACCTAAATCTGTTTGCTGTTACTCCGCTTTCATAGGTGATTGTAATCTTATCACCTTTTTTGACCGGAAAATTTGCGTTTGCATAAGTATTATTCCCATATGCGGTGTATAAGCCTGTTGATGTTGAGATATTTGCCCATTTTCCTCCACAATTCAAAACGACATTGAAGTAACCATTCGCCGGCGCAGTATAACTGTTGCCGGAAGCATTCAGCGTCATATCGCTTCCTCTTTTTGTCGGCATTCCCAATGCCGCAATTTTACTTTTTCCCGATACCGGAAGATTGCTCAGATCAATGTCCAATTTGCCGTTCAGCGCTTCCGTTATTTGTCCGGTATCAATAACGGTATCTGCTTTTACCGTATTGCCGACAAAGAAATAAAGATACATTTCAACCGAACGCTGTTGCACCGGCGCTCCGTCCTGATAAGCGGATGAAGAACGGGAAGCGTTTAAATTTACATTAGCCTGTTGAAATTCTGTATTATTTGCGGAATTATTCACCCCCCAAGTACCGACTCTTACAGTTCTTAATGCACTGGCAGCAGCTTCTTGGTTGATACCAGCACCTAAAGAATGCATTCCCGGCGCTGTTTCACCTGCAATATTCGGCAGGCTTTCCGGCACGTAGTTTCCGACATTGTTACGGCAGCCGACAAATCCCCACTTGGTTCGCGGAAGTTTGAACCTTGTGTTTTCAATATCCAGAATGTAATACCATGCCACACCGGTATTTTCATACAAAGCCGCGATATTATCCGCCTGATCCGGCGCGCAGATTTTATAGCCTTTCGGCGTTCTCTTATAAGTAATTGCAATATCGCCGACGGTATCGGTTTCTTCTGCGGATGTTTCTGCCGCAAATTGTGCGGACAATTCGTTATAAGCCGCAAAATACACGCCGCCGTCCTGCCAGCTGAAAGTGTCCGCTCTCAGCCAGCTTGCTGATTCAGGCTTGTGGTCAAACCATGATGACTGAAAAAGCTCATAGCCGTTATCAGCATTTTCTGCCGCCGTTTTTGCCTCTCCAGCCCAATATTCGGAGCTGCCGGCCGGTTGTTCCTCAAGTGTGCCAACCGCCCATTGGCGCGCGGTTTCCGCACTCTCTTGCGCTTCCGTAGAAAAAACTCCTGCCTCTTCCGCTGCCGCATGGGCGTCATCAGCTTTTGTTGAAGCGACAAGTTCAGATTCCGCGGCAGTTCCGGCGCTGACAGCGGCAGCTTCCGCAGACTTTTCCGCCTCTGAAACAATAACCTCAAGCTGAGGTTTGATCGTCTCATCGGCATATTTTTGTACTGCCGGATTAGCCGTACCGGTCACGTAACCGTCAATCTGCCTTTTGGCTGCCTCAATATCTTCGGCACTCTTATCGGCAATTTCCCGTTTTTTTTCTCCGGTATATTCATCCAATTCCGGTTTGGCATGGTTATTGACATAGGCCTGAATTTCCTCCTCGCCGGACTTGATATAAAAAAGAGGCACGTTAATATCCAACTGCACCTCTTCCTGAAACAAGACTTCAATCTTTTGGCAGGTTCCGTTAAAGACGGTAATGCCGGCTTCTTCATTTACTGTACTCATTTTCTCACTCCGTTACTTCCTGCGTTATGCGGAAAACCGCAACTTTATTGACATCTCCGGGGTAAACCGTATGAACATCTCCGGTTTTCAGCCGGATCTGGATATCTGTTTTGTAATCCGCGGGGGCAATATTGGTATCCGGGGGCGAAAGCTTCAGCCGCACTTTGCCCGACGCCGGCTCAAAAATCTCTCCGGATTTTGTAAACAAAACCTTGTCCTCGCCGTTTCTGACCGTCATTTTGACAATACAATCCGTCAAGTCTAACGGCTTGTCATCCGTTCTGAACTGCAGGACAATATCAAAGCTGTCGCCTTTGCGGACAATTATCATATTGGGTAAAATTACACCTGACATCTTAGTCCTCCTTTGCTTTAATAAAATAGTTTACCGCTTGGTTTATGGGCGTAACATGCGTTGATTTGCCATAAATCGCAGAAGAACGCGCAGCATCAAAAGACACAGGTACGCGGCCGGTGCCGTCCCAACCGCCGCCGGCGCTGAACTGGATTTTATTATTGACGCCGGAATCAATCTTCAATGCGCCGGAATAAGCATCCGGTCCGCCATCCCATTTGGCCTGAGCCAGCTGCGCCGAACCGGTAATATTCGGCAAACCTTCTTCCTGCGTGGTATAAATATCTTTGGCAGAATCTCCGCCTAATCCGCGCAAAAACTTGCCGCGGTAATCGGGAAGGTTAAAGGTAGTAACCCCGTCACCGGCGCCAAAATTTGTTCCGATAAGTTCAAACAAGTCGACATAATCCGTCCGGCTGACCGCCTGCCCGTCGCACAAAAGCCAAGTACCATGGTTGGCTGTCTGCAAAGAAGCCTTGATATCGCCCAAATGCATATTGTCATTCATGATTTCTTTGATTTCGGTCTTTAATTCATCCAGCTTATCCAGTACCTGTTTGCGGTTGACGGCATCATAATCCAAAGCGCCGTTGGCCAGATTTTTAATTTGAAAATTACCGGCATCGATATTACCGCGCATGGCAACCCGACCGTCTCGCAGAAAAGTTTGCGACAAACCTTCGGCAAGATTATCGTCTTCTTCATCATGGTGATCCGTTACAATATCAATATCATTTATCCGGTCATCTTCCCAACTGTGAATTCTGGTAAAATTTCCTTCACTGTCAAAAGGCATTTTTCTTCTCCTTCAATATAAAAAGCCGCTCCAGCCTAAACCGGAGCGGCTGATGTTAAAATTGACGTTTAAGCCGCAGCCAAAGCATAATTGACATGCAGCAAGCCGTATTCATCCTGCAAAACGGCTTCGGGGCGATATTCGGCAACTTCCTGCGCAATCAGACCGATTTGCGGGATATCTTCTCCGATATAGTTGAACAGGTACACGGTCAGCCCGTTATCCAAGCGTCCTACCGGATAAATATTTTCTTTTACCCTTGCATCTGAGAGCATTGCCATTGCCGCCGCACTGGCCGCGCTGCTCAAAAACTGGTTGCCGATGCCATACTGGCTGGCGGAATTGGCTGCCTTATTCTGAGCAATGCGTGAATCCGCGCCAAACTGGGTTTGATATTTTGCCAGAGCGACATCATCGCCGCTCATGGAACGCGACATCAGCTGCAGAATTTCATTTATCGGATATTGTCGGGCAGCATTTGAGAAATTTCCGGCGCTGATGGCGTTTGACAGACTGCTGCTAAAAGCCTGCTGTCCCTGCAGAACACTGTTATAAGACGCCTGATTCAAGGCTTCATTCTGTTGCCGGTACATGGAATTCATGGCATTCTGATAGGCCTCGCTGCCCACACTCAGTCCCTGATTCTGCAAACGGGTTTCCAATTGGCGCTGCTGCTGTTCAAACTGCGGCGTGAGTTTGCTGACATATGAATTATATGTTGCATTCTCGGCTCTTTGTCTTGCGGCATCAGAACCATCGACACTATAGACGTAGTCCGGGCGATTGTTTAAGGTTTGTGACAAATTGTAAGCGCTCTGATTAAAATTATTCAGCGTATTGTCAATCAAAGATGTATCTTTTTTATTCAGATAGTTGAGATAATCACGCTCAGAGCCATACATTGACGTGCTGGCACCACCGCCTCCGAGCAGTTTTCCAATACTTTTACTCATTATATTCTCCTGTTATTATATAAAGTTAATGTTAAGGTGCCGGATTTCCGGCATAAAAAAAGAGGAAAGACTTTTATCTTTCCTCCATAAATTTGAACTTATGCATCTGCTATTTTATTTC
>JAGBHO010000004.1 GCA_017935485.1 Alphaproteobacteria bacterium | reverse complement strand
CGCCGCGCCCTAATTCGATATCATCAAGTTCACGTTCCGTTATTTTCAGTTTTTTACATACCTGCCACACCCGAAGCTGGCGTTCATGGCGTTCAAAGAACAAGGCAAAGCCCAATGTCTTGTTGAAATTTCTTAAATGGTCTTGCGCCGTCGTATGATAATAAAATTTTCCCATTTCTTTTTAGCTCCTTAGTTTTGTTAAAACAAAACCACCCTAAAAACAAGGGTGGCGGAGCTGAAAAACTGCAAAAGATCAGTCACCGTTATTCGCCGTGCGAGCACGCTTATTTCCGGTACTCCGCCTAAAGACGGATTTCTTTTGAGATGTTTTTCAGACACCGCAGTCCGTCTCCGGACTGCGGGATTTATATTAAACGAATCTGGAACTTTTGCAAGCGGATTTTAGAAAAGTCTAAAAAAACCCTTATTCTTAAAAATCGGCACAGAAACAAAAAGCACTCCGGAGAGTGCTTTTTATCTGCTTAATACCTTGGGCTGGTTTCAATTTCTTTGCCGACCTCGCCGTTTGCAATATAATCATCGGCACAATTTGCACCGCGGCAACGTTTCAGCACTGTTGCATTTCTGCCTTTGGTCAGTCCCCGAACCTGCATGGACGGGACATAGACTTCATCGACAATAATCTTATAGGTAATATAATTAACATTGCCGTATTCATCTATAATATAGACTTTAACATGATATGTTCCGCCGTCTTTAGGCATCGGGGTTCCGTAGAACGTCATTGTTTTTTCATCAAACGTCAGCCAATCCGGCAGCGGACTGTCATCAATCAGTCCGGCTTTGAAGGTCAGTTTGCCGCGGGCATTGACATCTTTCAACGCGCTTTCGGGAATTGCATACAGATAATCTTGTCCGGTTTCCAGTTTCTGGTCGGGAATATTTTCCGACGACAGATTGACCGGCGGACGCTTGGACGGCACATTCAGCAGATACGGGCGATTATCGGGCAGGAAATCGCCATCACGCCATTTTTCCAGAGTTGAATGCAGATAAACCGCAATCTTGGACGGTTTTTCGCCCAACATATAATAAGGAAGCGCATCCAGTCCCAGCGCGGCATACAAGTTTCCCAAAGAAGACTGCAGTTCGATATAAGCCTTAGACGCTTTTACCTCGTCCGAGATCGCGCGGGCGGCTTCAAGCAAAGATTTCGAATCGCGGCTGCCGAGTTTGACCGTAATGTCTTCGGCAATGTCTTCCGACACGTTGGCGATTTCGATATTAATCTGATAATCTTCCAACGCCGACATATAAGACGCCCAGCCGACGTACAGCTGGCTCAGAACCAGATTTGTCATCCGCTGGCGGCGTAAAGCTTCCAGTTCTCCGGCACGGGGATTTCTCACATCTTCAAAAACATGATATCCGATTTCCTGAGCTTTGCGGCTCCAGACTTTATTATAATAAGACGGATTGCCCTGATAATCGTTTTGGGAGGTTGTCTTAAACTCCTGAATGGTAAATTCCAGATTTTCATCAATATTGACCATATCGCGCATTTTGAGTTCCGGACGATTTGTCAACGCAATCCATTCCATATCGGCCAGCGGCGTACGGATATCCGGCAGGGAGAAATTGCCGTACAATTTGCCGACAAGCCTATATTCGGTTGCCGGATGAAAGCCCATTAAAGCGGCCAGCTTGGTTTCGGATGTTTCCAGACTGCGTCTTAATTCCGACAGGTTTTTAACGGCTTCCATATATTCACGTTTCAGCACCAGCTTGTCAGTCGGCAGATACTGGTTGAGTTTGGCCAGATCATTGGCCTGAGCGTTCAATTCATCGACTTCCAGCGTCAGAACCTCAATCATATCGTCAATCACCGGCAGCAGCCTTTGAGCGGTCAGAGCCTGCCAATAAAGCACGCGGGTTTCCTGCAACAGGTTATGAATCACTTTCCGGCTTTGTTCAAAAGCCAGATTTTTGCGATATTCCTGATCGACCGTCTGATAATAAACCGTACTCATATCCAAAAGGTTCCAGGCCAGACGGAGTTCGGAATTGGCATCGGACAGGGAATCCGTGTTTAAATAACCGGCCTGCCCCATGATTTCGGGGATCTGATTGACCGGAGATTTTCCGGCTTTAATCAGGCTTTGCTCATAGCTGACGACACGGCGGGTAAAGTTATATTTCAGCGCCAGAGCCATTGCCATATACATATCTATCGGCTTGGAGATTTTGCGCGGCTGGTTCAGGTACATATTCTGCATATCCACATCGGCGCGGATTGCGCTGTCCCAGTCAGAATAAGTTGCCGAAGACACCGTTGTTTCGCTTGCGGAATATCCTTCGTCGCGCGCGCCGCAGGAAACAACAAAAAACATGCTCAAAATCAAACATGCCAATATTTTTTTCATAATTTAAACCCTTTATAAATACATGTATGGGTATAAATTATATCAATCTTTCGGAGATTAACAGTATTTATTTGCTTTTATTCAACTTTGATGTATAAAATATTTGCATAACCCGAGCGGCGCGATAAAGGTTTTTGTTTTTATGTTTGACATTTTTTATACCGTATTCAAGTTCAAAGAAAAGGAAAGCCCTGACAAGCTCGGGCTTTATCCGGAACGCGCCCACACGCAGGCCATGCCGGAGCGGCGCTATCTCTGGAGCTCGCGGATTTTAGTCATTCTGGCCGTTATCAGCATGAGCATAACGATGATGCTGGCGCTTACAATCTACCTGATGCTGCCGCAAAAAACCGTTTATCCCCGCCTGTTGCAGATTAACAAATATTTTTCGCAGCTTGAGCTGGTTCAGCCGGCGGAGCGGCGCATTCTGGTTACCGACCTGATTGCCGAACAGCATATTTCCGAATATATTACGCTGCGCAACGCCATTACGTCCGATTATGACCAGCTGCTTTCCCGCTGGGGGCAGCGGCAGACGATTTTCTGGTATTCCGACGCCAACGTATATAACAAATTTTACAGTACGGACGTGAAATATAATCTGATGCTGTTTAAGAAAAACGCATTGCAGCGTTACGTTAAGGTGGAATGGGTGCGGCCGCTGACTTTCGGCTTGTGGCAGGCACAATTTTTAACCATGGACATGACGCCGGACTCTGACAAGATTGACACCAAAATCTGGCGCGCCACGCTTCGGATTACCTATATGGATCTGCCGTTTAAGACCAAGGACGATGCGATGAAAAACCCGTTTGGTTTTGTCGTCACCAACTATTCGCTCGGTTATGTCGGAACGCCCGACACCTCTCCGCACTATCTGCAACGTGCCAGAGAGCTGGCGGAAAGCGGGCAGGAGATTTAAGCTTTTAAGAAATGATATAACCGTTATTGCCTTCGGCCATGCTGCAGGCATATTCAAACTCGGACTGCGACATTGAGTGAATCCGGAACAGGGCCTCGCCCTCTTCCACATGGTCTCCGACTTTTTTAAGCAGGTCTATGCCGGCGCCGGGGCTTTGAATCGCTCCGGCAAGAACACCGATTTTGTTAATGCGCGCATTGTCAATGCTTTCAACCGTTCCCTCTTCTCTGGCAATAACTTCTCTGACCAGATTGCCGAGCACCGGCTGCGGCGCCTTGCCCTGAGCATGGATGATTTTGTTCATGGCTTCCAAGGCCTGACCGGAATCCAGCAGTTCTTTGGCGACAAAATATCCCTGTCCGCCGCGCAGCTTGGGATCAAACTCCAAGATTCTGCCGGCAAGGAACAAAGATTTTTCGCGCAAATCCTGCGGCGCATCATCTTTATTGCGCAAGACCTGCATAATATCGCGGGCTTCCAAAACGGCGCCGACACCGTTGCCTATCGGCTCGCTGCCATCGGTAATAACGGCTTCGACCTCTATGCCGATCTGATCTCCGACGTATTCGGCCAACTTGCGAATCTGCATGGCCTCTCTGGTATTTTTGATGCGGGAATTGGGTCCGACCGGAATGTCTATCAGCAGATTCGTCACGCCCATTGCCATTTTTATTGCCAGAATCTCCGCGACAAGATGTTGCTGCTGGGTCGTGCCGATTTGGCGTTCCACCGTGGAAATAATCTTATTGGCCGGAGCAATGTCCAAATTGCGGTGGCAGGCCAGAACGCCGCGGGTTTCGTTTACAATCTCGCGAATCTCGTCTTCGGTCAAGTCAACATTGGCCAAGACGCTCATGGTATCGGCCACGCCGGCGCAGGAGCTCAGCGAATGAGATACGGTTTTGGGAATCGGCAGCCCGTAAGCCGCAACGATGGCGGTCAGGATAATATCGGTCTTATTGCCGGGGACGCCGCCAAGGCAATGGTGATCGACCACAATGCTCTCATGATCCCAGTTGATTGTGTTGCTGCCGATTAAGGCCTGCGTAAAAGACAAGACTTCCTGCGGAGTCATAAAAGCGCCCGAAGCCACCAGAAAGGAAGCGACGTCCATATTGGAATAGCGCTTGTTTATAATATCATTGACAATATTGTTATATTCCGCAGGACTCAAAATATTGCCGGCAATTTTGCGCTTGATGGAGTTCAGACTCGGCGGCGGAGGAGTCAGCGACAGTGTCACAATCGTGCCCTCCGGCAGGTTCAACTGCTCAAAAGCCTCGGTATTCAGCCCGATTTCGTCCGGCGTGACAATATCTTCGTCTTCGACAATCTGCAAAAACCCGTACAACGGCTGGGCGCCTCCGTGAACCTCGACTTTGGTAAGAAAACGAATCTCATCCATTTTATAAGCCACGCAGTTTTTGTGGAGATAAACAATGTTTTCATTAAAAGAATTGATTGAAATATGTTTGAGTGCCAGCATTTTTGTTCCGTTGCAAAGGTTATCTTCTTGCCGGTTATTATACACCTTATTCCCGAATTGTATAGATTTTTTATTTTTTCAAAAAAATTTTTAAAGCCTTAAGCGTTACTTAAGTTTGCCATGGTGAAGTTGTATTGTAAACAGCTAATGTATTTAACAACCAAAGGAGAAAAGATATGAATAAAATGTTTTTGGCTATTTCCGCTCTGGCTTTCACTTCCGGTTTCTGTGCCGCTGCTTCTGCCGCTCAACCGGCCGGCGGGTTTCAGGGTCCGGGACTGCCGACTTCTACCGTAGAAGAAGCCCAGAAGCTCAGTGATGACACGGCAGTCGTATTGGTCGGGCAGATTGAAAAAAGCCTCGGCGACGAAAAATATCAGTTCAAAGACGCAACCGGTACCATTGTTGTGGAAATTGACGACGAAGACTGGAACGGCGTGAGCGCAACTCCGCAGAATACTATTGAAATTCACGGCGAAGTTGACAAAGACATGTTTAATACTAAAATAGACGCCGACAGAGTTATTTTGAAAAAATAAACAAATAAGGCAGAAAAATGCGGATTTTACTTATCGAGGATGACCGTCTTATCGGCGACGGACTGAAGACAGGACTGGAAAAGCTCGGATTTGCCGTTGACTGGTTTTGCGACGGGCTGGAAGGCGAAGAAGCCTTAATGCAGGCGCCTTACGAAGCGGTTGTCCTCGATTTGGGTCTGCCGGGGCAGGACGGCTTGTCGGTTCTGAAAAACTGGAGAAACCGCGGACGCAACGAACCCGTGCTGATTTTAACCGCACAGGGAGATGTTGACCAAAGGATTATCGGCTTAAACAGCGGGGCCGACGACTATCTGGGCAAGCCTTTTGCCTTAAGAGAAGTTCAGGCCCGGCTGAATGCCCTTATCCGGCGGCAAAACGGACAGAACAATCCGCTTATCAGTTACAAAAACATTACTTTTAATCCGCAAACGCTCAAAGTGACGGCCGACGGCAAAGACGTGATCTTATCCCCCAAGGAAACCGCACTTTTGAAGCTGTTGCTTTTGAACAAGAACAAAGTTCTTTCCAAGGAAGCCATTGAAAACAAGATTTATTCCTGGGAAGAAGAAGTGTCGAGCAACGCCGTGGAAGTTCATGTGCATCATTTGCGCAAAAAGCTCGGCAAAGACATTGTTAAAACAATAAATAAAATCGGATATATACTGGGTGAAGAATGAAAAATCTGAGTTTACGCCTGCGGCTGATGATTTTGTTTGTCGGCTTTTCGTGCCTTATCTGGGCGGCGGCCGGTTTTATCTGCTGGCAGGAAAGCAAAGAAAAAATCGATGAGTTTTTTGACAGCTATCAAATGCTGCTGGCTCGTCAAATGGCTTCGGCAGACTGGAGCCATGTTTCCGTACAGACGCAAAAAATTACCAACAAAATCATCAAAGACATTAAAAATGCCGAGGACGAAGACGAGGCCATCGGCTTTGCCGTGTTTGACGCCGGCGGGAAAATGATTTTTCATGACAACGAAAACGGCAAAGATTTTTCTTTCAGACCGGAAGTCGGGACTTTCAGCAAGCAAAAAGCAGATGACGAATGGTGGCGGATTGTATGGGTGAAATCCGCAGACGGAAAGTTTTATATTGCTGTCGGGCAGGAAAGGGAATATCGTACCGATATTACAATGGACATGGTAGAAGAATTTCTGGCACCGTGGCTCGGCGGTCTGGGGCTGTTGCTTATTTTAACCATCATTATTATCTCACGAGAGTTTTCTCCACTGAAAAAACTGGCTTCCGATTTGGAAAACAGACTGCCGGACGATTTATCGCCTTTGACGGGCAAGAACCTGCCATCGGAAATCCGGCCGATGATTACGGCAATCAACCGCCGGATGGCACAAATTGACGACTTGCTGCAGAGGGAAAGAAGCTTTATTTCCGACTCGGCCCATGAGCTCCGTACACCGCTGACAGCATTGAAAATTCAGCTTGAAGTTGCCGAGCTGGCCGGCAATGACGAAAAAATGCGACAAGAAGCTTTGCAAAAACTTGGTATCGGCATTGAACGCTCTGCCCGACTGGTCGAGCAGCTGCTCGCTTTGTCCAGATTGGAATCGAATCAGGCTCAGAATGAGGTTCTTGAACAGATTGACTGGGACAATATTGTCCGGCAGATTAAAGACGAGTATGCTTCTGCCGCAGCGGCAAAAAATATTTCATTTCAGGAAAGATTGTCCGTACCGGCGGTTATTAATGCCGGCAATCCGGTTTTGTGCGCTTTGCTGATGCGCAACCTGATTGACAATGCCATCAAATACAGTCCGGCAGGCGCTGCTATCAGTATTGAACTCAATACGGACCACATTAAGGTAATCAACTCCGGCGCTCATGTCAAAACCGCTCATTTGAACAGGCTGAGCGAGCGCTTTTTCCGGCCGGCCGGACAGAAAGAAAACGGCAGCGGACTCGGACTGGCCATTGTCAGCCGGATTGCCGGCCTTTACGGCTGTTGCCTGCATTTTGCCAATACTTCCAAGGGTTTTGAAGTCAGAATTGAGAGGAAGAAATAGTCAAACCCCTGTCTCAGGGGTTCGCTTCCCGAGCTCACCAATATTAAAAAAACAAAAAACGCCCTAAAGGCGTCTTTTGTTTTTTTAATGGTGGAGCTGAGGGGAATCGAACCCCTGACCTCTTGAATGCCATT
>JAGBHO010000003.1 GCA_017935485.1 Alphaproteobacteria bacterium | reverse complement strand
TTCTTCTTTCTTACTTTTGCTTGACCAAAAGTAAGCAAAAGTCAAGCCCAACCTCACTTTCTAAATCTTCAGAGCAAAGTTAAGGTCGCTATGCTCCAAAGCTTAGTGCTTCAATTTTACCTCTTTGCTCTAAAGATTAAGAAGTTGTTCGGTAATCGGGCGGGTCTAACTCCCCCCGCCCCCTCTTATCAAAGAGGGGGTGAAACAGTGCTTCATTTAGGGCTGTTGCAAAGGGCACCCAAACCGTGTCGGACAGGGAAATGTGTTTTAGGAGATTACATTCAGAAAGTTTGTAATTTAGTCTTTTCTGATTAGCCAAAATTTTCATCCCTTCTTTCACTATTTCTTGACATTTATGTTTTCTTGTGTTATAGTAATAACAATGTCATTGCCGGACTTCGATCCGGCAATCCATAAAGAAACAGGCAAAGTGCCGGTTGTGAGACGGATTCTCGGGTCGCAGCCCGAGAAGGACAATAAAAAAGAGCCCTGGTTTGACCTGCACGGCAGGTTGTCAGCTCTCTGCTTCAGAGACCGTGTTGCTTTGACGGGATGTATGACAGAACATGTGCTTTGAAAAGAATTTTTATTAAGGGAGGAGACCGATGAAGAATATTAACACTATGCTACACATGAAACTAAACTCTGCGGTGTCAGTCTTTGCTGTTGCCGCTACTTTCTCGGTTCTCCTCCCGCCTTCTTCCGCTTTTGCCGGTGTATGCTTCCTGCCCGACTGTCAAGATTCCGACACTGTTCAGGGCGATATCAACATGAATGTCAACTCCGACACTGAGTGGTGCGAGAAAAAAGGCTACACTTATTATGCTTCTGGCAAATGTCCGCAGTATCATGCCCAAGTCGGTAAGTGTTCCCGTGACGACCATTATCTCAAATGCGATGCAAAGACTTGGTGTCAGCAAAACGGATATAATACGACAACCTGTTCTATTCCTAATTATGTTGACCAGCCTTGTCCCAGCTTCGGAACCTTGTATAAAGGATGTAAAAGAGACAACCAGCGTGCATGCCGGGATACCGGCTATACAAACTCTTGTCCGTCAGGTCAGAAGCTTAAAAAGAACTCCGGCCGCTGCTCTTATGATTCATCCTACGGGACTTGCTGCAGGCCTTCCGGCTGCCCGTCGAATACGTCTTTAAGCTACTCTTCTTACGGCTCGAACGGTACCGACGGCTGCGAATATACCTGCTATTACACCTGTAATCCAAACTGCCCGTCAGGTACGTCAACGTCAAACCCCGGAGGCTGCGGCGGCTCAACACGTAACGGATGCCGCACGAAAACCTGTTATTATCCTTATGAACCCTGTTGCACGCCTTATGACGACGAATGGGGATGCGATTGTGGTAGTTATTCCTGTTCCGACGGTTGCGGCGGTACCAGAAGATGTTGTTCTTCTTGTCCTGATCCCGAACCGACACCTCCGCCTTCCGGCAACTCCGGTAGTGGCAGCGGAAGTTCAGGGGGCGGAAGCTCTAATCCGTGGGTCGGGTATGTCCGCGCAGTCAGTGGCGGCTTTTGTTCCCCAAGCGGTTCCGGTTACCATTGGGTCCACAAAGTAACTAAAGGCTGCAGAAACACCGACACAGGAGAAGAAAATGATGTATTCACAACTTCAGCCTGCTATTCTAACGGAACAATCTATCTTACCAAAGAAGAATGTGAGAAAAACGGAACCGGTAAGTATGGGTATACTTCAGAAAACTGTGGCTCTTGTAGTGATAAAAATACGACATGTGACGGCTATACGTCATCGAGTGAAGGAACCTGCAGGTAAAACAGTTTATACACACCAAAACAAAAGCGGAGGAAATCCTCCGCTTTTTATTAAAGTCCTGCCTTAATTAAGCGCTTTTTTTGTTCATCAGACCTTCGGAAATTTGCAGATTGGTCATAATCATGCTGTCTATGGCCTTTTGGTTCAGGTTATCAATATCCTGTCCGACTTCCAAAGTTTTGGCCGAAACGTAATCTGCCAGTTTAATCAGATTGTTTTTGGTTTCTTTCGGCATTTTATTTTCTTCGGAATTAGCCAGCGTTTTAATATAGACCCAAAGTTTCATATTATTGTCAAGCGCTGCCACCAGGCTGTTTTTGTCTTCATTATCGCGGGCTGTAGAAATGTCCAGCGCGCATTTTAACAAAGAGAAAGCCTCTTCCTTGGCCAGATGGTTTCTGACGGCCTCCAGCAAGCCCTCGGAAATCTGCATATTGATGTTAATCAGGCAGTTATAATCCGGCGCAGTCATGTGAAGACCTTTTGACAAGGTCAGCCGCTCAACAAATTTTGACAATTTGAGCAGGTTTTCTTTGATGTCTTCAGGAAGCAAATTCTTTACGTCTTTGAGAGAAGTTTCTATCTCTACCCATAATTTTAAGTTATTATCCAATGCGGTCAAAATCGCAACTTCATCGCTGCTGCCGAAAGCGTTTGAAATCGCCAAAGCGTGTTTCAAAAAGATCTCGGCTTCATTTTCCGCATGTTTCACTTCATTTATATTTTTTCTCATTTTGCATCCTTCAAAAAAATTTTCCTCTTCTGATATAATCTATCCGGCTTTACTTTTAAACCATAAACTTAAAGCTATTCACTTCTTATTTAAAAACAAGCGGGTTCGCTCAAATTGGGGAAGTCAAACGAACCCGTTTGGGGATGGGGCTGCGCATTTCCGGCAAAGTTGGGGATCTATTCTGGACCGGCAGCCCCGTGCGGGTAAAAAATGGGGAGATTTTTTAACACCACAAAACATAATAATAAGGGAAACTTTGATTAAAACGGCGACAAGATGTCTATCAGCTGGCGGCCGTAACGCGGCTGCTGAACATCCGAGATAACGCCTTTACCGCCGTAAGAAACTCGCATTTCGGCAATTTTGCTCGACTCGATGGTATTGTCAGACTGAATATCAGCCCGGCGGATAATGCCGCGGACAGTCATCTGGCGAAGCTCGTAGTTAACGCGAATCTCCTGATTACCTTCAATCACCAGATTGCCGTTCGGCAAAACCTGCGTGACAATGGCAGCCAGAGTCATGTTGATTTTTTCCTGACGGTCAATTTTGCCGTCGCCGGAAATTTCACGGTTGGATGTAATGTCAATCAGGTTAGTCGGGTCAACGGCATCCGGCAGATAATCTTTGGCATAAGACTCGTATCCGGCAAAAGCGGTAATGCCGACGGAATCTTTATTGTCGTCACGGTTTTGTTCGGTCTCATTTTCCATTAAGGCATTATCCTTGGCCGAAATTTTGACCGTGATGATATCGCCGACCTTAGAAGCGCGCTGGTCTTTGAAAAAGCCTGATGATCCCGGTTTCCACAAAGAATTGGCCATCGGTTGCGCCTGAACCTGCTGAGGCATCGGCATACTGACCGGTTCATAGCCTTTGGCTTCGGTCGGGTTTTCAATCGGGCTGATCGGGGGAAGTTCGCCGATTGAGGTCAGGCGGTTCCAGATTCCGCAGCCGGAAAGCGATGTCGCCATCAGCAACATGCCTGCGCAAAGTTTGATTCCGTTAAATTTATTCATTTTCTGTCCCTCTTCTTACTGCTGCTCAATCCGAACCGTCTCGGCATCAACAACCTCGCCGTATAAGTCTTTTTTGCTTTTGGTATTGCGGATTTCAATCCGGTCGCCGCGGCAGCCGTCTTCCAAAGCCTCGGCCTTGGCGGTTATCTGCATATACGGGGTCTGATAAATCAAATTTACAATACTGCCTTTTTTTATCAGGACAATTTTGCCCACGTCTTTGTCGCTTATCATTTTGCCTTCGCGCAGGTTTCTTTTGGCTTCCATATTTATCAGTTTGTCCTTATCTGCCAGATGCTGCGGTTTAACACGGTTGGAGCGGGTTTTAACGCTTTTCAGCTTGTCGGCCGTAATGACTTCGCCCTTATTGATGTTTTGCGCCGGCACAAATACCTCGGTCAAAATATAATATTTTCCCTGATAAGAGGACTTTGCTACCGGTTTGCCGCCGGCAAAAACTTCCACATCGGCGGAAAACTTGTTTTGCAGCTCATCAAAACGGGCGTTTGCCACCATGATTTTAACTTCTCCGGCTTCTTCCAGACTAAAATTTGTCTGGCCGCCGTAAAATTCCAGCTCGATTTCATCGCCCTCGCCAAAGCGCTCGAGATATTCCTTTTTCAGCGCGGCGGCAATGTCATCTTCCGAGACATAAGTCTGTCCGAAAGCCGGAAACGGGTTAACAGCCGTCAGAACAAATGTTAAAATCAGCAGCAATTTTTTCATTTTGCCTACCCCTTATTTCAGCTGATTAATGGTGCTCAGCATCTGGTCAGCCGTCGAAATGACTTTTGAGTTCATCTCATAAGCGCGCTGGGCGGAAATCAGCTCGGTAATTTCTGCCACCGGATTGACGTTGGACGTTGACAAATATCCTTGCAGGATAGAGCCAAAGCCCTCGGTATCGGGGTTGTCAATAATCGGTGCGCCGGAGGCTTCGGTTTCGGTAAACAGGTTGTTGCCCATGGCTTCCAAGCCGGCCTCGTTCGGAAAAGTCGCCAGTTCCAGCTGTCCGACGTTTACTTCATCCGTTTCGCCGTCTTGTTTGACCCAGACTTCGCCGGAGTTGTTGACATAAACTTCAACAGCGTCTTCCGGAATGGTGATTTCCGGCTGAACGGTATAGCCGTCATGTGTGACAATAACACCGTCGCCGTTACGCTGAAAAGCGCCGTCACGGGTATAAGCCGTGCCCTGTCCGTCCGGAAGTTCAATCTGAAAATAGCCGCGGCCGCGAATGGCCAAATCGAGTTCATTGCCGGTATTGGTCAGGCCGTCGCCGTCGGTAATGCGGTAAACCGCCGCGGTTCTGACACCCAGACCAAGCTGGATGCCGGACGGGACGATTGTCTGCGAGGCAGTGGAAGCTGACCCCGGACGAATCACGTTTTGATACAAAAGGTCGGTAAATTCCGCCCGCCGTTTGGTATAGGCGGTGGTGTTCATATTGGCGAGGTTGTTGGCAATGACATCAACATTGGTTTGTTGTGCCAGCATTCCGGTTGCGCCGATATTTAATGTTCTCATAATTTTATTCCCCCATAAAATTTTTATGCAAGCTGCGAATAGGTGCTGATGGTATTGGAAAGGCGCTCGTGCTCTTCATCAATCATCTGCTGGACGTATTCGTAAGAACGCTGCAATTTTATCATTTTGCTCATTTCAACAATCGGCTGAACGTTGGACTGCTCGATTTTCCCCTGCATGACCCGCGTGTTGCCGCCGCCGATTGTCATCATGTTGCCTTCGGTATTTGCAAATTTTGTGCCGCCCATTTTCAAAAGCTTCTGCTCATTGCCGAAAGTTACCAGTTTTAAGCGGCCGATAACGCCGGTTTCGGTTGAAACTTCGCCGTTTTCGCTGATGACGATTTCTTTTTCGCCCGGCGCGATAAAAAACGGTTCGTTATTTTCTGATAACAGGGCATCGCCGTCTTTGGTGACAATCATGCCGTTGGAATCCAGCGCAAACTGGCCTTTTTTGGTATACATTTCACCATTCGGCGTTTCTATGGCAAAAAAAGCATTACCCTGCAGTGCCACGTCCAGAGCATTGCCGGTTTCCTGAAAAGCGCCTTCCTGAAAGTCTTTAAATGTTCCGAAGTCCTGCGTAAAGTACAAAGGAACCTGTCCAAAGCCCTTGGCCCCCTCGGTTTTTACGATATATGAGCTGAATACGGCGTCGTCTTGTTTATAACCGGCGGTGTTCATGTTTGCCATGTTATTGGAAACAATGTCCATTTGTTTCCACAACCCCATTTGGCGCGACAACGCAATGTATTTTGTATTATCCATGTTATTCTCCCCAATCGCGGATAATTTTTTTACTTTGCTTTCTCTAATGCAAATACCGTGCCACCTGCACGGCAGGCGCGCGGCAAGTTGTCAGCACAATGCTCCAGAGGACCGCGTTGCTACGGTGGGGATGTGATTGAGAGAGTGCTTTGAAGAAGACGTCCTGTCATTCTCGGGTTTATTATATTTCTATGTCATTGCCGGACTTGATCCGGCAATCCATAAAGATAAAAGCACTGTGCCTATTGCAAGATGGATCCCCGGGTCGGTGCCCGGGGATGACTATAAAAGAAAGAACCCAGGGATAATAAAAGGCAATGGTAAAGATGAAAAAAGCGGGATTGACCTCCCGCTTTTTTCTTATTGCCAAGGATAATCTTTGGCGTCGACAAGTTTTATTTCAAATACCTTATCCAGAAAGGAAAAAAGATAAACATATTCTTCCATTCTCACATGGCAGGTATTTCTTCTTAATTTTTCTATCCGCCCTTCCATAAAATCTATATGGTCGGCCAGTTCCGTACTTGTTAAGCCTTGTTCCGTCATTATCCGGTTTAATTCTTTATTACAATAACTTCGGAAGGTCTTATACCACTCTTTTCTATATTTTCTTGATAACATTTTATTTTAGCTCCTAGTTTTATTAAAACAAAACCACCCTAAAGACAAGGGTGGCGGAGCTAGAAAACTGCAAAAGATCAGTCGCCATGATTCGTCCGCAAAGCGGCTTATTTCCGGCACTCCGCCTAAAGACGGATTTCTTTTGAGATGTTTTCTAGACACCACAGCCCGTCTCCGGACTGCGGCTATTATATTAAACGAATCTTTCTTTTTTGCAAGTTGAATTTCTATTCTTCCCGCACAATATAAGAGTAAGCAAATATTAATCTTTTGGATTTATTTTTGTGGAGAATGTAATGTTTTTTGGGGAGAAGAAGAATATGAACAAAATTAAATATGTCCTGCTCTGCGGTTTGGCAATGGTTCCGGCTCTGGCTCATGCCGACGTTTCAACCAAGGTTACGTCGCAGCAGCTTGACTTTGCACAGTTGCAGGCCAAGCTTCAGGAAATCAGCGACGAAGAGTTCAATAAGCTGGACAAGGATAAAGACGGCAATATCTCGCAAGAAGAATACATTGATTACATGATTGAAGAAACCCGCAAGAAGTCTGCCGAATCTTTTTCTCAACTTGACACCAACAAAGACGGAAAAATCTCGAAGGAAGAATATAACGAGTTTGTCAACAAAGCAACCGGACAAATGGGCAAATTTTTGAAGATGATGCAGGAACAACAACAAAAATAACCTCTTTCTTTTATCGGATTTATCATGACTATTTTAATTCAAAACGTTCTGCATGAAAACAAAAACGCCGACATTTTGATTGACAAAGGCCGTTTTGCCAAAATTGCGTCGGCGCTTTCGCTGTCTGCCGAATCTGCCGGTACGGTCATTGACGGCTCGGACAAAGCCATTCTGCCGGCATTTTATAATTTGCACACGCATGCGGCGATGAGCCTTTTGCGCGGTTTGGGCGATGACAAGGAGCTTTTTCACTGGCTGTCGGAAGATATCTGGCCGCGCGAAGCCACGTTTGACGATGAGATTATTTATTGGGGCACAAAGCTCGCCATGCTGGAGATGATCCATTCCGGTACGGTTGCTTTTTCCGATATGTATTTTGAACAAAAGGCCATTATGCAGGCGGTTTGCGACATGGGGCTGCGGGCGGCCGTTTCTTTTGTGCAGATGGACTTTTTCGAGCAAGAAAAAACCGCCGCAAAAAAAGCCGATACCGCCAAATTTCTGGCGCTTGAAAATCCCTGTCCCGAGCGTATCAGCAAAGTGATGGCCGTGCATGCCGTTTATACGGTTTCGGAAGAGCTTATCCGTTTTGCCGTTCAGACGGCCGAAGAAAACAATATGTTTTTGCATATTCACGCTTGCGAAACGCAAAAAGAAGTCGATGACTGCATTGCCGCGCACGGCTGTTCACCGATTGAGTATATGGAAAAGCTCGGCGCCCTTTCACCGCGCACAATACTGGCACATGCCGTTCATCTCAGCGACTCCGACATTGACATCATTCTGAAGCACGGCGTCAAGCTCTGCACCAATCCGGCCTCCAACCTCAAACTTTGTTCCGGCGCGTTCATGTTCAAAAAGCTTTGGGACAGCGGCGCCTTTATTACGCTCGGCACGGACGGCAGCGCTTCAAACAACAATGTCAGCATGCTTGACGAGATGAAACTGGCAGCCTTGTCGGCAAAACTGCAATCGGGCGATCCGACCGCAGCTGCGGCAGAACAAGTCTTTCAGGCTGCAACGCGCAACGGTGCCGAAGCTTTGGGGATTGATGCCGGCGTTATTGCCGAAGGAAAGCTTGCCGACTGTATTTTGGTTGACCTGAACAATACGCTGTTGGTTCCGAATTACAACCTGATTTCAAACATGGTTTATTCTGCCGACAGTTCTGTTATTGATACCGTTTTGTGCAACGGCCGGATTTTGATGCAAAACAAAAAAATTGACGGCGAGGAAGAGATTATCAGCCAAGCCAGAAAAATTGCCGCAAAATTGGCTTAACTCTTTAATTCCGGAATTAACCGCTTATATCTTCTGCAAAAAAAACAGGAGGAAAAGATGATTAATTCCGGATATTTTTATGCGCTTGCCGCAACCTTTTTCTGGAGCTTTAACATTATCATTGCCAGTTATTTTGCCGATACGCTTACGCCGTGGGAAATCGCGTTCGGGCGGTGGGTCGTGGCCGCCGTTATTCTGGGAATTGCGGCATGGAAAGGCCTGAAAGAAAACTTCAGCCTGCTGCTCAAAAACCGGTGGCTGGTGCTCTGGCTGGCTCTGACCGGAATCGTTTTGGACAATACGCTGATTTATTATGCAGGACGGACGGCTTCGGCCGTTGACATGGGGCTGCTGGACGTGACGGGACCGATTTTTTTGGTTATTCTCTCCCGCATTTTTTTAAAGACCCCGATTTCAGGCAAGCAAATTGCCGGACTGGCTATTGCCGTTTTTGGCGTGATTGTCATTATTCTCAACGGCGACCTCACGCAGATAACGAGGTTCAATTTTGTCAGCGGAGACTTGTGGATGCTGGCCAACACTTTTTGCTTTGCCGTTTATTCGCTTTTGCAAAGCAAGCGTCCGGCCCAAATATCACAGACGGTCATGCTGGCAGCAACAGCCATTGTCGGCGTGGCGGTTATTGCACCGGTTCTGGCGGTTACGGTTTCTGAAACACAGCTGTTGAATTTGAACATGGAAGAAATTGAGGTTATGATCTATCTCGGCCTGTTCAACTCGGTTCTTTCTTATCTGGCCTGGAATACGGCGCTGAACAAAATCGGCAATGTCAAAACCGGTATAATCTATTATCTGCTGCCGATTTTCAGCGGCATAGAGGCTTATTACATGCTGGGCGAGCAGATTAACGCAGCCGAGGTTTACGGCGGTATTCTGGTTATCGGCGGCATTGCTCTGGTCAGCATGCAAAAGCACCCGAAGAAAATTTTTGCAAAAAAACAGCCCCGCGTCGGATAGACTGCGGAGCTGTCTGCCACACACGGGTTTAGGCATAAGTTTCCTGACGTTGGCGGTGTTGTTCCATCGCCATTTCCGGAGCAAACGTTTTTTTGAGGTCTTTTTTGAAGTCATCGGCCGAACCAAAACCTTTTTCAAGATAGGCATCCATGCCGATTACGGCGTAATCCTGCGCTTTGGAAAACATTTTTTCGCTTTGCAGATATTTGTGAAGGAGTTTTTTGACCTGTTCCGGCTTTTTGGCTGCGGCCAAAGTTTTTTGAAATTTTGCTTCGGCGTTGTTAATGCGAACCCGCGCCATGGTCGCTTTAAGTTTCGCCACTTCTTTTCCGCTTGGAAAATCCATTCTTCCGAGTTCTTTTTCAACTTTTTCCGGCGTGGCCGTTTTGCAGCAGGCATCTTTTAATGCCGACAATAACTCTTTTTTATCTTTGGCTTTGGAAACATTTTCCACTAATCTGCGGCCAATGGTCTTAAAATGCATCCCCTTCATGGCTGAGTCTCCTCTTAATAATATCTGTCTTTATGTGTTTATTGTAACATAACCGTAACATTATTTAAATAGCCCGAAGGCCGGAAAAATGCATTTTTTCTGTAATTTATGCAGATTTTTTGCTTGACATTTCAATTTTTTAAAGGCGGCGCAGACTGCGGCCGAGCCGGCGGAACCAGACAATGTAAAACGGCGTAAAATAGCTGCGCGGAAGCCCTCTTTCATGGAAGCGGTAAGAAAGGCGGCCGCGGACAAGTTCAATCCGCAGCGGGCTTCTTTCGGCCGTAACATCGCCTTTTTTATTGAGCGGAAGTTCCAGCAAGGTCAGGCGCGGACAATTCAGCACGACTATTCTGCCGCGGCAGCCGCTGCCGGCTTTGACATATTCGACGTCGGACTCGCTCAGATCCGCCACGCCGCTGAACGCATCCTCAAATTTCAGAAACTTCAGGCCGCGGCAGTTTAACAAGTTAAAATTTCCGGAAGCAAAGCTGCCGACCTCTATTTTCTCGGCCTGTCCGTCATTGCTCAAATCCAGCGTTCCGGCAAAGTCGTCTTTGATGCACAGGCGTTTTGTGTGTTCCTCCCCGCTCTGGCTTTGCTGAATAATACTGCCGCGGCAGTCATGGCCGATATTCAGACGGGGAACACTCAGGCCGCTCATGTTCAGCATTCCGCGAAACGAATCTCCGATATTGATTTCTTTACGGCCGCGGATTTCAGCCAGCCTGATGTCGGCATAGCAATAATAGCCGACGCTTAATTTATGAAAACAGGAATCTTTAATGCGGATATGGCCGCTGAAAACGTCTCCGGCTCTGAATTCAAAACAGTTCATACCGTTTTCCAATATCAGATCGCAGCGGCAGTTGGCACCGACCGATATTTTCCTGACGCTGCTGCGTGACAAATTGATGCTGCCGGAAAAACCGTCTTTTATCACGACTTCCTTAATATACGGATTGTCGCGCAAGTCAACGGCCAGGCTGCAGTTTTCACATATAATCAGCTTCTTGATTTCGGAGAAATGCAGTTCCAGCCGGCTGTTATGCGAATCCGGATATATCCGGAGGCAACGTTTTTTCAGGCGATTGGCAATAATCATCGTATTAACCAGCGGATATGTCAGATGCTGCAGGATATCTTCACCGTTTTGATATCTGATGATATGATTATCTGTGATTTCCACTTCTGTTTTCCCCCAAAAATTTCTGCGGCTGCGGGCGCTTATATAATTGCTGATTTTGTATTGTCTACCCTGAGAGGCAAAAAATCATCTTTTTACGCCATGGCCGCGATAGATAAAAAATTTTATTGTCTTGGCGGAATTTGCCCTTATATCCGTTGTATAACCGCAAAGGAGATACAATATGGAAAAAAACGAACATTGGTCCGAAGAAATCCACACTCATTATCATCCGCCCGTCGGAACTTTTACACAACCGGCCGGCGTGATTGTCAAAACCCTGATGAGAAGCGCCAACAACAATCCCAGTCTGGCACTGCACCGACTGTTGTTTTATATGAACCGCGCCGGCAAAAAGGTCAGCAATCTCGAGCAACTGGAACTGGCCAAGAAAAAGCTGGAAGAGATTATCTCTTCAAAATGGCATTAGGCGTTTTCTATAACTTGAAAAAGTTTGTTTTGACGTTAGATAGATTATTGCTAGACCTCTAATACATTTTTTAATCATTTTGAACGGAGGAAAAATGAAAAATTCTCTGACAACCAACGACAAAACATCGGGTTATGACGTACCGATTCATGCCGCATCGGGCGGCAGCGACCTGCGTAATCTGATGTCACACCTGTGGCATATGGTCGATTTTCCGCGGTTTAACGACAGCGTTACTCCGGAGCCGAAAATCGAAGTTGCCGAAAATAAATCAAACGTTACCGTGACGGCTGAAATCCCCGGCGTGGCCGAGAAAGACATTGACCTGCAGATTTCTTCCGACGGCTATCTGACGATCAGCGCCGAAAAGAAAGACGAGAACTCTTCTCAGGATAATGACCACTACTTTTCCGAGATTTCATACGGCATGGTCAAACGGACAATCCCCCTGCCCTGGGATCTGGATTATAACAAGGCAGACGCGGAATATAATGACGGATTGCTTCGGATTGTCCTTCCGAAGTCGAACATTGAGCAGCAGAAAGTGAAGAAAATCAGTGTCAGAAAGTCAAAAATGTCCAAATAACCACAAACAGTCTGCTTCTTTGCAGACTGTTTTCTTTTTTAAAAATTATTAATTGCCTCAGGTTTTCAATACCTGTTTTGCTTGAAAAAACAGTATGAATGTCTGAATTTTAAAAAACATACTATTTTATGATTGCAATTTTATAAAAGCATAAGTACTATATATATGTCTTTATATGTTTTAAAGTTGAGATTTGTTTAAATAAATTTTTGAAATTCAACGAATTAGCGATATGATTAAAGATAACAACCATATTTTGTGCAACCAAACTTTTTATTATCCATATTTTTCTTTTTTAAATTGTGTTTTCCTTTTTATTTGTGTATTGTGAAAGTATTATAATAAAAACGATAATGGTACGAAAGAGATGACGACGAAACTTATTAATAAAGTTGTAATGATCAACGACAGAAGAACAAGCATCCGTTTGTGTCATAAAGAATGGGAAGCCTTGGAAGAAGTTTGCGATATTGAAAAAATTACAAAAAATGACTTATTGAGCCTGATAGAAAGCGGAAAACACAATTCTTTGGGACTGACATATTCTGCAAGGCTGTTTATTATTGAGTATTTTCGTGAAGCCGCAACGCCAGAAGGGCATTATGTGGCAAAACATTGCGCCGATGACAACCTGGTTTCTCTGCGCAAAAATATTCAAAAAGCAATTAACGACTAACTAAAAACCCTGACTTTTATGTCAGGGTTTTTAGTTAAGAATAGGAAATACACAATTCCTGCAAAAATTCCATTCCGGTTCCCAGATTTTTTTGTTCATAAACCATAATGGCCATGGCCACAAAAGCTTCAAAATCTACTTTCTGTTGCAGTATTTTCCGCTTTTTGCGCAACAATGCTTTCCGGCGCCGCCAATCCTGCAACGTGAAATATCCGAGACCGGACATCAGCACATTAAGCCTTTCGACCTTTTCCATCTGATCAAGCAGTTTCTGAATCTTCTGTTTAACCGTCGGATTATGATAATCACAGCAGATCAAAGACTTTATCAGATGTTTCCAGTTTATCAGCGGTTCTTTAGCCAAACGGCAATTTCCCAGTATCGGATTAAAACTGTTGCCGATGTTAAGGGCATGATTTACATGACTTTCACCAAGAGACAAAGCCTGTTCGCGAATAATGATGGAAAAAACCCTTTTCTTATAAGCTTCGCCGCTATTATCTTCTGATAACAATTCCGGCAAGCCGATGACATCCTTCAACTCTATTTGTATTTTCATATATAATAAGATTATAAATAATTTAACTTGTGATGTTAATTTATAACTTTAGAGCCTGATGTCAAATAAAATGCAAATCATGTAGATAAATTTATGGCAAGATTATCTGAAAAAGATTAACGTGACCGACCGGAAAACCTTTGTGCGGCTATCATTTTCGGTTCTGAAGCCGCGTAAGCCGACAGCAGGCTCTCCAAAGGACCTTCATGTTTTTGTGCCAAAGCCGTTAATCCGGCATAGCGTGCAGCCATACGGTCAAAAACTTCGGGCTTCTCAAACTGCAGAGCATACAACTGCATTTCCACAGGAGGCAACGACATAGTCTCCGCCCTGCGCAGCATAATATCCCGCCAGTTTTCAGCCTTTTGTACAAAAACAGCTCCGGGGGTTATGGAAAAAGATCCGCCGAGCGTGGCAACAACCGGTTGATGCGTTACAAAATGGATGTGTTTAATACCGGCGGACTCGGCTTCCGAAAGTGCTTGTTTTTGGAATTGCAATACATCTGACGGTGCGGCGTTTTCGTGCAGCGCCTCGCTGATTATAATGTTCAGACACCCGATTGACATGCCGCGCACAACAGCGGTGGCTCTCGCCCGTGGCAGCGGGGACGCATATATCACGTCTACCGGAGCGGATTGTTCCTCAAGAATCGGACCGCTCAGCCAGGCATCTGCTATTCCCGATGGTGTAATCGGGTATTTGGCTCCATGGCGTTCATAAGCTTCATGACGGCCTACCGACATAAAAAATGACATGATATGATTTTCCTTGTAAAATAATGCTTTGAGTTATATTTAGTGTAACATTCTTTATTCATATGTGCAATATTTCATTTATAATTAAAAATAATACTTGCTTTTTTGCCGGCAAAGCCGTATAGAATATTCGTAGATTTTATAAATTTCGGGATGTAGCGCAGCCTGGTAGCGCATTTGCATGGGGCTGAGATGCTAAAAATGCTCCGGGGGAGGATTTTTAGGATTTCAGGCGACGGGAAGCCGGTGAGCAAACGAATTCTGATGAAGTTTGCGAAGCGTTGTGACCCAAGCCGGAGTGAGCGAAGCGAACTTAGGGGCCGCGGCCTCTTGCTTCTAAATTATTATTTCTTTACTTTCGGGATGTAGCGCAGCCTGGTAGCGCATTTGCATGGGGTGCAAGGGGCCGCTGGTTCAAATCCAGTCATCCCGACCAATTAAAAATACTTACCTTTACCGGTAGGTATTTTTTTATCCCTCAAAGGTTTAGAAATTCCGCCATTTTGATATTTCGGCGCTGGTAACCTTTTTCTCAATTTTGAATGTATTGGGCCAAGAATATCTCAATTTGTACAAAAATGCTCAAAATGGTAGTGGAAAATGACTCTCTTTTATAACTCTTTATTTTTACGGCAAATAATCGCCCTATTAGGTCTATTTGCTTCAACTGTTACATCATCTTTGCATATGGTACAATGTCATTGACATTTTTAAGGTTTACAAAACACATAAAAATTGTTTTACTCCGGTCTATAATTTGAATTAGAGTATCTTTAATAAAAAAATTACAAGCCTTTGGATGGCAAAACAAACTCGATAAAGGCAATTTGAACATTCAGGAACCATCAGAACTAGAGCAATTAGAATGGGGCTATATGGGAAAAATCATCAAACTAACCTTATTGGCTCCGGACATTGTCGAAAGTATTTTGGCAGGATTACAGCCACCAAACTTAACTCTTATTAGCTTTTTACACTCGCCCATTCCGGTTGATTGGAACGAGCAACGCAAAAAATACGGATTTTCATCCTAAATACTCAATAACAGTCTGCATTTGAAACACCTCTTTTACGAGGTGTTTTTTGTGCTTTTTAAAGGATATTGCCATGCAAGGATGGTTTAAAGTCTATCGACAAATAGAAGATTGGGAATGGTATAAATCACCCAATACAAGGCATTTGTTTGAACATCTTATAGGCAGAGCCAATGTTGAACCTAAAAGATTTAAAGGAACACTTCTACACCGCGGTGAATTGATTACCAGTGTCGGACATTTGTCAGACCAGACCGGATTATCCATGAACCAAGTGAGATTAGCCTTGAGAAATTTGGAATCTACCGGAGAAATTATTTGCCAGCGCACAAATAGATGGACGAAAGTTAAGGTTACAAATTTCAATAAATATCAAAATGTTAAGGGGGATAGCTCTACTGATTTTAATAGTGCAAACAACAATCAAAACACAAACACATCACAAACAGATGACTCTCTAATCACATTAAATAAAGAAGTTAAGAATATTAAGAATCTGATAATTCAAGAAAAACAGCAGCAATTATTACTCTATGAACAACAATTTTCAGATTTTTGGAACAGTTATCGTCCTGTATCCGTTAATGGAGAGTTTGTGGCCAAGGGCTCTAAAAAGCTCGCCAAAGAGAAGTTTTTTAAGATTTTAAGAAAGGGAGAAGATTATGAAAACATTAAACGAGGCCTTATCGAATATCCCCTTTGCCGTCAGATTTACCATAAAATACTCTCCACAAGAAATTATGTTTATGGATAAAAAACCGATAAGACTAACTCCTACGCGTGAACAAATCACCCTCTGGGAAAAGGTTGTTTTAGAATGGCTCCCTCTATTAAACTCAGAAGAAAGAAATTTGGTCTAGAAACGCGCCAATCGTATTCCTTGGAAGCTTTTGAGCCGAAAGTTTAATGTATCAAGGCAAATCTTAACCCTTCGCCTCCACAAAATCGGATATACATTTTGGGTTAATAACCAAAAGTGTTTTTATGCGCTACTACGAAATCCTCTTGACTTTTCATCTATTATCATATATAATATAGATATAAGAAAACATAAACTCGGAGGTAAAACTTGTCTCGTCTAGGAGAAATTGCAATAATTAAGACTGGATACAACTTTAATCGTCCAACGACTTCTCTTCAAAAGGATGTCGAAGATGTAAAAGTTATATCACCTAAAGATATTTCTGTAAACGGAACGATTGATGAATCCACATTAAATAAAATGCCTCTCCCCCAGCTAAAGGATATGTATTTTCTTAAACCCAACGACATTTTGTTTGTTAGTAAAGGTAATTTTAATGTTGCCTGGGTTAATCAAGAGATAAAGGCCGTTCCTTCCAGTTCATTTTACAAAATCCAAATAACGGATAATAATTTTACAAGTGAATATGTTTACGCTTTTCTTAAATTTCATTTGGATATTTTAACCAGAAACTCTCGTCAGAGCACCGAAAGGATTGCTACACTGACTTTAGCTGAGCTTTCGAACATTGATATTCCGTTAATTCCGCTTGTTAAGCAACAACAGTTGAAAAGAATCATTGATTGCCAGCAAAAAGAGTTAGAAATTTTAGAAAAATTAAAACATAATCTGAATATTCTTACCAAAGGTATTTTTACCCAAACCATTAAGGAGCATATAAATGGCTAAACTTTCTCAAGATGAATTAAACAAACTTTTATGGAATGCAGCAGACTCTGCCCGTGGTGTGGTAGATGCCGGTATTTTCAAAGACTATATTTTAGCCTTTTTGTTCTTTAAGTATATAAGTGACATCAAACAAGCAGAAGTCAAAAAACTACAAGAACGTTACGGCGATGACAGTGAACGCATTGCTCTGCGCTTGAAAAATGCACGTTTTATTTTGCCTGATGGTGCAAGTTTCTATGACATCTACGATTCTCAAAATGCCGATAACATTGGCGAGATAATCAACAAAGCCTTACGCAAGATTGAAGATGCTAATGAAAATCTGTTGAAAAACATTTTTACAGTAGATTTTAACTCGGATGCAATTTTGGGACAGACCAGCCAACGTAACAAAATGATTCGCGACTTGATTACAGACTTTAAGAAGGTTGATTTGTCTGAATATAACGAGGATTTGCTTGGTAATGCCTATATGTATATGATTGAACGCTTTGGTTCAGATGCCGGCAAAAAAGCTGGAGAGTTTTACACACCAAAAGTTGTTGCTTCATTGCTTGCTAAATTAGCTATGCCAAAACCGGGAGACAGAATTTGTGATCTGGCTTGTGGTTCGGGAGGTTTGCTGCTCTTAGCTGGAGAAGAAGTTGAAAAACAAGGATCCAAAGACTATGCCTTGTATGGACAAGAAAAAACCGGAGCTACTTACAACCTGGCACGTATGAATATGTTTTTGCACGGCAAGGATTCTGCCCGTATTGAATGGGGTGATACCTTAAACAATCCTTTGTTGAGAGAAAACGATAAATTAATGCAATTTGACATAATTGTCGCAAATCCGCCGTTTTCTTTGGATAAATGGGGCGAAAAGCATTTGGAAAATGATGTTTATCATCGTTTTGATCGTGGAATGCCTCCGTCCAGCAAGGGAGATTATGCCTTTATTTCACATATGATAGCAACTGCCAAAGAAAAATCGGGACGCGTTGCGGTGATTGTTCCGCATGGTGTTTTGTTCCGTGGTAGTTCGGAAGGAAGGATTCGTCAAGCCTTGATAGAAGAAAACCTGCTTGATGCAGTTATCGGTTTACCAGCTGGATTGTTCCAAACAACAGGAATTCCGGTAGCTATTTTGATTTTTGATAAGAGCAGACAAGAAGGTGGTGCAAATCAAGAGCGTAAAGATGTTTTGTTTATTGATGCCAGCAAAGAATTCAAGGCCGGTAAAAATCAAAACACGCTTGAGCCGGAGCATATCAACAAGATATTTGATACCTATAAAAACCGTGCGGAAATTGAGAAATTTTCACATTTAGCCAGCTTTGACGAGATTAAAGAAAACGATTTCAACCTAAATATTCCACGCTATGTAGATACCTTTGAAGAGGAAGAAGAGATTGATTTGGCCGCCGTCAAAGCCGAAATCGCCGATTTGGAGCTACAACTCCAGGAAGTCCAAGCTCAAATGCAAGATTATTTAGAAGAATTGGGAGCCTAAAGAATGGATAACACAAAAGAATTTGACGGACAATTAATTGATTGGCGCAATAAAAATCTTCAATCTGTCCCCGAGCGAGTAGGATTGGCTTTTTACACAAAAGACAATGGTGATGTAGAAATAGAAGTCTATATGGCTGATGAAAACATGTGGATGAGTCAGCAGATAATGGCAGACTTGTTTGGTGTTGAGGAAAATACCATAAACTACCACATTAAAGAGATTTATAAAAGCGGGGAATTAGATGAAGATGATTCAACTACTCGAAAAATTCGAGTAGTTCGTACAGAAGGGAATAGAACGGTAAAACGCGATATTCAATTTTATAATTTGGATGTTGAAATTTCGGTCGGTTATCGTGTCAATTCCATTAAAGCAACCCAATTTAGAAAATTTGCGACCAGAATTTTGCATGAATACATTCAAAAAGGTTATGTGCTAAATGATATTCGCTTCAAGCAAGGCAATAAATTTGATGATGCCTATTTTGAAGAAATGCTTGAAAGAATTAAAGATATTCGCCTGTCTGAAAGAAGAATCTATTTGAAGATTACGGATATTTTTGCGTTGTCATCGGATTATGATAAAAACAGCATTTTAGCCAAAACCTTTTTTGCGTTTATTCAAAATCAGCTGCATTTTGCCGTTTCAGGAAAAACAGCAGCAGAATTAATATACACAAGAGCCGACAGCACCAAAGAAAACATGGGATTAACCAATTGGGCTCATTCTCCCAATGGCAAAATATATAAAACCGATGTTACGATTGGCAAAAATTATCTGAATGAAGACGAACTTCACCGTTTAAGAAGTGCGGTCTCTGCATTTTTAGATATAGCCCAAATGCGAGCAGAGAGAAAGTTGCCAACCAGCATGCAAGATTGGATTGGCTTTATGGAAAATTATTTGAATTTGAATGAATTTCCTGTGTTGAAAGGATTAGGAAAAATAAGTAAAGAACAAGCAGATGAAAAAGCCATTACTGAATATGAAAAATATCGCCCAATTCAAGACGCCAATTACATTTCTGACTTTGATAGAGAACTTGAAAAATTGGAAAAGCAATTAGAGAAGAAAGAATAAGGATTAGGAATGGAGCTTAGCATATGGAAAGCATTACTGAATTTATAAAAATATTTTGCGAAAAAGTATGGTTTTGGCTGATCGTATCTGTTTTTGGTTTGCTTGCACTATGCTCAGAAGAAATCTTTACATGGTTAGGTTTTGAAAAAAACAATAGATGGATAGTCGGAATTATAGCTATTCTGGCTCTGTCTTTGTCTATTCAGCATATATGTGATTGGGTTAAAGAATATATGCGTCGTAGGTCTATTATAAAAAATATTGACTATCTAACCGACAGTGCATTAGAGGAACTAAAAAATATTGTAAACAAACGTAAAAAAACACTCAAAATAAAAGACAATAATAACATAGAACAGAGAAGAATAGTTACCCATTTTAATCTTGAAAGACATGATAATTATGTTACATTTCCGGACTTTTTATGGAAAGAGTTGGAAAAAAGATTCGTTACAGAAACAGATAAATACCCCATTATTTGCAATACAAATAATAAAAATTTGGCCCAAAAGATTTTTTGTAGCCAAATCACTTGGTGGTTTGTAGTCATTTTCGTAATAGCAATAAACCCTGGTGAGAAATTAAAATCATACATTCCAAGTGATTGGTATTTATGGTTTATGTTGATTTTTGCAGCATTTCTTGTTTGGGTAATTTTTAAGGCATCACATAATTGCAAAAAAACATCAATTGAAGATATTGTTTATATGGGTGCAATATATAGTTTGGGTTTATTCGTTTGCATGTCATCCCCAATTTCTAATTCTTATCCAGAAAAGGATATTCAAAGACTTTTTGATTGTTTAACGTCATTAGGTCCGTTAATTGTAGGTTTTGCAGCTGCCTTTTTTGCTTGTACTCAATGGAGAGTTACAGAAAAACAACATAATTTAGCTCTATTAGAGAAAAGATTATCTGTAACAAAAAAACTAGAAACTTTGATAAAAGACAAGGTTGATAAGAGTATGGAACAAAGACCAAATCCACAGTTTCTTGAAAGTATATATGCGGAATTGAAAAATATTGCAGATGAATCCTTTATATTATTCAATAAAAATATTTCAGAGAATATTATGGATTTAGCTAACAAAATTAAAGAGTTAAAAACATCCATACAATACAACGAAGCGAAAAATCAAGGAAAAAGTCTTATTTGGTTTGAGCAAATAAATAAAACTTTTGAAAAAGATATGTTTAAAATTTATGGAGTTATCGTACATAATTCTAATGAATTAATAGCAGATATGCACTTGATTATGAGAGAGGGTAAAATCTAATGACAAAGATTGAGCAGAAGATACCTGAGGGGTGGAGTGTTAAAAAATTGGGAGATTGTTGCTCTATGTCTTCGGGAGGAACCCCTAGTAAAAGTAATTCTGATTTTTGGAATGGTGATATTCCATGGATTTCAGCATCAGCTATGAGAGGAATTTATTTTTCTTCTTCTGAGGAGAAAATTACAGAGTTAGGTCTTCAAAAGGGTTCTCGCTCTGTAAACAAAGGAGATTTACTTTTATTAGTTCGGGGAAGTATGTTGTGGAATTATATTCCTATTGGAATTGCTACAAGAAAACTTGCATTTAATCAAGATGTCAAGGGAATATCAGTAAAAAACAATATCACTAATCAATTTTTATTATATTGGTTTAAAACAAATGAACATCTTATAAAAAATATGGTTGTTGGTACGGGGATTGGTGCTGGAAAATTAGATACACAAGAACTTAACAATATAAAAATTCTTCTTCCGCCTTTGCCAGAGCAAGAGAAGATTGCGGGGATTTTGAGCTGTTGGGATGATGGAATTGAAAAATTATCAGCTTTGATTGAAAAAAAGAAAATTCAGAAAAAAGCCTTAATGCAACAACTCCTTACCGGCAAACACCGCCTCAAAGGCTTCTCCACCCCTTGGCATGAAGTCAAGTTGGGGGATATTTTGCATGAAAATAATGAACGAGCAATTATGCAAAATCAGCATACTGTTTTATCTGTAACAAAAAATGGAATATGTTCACAATCAGAATATTTTGACAAACAAATAGCCAGTGAAAATAATATTGGTTATAAAGTATTGCACAAATATAATGTGGTGTTTAGTCCTATGAATTTATGGATGGGGTCTTTGGGCTTTTCTGAGTATGATGTAGGTATTGTAAGTCCCGCCTACAAAATATTTACAATTAATCCTCAATATGGGGTATTTAATTTTTTAAAATATTTTATGATTTGTCCTAAAATGATAAATTTATATGCTGTAAACTCAGAAATGGGCGCTAGTGTAGTAAGGAGAAATCTTGATTTGCAAAGCTTGCTTTCTTCGAAAATAGTTATTCCAGACCTTGCAGAGCAAAGAGCGATTGCGGAGATTTTATCCAAAGCTGATGAAGAAATTGAGCTCTTAAACAAAAAGCTTGAGGCTTTCAAACAAGAGAAAAAAGCCTTAATGCAACAACTCCTCACCGGCAAAATTAGAGTGAAAGTGAATTAACGATGAAGCAGTGTTGTCTAAATTGTGCCTTTTGTGTAAGGTGTTTAAATGATTTACCTAATACCTTAACTAATGATGAACGTAAACAGGCTTGGGAAAACAACTTTGATTTTATAGGCAAAGAACAACGAGCTCAAAAAGAATGGCAAAAACAGTATAAGCAAATTTATGAAGACATTTGTAAAAGAAAATATCACCAGCAATTAGGAGGAGGACCTCGCGTTTTAGATATATTATCTCAGAGTGATAGACCAGATAATTTGACAATAGTAAATCCTCAAAATCCAATTATTCAATTGTTTGGACTTTCTCCTTACCCAATAGCTCCTCATAATGATTATTTATTGTGTTGGCATGAGTTGTGGAATTTTAAGAATAAAGAAAGTGAATACTCAAGTTTGAAAGAAAAAAACAAATGTTTATTCTTTTATCCATATGATAGAAAAGGAAATAAAAGCTTTGAAGGATGTGAAAAAGAACGAGTTGCATTGCTAAACCGCCATAATTTTAGCATCACAAATTGGTTGGTTATATTGGGGATTTTTGTTTCCATCGTAATCTATATTTTACAAACTTTAGACATAGGTAGTGCAAAACATTCTCAAATCGAAAATACTCAAACAGTTACAACAAAGGAAAAATGAGATGGATATACTAGACAATGCTAAAGATATATACTTGTTGATTAAAAAGATAGGTAATCAGGATTTATTGGAAAAGATGATCGACCTGAGAGATGAGATATTTAGTCTCAGAGAAGAAAATAGAGAGCTAAAAGAAAAACTCTCTCGTAGAGATGATTATAACATGGTATTTGAAGGAACATGTTATTGGAATGTAAAAGATGACGGGACAAAAGATGGGCCTTTTTGTCCTACTTGCTGGGATAAAGATAGAAAAGCTATCAGAATGCAAAGTTGTTATACAGGTCTAGTATATAAAGGCGCTCAAGATAATACTTATATATGCCACGTATGCAAGAGCGCTATAAGAAAATTTGCAAAGGATTAAAACAATGATAGATGCAATAATGCAATTTTTTACAAATTACCTTTCCGAATTAATAAGTGGAACTATTGGAGGAATTGTAGGAAGTGGTATAACCATTTCATGGAATAAGTATATTAGTAACAAAAAAAATTCTCAAAATAATAAAAACATCAACAATTCTCAGATTACTCAATCTGTTAATCAATAATGGAAAATTATGGTATGGCGAGAAAAACGAAACAAGAAAATTCTAATATTGAAAATAGTAAAATAAATCAAATCAACGTAGATACACTCATTGTAAATGGGATTACAGAAGAGAAATGTCGACAGATTTGTTTAGATGTTTATAAAAATAATATTATGGAATTTCAAAAAGAAGCACAAGATAAAGCTTTTTTAAGAGCTTCTGAATTAACAGATATTTTTATTGAAAAATTATCAAAGCAAGATGATGAGATTAAAAAGAAAATTGAAGAATCTTTAACAGAACCGGCAATGCAAGAGGCAATTTTCAAATCTCAAAAATGTTATGCTATGTCAAACGAACAAAGTCATCTTGATATATTAACAAATCTAATTTTAGAAAGAGGAAAAATTACAGAAGCCACTAATCGCCAAATGTTAATTGATGATGCCATAGATATAATGCCACGATTGTCTAAAAAACATTTGGATATTTTGTTAATGTACACTTTTTTTCATTTATCTTTTAGTCTTATAAATGAAGACATTTTCAATAATGATATGAAAAACTTTGTAATATTACTTAATTGTATATTTCCTCTTGATAATTTTGACGATTATTTATCATACTTAGAACTAAAAAACTGTTTGGTCAAAAATATCATAAGACGTTCTGATAATTTAGAAAATATTATTGCAAGAAAATATGTTATTTTAAAAAATGGATTTTCTAAAGAAGATATGAATAGAGAATTAAACTTATCTCAAATAGATACTATTATTCAGCCGAGTTTAATCGTTCCTGAAAATTATATATTCAAAGCAACAGAAGAATATTTACAACCTCTGTTAGATAGTTTATCGCTTTCTGCAGAACAAACACAAAAAGTTTATGAATTCCAACAAAAATACTCCGCTTCAGATAGCCGTAAAATAAAAGAATATTTATTAGAAAAATACCCAGACTTGAACATATTGTATGAAAAATGGAATAATGTTTCTTCTTATGATCTATCCACTTTAGGAGCTTTAATAACATTAATTTATTACAAACATAAATATAAACAATCATTTAATTGGGACTTTAAATAAAGGATAAAGATAATGACTGACATTTTGCATGAACTTCCGGATTTTGATGAAGCGAGTAGTTCACAAATTCCTGCTTTGCTGCAGTTAATCAATCTCGGATATAATTATATCCCAAGAAATGAGGTGAATAATTATCGCGAAAGCAAAAGTCAGTATATTTTGCACGATATTGCTAAAAAGGCTCTAAGAGACATCAATGAAGATATTATCTCGGACAAAAGTATTGATGAGGCTTTGTATGCTCTTGAAAAGACAAAACTTGACGATGGCATGGTTAAAGCCTCGGAAGATGTTTATTCCAACCTGCTCGGCGGTGTCTCTGTGCCGGAAATTATAGATGGCAAAAAGACTTCTCCGCAACTCAAGTTTATTGACTGGCAAGAGCCCAAAAACAATGTTTATCACGTTGTAGCTGAATTTGAGATAGAAGAAGACCAAAACCGCCGTCCCGATATTGTTTTGTTTGTCAATGGTATTCCGTTTGCCGTAATTGAGTGTAAAAAAGCTTCCGTGCCGGTTGATGAAGCTGTTTATCAGATGATTCGTAATCAAAAATTTGCACAAACGCCAAAGTTTTTTTTGTTCCCGCAAATATTGATTGCTACCAATATCAATGAAATTAAATATGGCACAATGCAAACTCCTTTTGAGTTTTATTCGGTGTGGAAAGAAAAAGATGCTCCGGCAGATTATGAAACCAAAGTGCTTGAAAATATCAATAAACCGATTGATGACATTACTGTTTCGCAAGTTTGCAAAGACCTCAGACGCAAAGACTATGTTTACCATACCAAAGAAAGCTTATCCGCTCAAGATTTGGGAATTTATGCTTTGCTTTCTCCGTCTCGCTTGCTCGATTTAGTGCGAAATTTTATAATTTATGACAACGGAATCAAAAAAATCACCCGTTATCAACAATATTTTGCCATTAAAAAGACTTTGCAAAAAATTAAAAATTTTGATGAAAACGGCAGGCGGCGCGGCGGTTTAATCTGGCATACGCAAGGCAGCGGAAAATCTTTAACTATGGTGATGTTAGTAAAAAATCTGATTGAAGAGGTTAAAAATCCACGTGTGATTGTGGTTACCGATCGCACGGATTTGGATATTCAAATCAGAGATACCTTTGCCGCCTGTAACATCAAAAAAGGTGTTGTGCAGGCAACTTCTTGCAAAAATCTGCTTGAACTGATTAAACATAATCCGCAAGACGTTATTACAACTTTGGTGCATAAGTTTGATAAACCAACCGATTTTGTAGATGATGACAATAATATTTTTGTTTTGATTGATGAAGCACACCGCACCCAGAGCGGTGACGCCAATATGATGATGAACAAAATTCTGCCCAGCGCCTGTCAGATTGCCTTTACCGGTACGCCGTTGATGAAAAAGGTTCCGGACAGATTGGTGGGTAAAGAAATGTCTAAATCTCAATCAATTGAAAAATTTGGCGGATTGATTGATGAATACACCATTTCAGAAGCAGAAAAAGACGGTGCCGTATTGCCTCTTATTTATCAAGGTAGATTTGTTGACCAGAAGATTGATGAGATTGCCGATAAGTTTTATGAACGCTTAGCCGGTCGCTTTTCTGAGAGTGAACGCAAAGATTTTGCCAAGAAATGCATTTCATCATCGGTTTTGGAAGAAACATCGCAACGAATTGAAATGATTGCCTTAGATGTTAATGATCATTTTGTAAAAAACTTTCAAAATACCGGACTTAAAGGACAGCTTGTAGCTCCGAGTAAATATGCTGCGGTTATGTTCAAACAAGCATTGGATTTGTTGGGAGAAATCAGAGCGGAAGTAATTATTTCCGATACTTTGGCGGATGAAGGTAAAGATGATACGCTTTCTGAGCATAAAAAAATCGTAACTGATTATATGACTAAGCAAAAACATCTATACGGCTCGTTAGAAAGTCGGGAAAAGCAAATTATTCGGGATTATAAGAAAAATCCTGACGGTTGCGAATTGTTGATTGTGGTGGATAAGCTTTTGACCGGATTTGATGCTCCTTGTGATACGGTTTTATATTTAGCCAAGCAGCTCAAAGATCACAATCTGCTGCAAGCAATTGCCCGCGTTAATCGTGTATATGACGGAGCCGACGGAAAACAAAGCAAAACCGCCGGTTTGATTGTAGATTATTCTAAAAATGCCAAAAATTTAAAATCAGCTTTAGAGCTTTTCTCTCATTATGATCCGCAGGATATTGACAGAGCTTTATTGGATACCGACAGCCAAATCAATCTGTTGAATAGTATTTATGACAGATTACACGCGGCATTTAAGGATATAAAAGATAAGCAAAATACGAATGATTATGTTGAATATTTGAAAAATAATGAAAAGGTTCGTGAGGATTTTTATAACGATGTCAACAAATTCATCAAACAATTTTCCGTTTGCTATTCTCTTTACGACTTTCACAATAAAATGGATACAAACAAACTTCTGGAATATAAGAAAGACCTGAAACGCTTTGTAGAGATAAAAAAGACAACCCAACTTTCTTTAGCCGAGAAAGTAGATTTTTCCAAGTATAAAGACCAAATTATGAAACTCTTGGATAAATACGTTACTGCTAAAGATGTTGAGATTTTATCTAAAGAAATCAACCTTTCCGATATGAGGGAGTTTAACCAATATATTGAAGATGATAAAAATGGTTTGTCGGATAAATCAAAAGCTGATGCTATTTTGGCACAAACAAAGAAGGTTATTAAAGAGCGTTATGAGCAAGATGAGGCTTTTTATGGTAAATTTAGTGAACTGATAGATAAAATCTTGCAAGAGCTTAAACAAGCTAAAAAAGAAGATTTAGCTGCTCTTCTTGCCCAAGCTAAAAAATGTCAAAAATCTGTTACTGAGTATGAAGATTCTGATATTCCTGAAAAATTGCGTAAAAACAAAATTTATCATCCGTTTTATCGTAACATCAGAAAGTTCTTTAAGTCTGATGAAAAAGATTATTCTCAAATTGTTGAAGATATTGTTCAAATTATTAAAGCTCATAAGATTGTTGACTTCCAAAACAACACATCAGTTAAAAGAGAGATTTTCTTTGCAATTGAAGATTATTTGTTTGACGAAGTTGATGAAAAGCTTTCTGCCGATACAATTGAGCAAATTGTTAATACGGCGTGGAACTTAGCTGTACAAAATAAGGATATGCTCTGATGAGTGAATTTAAAATTGTTAAAGAAGACAGAAAATCTTTGGCTGCTGAAGTATATCCTGATTTTCAGGTTATAATAAAAGCACCTAAGCAGGCAAAAGACTTTGAAATTGACGATTTTATTAAGCGCAAAACTCTTTGGATAAAAAAACAAATTGATTATTTTAAGCAGTTCAACGCCCCAGAGAACAAAATTTATGAGTCGGGGAGTTCTGCTCTTTATTTAGGAAGACAATACCAAATAATCATTGAAAGAGCAGCTCTCAAAAATGTGGTTAAGGTGTTAAAGAATAAAATTTATATTCTTTCCTCTGCACCACAAAAAATTGATGAAATTAATAAGGCTTTTGAAAGCTGGCTACTCGGTCGTGCAAATATTATATTTGCAGAGAGATTAAAAGAATGTGTCAAGGCCTTTCCTGATTTAGAAATGCCCACGCTTAAAGTCAGAAAACTAAAAAGACGGTGGGGAAGTTATCTAAAAAAACATGAAATTGTGCTTAATCCTGATTTGATAAAAGCCAGCAAACAATCGATAGATTATGTTATTTACCATGAGCTCTGTCATGCTTATTTTGATAAACACACTGATGACTTTTATAATCTTTTGTCTCTAAAAATGCCAAATTGGAAGCAAGTGAAAGAAAATTTCGAACTAAAACTCTTGAGCTTATGATATAATAATTGACACAAACTGTTCTTGTTTAATATTATATCGTAGATACAAAAATAAACAAATAGGTGAGAAATTGTCTCTTAATCGGTTCTTTTACGCAAATTCGATAGAAAAATTTTTACAAGACAATAATAGCGAGATTCTTGGAAATTTGGTGCAATTTTCGCCTTTTGATTTGACCGATTTGCAGCGTAATGCTTGGGTTTATGAGATTTCTTATCTTAAACAAATCTTGCAAAATCAATCAGGGCAAATTTTGTTTGAATATTCCATTCCCCGTTTGGGTAAAAGAGTTGATGTTGTTCTCCTCATTAAAGGGGTTATCTTTGTTTTAGAGTTTAAGGTCGGAGCAGAGAAGTATTTGCGCCAAGATATTGAACAAGTTTGGGATTATGCGTTGGATTTGAAAAACTTTCACGAAGAAAGCCGTGCTGCCGTCATTGTTCCTGTTTTGATAGCAACCGAAACAAAAGGCAACTTCACCGCCCTTCTCTTCTCTCATTATAACGATATGGTTGTTGAGCCGTTATTATGTAATGCCGACAATTTACCTTTTGTTCTTGATAATGCGCTTAGTAAATATGCTTCTTCTCTTGATTTATCCGACTGGTCGCGTAGCCGATACATGCCGACACCAACAATTATTCAAACCGCCAGTTCTTTATATCTTAATCATTCTGTTGAAGATATCACACGCTCGGAAGCCTCCGGCGAAAGTTTGAAGAAAACAACAGATGTTGTGACTGGAAATTATCGCTATTATCAGGGATAGCTATTGCCAAATCTATGTCTTTTTCAACATCATCTTCTTTAAGTGCTTTTTCAATTACTCTTGTAAATACGCCAAAAAACTCTTCTGTTTTAAGATGATTATCTATGAATTTTTTCAAAACAACCGTATTTTTCTCTTTAGTTTGTTTTTGATATAAAATCTCAGACCCGTTTATATTTATCCGTATTTTGTTGATGTTAGGTATAAATAACAAAATTTGCATATCTATATTTTGGATTTGCTTAACAACATTATAATCATCTTGGTTTTTATCAGAACTAACTTTGACTTCAATCGTGGTCTTATTTTTATCGTACTCCTTATAATCGTCCCAATTATAAGGAACTGCTAACATAGGAAAGTGAAGATTAGGATAGTTCTTTTTATCTGAGAATTTTCTTGATGATGACAAAAAAGCTCCTGAGCATATTTTTCACTAAAACCAATATGAAAATCTCCAGATATAATTCTTACTTCTTCCGCCCAATTCAGAATCGAGCGAAATCCTGTTCCCTTATTGCCGATATATTTTCCTTTTTTTGTACTGTTATTACCTTGAACAATGGCTTTTATACCATCATAATCAAAAAAAGTTCCTGTATTTGCAACACGCAAAATATGATTTTTTTCATCATAATCTATAATTACTTCCAAATCGCATTTGGCTACTTTACCTTCGTTTATCATTTTTTGGAAAGCATCATCTGCATTTTGCAGCAATTCTAAAATTTCTCTTCCGTGATAGCCTTTTATTTGTTCCTTTTCTATATTATTCTCTTGAATAAGCAAATCACGCTCTTGGCCTCTTTTTTGATTATCAATATATTCATCCTTGAGCCGTTCTATATATTCTTCTGCTTGAGTTGTCATTTTTTTATCCGTAAACTTTTATAAATACCAATTATTACGTATTTAAAATTAAATACCACAAGGTTGTCAATATTAATTTTTTATATGCATCTCTCCACAATACTCAACTCAAAGCTTGTGTTAATGAGTATCGCAGATATAAAAAGTGCTTTAAAAAAGCTGTTCTTTATGAACAGCTTTTTTATTGGTTAAGATCGGGGGTGAAGCAGCGGTGGAAGCCGGTTCACTACGAGGTTTAGGCGGGCGGAAGAACGCCGGTGTGCCTGCACAAAACCGAAGTGGAACAAACGTAATGAGGACTAATCCAGTCATCCCGACCAACACTGACAAGCCGTCAGAAATGGCGTTTTTTCTCTATACAAAAAAACACCCCTTACGAACTGCCTTTATGAAGCCGGCCGTTTATTGGGGTGTTTTTTTGGCAAGTTTAAGCGCCTATACCGGACTCTCTTAAGGAAGCCGTTTTATTGCTTTGACAGCAGAGAGGGGAATATCGGCCGGAACAATTTGGGAAACAATATCGGGAGCAATATTAGAAAGACATAAGATCCGGTCAGGATAAGCAAAATATTTTCCGTAATTGCTTCGGTTCCCCAGTTTTTCGGCGCAACCGGCATTATCACTGCAAATGTAGCCATAAGCTCCAGCCATAAAGTGTTAACGATAAGGTTTTCCGGGGCTTTTTTGCAGACGGCTAATTGAACAACGGTAAAGGCTGCTGCAAGGAGGATGATGTTTATCCATTTTACCGCAATCAGCGGCGACAGGAGATAACTTCCTCCTAAAACCATTAACGCTGGTACAAAACAGTAAAAGTTTAATTTTAATTTCTTCATAAAATAATACTTTAATTGTTAAACATAATTATAAAATTTGTTTTATATTAAAATATTATTTGCCAGATGCAAGAATATTGTTTTATATTTCTTATTAAAAAGGGAAAATATATGAACACCATACATCTTATAACCTGCCGCCAAGCAACGGAAAAAGACGCCGCTTTGCTTGCACAAATCCATGTCGAGGCATGGAAGCATTCTTATCGCAATTATATTCCGCAAGAAGTTCTTAACGACAGAAAAGTTACGAAAGAACGTCTGGAGAAAATGAAAAACGACATTCGGCAAGGTTTGGTTTTTGTGGTGTCCGCTGATAACCGGCCGGCAGGTTTTCTGGCTTTGGCTCCCGGTTTTGGAGAAGAAGCGGAGATTGCCGTTTTTTATATCGCACCAGCTTATCAGCGGCAAGGGCTGGGCGGGAAACTGCTGGATTTTGTTCTGGAAAAGCTTAAACATAACGGCTGCAAAAAGGTATTTTTATGGACGATGAAAGATTTTCCGGCCTCCAATTCTTTTTACCGAAAAGCGGGCGGCAAAGCTACCGGTGAGGTACAAAAATGGAAATATGACCTTAAGGTTATGAAATTTGAGTTTTTTCTTTAATCCGGCTTGACATTCCGGACGCTTTCCAAGTATATTTTGAGTACTTAACCATCAGCGGCAAAAAATTATCCGGTGTGACTATTTTATGGCTGTCAGAATACTGAAATCTATTTTATTCTCAGGGGCAATTTGTGTTTTGCCACAGTTAACCGCAGCGCAAGGTTGGGAATTTTCGCAATCCGGACTTGCCGGACAATATTACGGCATTATGGGAACACGGGACAAGGACAATCTTAAAAATCTGCCTAACCGTGCCGTTTTTCGGGCAGACGGGCGGGCCGAGGGCACTTATCTGACGTCTGACGGAAGCCGTATAGGCGCCCACGCTAATTACACAATTGTTTATCGCCAGCATTATAAAGATTATTCGGAAGGCGATTGGCGCTTTTATCCTTATCTGTCAGCCGAGAATCGCGATTATGGCCGTTTTACTGCCGGATACAGCTATAATGCCGCCTACCTGTTGCATCAAGGCGCCGGCAAAATTTCATGGATTGGCATTCAAGACAGCAACCTGACCTATTTTCTCTCCAGCACCAACTGGAAAAACCGTTTTAAGAGCGTGAAATTTGCCACACAAAAGTCTACTCATATTTTGGATGACGGCCGTGCCCTGAAATTCAATTATTTTACGCCGGAAATTGCCAATACCCAATTCGGTTTCAGTTACACGCCGGACAATGCCAACCGCCGCGGTATGGTCAGCCGCTACGCACATTATCAAACAACCGAAGACGGCTATACCGCCGCCATGCTTAACAAATGGAAGCTGCCGGCAGGCATGCTTTATACCTCAGGCGCCTACGGCATGTTTAACCGCACGGATAAAGAATGGGGCATCGGTGTAAAATGGGTTTCCGGCGGATTTCATATTTCCGCTTCTTATAAAAAATCCTACATTGACGGCAAACGCAACCCGATTTCCACTCAGGCTCTTTCGCCATATCTGCCGGCATTTTTTGACAACTACCGCGAAGGACAGGCTTGGGATTTTGGAATTGGTTACGACTTCGGGCGTTTCAAAACAAATTTGGCTTATCTGCATACAGAAGCAGAAAATACGCGTCATCGCGACGACTTACTCGTACAAGAGAATCGTTTTGTCCTTAACCGTTATTTTGACCTATTTCTGATCAACGGTTTTATCAACTCCAAGGGCCTGACCCGCAACTCCAATGATAATAACAAGGGCTATACCGTTATTTCCGGTATCGCCCTCAAATACTGAATACCTTATTTCTTAAGCTGTTTGACGGCTTGTTCTATTTCATCTTTTTCCCAAAAGACAAACTCCGGATCATTATCAAGAAATTCACATACACGGTTAAGCGGCAGAATCTCCGCATACTCATCTTTCCACTCAACATCTTCCGGCGCGACATTGTCTTTTGCGCCATAGCGGAAATAATCAGCTCCTTACGCATCCGGATTAATATATTTTCTGCTCCCGACGGCAGAATATCTTTCAGACTTTGTTTCATTTCATTCATGAATTCTTCCATTGACAGCCCTTGTGCAGAAAGTACATCTGCCAGATCTTGGTATTCTTGCCGATAGACTTCTTTAAAGCGTTGCGGATATTTTTGCAACGGCGTACCGAGATTGGCGCACACTTCTCCATAGCCTTCCGTATGGCGCAAATAACTTCCGCCCAGATAACCGATAACCATTTGTTTATCGTCATTAAAGTTGTTTAATGCATTAGCAACTTTATTTTCAGAATACGTTATTCCAGCTCCCCAAACTGATAAAAGCATACCGATTATAACGGTAAGGACTTCTCCAAAATAAAGTTTTTTTTGTTGCGGCTCCGACGGTTTAATAAATTGATTGTATTCATTTATCTGTTTTTGATAGGGCAACAGCAATAACGGGCTGATTACCAAACATCCGATGAAGAACCATATCCCATTCATTCCGCTATTAATTCCCCGTTGTATTAACAACTGAAAAATCCATAATACTAAATAGCTTAATCCATACCACATCAGACCGGAAGAAACTTTTGCATATTTTTCAGCACTTTTCCTTATCCGCAAAAATAAAGGATAGATAAAAAATATACCAAATAACCAACTACGACACACAGGCGTTATATCTTCTTTGGTATTACTTCTGATAAAGCACCAATTTTTATATTCCCAATAGATTTCATAAAGACCGCCGCTCAACCAACTCAACAGTACCAACCGAGCAGGAGAGACCGAAAAATAGGCTATATCAGCATCAGGATCAGCATTTTTAAAACGCTCAATATAAGCTTGTTTGGCTGATCTGATCTTTGACGGGGCATAAAAACCGGCTACAACTTCACACAAAAACAAAATCGGCCAGAAAGCTTCCCAACCAAATCCTAACAAAGTCAACGGCAAGAAAATAACCAACGGCAAAAAGAAAAATGCCACGCCTTCTACAGCCAGATCATAATAGAGAAAATAAACCGGCCCGAAAAAAAATGCTTTTAGGCTAAATTTTGTTTCTTTAAACTCGGACAATTCCTTTTGATACTGTTTAACACGCTCAATTGTATTCATTGTTTTTCTTTCTATTTATAACTTTAGAATATTACAAAGCGCAAACTAAAGATGTAAAACACATTCGACCTTGCAATAATCCGCTTTTTATATAGTGTTTCTGTCTTCAACTTGACTATTATAATTGATTATAGTATGAACAACAACTGAAAATGTAAAGAAAATAATATTGTGCAGGAGATTTTATATGCCGAAAAGTTTTGCCCCGCTGCTTGACAAGAACACCAGAACAATGATTATCGGTACAATGCCCGGTATTGCTTCTCTGGAAGCATGCGAGTATTATGCTCACCCGCGCAACGCCTTTTGGCTGATTATGGCCAGACTGTTTAATAACGGAGCGGCGTTTTCAAACTATGAGGAAAAAAAAGCCTGCCTGCTGTCACAGGGCATCGGCTTATGGGACAACTTGCAATATTGCGAGCGGGACGGCAGTCTGGACAGCAACATAAAATCGGAAATTCCCAATGATTTCGAAGCCTTGCTCAAACAATATCCATCGGTTCAAAAAATGCTGTTCAACGGTCAGAAATCTTTTCAGTTTTTTAAAAAATTTCATCCGGTTTTGTCACAACAACTGGAATGCCATGTTTTGCCCTCGACCAGTCCGGCCAACGCGACTCTCAAGTTTGAAGACAAACTGGCGGAATGGGAAAAATTCGTTTAATAAAACAAAAAATCCCTTTTGCAATTTTAGCAAAAGGGATTTTTTAGAGAGTTCATGGCTTATACCTCAACACCAAACAAGCTATGCAGCCATTTTTTGGCAGGATAAACAATGCTGCAGATTTTATTCCACAAGCTGTTTTCTGCTTCTGAAGAAATCACGTTTTCTGTTGTGGTTTCTTCAATCATATCGCGCCCCTCAAAGAAATTGAAATTTCTGACAAGCTGGTTGTTACATCCCTTGCCAAGAATAATTTCTTTAAACTCGGATTTGAAGACTCTTTTATCTTTTTGATATAGCTCATCGGCATTGAGTTTCAGATACGCCCAAGTCGGCGAATTCCACAGCTCTTCAAAGGTGACATAACCTTTGCCTAATGCCCATAACATCCAAGTATAAATCTTGCCTTCATCCTTAAGCTTTCGAGATGCTCCATCAGCTCGGTGTAACTTGATGGCATCCACGGCTTTATCAAATCCTTCTTTATTGAGAACTTTCAAAAAGTCAGATTCTTTAAAACCATAGTAACCGTTGCGCATTGCCACCAGCGTAATGACTGCAATCTCATCATCCGATAAAGTTCCTTTGACCTCGGGTGCCAAAAGCGCATCGACTTCCGGTATCCATGAGGCTTCGGAAACGACTTTAAAGGTGGTGAGATTATTTTCTCTGTTCTCCATATAGCTTTTAGCTTTTTCGCCAAAGATATATTTGCAACCCAGCAAATTTTCTTCTTTGTCGAGATAGGCCCTTGCAATAGCAGTACGAGGAAGCATAATCATTACTTTATTGGTTGTTTTTCGCATGACAGGAGACACCGGTTTGGGATTGGGCCACAGTATTATGACGCAAAGTAAAACTGCCAATCCTAACAATACAAGCAAAACCGCTTTTAATGTCTTTGGATTGTTTTTTACTTTCTCACCCAGATTGCGGAAAATATTTTTAGTCCAAGCCCACCATAACAGCAAACCGCCCAACAATATTCCCAAAATCCACCAAAGCGATTTCCACAGCCAAGCTGCTGTCGGGACAAGAACTGAGTTCCAAATCCATGAAGATGTTGGAACAACCGCGTTATTCCAGCTCCAAGACAGTAAACAGAACAATCCGTATCCCAGCAAAACGGCAATAATAAGCGCTAAAATTGCCAATAACACTTTCAAGTTATAATTGAAAGCAATCTCCACACGCCCTGTCCAAGCATTTTTTCTCTCTACTCTTATCATAGATAAAAATTTTTATAGTTTAACAATAATATATTATCATCGTCAAAAATAGCATATATAGACGATTTTGTCAATTTATAAAATTATCAGAAAAAAAATACCGCTCTTATTATCGGAGCGATATTCGGCATTAAATTGGGATTTTATTCCGTTGCAATTTCAAGCGTTTTCTGCATTTCTGCTCTAATTTCTTTCAGTTCAGTAACCAGACCGCTGACAAGGGCGCGGCAGTTATCGTCAAGTGCAGTTTTATCGACGTCTTCAAAAAAGTCTTTTTGAATTTCTTCACCAACCAGTTTTTTGGCGCCTTTTTCTTTGAAGAGTTTTTGTACGCCCTCAATCGTATAGCGCTTGTCATAGAGATATTCTTTGATTGTTTTGACCAATTCCACATCATCCGGACGATAATAACGGCGTCCGCCGCTTCTTTTCATCGGCTTAATCTGTGAAAATTTTGTTTCCCAGAAACGCAAGACATGGGTTGCCACACCGAGTTCTTCAGCAACTTCTGCAATTGTTCTGAAAGCAGATTTACTTTTGTTGACAACCATTTGTTTTCCTTAAAAATCAGGCGTTGATAATTTTTCTCATCGTCTGAGAGGGTTTGAAAGAAATTACGCGGCGGGAACTAATGACAGCTTCAACGCCGGTTTTGGGATTGCGGCCGGAGCGCGCTTTTTTGTCACGCAAAGAAAATGTGCCGAAAGAAGACAATTTTACGTCATTGCCGCGAGCCAGCTCTTGTACGATTTCATCCAAAACCATATCCAAAATTTCATTAGAGTCTTTTCTGGAAAGACCGATTTCTTCATAAATAGTCTCAGCAACATCTGCACGAGTAATTGTTTTCATCTCAAATTCCTTCAATTTTATTCTTTATACTATATCTTTTCTTTTGCATGAAATATTTAGCGTAATTTATTCCTGATGACAAGCCGAATCAGCAATTTAATAAACAGAAAAAACCGTTTTTTAAAATCTGATTAACGCGCCGCCCCAAGTAAATCCGGCACCCATGGCTGTCAATACGACCAAATCGCCCTTTTTGATTTTGCCGCTTTCAAAACTTTCTGAAATTGCCAGAGGAATGGAAGCTGCCGAGGTATTACCGTGATTATTGACGGTGACAACAACTTTTTCTTCCGGCAGGCCGAGTTTTTGCCCGACACCGTTGATAATACGAATATTGGCCTGATGCGGAATCAACAAATCAATATCTTCCGCCTTTACGCCGGCATCGGCCATAACATCTTCCGCAGCCTGGCTCAAAGAATTGATGGCATATTTGAAAACTTCTTTGCCGTCCATGTAAATAAAACCGGCCGTTTGCGTGGAAGAAACCCCGCCGGTAGACTTCAAACTTTCATAATGGCTGCCGTCCGAATAAATGCGGGTAGACAGAATGCCGGTATCGGTCTTATCTCCGTTTCCTTCACATGCACGCAGAACAACGGCTCCGGCGCCGTCACCGAACAGGACGCAAGTGTTTCTGTCCGTCCAGTCCACAATTTTAGAAAGGCTCTCTGCTCCGATGACAACGGCGCATTTGACCTGACCGAGACGAATCATATTATCTGCCATTGTCAGCGCATAAACAAAACCCGAGCAGGCAGCAGAAATATCAAAAGTAGGCGTGCCGGATTTTACACCGAGTTTGCCGCCGATTTTAGCCGATACGGCCGGTGTGGTATTGTCCGGCGTAACCGTTGCGCAAATCACAAGCTCAACATCTTCAACAGAAATGCCGGCGGAATCGATTGCTTTGCGGGCGGCGGCCACAGCCATATCCGATGTCAGTTCATCAGTTACGATATGACGTTGTTTGATGCCGGTCCGCGTGCTGATCCATTCGTCATTGGTTTCTACCATTTTGGAAAGGTCGTCATTGGTTAAAACTTTGGCCGGAAGATAATGTCCGTGGCCGATAATTTCAGATCTAATAAGCGTCATAGATAATTTCCTGTGAAAGTTCGTCCAAATCAACTTTTTCAAGTTCTGTCCTGATGGTTGCCACAAAATTCTGGCGCACCAGAGAAATAGCATTGCCGACAGCTACGGAATAGCCCAAAGCGTCCGTTCCGCCGTGGCTCTTGACAGACAAGCCGTTCAAGCCGACAAACATGGCTCCGTTATACAAGCGCGGATCCATGGTCTTTTTGAGTTTGAGCATTGCACCGAGCATGAAAGGCATTCCCAGTTTGGCCAGCCAGGACTGTCTGACCGAATTTTTCATCAGACGCAAGACCAGACGAGCCGTTCCCTCAATTGACTTGAGCGCAATATTGCCCGTAAAACCGTCCGCCACAATAACATCCGCCACACCGTTGGGAATTTCGTGCGGCTCAATATAACCGATAAAATCAATATCAAGACGGGATGTTTTAATCAAATGCGCAGCCTGACGAATCTCTTCCTTGCCTTTCATTTCTTCGGCACCGATATTCAACAGTGCGACACGGGGACGCGCCAGTCCGAGAGCATGGCGGGCCAGAATGTCTCCCATTAAGGCAAATTCAGCCAAATTCAGGGCATCGCATTCGGTATTTGCTCCCAAATCAAGCATCACATATTTGCCAAACTGGTGAGGCATAATGCTGACGATTGCCGGACGATGAATTTTTTGGATTGTACGGAGCACCAGTTTGGAGATTGCCATCAAAGCGCCGGTATTGCCGGCAGACACAACGGCCTGAGCCTCACCGTTTTTGACGGCGTCTATGGCCATGTGCATGCTGGTATTGCGGTTGCGAATAACCTGTGAAGGCTTGTCATCATTGCTCACGACTTCGTCAGAATGGCGAATCTCGCAAACTTCCTGCAATAACGGATAATTTTTCAGATGGGCTGAGATTTTATCCTTATCGCCAAACAGCAAAAATTTGGCATCGGGATTTTTTTTTACGGCCAGAGCAAGCCCCTCAATTACGACTCTGGGGGAATTATCTCCCCCCATTGCATCGATTGATATGACCAGATTATTCGTATTAGACAATATCTGCTCCATATATTATAAATTTTATAATTATTCAGCTGTAGCTTTCTTTGCAACAACTTCTTTACCATCATAGTATCCGCAGGAAGCGCATACGTTATGCGGTCTCTTCAGCTCTCCGCAGTTCGGGCATTCCTGATAGGAATTTGCCTTCAACGCATCGTGAGAACGACGCATATTGCGGCGGGAAGGAGTAGTTTTCTTTTTAGGTGTAGCCATTTTCTCATACTCTAATTAATTGTTATTTACACTTTTTTCAAAGCCATTAATAAACCATTTAGTTTTTAAATGCAACTAAATTAATGAGGTTTAGAAATTCTTGAAATCCTTTTAGCCAATATTTTTGCATTTTGCAAGCACAAAATTGTCATTTCTTTAATTTTTTTAGAACATTGAACGGATTCATCGCCTCGGTCGTTTCAGCATCAAACTCGGATTCAAAAGAAAAGACTTCGCCGTCTTTGCGCGGGTAGTCGTCAATCATCAGGGCAACCTGCTCAATCACAATATCCCCCAGATCGATTTTGCCGTCTTCAACAATATCTGGCACATCGTCGTCAAATTCCGGTTCCATGTCGCGAATGTCCTTATAAGTGGCCTTGGTATCATAATGCAGTGCAAACTCGCCTTCATAAAGCTTGTCAAAGTTTTCCAGACTGATAACACTGGTCAGCTCGAGTTCAGCCTTTACCGTTCCGGTCACGTTTAATGTGTGTTCACGGTGATTGTGCTTCAGAAAAATTTCCGCAGTGCAGGATTTTACCGCCGGCACCTTTAAAACCTCCGTCAGATAGACTAAATCTTTAGAGGAGGCTTCTATCCGATATTTTTTTACCGAAGCGGACAATCCGTCTACTTCTATTGGATAAGAAAAAAGATTTTGCATAAATTGTTTCCTTATGTTATATATGGAAAAACTGTTGTGATATTAACGTCAAGGATTTTCAGATGTCAACAAACAAAATACTTTTCAGCATGTTAACCGCGGCAATGTTGTGTTCCTGCTCCAGCGATGTGTTTGTATCGCATAACGGAAACATGCCGACAAACGACCGAATCTCCCAGCTTAAAACAGGTCAAAGCAAAGAAGAGGTCTTAAGCCTGCTCGGCGCTCCCTCTTCCGTGGTTTCACTTGATAAAAACACATGGATTTACATGTCTTCCGAAGTCAAACAGGTAGCATTTTTTAAGCCGACCGAAATTTCACGAGATGTCTTAACCGTGAAATTTGACAAATATGATCAGGTTGCAGATATTGACCGTCTTGACAAGAAAGAAGGCACGGAGGTTGCCGTCAGCAGCGATGCAACGTTGACTCCCGGACAGGAACCGGGATTTTTTGAAAAATATTTCGGCGGAGTCGGGCAATACATGCCGTTCTCGACCAAAAACCGCAACAATATGTAAGAAAAAAGCCTTGGTTAATCCAAGGCTTTTTATTTTTTTGAAAGAATCAGGCTGTTTCAGCAACTTTATCTTTATATTCCGCACTATCCGCTTCCATGCCGTAATAGTCATTTTCAGACTTAACGGAAGAGCGTTTTTTGCGATAACAATACAAGACTTGCTCCAGTTCTCCGTTCTCATTATAACGCACGCCGGTTATTCCGTTCGAAAGCGTTGTGCCTGCGGGAATCGGAACAAACCGGAAAAAGCCGACCTCAATTGTCATTACGCCGCCGTCAATATAAAGAAAAACATGATATGACCGGCGTTCTTTGTCTTTTAATGTCATTGCCCACACGTTTTTGCGTTCTCTGTCATGATAAAAATAAACCAAACGCGGCGGGCAAACGACTTTTGTTTTGGGAACGCCAAAACTGTCAATAAAATCCAACATCTCTTTTTTAATATCAGTTGCTGTTTCAGCACATAAAACAAGTTCTTTCATGATACATTGTTTTTAGTTAATAATTTTTGTTAATAATTCTCGAAACTTTGGTAAGTATAGCGCAGCGGCCGTTTTTGTCAATATTTTTCTCTCGGGCCTTTAATTATCATTTTTTGCTTATATATACTTTTTCAAATTTAACTTTTCAGACAAGGATTGAAAAATGATTACACATAAAATCGGCTATTTGACGTCAGTTTTTTCCTGCGCCCTGCTTTTTTCAGCGGCAAATGTTCAGGCCAGTGTCGCGGACGTTTCGCCTGATGATGAAAGCACTGCCGCAACCAATGTTCATCGTCCGAAATCCGCCAAGCAGCGTGCCGCAGCAGGCCATATCCGCCGCAATCATAACTTTACGGATTTGGGGCAGGATTATACCGATTTTAAAAACCGTCTCAGCAAAGACTATGGCTTTGATTACTCGGTTGATATTTCTTATATGGCTCAGCGCGGGGCGCCGAACGGCAAAAAAACGGCCTATCAAACCATAATTTATCCGTCTTTTACCTGGACAACTTTTCAAAACGAATATGGTACAGGAACGCTGAATTTTGCTTATAACATTGCCCGCTACGGCGGCTCAAGCGCCGAAAGAATCGGAAACAACATCGGCGTCGCCTCCTCTATCAACGATTACACCTCATCTTCAAACGCTTTTGACGAACTCTATTATTCTTACCAACTTGGCGGAAAATGGAATTGGCTGACACTCGGCGCCGGTCAGTTTCCGTTGTACAACTTTGACGGTACGGCTTATGCCTCCAACCAGCAGGTCAACTTCATCAACTATTCTTTATCGCAAAACGCCACCTCGACCTACTCCACGTCCGGCGTCGGCATGTTTGCCCAGATTGCGCCAAATGACGAATGGTCTTTGACTTTCGGTGCTCAGGATGCCACAAATATTGACGGCATCAGCGTACGGGTCAATCATTTGAATGAAGAGCACTACACGACTTTTGCCTCTTTGTCTTATACGCCGACGATCAAAGGGCTGGGCAGCGGACAATATTCTGTTATGGTTTATAATCAGCCGGCCGTAAAAGAGCAGCCGCAGACAACAAACGGCTGGTCATTAAACGCCTCGCAGAACATCGGTGAAAAATGGGCCGTTTTCTCCCGTTTGAACGGCGTTTCCGGCAGTACGGCTTTCGCAGAGCTTTCTTTTGTTCTCGGTACGGTTTACAATGATCCGCTTGACCGCAACCCGCTGGATCAGATCGGATTTGCCGCGGCTTATAACAAAATTGACAAGACCGGTGCCGGAGACGCTTCCGCCCGTCCGAACGAGACCGTATTGGAAGCCTACTGGGCATGGGGAATCTCAAAATGGGCAACAATCACGCCGGACGTGCAGTTTTACATCAAACCGGCGCTCAACCCCAAGTCTGATTATGACACGGTTGTTTCATTGCGTGCCGCTGTCTTCTTCTAGGCCGTGCGGCGGCAGCAATCAGCTTGTACGGCGCCCTGAGACCCGCCGCCGATATTCGGCGGCGATTGGTTTGTGCTGTAACACCAATATCCGCTTCATCCCCATTTCTCCTTCACCCTTCCCGCCTTTTTTTCCACCCGCCTCATTCCTTTTCCTCTTCCCCACCAGCCTCTCTGATTAGCCAAATTTCTCTCTTTTTCCCGTTCTCATAGCCAAAATCCTCACCCAACTTTTCATTACATATTGACTCTTGTATTTTCTTGTGGTATAGTATTAACAATGTCATTGCCGAACTTCGATCCGGCAATCCATAAAGAAATAAGCAACGTGCCGGTTGTGAGATGGATTCTCGGGTCAAGCCCGAGAATGACCTGCACGGCAGGTGCGCGGCGAGTTGCCAGCGCCGTGATTCAGAGACCGCGTTGCTTCGACTGAAATATGACGAAGAACGTGCTTTGAATGACAACAAGGAAAGAATTTTTATTAACCATTCTGGGCACGCTATGTGTCACAGAAAAGAAAGAACAACGTGACAGCTTTGGCACGGCGTTGACAGCCGACCGGGTAAAGCACGTTTGCTTTGGGAGGAGACCGAAAATGAAACACACTATGCTACACATGAAACTAAACTCTGCGGTGTCAGTTTTTGCTGTTGCCGCTGCTTTTTCGGTTCTCCTCCCGCCTTCCGATGCTTATTGCGGTATCTGTTTCCTGCCTGATTGTGGTGATGATAAATTGGCCGGTGGCGGTGATATCAATATGAATATCAACGAAGATTCGGAATATTGCGAGAACAAAGGTTATACCTATTATTTATCAGGGCAATGTCCGCAATATCAGGCGCAAGTCGGTAAGTGTTCCCGCGATGACCACTATCTTAAATGCGATGCCGTAACTTGGTGTAAGCAAAACGGATATAACACCGAAAAATGTGATTTGCCGTCCTTTGTTGATGGACAGTGCCCGAACGGAAAACCTTATTACAAACAATGTAAAGAAGACAGGCCGCGCGC
>JAGBHO010000002.1 GCA_017935485.1 Alphaproteobacteria bacterium | reverse complement strand
GCTGTACGCCGTCCGGATGTCCGTCGAATACTTCGCTGTCTTCTTCATCTTACGGTACAAACGGCACAGATGGCTGCGAGTATGCCTGTTATTACACCTGCAACATGGATTGCCCGTCCGGAACTTCGACTTCCAACCCCGGAGGTTGCGGCGGTTCGACCCGTAACGGATGTAATACCAAAACCTGTTATTATCCTTATCAATCCTGCTGTACGCCGAGCTGTTCCAGTGATTCCGGATGTTCTTGCGGCACTTATACCGTTTCTGACGGTTGCGGCGGTACCTGCACAAAATGTTCTTCCTGCTGTAACTCATCTTCTTCTAACTGGTGTTCTTATCATGGAACATGCCATGGTGACTGTTGCAAAGACGGTACTTGGGATTCATGTGATGAACGTTGCGGCGGTTCAGGGTGCTCCTCTTCTGACAGCGGAAGTTCAGGTGACAGCACCTGCCCTGTTATGTATACCGGAGATGGCAGCAATCTGGGCGGCAACTGCGAGAATTACTATTGCTACACCGGTTATGTATTCTGCTGTGACAATATGTCACACCCGATTTGTAATACTTACGCTGCACCATGTACTTCTGCTGCCCGAGGCTGTCGCTTTGTAACTAATGTTTATTGCGGAGGCGCTTATGATGGATATTCAATGTATTTCTGCGGGTAATTTTACACAAAAATAAACTGTCTGATAAAAATCCCCGACTTTGCGGTCGGGGATTTTTATCTTATTCGTACGCAACAACACCATAACTATAATATTCCGGCGTTTGGCTGCTGACAATACGTTCAATATTTTTGAATGTCAGCGTTAAATCGCCAAAACTGATTACTCCGCCGGATGCCGGAAGTCTGCCGTAATATAACTGGTAGTCTCTGACATCTCTCAGGCTCATGTTTATTCCGTTGTCAAATTTGACATTCCAGCCATAATAAGAATTGCCGACTTTGACATTCAGGGCTTTACAATCCTCCGTTCCCTCAATTTCTCCGCTTTCATATTCGGTGGAAAATTCAACATACTCATCGCTGAGACTGCCGGAATACCACTTGAGAAAACGGTTTAATTCTTTTTCTGAAATGACGGGATGTTCGGGATAGACTGTTTCCGCAGCGGGGTTAGGTTCAGCCCAAGGCTCGGTCATGGCTTGCGGTGCTGTATTCTCTTGTTCGGAAAGTTCATTATCACCGAGTTCGGCGGCGATTTTTTCATCTTTATAGCTTTCTTCAACTACCGGTTCAATATCTTCCTGAGCTTCCAGAATCGTTTCTTCTTCCGGTTCTGCCGCAATTTCCTGTTCCGTAACCGCCGAATATTCTTCCGCCACCGGCGTTAAGCCGGTTTCATCGGTTTCCTCGGCCAAAATATCTTCTTCATCAACCATCGGAGAAAGATTGTCAGTCTCAGAAGTTTCAGCAATTTCAGTTTCGGCTTCCTGCAGCGGCGTTTCGGCGTCCGGCCATTCTCCGGCTTCTTCCACCTCCGTTTCCGGCAGCGGCGTATCCAAAAATTCATCCGGATTTGTTCCGTCGTCAGTCGTTTGGTTCCAGTCATCGGCCGGCAGGTTGGAGGTGTTTGCCGCAACATCATCAAGGTTGATGTCCGCAACCGTATCATCCAGTTCAATATCGGCTTCGTCCTGGGATTCCGGCACGGATACGGCCGGTTCGGCGATATTAATATCATCCAGCCCCAAATCAGGGTTATTGACATCATCAAAGCCGAGGTCAATCCCGTCTTCTTTTTTCTCAGTCAGAAAACTCGGAAATCCTGCCATATCGTCATTGCCAATATCCGATAAATCCAACTTGTCCATGTCGGTATCAGACAAAGACAAAGCATCATCCGAGATATCGGGCAATTCTTCCGTGCCTATATTATTATCCGCTTCTGCCATGAATCAAACTTTATCCTTTATTACAACGGAATACTGATTTGAACCTTCAAGCCGCCGAGTTCGCTGTCTGCCAGCTCAATTGTACCACCGTGAGAGGCAATGACGTCTTTGGCAATTGACAGGCCGAGACCGACGCCGCCGGTTTCTTTATTGCGAGACCCTTCCAGACGGTAAAAGGCTTTGAAAACGTCTTCTCTTTTATCTGCCGGAATACCGGGGCCGTCATCGTCAATCGAAACCTCCAGTTTGCGATCGTTGCTCTCTAATTTGACCGCAATGGTTTTGCCGTAGCGGAAAGCGTTGGAGATGACATTGGTCAGAGCCCGCTTCAGAGCCTGTTCGCGTCCCTGAATTGCACTGACCTGATCATTGGTCGAATAGCGAATCAGCGCTTTTTTGTTGCGGAACTTGTTGATGATGCTCAAAATCATCTCATTGATATCAACAAAGGTCGATTTTTCACCGCCTTCGCCGCTGACAAACGACAAATAGCCGTCCAGCATTTTTTCCATCTCTTCAATATCGGAGAGAAAATCTTTTTTGTCTTCGCCGTCCGGCAGCAGGGCAACCTGCAGTTTCATGCGGGTCAGCGGGGTGCGCAAGTCATGCGAAACGCCGGCCAGCATTTGTGTCCGTTCACTGATCTGGCGCTGGATACGCTCCTTCATTTTAATAAAGGCAAAAGCAGCTTTTCTGACCTCGGAAGACCCATAGGGTTTGAACGTTTTATTATCTATGCCTTTACCGAAATCTTCCGCAACCTGAGCCAGTTCGGCAATGGAGCGTACCTGCACGCGCAGGAACAGCACAGCAACCAGAAACAACAGCAGCGACGTAATGACCATCCACAGCACAAACAGGAACATGGACGAGCTGAAAATCTTTTTCTCGCTGGCAGTAAATTCATAAGTCCGGTTTTTGCCTTTTATGACAATCACCATATCATTGGATTTGGGATCCATATACAGGTTGACGTTTTCTTTGGAAAACTGGCGATCCAGCGCCTTGCGGAAATATTTGGTCGCCATGCGGCGGGTGTCGTCGCTGTTATCAATAACGGTATATTTTTCGCCTTTGTCAAAAACCTTCAGGTCAATATTGAACAATCCGGCAGTCGTTTCTTTAATCTTTTCAATTTCGTCAGGATTGTTTTCCACCATTTTTATAACATAAGCCATATCCGCCGTCAGGTTGGACGAAAGCTGACGGCCGACGCGCCACCAGTTGCTGTCAAAAAAAACAAAGATAGAAACGACCTGAACCACGATCAGCGGAATAAAAATCAAAAGCATTGTTCTGAAAAACAATGTTTTAGGCAAAAATTTCAACTTCAAATACCGTAAAGCATTTTCTACTTTTTCCGGAAACACCAAACGCATTTATCTTCTCCTACAATAGTCCCGCCGCCTATTCGGGCAGCAGCATATAACCTTTGCCGCGGACGGTTTGCAAGTACCGCGGATTTTTTGAATCTTTTTCTATTTTTTTACGCAGACGGGTTATCTGAACATCTATCGAGCGCGGGCTTTGTCCGGCTCCCAAGATTTCAGCCAGCTTTTCTCTGGTAAAAATCTGACCGGACTTTTGTCCCAAAATACTCAGCATAGACTGCTCCAACGGCGTAATATGGATAACCTGTCCCTGCTTGCCGACCAGCTCTTTTTTAGACATGTCATATACGCAGAGTCCAAGGTTCAGCTTTTCTATATTTTCTTTGTTTTCCACCGGCGCACGGCGCAGAATGCTCTTTATCCGCAGCACCAGCTCCTGCGGCTCGAAAGGCTTGGGCAAATAATCGTCCGCTCCCCGTTCCAGTCCGGCAATCCGGTCGGCCGTTTCGCCCATGGCCGTCAGCATAATTACCGGCACACTGCTTTCCTGCCGCAGGCCGGACAAAAATTCAAGCCCACTTTCATTCGGCATCATGATATCCACAATCAGGAGGTCAAACTTATAAGACTTTAACTGGCCGCGGGCTTCTTCGGCATCTTTGGCGGTCGAGACGTAAAAGCCGCCGTCACGCAGAAAGCGCTGCAAAAGCGAGCGCAATCTTTTGTCATCGTCAACGACCAATATGTGGGCTTTTACGTTCTCCATATTTATGACCGGACGCTTTTGTTATTTGGACGATTTGGCCTTGCCGGCTGTTTTTTTTGCAGGCTTTTTCTTGGCCGGAGCTTTTTTGGCAACGGCTTTGGAAGCAGCGGCTTTTTTGGCCGGCGCCGGTTTTGCGGCTTCAGCCTTTTTTACGACAGCGGCTTTATTTTTGGCTTTGGCTTCTTTGCGAACGTAGTTCATGCCTTTTTCAAAATACTGATAGCCGGTAATAAAGGTCAGCACGCCGGCAATCCAGAGCAGAATCTCTCCGGGCACACGGAACCAGCCGCCGACCAGAATCATTGACAAAGCGGTCATTTGGAATCCGGTTTTCCATTTTGCCAGACGGGTAACGGGAAGGCCGATTTTAACCTCGGCCAGAAATTCTCTCAGGCCGGAAACCAAAACTTCGCGGCAGAGGATAATGACAACAGGAATATAGCTGATTTTATCTACCAGACCGTTTGCAACGATAATCAGCAGCGCAGAAACGACCAGCAGCTTGTCGGCAATCGGGTCAAACAGGCGGCCGAAAGCTGAGGTTTCATTGCGGGAACGAGCCAGATATCCGTCAAAATAGTCCGTAATCGAGGCAATAATAAACAGCACGGCCGCGAACAAAGACCAGACATAAGTATGGATATAAATGGAAAGAAAGATAACCGGAATAACGACAATCCGAGATATCGTTAAAATATTTGGCAAGTTATACACGTTTTTTTCCTCTGTAATTTTATTAAAAATAACCGTTTAAGGTATAGTAATGCAGAATTTTCAATTGTGAAAGTAATTATATATCTTTTCCGCCGTTTTTTTACTTATTCCGCTTACTTTTTGCAAATCTTTGACGCCGGCCTGCGAAATTTCTTCCGCCGAACCGAAATAATTGAGCAAATCGCGTTTGCGGGTGTGACCGACTCCTTCAATCTCGTCCAGACGCGATTTATACATTGATTTGGCGCGTTTCTTGCGGTGCGTTCCGATGGCAAAGCGGTGGGCCTCGTCCCGCAGGTTCTGCATATAAAAAGCCAGCGGCGAACGGTACGGCAGCGCAAAACTCTCGCGGCCTAGCATATGATAAAACTCCTTGCCGGCATTGCGGTCAGGCCCTTTGGAAATGGCAATAACGGCGATATCGCTCAAGTCACAGCCTTTCAGAATCTCATGCACGGCGTGCAGCTGTCCCAGACCGCCGTCCAGCAGAATCACATCCGGACGGTTGGCTTCGGTCATTTTGGCAAAGCGACGTGACAAGACCTCTTTCATCATGCCGAAATCATCCTGCATGACGTCTTCGTTTTTGATATTAAACGTACGGTACTGTTTTTTATCAAAACCGTCAGGCGTGGCAACGACCATGGCTCCGATGGCATAGGTTCCCTGATTATGCGAGTTGTCATAAATCTCTATGCGGCGGGGAATCCGCTTGAGCCCGAAAACGGCCTGAAATTCTTTGAGATTGTTCATGACCGACATTTCCATTGCCACTTTCCGTTCCAGCGAAGCCATGGCGTTTTCGGCGACCATTTGAATAATTTTGGCTTTGTTGCCTTTGGTATAGGTCATAATGCGGGTGCCCAGCGCGCTTTCCATAAAGTCATGATTTTCCAACTCATGCGACACAACAATTTCATCCGCAGGAATATGCGTGGAATAAAAACTTCCCAGAAAGGCCTCAAGGATTTCCGAATCCGAGGCATCTTCCGTCTGGCGCGGAAAGAACGGCACATTGCCGCAATTTTGCCCGCCGCGGATAAAAAAGACCTGAAGGCAGATCAGCCCGTTTTTGCGCGACAAAGCCACAAAATCCGCCGAGCCGATATCGGCATATTCAACAAGATTGCCTTTCTGGACGTTTGTCAGCGCCCGAATCCGATCCCGCAAGATCAGGGCGGTTTCAAAATCTTCACGCTCGCTGGCTTCGTGCATTTTTTGCGAGAGTTCTTCCTGAATTTTGGTATTGCGCCCTTCCAGAAAATCAATAGCCGAATTGACCAGATTTTTATATTCTTCCTGAGAAATTTTACCGCAACAGGGGCCGGAGCACCTTTTTATCTGGTACAACAGGCACGGGCGCTGACGCGTGCGAAAAACATTATCGGTGCATGACCGGAGCAAAAAAGCCTTTTGCAAAATATCCACAACGTTGTTGACGGCCAAAGCACTGGCAAATGGCCCGAAATATTTGTTTTGGTCATTTCTTTTGCCGCGATATTTGCGCAGGCACGGATACTCTGATCCGACGTCAATCATCAGGTGGGGAAAAGTCTTGTCGTCTTTGAGCAGGATATTATATTTCGGCTCAAGTTTTTTAATCAGCTCATTTTCCAGCAAAAGCGCTTTGGACTCGTTTTCGACAATAATAAATTCCATTTTGCGGATTTGCGAAACCATGCGCTGCAGGCGTATCGGGAGCTTGTCAATATGCGAATAGGCGACAATTCTTTTTTTGATATTTTTGGCTTTGCCGACGTAAAGGACTTTTTCATTCTCGCCAATCATCCGGTAGACCCCCGGCTTGTCCGGCGCAATCCTGATATTTTTGGCCAAAACCGCAAGGCCTTTTTTGATATCTCCCAAGATTGTTCTTTCCTTATATTCTGTTCACATTCTTATTATATTTAACTCGTTTTTATCAGGTGCGCAAGTGGATTTCCGACAGCAAAAAAACAAAAAACCTCCCCGTTTTCGGCATTGCGGGGAGGCATGAAAAAAAGACAGTTAAATCAGCCCCATTTTTTGAGCAATGATAACCGCCTGCGTCCGGTTGGTGGCTCCGACTGCCCGCAACAGCGCATTGATATGAAGTTTGACCGTAGCTTCCGAAACGCCCATTTCATAAGCAATCTGCTTGTTGGACATTCCCTGCGCCACCAGCTCCAGAACCTGCGACTGGCGGTTGGTCAGCTTTTTGCCGGTACCGGACGGCACGGTATTTTTGGACAGCCCCGCCGGAGAGGAATTTTGCTCCAACACCGAAGGCGGCAGATAAGTTCCGCCGTCCATAATCAGTTTTAACGCACCGGTAATCACTTTGGTTTCCGAACGTTTGGGAATATAGCCGCAAACGCCGTATTCCAGCGATTTGCGAATATTCCGGTTGTCCTCGGAAGCCGACATAATCACGAAACGGGCGTCCGACGATTTTTCTTTGATGTCTTTTATCGCCTCTTCCCAATTCATGTCCGGCATATCCAAATCCATAATCACCAGGTCTAATTTCTTTTCGTCATCGGCAATTTTCAGGGCCTGAGAAAAGTTTCCGGCCTGAAAGATAACGGCTTGGGGGTCTATCCGCTCAAGATGGACACTAAGCCCGTCTCTGAACAAGGCATGGTCGTCTGCAATAAGTACTTTCATCCTAATCTCCTGGTTCTTTCTTCAGCTCTTTGTCAATATATATAACTTTTTACAGCACAGAACGCAGTCAAGTCTATACCAATTTTAGGATTTATATATATCTTAATTTTCTAATTTAAAGGCAGTACAATATATTCTATTCCGGCTTCATCAAACATCTGCTTAGAATAAGATAGTTTGTCGCGCCAGGTATTTGTAGGGGTCGCTGAATTTATTTCCATCTCATTGGTTACGACGACCTTGATCCCCGACTGGATGATTGCTCTTGCGCAGTCCGTGCAGGGCGGATGCGTGGCATACATAATGCAGCCTTTTAAAGATGTTCCGGTCAGGCAGGCATTGTAAATGGCGTTTCTTTCAGCGTGTTCAAAAAAGTCATATTTCGTCGGGCGCTCCATGCGTTCGGGCTTGTTGTCGTCAACTCCCCGAACCAGCCCGTTATAGCCGGTCGCCCGAATCTCACGATCAGGCCCGACAACAATCGCGCCCGTTTTCGTCGAAGGGTCTTTTGACCAGGTTGCAACCAATCGGGCAACCTCCATAAAGCGTTTATGCCATTTGTCTGAAAACATTTTCATCCTCCTTATGAGATACAACTTCAGTTTTAATATGTTTTAGAAAAACAGACAACACTTATTTTTCGATGCCTGTGTTCAAATTTTTCTTTCCCTCCCTCTGATACCGATTTTGAAAAGTCATCGGAGTTGTCATAAAAACATTGCAGCTGACATATTGTTAAAATTTTCGTCCTCGCGGTTCATCCGATCGGAAAATGAATTGCATAGGTGAAAATGAAAACATCCGACGTTTCAGATATCATGGCTATGAAAAACGGCATAAACCGATTGTACTTTAGAAAGAAACAGACGTGGCGCCAATTGTGAGACGCTCCCTTGGATCAAAGCCCGAGGATGCCCCGCACGGCAGGCGCACGGCGAATTGGCTGCCGCGTGCCGAAGAGAGACCGTGCCCGAACGTCAGCATGCCGACTTATTCTTCCGCTGCTGCCCCGTCCGTTTTTTTGAAGAAATGCATAAAGACAACAGGTTTGATATCCGTTGCCGCATAAATTTTCTTGCGGATTTTGGCCCGGATATATTCTTCAATTGCACTTTCACGATAGTTTAGTTTTACAATCTCGCCGGGGATGGATTTTATCATATCTTCTTTAATACCTTCCGCCAATTTCTGCCAAGCGTTTTCCTCCAGAATGTCTATCGCGCTGATTTGCAGGTCTTCCAGCTGCCAGTTTTCATCAAAAAACGCACTGATAAACACACTGCAGTTATAAGCAATGCGTTTGCGGTTTTTCACCAGCTGCGACCCGAGGCCGGTCAGCTGTTTGCGGTCAACGCCCAGAATATCGGTCGGCACCACGCCTGCCAGCTCGTATCTCCCCTTATTAATCAACAAAACATCGCCGTTATGAACCTGTGTAACTTCTTTAACGCCGCATTCCAGCGCAAAGCGGCGCTGCTCGCGGATATTGCGTTTGTCGCCGTGAACCGGAATTACCAGCTGCGGTTTAAGCAGTTCATACATAGCCTTGATTTCATTTTTGCCGCCATGACCCGTCGTATGGACGGCATATTCCTCAGTGGTAATGACGTCAACGCCGGCATCGCGCAATTTTTCCTGCATGCGTTCGATTTTTTCTTCGTTGCCGGGGATGATTTTTGACGAAAAGATAATGGCATCGCCTTTGCCGAGGCTGATGTTTTTGTTCTCGCCGTTGACAATTCTGGTCAGGCCGCTGCGGTAATTTCCCTGTGAGCCGGCACAGATATACAACATCTTATCCAGCGGAATATCCGTGGCCTGTTTGGCCTCGACATAAGGCGGAAGATTTTGCAGAAATCCGCAGTCTTTGGCAATGTTCATATTCTGAATCAGGCTCATGCCGGCGATGACCGGCGTTCTGTCCGCAGCATGGGCGGCCAGGATCAGGCTTTCCATACGGGTGATATTGGAGGCAAAGCAAGTGGCAACCAGCGTATTTTTGAAAGTCGGCACCAGTTTTATCAGGTTTTCGCGAATCTCCATTTCGGACGGCGACTGTTCATTTTCCCGCATATTGGTCGAATCGCCGACATAGAGTTCAACCCCCTCTTTGGCAACCTCGTGCAGCGCCTTGTAATCCGTTACCGACAATTCATTCTGGCCGTCGTCAAAGCGCCAATCCGTTGCGTGGACGACATTGCCGTATTTGGTGCGGATAATCAGGCCGCAGCTTTCCAATGTGGAATGTACCAGTCCGGCAAATTCAACATCAAAATTCTGCAATTTTATCCGCGGATGATCCGTTGCCGAATGAAGTTCGACCTCGTTTTCCAGTTTGTACTCGCGCAGGCGGTAAGCAATGTGCCCGAGCGTAAAATCGGTGGCATATACCGGACAGCGGAGTTTGGGCCAGATGTGGGCTATGGCGCCGAAGTGATCTTCATGCGCGTGAGTGATAAAAATTGCTTCAATGTCTTCCTGATAATTTTCTAAAAAAGATGCATCGGCCAGCCCCATTTCCATTCCCGGATAATCGTCATTCAAAAAACCGTAACCGGCATCCACAACTATAATTTTTCCGTCTACCGCATAGGCGTACATATTAAAACCAACCTCTTCCGCCCCGCCTAAGGCAAAAAAGTATATTCCCTCTTTATTAAATTCATTCATTTATAATTATTTTCCTTATTTATTTTCTTTATAAAATACATCTCCAGCATATATCTTTTGCACTATAGCACCTTTTTGCAATAATAACACTCCATTATTATCAACGCCGGCAAACGTGCCGTTTTCCTCGCCTTTTTCCGTGACAACGCGGATTTCGCCGCCCAAACCTTTGGCATTTTCCAGCCAGCGGCGGCGGATATCATCAAAGCCCTGCTCATGCCATATCCGGAGGTTGTCATCAAATTTTTGCAGATAAAGACGCAAAAAGTCCAGCCGGTCAATGACAATCCCGTTATCTTTCAGGCTGGTTGAGCGATAAAGCAGGGTATCAAGCTGCGGGGCAGCTTTTATATTAACCCCGATACCGACTGTAATATGTCCGTTTTCGGCTTTTTCAAGCAAAATACCGGAGATTTTTGCCCCGCCGACCAATACGTCGTTCGGCCATTTTATTTTGACATCAGCTCCCAGGCCGGCAATGACTTCGGCAAGACTCAGCGACACGACAAACACCAGCTGTCCCAAATCTTTGAGTTCTTCTTTTATGCCCAAAGACATAAACAGATTGCCGTCCAGTCCGATCCAGCTGCGGCCGCGGCGCCCTCTTCCGCTATTTTGGCGGACAGCGGTTATGACAAACTTCGGTGCCGGCGGATTTTGGCTCAGGCGTAAAACATCATCATTCGTGCTGCCGGTTTCGGCTTTGTCCTGCCAGTACCATCCGTTCAGTTCCGTCATTGTTCCTCCTAAAATACCCTTATCAGCATCCGCTCGAAGCCGCTCATCAGAAAACGCGGCTGCACCAGACTGATGACAACCAAAATCAAATTAAGCGTCAGGCAAATATAAATGCTTTTATCAATGCGGTCAAAGTTCATTACCGGTGAGTCAAAGTAGACCGTTTTAACCACAATCAGGTAGGCATTTGCCATTAATATCAGCGACAGCAACGTCACCGCAACCAGATAAAAATGATGTTCCAGCACCAGATTGTTGATAACCGAGAGTTTGCCCAAAAAACCCAGCATCGGCGGCGAGCCGATCAACGAAACCAGAAACATCAGCAATGCAGCGGCCAAATAGGCTTTCAGCTTGGCGATGCCGGCAATCTCACGCAGTTCAAAGACATAGCGCCCCTGACTTTTAAAGCCCAGAAATACCGTGTATATGCCGAGCATGGCCGACAAATACACCAGCAGGTAAACAAAGGAGCTGAACAGGCTGTCGGCGCTGAAGGTTATCAGGCTTATCAGGATAAAACCGATATTAAAAACGCTGCCATAGGCAAACAAGCGCAAAATGTTTTTTTCGCCATTGGCGCCGACGGCTCCCAAGAACAGCGATGTGACGGCAAAAATTATCAGCGGCTGCTGAAAATAGGCGTATATCGGAAAAAAGACATTAATTGTCATTGTGCAAAAGGCAGCAAAATATGCCAGTATCGGCACCAAAGTCAACCAACCTCCGACCGGCAGAACAGAATAGCGCACAACGTCCAAAAACCAGAAGTGAAACGGCGCAACCGCCATAAAAAACAACATGCCGGACAGAATCATGGCCGAAGCATTCAGATAAAGCGGCGGGATTTCCTGCATGTTATGCAAAAACTCATAAATCACCCGATAGTTCAGGCTGTCAAGCCGGCGGTAAAAGATTATCATTCCGGCAAGCATTAACAGCAGAAAGAAGGCGGCAAAAGCGGCATAGCGGCGGGCAACGGTAAAAATCCGCCCGTCATCAAGCCGCCGCAGAATCAGAAAATACACCAGCACGGTATTGAGCGCCAAAGCTCCCCACAGCAGCATAAAGTTGTGGGCAGAAATAATGACATTCAGGCAAATCAGAGCTCCGATGCTCAGCATGAAATAGCGGAAAGATGAACGTTCCTCATGCAAAAACCAGCGATATGCCAGAAAAAACCAAACCAGAGAGAACAGAAAAGCCAGACTTTTAAACAAGGTTGTATAACGGCTGTTTTCATAGATTTCCGGCAGTTCGCTCTTGTCATATAAGACAATGCTCAGCAACACCGAAGCCAGCATGAAGTATTTTGACAGCGTAAAAAACGTTTTGGGTGTGGCCGAGGTACGGAAGACCCGAACCAGAGACATAACCGGCAGGCAGCAGAACAAAACGATTTCAGGCAAAAAGGTCAACAGCATTTTTTTCTCCTATACGCCCAAGAACCACAAGGGTCTGACAAAAGAGGCGATTAAGACAAATATGATAAAAGCCAAAAACACAAAGTACGGCTTGGAAATATCGGGTATACAGCCTTTGTCCGGACAAAAAGCCGAGCTGTCTTTTAAGCGGTACAAATCTCCCAGCAGTGCGCCGGACGACAAGACCAGTGCGCAGACGACCGTTATTCCCAAGGCGAAGTTGTTTTCCAGCAAGCTGGAAATGATTAAAAAATTGTTCAGAAACAAAGACGAGACCGGAAGCCCGATGGCCGCCAGCACCAAGAATGAATAAATAAACGACAGCCTTGGTACCGGACAGAGCAGACCTTCCGTTCCGAGTTCAAGTTTTTCCTGCTGAACGCGGATGTAACCGGATACAAATTCCAAGCCCGCCACGATAATCAGATAGCTGAAAAACGAAAAGCCGACATTCAGCATAATCAGGTTGTTTTTGGTCAGCAGCCCCAGCATATACATAATATAATAGACAGTTATATAAGAAAAAAACTTATACTGCGTGTCTTTATTGATGAAGCCTATCAGGGCAATAAAAAGCATGGTTACGACGCCGATGATTTCCAACGCCGTTATATAAAATGCGGCGGAAGGCGGAAATGTCTGCGGCAAAAAGCGGATTAAGCCGTAAATTCCGGTTAACGGTATCAGGTTGACGATAATAAACACCAGCGGGTTTTTGATGCTGGAACTGACCGAAGAAATCCAGAAATGAAAAGGCCAGACCGGAATACGCGACAAGAAAGAGATTAAGATTGACGCCCACATAAAATGTTCTATCCGGCCATTGAACGACAACGCTGCCACTTTGGAGATTTCGACCGCACCGTTTTGGTAATTATACAAAATAACGGTAGCCAGAAACAACACCACGGCTCCCAGAAAATTGTACAGGAAAAAGCGGTACATTGTCCCCTGCCGGCGGATATCGCCGAAAATGCCAATCAGCATAAAAACCGGAAAGAGCATGGCTTCAAAAAAGATATAAAAAGAAAAAATGTCCGCAACCAGCAAAAAGCCGGTTATTTGGCTCAGAAACAGCAGAGAAAACACCATCATCGACTTTTGCCGCAGCCGATTATGCCGTACGGCCATAAAACCGATGATAAAGGCGATATGAACGGCAAGCAGCAGCAAGGCGGAAAAAACATCAACCCCCAGAATAATATCAATACGCGGATTTTCAAGCCAGGTAAAGCGCTCCGTAAGCTGCAGCGCCGAAGATTTGACATCCAGACGGGAAAACATGCGCAAAATCAGCACAATATTGGCGATAACGGCAAACAGGCTGACATTATAGACATTGCGTCCGCCGGTTTTGTCATCGTCTTTGGCCGACAAAACAAACAGCATGCCCAAGAACGGCAAAGCAATGATAGTTGACAACAGATAAAGATTGCCATCCATGGCTTATCTCCCCGCGTACCAAAAGACAACGCCCAGCCCGCAAAGCGTGAGCAGAATATAATTGAGCAGTTGCGGCTGGTGGATTTTTTGAGAAATCCGGATTAAAAATTTTATCATGTCAGAGAGAGAATTGATGATTGTACGCTCTATAATCACAAAGTCTATGGTCAGCCACAAAATTCGTCCCAAAACGGTTATCGGCGTTAAAATCAGCAGTTCATAAAAGCGTTTGAAAAACTCTGACAGCTGCAATTCTTCATCGGCGTAAAAGCGCGACAAGCCGCGCAACGGATGTATAACCAGCAGCAGCCCGAACACGGCCAACGCCGTTATTCCCGCAACCGAAATTTTTGACAACGGCAAGGCATAGAAGCAGCAAATCAAAACCGCCGGCAGCCAGCAGTCGGTATAAGGCAAAGTCCGCAATCGCGCACAGACAATATCATCGGCATGCGTTGTTCCGAAAAACGCCTCTCGCAGCAAATGCGCCAAAGCCAGCGCTGTGGCAAGAGCAAAAATTCCCGCTTCAAAATTCAGAACCGGCGTCTGTTTGGCTAAAACAAAAACATTTTGAGCAAAAACAGCGTACCAGATAATGAAAAACATAAGCTGCGGCCAAAGCATTTTGACAAAGCCCCCCATTTTAGAAGCATAAATTTCGTCAGAAGCAGAAGCTGACAAAGAATGGATCAGCCCGTTCAGAGCCAGCATCAGCAACAGCAACGGATAGCAGGAGGCAAAAGAAAATTGCGGCATTGACAAAGACAAGGCATATAAAAATGCCCAAAACAGCATATTAAAGCACAGCGTTTTTTCCTTGATATCATCATAAACCAAAGCGCCACCCAGTGCATAAAGCGCGGAAAGGGCCGCGGATGTTCCGATCAGGATACCGGTATATTCAAAAGAAGACAACAGCGGCAGGGCTTTTTCATAAATCAACATTCCGACAACCGGCAGGCTGCAAAAACTTAAAAACATCATCCGGTTAAAATTGACATCCCGAAAGCTCAGCAACTGATTCTGAAACAAAAACAGACCGTTTTTTATCATCAGGCTCAGCAAAATCAGAAGCGCGACCAGCGAAACATGTTCTCCCTCTCGGGCATAACGTGACAAGACAGACAGTTCCACCTGATGAAAACGGCTGTAAATTATGGCACAGGACGTGAACAAGGCCATGTCGGAAATCAGATTATAAAAGATATATGTTTTTTTCGAATCGTAGTCATTTATAATATAAAGTGTCGTAATACCAATCAGAAAAGAACTGATCATTAAGACGATCAGATTATTGGCACAGACCAAAAGCAACAGGAACGCCAGATTAATGCACATTAAACCGCCCAAACGCAGGCGCCTTGTTTCCTGGCGCGAGAAAATATTGCCGAAGAGCGAAAACAACAACACGACACAGAAGGGCAGAATTTGGATAAAATTGCGCAGGTTGGAAGACAAATTGATGTCTATATGCAAAGTTTTGTATTGTATCCAATGGAAGACAAACGGGGCTGCATGTGCTGAATGATAAGCCTGAACAAGATTCCCCAAACCGATCCCTGCCGCGAGAAAGAGCAAAGCAGAAAAGAATCGGGAAAATTTGTCTTTGGGCAGAAAAAACGTAACACCGCCCAGCAAAGACAACAATAAAAACAAGTGTACAAGCATTTTATTTGTCTTACATTATTTAACTGCGACCAATATAACAAAAAATAAGGGCTTTTAAAGCCCTTATTTTGCAACGGTTGTGCATAACGCTATTTAGCCAAAGCTTCCAAACTTTTTACAACACGCATCGGCACTTTATATTCGCGGGCAACCTCGTCTCCGTCAATTTCCGCGATCAGAACTTCATCCACGGATTTTAACGGCGCACGGGCTTTTTCATTAATCGCATCCAAAAACAGAGCGCTTTCCCGACTGCGGTACAACAGGGCGACATCGCCGCCGTCATAAACCAGACGCGGATTTTCAGGACCGCCGTTGCGATATTTAATGATAATGAGGATTTCTCCTGCCCCGTTTTGTAAAATATCGTATCTACCTTCTTGTTCTGCAATATTATTATCAGCCATGGCCTTCCTCTTAAAATTAGTCTCACGTGTTTTAAGTTGATGTGATGTTAACATATAATTATTAATAAATACAGCATAATTTTATTTTTTTTAATTTTTTTGATTTTTTTTATTGACTATCGTTTTTTTATCGCTTATACATAGCTTCGTATTTGATAAGGGTGCGTAGCTCAGTCGGTAGAGCATTTGACTTTTAATCAAAGGGTCTCGGGTTCGAATCCCGACGCGCTCACCAATTAAGGAAATCTCTGCAGAAATGCAGAGATTTTTTTGTGTGCTAAGACTTAGGAAATCAGGGGTTGACCTGAATGAGAAATTTGGGATAACTTTTTTAGAGAAATACAACAAAGCTCCGGCAGATTTATGCCGGAGCTTTGTTGTTTAAGTACCTCCTTTATTTAGATTGCTTTTCTGGTTAAATCCTGACTGGCAGCTAGAGAATACATATCACTGACATCCTCAGTCGGATTAGACAGGGGATCTGTCGAAGCCGAATTGCTGACGCTGAAGCTGTTCATCGCCTGTATCAACTGATCGGCATTACTGATATTCAGCGTGCTGCCATCATGGAATTCGATGGTCTCAATACCGCCATTATATTTGTTGTACTGACTTTTTATATAGAATCCTTGGGTAACATCATCGTTGATTAAAATACGCAAATCATTTCCCGATTTTTCAAATGACAAATTGTTAAGCGAGATGCCTTCTCCTAAAACAATTTTATCTGTCCCTCCGCGCTCGGAAAGAGTATCAAAACCGTCACCAAGATTATAAATATAAGTATCATTGCCAAGGCTGCCATGTATAACATCATTTCCTTTGCCGCCGCAAACTGTACAATTTTGTTCTACATAATTGAAATCTATTTTGTCATTACCGTCACCGCCATAAACATTATAGCTGTGTGAGACATCGTAGCGATAAAAACTAATATCGTCATCAGCATTTCCTTGCTTGAGAGTTAAAGCCAGATTATCTGTCGTCAGTGATGTGCCGTCAGAAAATGCAAAAGTTTCAAATTTGAATTTTGATGTAGAAAAAAATCCAACCAGCTGCATTCCGCTGTTTATATCATTATTGATAAATATTTTAAGATCATCTCCTTGTTTGCGGAAAGTTAGATTTTCCATTGTAATTCCTGCGCCAAATTTGATTGTATCACTGCCTCCCATATCAGAAATAATATCAAAACCATCACCGAGATTATAGATATAAGTATCTGCACCGGTTCCGCCTTCAATAGTGTCATTACCTTTGCCTCCGATAATTGTACATGGCTTTTGGGCGTCAGTAAAATCGATTTTATCATTTCCGCCTCCGGCTAAAATATTATAACTATGGGATTTATCGTTATAGGCAAATTCGATTGTTTCACTTTCATCCGTTTGTGTCAGAGTTAGAATCAAATCATTTGTTTTCAAGCTTGTTCCGTCTGCAAACTCAAAAGTTTCAAAACGGAATGTCGGATTATAGAAAAAGCTGTTTAGCTGCATGCCACTGTTAACATCACTATTGATAAATATTTTAAGGTTTTCTCCTTCTTGCCGGAAAGTCAGATTTTCCATTGTAATTCCCTCACCAAATTTAATGGTATCGCTGCCGCTTGTGTCTGAAATAATATCAAACCCGTCACCAAGATTATAGATATAAGTATCCGCACCACTTCCGCCGTCAATAGTGTCGTTGCCTTTACCGCCGGCAATGATGCCTGCTCCCTCTTTTGCCGTTATGACATCATTTCTTTCCGTTCCCATAAGAACATCATCATTTTTTGTTCCGTTGATCGGAGTCGAATAATCTTCTGGTGATATTATTAAATTGTTGTCATTCAATTTCAGTTCTGTGCCGTCTGCAAATTCCAGAGTATATTTTTCATAATTTGAGGTAAGTTTTATTCCCTGAGACGGATTTTGCGGAAAGAATATAATCAAACCATAACCTTCTTTAGCGAAATTTAAATCGTTCAGGCTGATACCCTCTCCGAATTTGATTTTATTATTCCCAGAGCCGTCAGAAATCGTGTCAAAGCCATCACCGAGATTATAAATGTAAGTATCGTTGCCACCATATCCGTTCAATGTATCGTCACCTTGTCCGCCGATAATGGTATCGTTGCCGTTGCCGGTATTTATCTTGTCGTTTCCGTCGTTACCATAAACTGTAATATTAACCTTAGCATCTGTTACACTAAATGAATCGTCTTTATCACTTTGACTATATGTAATATCATCATTTGCAAGGGAGAAACTTGAACCATCAGCAAATTCGAGTGTATATTTTTCATAACTTGAGGTAAGTTTTATTCCCTGAGACGGATTTTGGGCAAAATTGATAATTAAATTATAACCGTCTTTGGTAAAGGTTAGATCATCAAGTGAAATCCCTTTTCCAAATTGGATTTTATTATTCCCAGAGCCGTCACTAATGGTATCAAAGCCGTCGCCGAGATTATAAATATAAGTATCGTTGCCGTTACGGCCATTTAAAATATCATCTCCTTGTCCGCCGATAATAATATCGTTGCCGTTGCCGGTATCTATGCTGTCATTTCCTTCATTGCCATAGACTGTAATATTGAGTTTGGATGAAGACATTCCAAAACTATCATCCTTATCGCTTTGGCTATACGTTATCTCATCATTTGTCAGCGAGAAACTTGAACCATCGGCAAATTCGAGCGTTTTTGCATAAAGGCCGGAGGCTGAGCCGTTAACATAGATACGGCTTGTACAGTCTTCACCGATTTGAATAATCAATTTGTAATCATCGCGAATAAATCTCAGATTATTAAAGCTAATTCCCTCGCCAAAGCGGATGATATTGTTTCCCCGACTGTCACTAATTGTATCCACTCCGTCGCCAAGATTATAAACATAAACATCATCGCCGAGAGAACTGCTAAAGGTGTCATCGCCTTTGCCGCCGATGATAGTGTCGTTAAACTCTGTGCCGGTAATACTCTCGGCATATTTATCTTGTATCAGCGTCAGGGGAATTTCGGAAAGATGGACGATAGAACCGTCAGCAAATTTAAGGTCTTCAATTTTGTATGACGTTCCGCTGAAAAAGTTTTGAATAACCATTCCCTGATTGGGATTGCCTTTAATAATGATACGCAAATCAGAACCGCTGTTTCCAACACTGGCAAATTGCAAATCTTCCCATGCAATGCCGGGGCCAAAAAGAATTGTATCACGGTTGTATTGGTCAAGAATTGTATCAAAACCATCGCCAAGGTTATAGATATAAGTATCATTTCCATAATCTCCGGCCAAATAATCGTCCCCCGGCCCGCCGATAAGTATATCATTTCCGCTTCCCGGCTGAATACGGTCGTTTCCTCCGTTACCGATCATGATATCATCATAAGACGTACCGGTCATGTTAGGATCATCTTCGTCCGTTCCCTCGTACGTTTTTCCGCCACCGGCAGATTCTGCACTGTTCCAATGGGTAAGCACATATTCATAATCCCAAGACGTGCCATCCGCAAAAACAATAGAATTTACAGTGGCACTGGTTGTTCCCTGCCGGTCAAAATAGCTGTAAACGCGTACGGTATCGGCGGGCATGGCAGTATCTGCGTAAGAGACTTTTATAATCAGGTCAAAGCCTTGGCGCTGCAAAACGGTTTTGGACGGCAATATTCCCTCTCCAAACTCAATAACATCGGGAGCTGTTGCCGAAGCATCATCATCGGAATTGTCAATCGTGTCATTGCCGAACCCGGCTTCAAAGTGGTAAGTATCTGCGCCGTTGCCGCCGACAAGATGATCATTTCCCAAGCCGCCGATTAAAACATCATTGCCATCGCCGCCCCACAACTCGTCATTGCCCGCGTCGCCGTTCAGCGTGTCATTATCGCCGCCGCCATAGATATAGTCGTTTCCCTCATAACCGTTCATCACGTCGGCACCTGCTGTTCCGGTCAGTTCATCGTCAAATGCCGTTCCATAAGTTTCGCCGAATTTGGCAAGCGCAACTTCCAGACTGTTTCCGGTTAGCGAACCTTTTTCCCGGAATGCTTCATAAATTTCAGCAGAAACCAGATCCATATTTTTGATAATCATTTCAAAATCTCTGAAAACAGCCATGCCTTGATCAGCATTGGCAGTATAGAGTTCTTGCAGATGTGAAACCGCTTCCGTTACATTTACATCCCAGGCTTGAGCATCAGCATTCCAGGTCAATTTGACCTTTTCCAACAAAGATTTATAATGTGTCTGGCTTAAAAGCTCGCAGTTGATGTGAGAGGCGAGCATTTTGAAAGCTCTTAAAATATAAGGGGCGGCTTTGCCGTGCGGGTTGGGGTCGCGTTCACCCCAGCACCAGGTGCCGAGGTATTCTTCGCCTATAAATTCTTCCAAAGCCTCAAGTTTGCGTGAATCACCCAAAACGTTTCCGTAAATCATGGTCGGGTTTCTTCCGTTCGGGTCCATATCCTGAACGCCGGTCCAGTGATAAATGATGTTTAACAAAATTTCTTCCCGTTCGGCCGCATCTGTTTCCGCGGCAAACTGCTGAACCAAGGCTTTGAGTTCTCCGGTTGTATCCAGAGCCATGGCGGTGTGTAAGTCATGTACGTTTCCGGTACCGGAGATGTTTGGCAGAGCAGCAATGTCAGCCGGGATTTCGACATCGCTTAAATCAACGGACTGAGACATGTTTGCATCAAACCAAACATCGGTAACTGTGCCGGTTGAGCCGTCTGTTTTGATGAATGTACCGGTTTGATTGTGACTGTTATTGTTTTCGTCTTGAGTATTTCCTTTTTGATAATTAAGGTTAATCCCCGATACATTAGCTTGCTCTAATGTGAGCAGTTCCCCCTCATCAACATATCCGTTAAGGTTTGCATCTTTCCAGACTTCAACCTGATTCCATGCGGTATCTGAACTATTGAAAACACCGTCATTATTAGAATCTAAATCTGCCAACGCTTCAAAACCATTACGCGCTTTCTCTCCAGACGAAAGAACGGAGTTATTACCAAACAACTCCGTTCCATTATCAATTTGTCCATTTCCATTTATATCTCTAACCAGCAGTCCATCATCTTTACCAACCCAGCCAGTGCTTTCTGCAAAACCATTATTATCATGGTCAAAATAAACATTTCCGTTTGTTCCGATTGTCTCTACGCCATCACCATCCAAATCAACAACTAACGGCGAACGCGTTTCTTCGCCAGTGTTAATTAGGTCTTTTATATCGGGGATTTGAATGTTTTCAAACGTATTAAAGTCAGCTAAGTCTATGATACCTTGAATAATTCCCATGAGAAGTTCAGATAAAGGAATATCATCACCGTTGGCAAGAAAGTCTTGTCCAAGAACAGGCTCTAAAATGGAAAGATATTTTTCGGAAATATATGGGTAATCGTCAATTAAAATGTCATCAATAGCACCATTCTCATCAAGAATTCGCACAATATTACGGATAAAATTTATTTTTTGCGCTTGTTGGTATCCACCAGCATTTACATAATCATCATCTTTACCATAAAAATTTCCAGACAAACCTGTTGTAATGTCTTTTTGTTCATATCCGGGAATATATTCTTCTGCCCAATATTGAGTCGCAGTATTACAAACACGAGAATCTCCGAAGAAATCATAATCAATTTGATTTACCAAATTAGTTAATGCCGCATCAAGTTTGATTTTATTAAAAGTTTCTAGAGCAGTTGTTCCTGTAAGAACATCCTTTGCTTCTGGTTTTCCTGTAGCAATATCTTCTTCGCTTAAAGTTGTATCCCAGTATATAATTTGTCCATTGTTATTAATTATTGTATATACAGATGATTCTTTAATGTTTATAGTTGCATTTTTTGTATCTTCTGTGGAAAAATCAATTGAATACATTTTTTTGTTGCCATTATCATCAACTACAATTAAATCATATCCTGAATGGCGATAAGTACCTAGTAAAGGAATATCTACATCAGATGCATGAATTCTTAAAGTATACTCAGTCATGTTTTTCTCCTTATTAAAGATATGTTACAGGATAGTTACTTTATAAAAAATTGTGGAAAAAAGAATGGAAATACAATCATATTTATTGTTATTAGTATTATTATTGATAGTTTTGACTTCGTTATTTTTTGAGAATTTTTTATTTTATAATTAAAGGGAAAAAATATTATTAACCAAAATCCTAAAATTGTTTGGTTGATAGTTGCATAAGGATTATCAAATAATATATTTCCACCAACATAGGATATGTAAAAAAAAGATAAATTATTAGGAATTTGCTTGAACGGAAAAAAATCATATGATTTCAATATTAAAAATAAAAACATAATTCCTATAAAAATACTTATTACATTAATTAATTTATTTATAGATATATTTTTAATTACATAGAATATACCCAAGCCATTTAATATAAAAAGAAAAACTAAATTTCGGTATAGAGAGGCTACACCATCCCTATAGATATAAAGATTTAGAAGAGATTTTGGTTCTTTTGTTTTTTCTACATATTGGCAGATAAGATGAAAGGAAGTTAAACTTCCCCAAATTGTGAAAATAAAAAGAGCCAAATAAAAAATCGCACTTTTAGGATGTTTCCACATATTGTTCCAAATCTTTTGGACTGCAACTGATAATTTGTCATTAATCATTTCTAAACCTCAATTATCTTTTTCATTTTCATACAACAAAACCTTTGCAGCTTATACTGCAAAGGTTTTTAACATAGAGGCAGGAGAGAAACATGATGAGGCAATGTAATCATAATGATTGAATGCTGCTGACTTCGTTTTATGAGAATCATGTTTCTCTCCTATAAGGCTTATAGCCGTAATTTTAACTCTTTTATTTGTAGTGTCAATTTAAATCATCGGTTGTGAATAATAAAATTTTTAATTTAGAAAAACAACTTAAAGGAGGAATTAACAACTAATATTCAAAATTTATTGTTCTCATTTCTGGATAACAGGAAAGTTAGTCTGATAGCTTAATAAAAATTAGTTTTAATTTTAAAATGAAAATAACACATCTATTTGTGAAAAATTTTCTTTGCTTTTTGTTTTCTTTCGTATTAAGATTTGCTATAAAATTATTACAACCCACGGGATAGTGAGCAAATTTATGACAGAAGAAAATTCAAATCCCCAAACATTAGATACGGGTTTGGCCTGTTTTGCGATTATGGCGAATTTCTTTGAAAAGCCGATTTCTATTGACCAGATTAAGCATAAATATGACCGGCAGAATTCGCATTTTGAAGAATATGAACTGCTGCAATTGGCCAAGGAATTTTCTTTCAAAGCTCGCTTTGTCGAAACCAAGTGGGAGCGTTTGGACAAGACAGCACTGCCGGCAATCGCCCAGAGCAAAGACAATACTTATTTTATTATCGGCAAAGTTGCTGAGGACAAAGTTTTGATTCAAGACCCCGCCAAAGGCAACCACCCCGAGGTTTTGAGCAAAGAAGAATTTATGAACAGATGGAACGGCAGGCTCTTAATGATGACCTGCCGTGAGTTTATCAACGGCAAAAACCGCAAGTTTGACATTTCATGGTTTATTCCGGCAGTGGTCAAATATCGCAGGCTGTTCGGCGAGGTTATTCTGGCTTCGTTCTTTTTACAACTGTTTGCGCTGGTGTCGCCGTTGTTGTTTCAGGTGGTGATTGACAAGGTGCTGGTTAACCGCGGGCTTTCCAGCCTTGACGTGTTGATGGTGGCGCTAATCTGCATCGGGATTTTTGAAACTCTGCTTGGCGGGCTGCGGACTTATACCTTCTCGCATACCACCACCCGCGTGGATGTGGAGTTGGGGGCGAGTTTGTTTAAGCATCTCATTCGGCTGCCGCTGTCTTATTTCGGCGTGCGGCGGGTCGGCGACACGGTGGCGCGGGTGCACGAATTGGAGAATATCCGCAATTTTCTGACCGGTTCGACCTTAACCCTGATTATTGACTTCTTTTTTACCATTATCTTTTTTACGGTGATGTTCTTTTATTCCAAGACCTTGACGCTGTTGGTTTTGCTCTCCATTCCTTTTTATGTTTTGTTGTCCTTGTTTTTTACCCCGATTTTGCGTTCGCGGATTGACGAGCGGTTTCGCCGCGGGGCAGAAAACCAGTGTTTTCTGGTGGAAGCGGTTTCGGGCGTGGAGACGGTTAAGTCTTTAGCCGTCGAGCCGCAGATGCAACGCCGTTGGGAGCAGCAGCTGGCGGCCTATGTCGGGTCTTCTTTCAGAGCTTCTCACATCAACAATATTGCAGGGCAACTCGTGCAGCTGGTGCAGAAAATCACCATGGCGCTGACTTTGTGGATTGGCGCAAGTTTGGTGATGAAAGGAGAGCTGTCGGTCGGGCAGCTGATTGCCTTTAACATGTTATCCGGTCGCGTAACGCAGCCGATTTTGCGCTTGGCGCAGTTGTGGCAGAATTTCCAGCAGGCTAAAATCTCCATGGACAAACTCTCGGATATTTTGAACAATCCACCGGAGAATACAACCAACCTGTCCAAAGGCTCGATGCCGGAGATTAAAGGCGATGTGGAATTTAAGGACATTACTTTCCGCTATGTACCGAACGGGCCGGAAATTCTCAAAAAGATGAGTTTCAAAGTCAGGGCCGGACAGAAAATCGGTTTTGTCGGGCCGAGCGGCTCGGGCAAATCGACCGTCACCAAGCTGATTCAGCGTTTGTATATTCCGGAATCCGGCAAAGTGCTGATTGACGGAATAGATATTTCCACCGTTGATACGGCATGGTTAAGGCGGCAAATCGGCGTCGTTTTGCAGGAAAACTACTTATTTAACAAGAGTGTGCGGGAAAATATCGCCCTGACCAATCCGGCAATATCCATGGACAGGATTATTGCCGCGGCCAAACTGGCCGGCGCACACGATTTTATTACCGAACTGCCGGACGGCTATGACACGGTTATTGAAGAACGCGGCTCTTCGCTTTCCGGCGGGCAAAGACAGCGGATTGCGATTGCGCGCGCTTTGGTCAACAATCCGCGGATTTTGATTTTTGATGAGGCGACCTCGGCGCTTGATTATGAATCCGAACGGATTATCCAGCAGAATATGGCATCAATCTGTAAAGGGCGGACGGTGTTTATGATTGCGCACCGGCTCTCGACCGTGCGGGAATGCGACCAGATTATTACCATTGAAAAAGGCGAGATTACAGAAACCGGCACTCATGAAGAACTTTTGAAACGCGGTGGGCGCTATGCTTATCTGTGGAACAGCCAGACCGCGCCGATTGTGCCCGCCAACGAGGAGGTTGCGGCATGATGGAGCAGTTCAAGAGATATTGGGAAATTGCCAAGCTGGCTCTGCTGCAGGAAAAAGCCGCCAAAGACAGTAAAATCAAAGGCATGAACGAGCATGAAAAAGAATTTCTGCCGGCGGTCTTGGAAGTGACCGAGATGCCGCCGTCTCATGCCGCACGGTTGTTGACATACGTCATCATGCTGATGTTTACGGTGCTGATTTTGTGGTCAATCTTAGGCAAAATCGACATTATCGCTACCTCGGCCGGAAAGCTGATGCCCGCCTCAAACATCAAGACCATCCAAACCCTGACCGACAGTGAGATTGAAGAAATCTATGTTCAGGAAGGGCAATATGTCAAAGAGGGGCAAGACCTGATTAAATTTAACCAGACCGAGGTTCTGGCGAACATTAATCGGGTGGAAAACGAAATGGAAGCTTTGGAAATCGCGATTTCAAGACTGAAAGCCCTGTTATCGGACGATCCGGAGAAGAATTTCAGCTATAATCCGGATATTGACGAATATTTAATTAAAATGCATACGGATTTGCTCAAAAGCCAGATGACCGAGAAAGCGGCCAAGATTGAAGTTCTGAACGGGCAGATTACCAAGGCTGAGAAAGAAAAAGATACCATTCAGGCTGACCTGACCCGCATTGAGAAACTGTTGCCGAGCGTGCAGGAGCGGATTGAGAAAAAGAAAATCCTCGTGGATAAGAAGCTTTTGGCGCGGCTGACTTTTCTGGAGCAGGAAGAAGAATTAACCAATTTACAAGAGCAACGTAACGTACAAGCCAAGAAAATGGCGGAAACCGAGGCGAACATTGAATCGCTCAAAAAAGAACAGCGGCAATATCTGGCCGAGTTTGACAAGAATATTATGCAAGAGCTGACCGAAAGCCGAGAGAAACTGGCGTCTTATCAGCAGGAACTGATTAAATATGAAGAAGCTTTGAAACGCACCATCGTTAAAGCGCCGCTTTCGGGGTATGTTCAGCAGCTGGTTTATCATACCAAGGGCGGCGTGGTCGAAACAGCCAAGCCGATTATGAACCTTGTGCCCGAAGATTATAAACTCGAAGCCGAAGTACAGATTTTGAACAAAGACATCGGCTTTGTGCGGCCGGAGCAGGATGTGGAAATCAAAATTGACAGCTTTCCGTTCACCAAATACGGCACGATTAAAGGCAAAGTCCGCAACATCTCCGGTGATGCGGTGCAAGACGAAAAACTCGGTTTGGTATTTAATGCCCGACTAACGCTCATGGATAACAAAATCAAAGCCGATGGGCAGATTATCCAGCTCAAACCCGGCATGAGCGTGACGGCGGAAATAAAAACCGGCAAACGCCGCGTGATTGAATATCTGCTTTCCCCGGTCATGAAATATCTCAACGAAAGTATGCGAGAGAGGTGAGGAGATGGAAGAAGTAAGGAACATGAAAATTTATACATTAGACTTAGCATCAAAAATTACAAAGTTTCTAATCAGATTGATATGGTTGGGATTTATTGCCCTTATTTTATTCTTGACATTATGTACAATTTTTGAAGATAAAAATGCATGGCCATTAGTAACAATAGAGATCTTCATAATTTTGATATTCTCTTTTGAAAAAATTGGCAAAGTATTTAAAATATTAAAAATCGGTAAGGAAGGGATAGAACTAGAGACAATTACTAAACAAGCGCAAAAAACAACAGAAGAAGCCAAAGAAACTCTAGATGAATTAAAAAAATTAGCTCTTATATATTCAAAAAATTTATCTAAACTCATTACCAGAGTAGGACGATGGGATAGTGCTTTTAATATGTTAGAATTATATCAATACAGATTAGATATTGAAAATTTGTTAACCAATTTTGGCATATCTGAAAATGAAATAAAACAAAATACTACAGAGGTTGACAATTTTATATTATTAGATCTTATCTTCAGGATTTCAGAACAATATAATGGTTCTTTAGTTCAGCATTGTCAGGCAATACAAGGTTTCCGGCCAAAAGGAATTTTGAAAATATTTGAAACAGATATAAATGCTATCGAAAAATATTTAAATGATAATAATCTCATGGATGAAAAAAATAAAAATTTGTTAAAAGATTTGAAAGAATTTCATCAAAATCGAAAACTTACAGATCATGCGATAAATTATACGGAAGTAAAGAAGTAATCCTTTGATATTGCTGAATGATAAAATTCAAGCAAACAACGGTATCGAAACATGAATAATAGCCACCAAAACCAAAATTGGCAAACGCCGCGTAATATTATTTTAAAAGAATTGCATTCAGTTAAAAATGTGTCATTATTCAAAAAAATTCTCAAATTTTTCTGCCAATTTATATGTTCTTGCTTTTTTTGATTCATTGGCATATTGCAAAAAGCCTTCGGTAATCCACTGACGGAGCAAGGCTCTGGCAGATTGCGCAGAAACGTCTAAAATATCAGCGATTTGCGTACTGTTGACTTTCTTAAATTCTGCAAACAGTTCCAAGACTTTCCGCTGTTTAATATCAAGTTCACGCAGTAAAGGGCTTTTATCTGCCGTAAATCCTTTTGTCTTTTCATCTTTTGCATGTTCATTGACCTTACTAAAAGCATCGGCAACACCGGCAATAAAATACTCCAGCCATACCGTTATATCCGCCTCATGCCGTCCGTAATAATAGTTATGGTGCGGATGCGTCTGCAAAGCATCGTAATAACGGATTAAATCCTTGGCATAATATTCTTCCAACGAGTAAATACCTTTTAGCCCATACCCGCCTTTACGCATAATAAAGCTGGTCAAAAGTCTGGCAGTTCGTCCGTTTCCGTCATAATAAGGGTGTATCGTTACAAACTGATAATGTACAATTCCCGCTACTAGTGGCACCGGCAAATTTCCAGAATTTTGTACCCATTGGCAAAAATCCAGCATCATCTCCGGCACATCTTTAGCTTCCGGCGGTAAATAAATTTTGACACCGGTTTCACTGTCGTAAATCGCATTCTGATTATCCCGATACGGAATTATACTTTTACTGGCTTCTACTAAACTATGAATATTGGTAATCAACTTCTCATCAAAAGAACGATTGGCAACAACAGCCTCTTCCATAGCATTCCAAGCCTTGTAATAAGCTTTGACTTCCTGCTCGTCTTTTTCTCTCTGCGGCAATTTTCGCCCTTTCAGAGCCTCGGCAACTTCTTTTCCGGTCAGACGATTGCCTTCAATCTGCGTGGAATAATGAATTGTTGCTACTTTGGCACTTTCCCGCAACGATAATAAAAGCTGTGGCGATATAGGCTGATTTTCAAATTGCTGTTTAATAACCTCAATTTTTGCCAGATTTGTAAGCATCTGAGCCGTTACCGTATATTTAGGATTAAAAGCCATGACGATTTCCCTAACATTATTTCAATATTAAAATAATGTTATTTAAACATTAAATCAACATTAAAATGAGTTTCCTCATGCTGTTTGTTATAACAAAATTATACCAGAAAACAAATTAATATTGTGTTGTAAAGGCAAAATTTAAAATCTCTGCAGATGGATAGCAAAAATAAGTATAATCCGGTGTTTTTACATCTTTATTGTAATTTATACCCAACATACAATCATTAAACCAGCGGGAAGCTTCTGCACGAGCATTTATTAATTTTGAAAATATCCATTTTCCATCGTTTATAATTTCGGCAGAACTGTTTTTTGCATCAGTTAACATAAGACTAACTTCATAAATAGTTCCATCCTCTGAAAATTTAAGAATAATGTTTGAATTATCCTTATTAAAGCTTAGTACACCCGGTAGCCGTCCGAAAAGGTCATCATCGCTAATATCCTTATAGTTTTTTTCAGTTAAATAATTTGAAATAACTTTATAATTTAATTCATTGCTCCAGCAAAATTTTGAAAATGACAATATTGCCAGTGTTAAGAACATTGTAAATTTTTTCATGACATTTTCCTCAATGTATTATTAAATTAAATCTTAAATAAATAAGACATTCGTTCGATTTCCGCGGCAGAGACATTAAACCTTTTAGCCGTTATGGCAAAGTTTGAGACGATGCCTTTGACATGATTAATTATTTCTTTCGCATCTTTTAATTTAACGCGAAAATTTTCACAAACACTTAAAGCAATATCATAATCTGCCGTGTTATCAACCTTTGAAATATAAGTATGTAAAAAGCCTTGACTGTCAGGATTAGGGTTGACGTCGTAAACCGGCGATAATCTCCATCCTTGTTGCCCCGTATATAGAAAGCCATGATTTCGAAGGTGATCATCAGTATTTGATATCGCTATTGAAAAAACTATCCGGCGCCATAATTCCTCCAAGTCTTCGTTCGTTGACGCTCCGTGTTCTATCAAAGCATCCGCAATATCCAAATATGAATATTTATTATCATCTCCATCTTCCGCCCCCAGCATACTCATAGCAGACAAAAAAGGAATTCGTTTTTCTCCTTGGCGATCAAAACGTTTCAAGATAATAACCTTTTTATTTGCAACGGTTATTATTTTCCATTCTGGCGTTTTTATTCCTGCTCTTTTGGCCAAATCTAAAGCAACCCCTTCCCACAAAACGACGTTGTTATTATCATCTTTTTTAGGAAATTTAGCGATACACAGAGTTCCATCAGTATCAATCACCGATGCTTTAGGGCGGGCTCCGCCAAGAGATGATCCCGGCTGAAGCAATAGCTTAATTTCGGCTGGGGTTGCTTTATTTTCTGAAGTTTTTTCTGCTGCGGATAAAAGCTCCGGCAATTTTACTAATGGCGGAACTGTTTCTGTTGGAGATGAGGACAAAAAAGTACCGGAAATGTCGCTTTTGAAACGCAATGCACCTTGTCTGGTTTGATCATTAACCAATAAAAGGTAATCAATTTCATTTAAGGTTCTTGGAGAACGCTTTTCTGCTTTAGCCATATCAATCTCGTTATTTCGCATTAACGTGCGTCCCCATCTATCCGGAGCTGAATCGCCAATGGCGCCAAACAGCTTGTGCTTTGTATGATATTGTCCCGGAAATAATTCTAATGATGGTTCGAGACTAAAAGCATTGGGGTTGGCAAGCCAGTCTTTATCATATTCAAAAGATGCCGTTTCGTCTCCGTGCCTGAAATGAGACCATAGAGTTCCGACAAAGATGTCCTGTTTTTCCAGGGATATATACACATAGACCTTTCTGTCTTCTAACATTTATTTTTCTCCGCGTTTGTATCGAATCCTTTTGGGAAGTCTCTCGGCCTCAAGCGTTGTGCCTAATTTGTCTTTTGAAATATCAGCAATGTTATATAGATTATCCAGTAAACCCAATACAAATAACACTTTTGCGTAAATTCCCAAAGAAACTGTAGGGCTGCCACTTTCAACCTTTGTCAGTGTTATATAATTAATACCGGCTCGATCTGACATTATTTTTTTTGTAATACGTCTGCGTAACCGAGCCTCTTTTATATCTTGTCCCAATTTTTCCATAGTTTTTTTTACGGAATTTGGATATTTGGTTGTCGTCCTCATAACTAACCTCTATTAAAATATATTTTATCGAATTTAATCATTATTATAATATAGATTAAATAAAATGTAAATCTATTTGACAATTAAATTATTATAATGATTGCTGTTCAGATTAATAGCAATATTGATAACAAGATAGAAAACTGCTTTGTTTTTTTATTTAACTAAGTATCCTTAAACCTTGCATAGCACTCAAAGTTTCCGTGAGAACATTTTACGATACGGAGGAAATTTTTGTGCAAACATTTGCTGTTTTTAAACATAAAACGCAAACATTCTTCGAATATAAGCAAAATATTGCAAACATTTGTAGAATATATCCATTTTAAGAAAAAAATAATATGGATTTTTATGTATACTTGCTTTTAAATATTCGAGAATATCCAATGATTGGTATTGAATTAATTCCTTTCTGAAGAGTTGTTACTATATGTTATAAATTGGGAAAACAAGTTAGAATATGAAAAATTTATTTAACAAACCTATGAATTCAATAAAATTGTAAAATACATTTTACAATTTTATTGACCTATCCGATTTCTTAAAGTATATATTGTATATATGAAAGGAACATACAAATGGTATCAGAAATAATAGTTGGCAGACCACAATATATAGAGCAGTTGAATAAATGGAGGAGACAGACGGATTTGATTAAAATCGTCACAGGTGTTAGACGTTGTGGCAAATCGAAGCTGTTTTCTCTCTATCAATTTGATCTGATTGTCCATAAGATTGCAGATGATAATCAAATAATCAATATCAATCTTGAAGACCGTATGCTAACCCAAAAAATTGGACTGGAATATGACAAAGAGAATTTTTTAACCGGTTATGATAAGCTTCTAGACTATATCGTAAAACATCTTAATCCGGAAAAGATGAGTTATGTCTTTATTGATGAAATACAGTTATTGAGGGATTGGCAAATAGCCGCGAATACCCTGCGTTTGCAAAACAATGTTGATTTGTATTTGACCGGATCGAATGCTTATATGTTCTCCAGCGATTTGGCAAACCAATTAGGGGGGAGGTATGTCGAAATAAAAATGCAGCCTTTGTCATTCAAAGAATATTTTTTTGCATATCCTGATTTTACCCAACATTTTGTGCAAACTAAAAAAGATATTTTGGAATTAAATAGTCCAATGGGAATTTATTCGCATTATATCAGAGAGAGTGGTTTCCCGCAAACATTACGTTTGGTCTATGACAAGCAGCTTATCAGCGATTATTTGCTGGATACCGTATATTTGAATACAATTCAAAAAGATGTTGTAAAACGGTTTAATATTGCAGATACCAATAAGCTGGATGCAGTAGTTAAGTATTTGTTTGATAATATCGGATGTGAGACATCTGTTCGCAATATAGCGAAGTGTCTGGAAGCCAGCGGGCGCAAAATATCGGTTCCAACCATTGATACATATATTCAAGGTTTGGTGGACAGTTTCCTGCTATATAAGTGTGAGCGGTATGATATTAAAGGAAAACAATATTTAGACAGCAATGCTAAATACTATGTCGCAGATATCGGTTTGCGAACGGCTTTATTGGGTATCAAAGATATGGACGCCGGGCATATTCTGGAGAATATCGTTTATTTAGAACTGATACGGCGCGGCTATGAGGTATCTGTAGGTAAGCTCGTCAAAAGCGGTAAAAATATAGAGGTTGACTTTGTCGCCAGAAAAAGTGGCGGACTGGTTGAATATTACCAAGTATCCCTAAATGTTCTTGAACCTCAAATTTTGCAGCGGGAATTGGCACCATTGGAAGCAATTGACGATAACTATCCTAAGTTTCTGCTGTCAATGGATTATGGCGCGGGAGAAAATAACGGAATTAAACGCCTGAATGTGTTTGACTGGCTGTTAGGACAAGAATTGTAATTAAATTTAAGAGAAAAACCTATGAGTGACGACAATTTAGCTATTGAATATGATGAAATTTTTGAAGACGATAAATTAGGCATAAAATCATCTGTCATTGATTTTGCCCATTTAATTGAGCAAAACACCTATATTGAGGGCGGTGTCTCTAAAGTTTATTCAATTTCAGCGGATTTCGGAACAGGTAAAACGTTTTTCTGTGAAAAACTACAGAGCGTTCTTGAAAAAGATAGTGTACAAACAACCAAAATGAATATCTGGGAGATGGATTTTTATGAAGATCCTCTTATGCCAATATTGGCAAAATTAAATGAAATTTATGAAAAGGATGGCAGAAAACTGCCAACAAAAATTATAGATTCTACTTTAAAATTCTCTAAAAATTCGTTTGCTTGCTTATGTGGCACCGCAATTAAAAGCATATCTCAGGAAGCTCTGAATGTTGATATTATTGAGGAATTTAAAAATCATTTTTCTTCAAAATCACTCTATGATGATTTTAATCAATATCAAAAAGCTCTTAAAGAACTAAAAGAAGCATTAACTCAATGGGCAAGAACCTCTGATAAACCGATAATTATAATTATTGATGAACTGGATCGCTGTAGTCCGGATTATGCCGTGAGAACCTTGGAAGTATTAAAACACTTTTTTGATGTGTCCGGATTTGTTTTTGTGCTTGCAATAGATGAAAATCATCTTGAAAATTCTGTGAAATGTTTATTTGGAACTGAAAATTTTGATGGATATAAGCGCAAATTTATAAATAATACATTTTTACTACCTAGTCCTGATAAAAAAGTATTTGCTGAATTTTTGTATGATAAATCTGGAATTGATACTGTTATAAAGAAAATACAGGAAGAAAAACGGGAACTAGTTTTTCTTATTGATATCTATAGTGTATTTTATAATTCATTTCCATATAGCAGGTATGGAGATACGCAAGGATAAATTAAAGCAAAAAAATATAATACACTTCAAACGTCAGAAAATATTATTAAATGTTATTTTGCAGCCTATAGCATTTGGTTCAAATTTTCTTTGCGGCAAATGGAACAAGTTTTTGACCGATTGACTATGTTTATAAAGCAAATTGCTTCAGGACATGAGATTTTTTCTCCTGATCTGGCTGTATTTTTGGTATGTTTACATGAATTTGATGTAAGAATATTTAATGCGTTGCGTAACGATCCCTCCTCCGCAAGCCAACCAATTTTATCTACCATTTCTTATGGAGAACTATCATATGCCAGAAGTGTGTTTGGTTCTGAGTATCATAAAAAGTTTAATTCTTTTGATCGAAATTCAGCGCCTAAACTTCCAGAAATTGAAGGCTATTCATTCTACACTTGTGTAAACCCCGCTCACAAAAACTATATTTCAGATAACGTGGATCGATTTTTCTATTCAATAGAGCAAAATTGGGTTTATGAACAAAATGCCATTAATACAAACGGAGTGCTAACACCTAACACGAATTTTAATCTAGAGAAATTCAAGCAAAATTATTTTGATAAAATGGATTTTTTATCACATTTTGAATAGCTTAACTCTTCCGCATTTAAATTATCAATATCTACAATGTTTTTCTGGTGTTCCAGAATATCGGGATTATTGATCCGAAGGTAGCGGTTTACACGCGGGTTCATTACCAAGGTTTTGACATATCCTTTGACCAACGTAAAATTATAAGTAAGAGGCTTTTTAGACTCTTTATTAGTAGACTATTTAATTTTTTTATTTGAATATTGTGCACCTAATTTATAATATTGTTTTTTCGATCTATTATATAATTGTTGAAATATGTTAGGTTCAATTTGTCTCATAGAGTTTAATTTACCGTAAAAGCTACGAATTTCCCTTACATTCATATCTTCTATGGGCTTATTTTTAACAATCTCCACAATTTCTTTTCGACTTTTATTTGGGACTTTAAGCTCTTGCTGTGGAGTAATTACACACCCAGTAATATCTTTATATTGATTTTTTGAAAAATATTTTGTTTTTTTATTATTTATTTCCAAACCAACCTTGGCACACATTTTAATAATTAATTTTGGAAAGTTAATTGTAATAGAATTTGCTGATGAAAATGTCATATCATCAACATACAAACTAAATTTTAATTTCTTTTGTGCTGCTATTGAGAATATTTTATCAAACGTAGATTTATACGCCCAATATATCACTGTTTGACTAGAAGGCGAACCGGTCGGAATGTATCCATCTGAATTATCTGTTTTAGGAATTGTTACTAAATCTGTAATTAGCCAAGCAATATCATCAGACATTTTAAATTCATCTACAAAAGCTTTGAAAATATATTTTCTACTAGCTGTTTGAAAAAAGAATGTAAGTCAAAACAGAATACATAAGGATTATTTTGATGGTATTGAGCGTTAACAATATAACTTGAATATTTTTTACCTGACATCAAATATTCATTTGTAATAACGCGTGATAATAGCTTATTTAATTTTGATTGAACTTTTTTTAATTCATATTTAGGATCTTCTACTGGTCTTTTTTCATTACCATTTTTTTTATCTTGTTCCCAACAGTTGTAATTATCTCTTGTACACTTAAAACGAATAAAATATTTTTTATCAACCCCGAGTAGTCTAGCTAATTTTATTTTGTTAGATAGCTTATACAAAGGGCTATTGCTTATTGGATAATTTTTTTGCTTCACTTTTATATCCTTCCAACGCCTCGAGCAACTTTAACATTACATTACGTATACCAATTTTAAATGGCCCTCTGTTTTTTTCTTTATCTAAGTTTTCTGAAAATAGAAGTAATGCAGATGTTGTTGTTTGAAATATTTCTGCATATTTAGTTAACATCTCAAGGGTCGGCTGAGCCTTTTCACTTTCAATTTTGGATAGATATGCTGGAGATATACCAAGTTCTTTTGCTAAATCACTTGACTTTTTATCGTGCAAAACTCTTAATAACCTTAAAGTATTTCCAAGCATACTATTTTCCCCAATACAAAAGTGAGGAGCTAGTTTTACCTACTCATCACGCGACAGATATTGTGCAATTTTAATGACTAAGCGCAGTAGTATACATTGCACGCGTCTGTCAGACATAATTTTTAATAAAACAGTTTTGTATTTACATAAAAAACTATGCTTAGTCGTTTTTTGCATTTTATGACCTTCCTCTCACACTTCATAGGTAGTTCAGCCATCTGAACATAATAGCACCTGAAGCGTTTCCCTCAAAAAAGAAGATTAAACGACTCAAGGGAAAATACAAAACATATAGCTCCACATTTTCTCGCAGCACGATTTTCCCCGTGCTGCGTTGGGACACGAATATCAAATACATATATAAGTACAGACATCCTTGCGCCAAAACTTAGCTACCTATCGTAGCCACAGGTAACATTTTGAAATGTTACCCCTGTCGTGAGGGAATGTTTTGGTATAAACCAGCCCTATGCAGATATATTTATCTAGCTATCACTTAAAAGTCAATCCATTTTTTTTACTCTACGAAAAAAAAATTCACTAAAGAGAAATTTTATTTAACATATTCACAATTTGTTTTGCAATAGCTCTATCGACAGGTACTACAACGGAATTGCCAAATTGTTTGTATACCTAGGTATCAGATAATTAACTCCCACAAACTTTGCAATCTCTTGTTCTTTGAGCTTGGGCTTTTTGTTTGTTGGTTTTGACATAGTTCTTTGTGTTTTTTTTAATCGATTACCTTTTTAACAATAATACTTAGGAAAATGCCTTTTAAAATTTAGACAAGTTCGAAAAGGGTGGAAAGTGCTTCTGATAAAAAATCGGTTGATTCGCAGAAGTATATTCCTTCCTCAAAGCGTTTATACGCAGAGATTTGCGGCAGGTTAGACCAGTTCGCGATGACTAAAAACCGCATCACCATTTAAAAAAGGCTTTTGTTTTTACAAAAGTCTTTTTTTGTATCCAATATTGAAAATTGAAGCCTCGCAGTTAATCAATTCTTTTATTTTATCGCCTCAATATACTGATTTTATAATAGTTCTGAACTCGGAAGGCGGGAGAGAAAACAATACAGAGATATAAGCGTAAAGGTAGAATACCGCTGTCTTCCGTTAAAGAAAGCCATTCTCTCCCATAAAGTTTAATATTAATATATTACCCTCTATGTTTGCATTGTCAATTTGAGTCTGCTGTTGTGTATAAAATTGATAAACAACACTTATGATAATTCCCTCACAAACCTTTTGACAACTATCACTCACCACCGATATCATCTGCTTTTCTTGCCAAACCACAGCCAGCAGACAAATGCAAAAAGGATAATCCTTGAAACAGGCATTGCCAGCCAAACGCCATCCAGCCCGAACCAATGCGGCAAAGTGAAAAGACACAAGGGCAATGCAAAAAAGGCATCTCCATAGATTAAAAGAGAAGAATCCCAGACCTTACCCGTTGCCTGATAATAATATCCGGCCACACGGATTACGCCCAGCAAGACAAAAGCCGTCGAACTGATGATCAAACCATGAGACGCCAAAGCCGCAGCATTGCCGCTTAAATTGAACCAAGCCGGAAAAATATTATGTCCGGCAAAAGAAACCAGCATCAGAACAATCCCCAGAACAAAAGCCGTATAATATCCCATATTGCCGATGATATTCTGGCGGCGGTATTTTTTGCCTCCATAAAGACAGGCCACCAAAGGCTGAACGCCCAGTGACAAACCGGTCATCAGAAGCGATCCCAGAGATTCAACCGCACCGATGAAAGTATAAGCCGCCAAACCGTCAATCTGACCATATTTTAAAGCCTGATAATTATGAAAAAAAAGCATCGCGATGACAGACAATTGATTGCCCAGAGAAGGAATGCCGCTGACAACTATTTCCTTCAGGCTTGCCAGCCGCAGTTTAAACATTGTCCAATCGTAACGCAACTTTGTATATCCGGTTGCAAAATAAACCAAGCCGGCAATAGCCATAAGCGCCTGAGAAACAACCGTGGCATAAGCAGCGCCGGCAATACCGCCTTTTAACGGGAAAATAAAAATATAATCGAGCAGAATATTTAAAAGAAGTCCGCCAACAGTAAGCCACATAGACAATACCGGGCGGCCGTCGTTGCGAATGACCGAAGACACCGCCATCATCAGCATACAAGCCAAATTGCCATAAATGATTATGCGGGAATAGCGAACGGCGCCGGGCAAAAGTTCTTTATCGGCCCCCAACAAAAGCAAAGCGTCCGTCAGAAAATAATTCATTACCCCCAGCATGGCAAAGCTGAAAATAATCTGAAAGCACAGCATATTACCAAAAACCAACCTTGCCCGTGCCAGATTGCCATTACCGCGGGATTGAGAAATGATAATTGCACCACCCGTCCCCAACATATCGCCAACGGCCCAAAACAACATAACCAGCGGCCAGGTTACGGCAACTGATGCCAGCCCTAATTCTCCGGCGGCCTGACCAATAAAAATCGTATCCACAATACTATAAGAGCCGACAATCAGCATTCCTACCATTGACGGCAGGACATAAGACAAAAACAGTTTGGTATTTTTATTTATTATATTCATTTTTTCACCATTTTAAAAACAAATAAAGCCCGATCAAGAAACCGGGCGCACCCGACATCTTATCCGGCCTATTCATTGCGATGAACATCCTCCGATGAACAAAAGAAACTTATAAAAACAAATATAAAAAATCAAGAACTTTTTAATATTAAAAGCAAATTTTCAATGTTGATTTTATAATCACCGTTTCTTCTATTGACAAAGAAAAAATACGTTTCATACTCTGACGTATTTGAGGGATGAGAAAGAAGCATTCTGCTGAAAAGAGTTTTCTGTTCAGAAGAAAAATTTTATTTTGATTATGGCAAAGTCCGGAGAATTTTATGGAAAGAAAAAGCCTTTTATTTCGTTTGTTTTGGCTGTTTAAGGCCAATATTATCATCAGCTGCCTTGCCGTCGGCGGCGGATATATGATTCTCCCGCTGATGAAAAAACAATTTATTGACAAAGCAAAAGCCTGCGATTTTGACGAGCTGCTGGAGATGTATGCCATTGCACAATCTGCTCCCGGTGCCATTGCCGTCAACCTTTCGGCCATTACCGGCTACAAACTGGCAAGACTGCCGGGGGCTGTCGTCAGCTGCATTGCCGCAGTTTTGCCGCCTTTGCTCATTATTTCGGCAGTAACTGTCTGTTACCGGCAGCTGGTGGACAACCATGCCGTTAATGCCGCTCTCAAAGGTATGATTGCGGCAATTGCGGCAATTATCATTGATGTGGTTTACGAAATGAGCAAAAATGTGGCAAGATCAAAAGAAATGCTCGGGCTATTTACGGCCGCGGCCGTTTTTTACGCTGCATTTATTCTCAATTTCAATGCCATTTTGCTTATTATATTTTCACTGGCCGCTTATGCCGTTATTTTTAACATCAGAAACAGGTTGAAAAAATAAATGTCAGAAAAAATCTTGGAATTAAGTCTCAGCTTTTTACAAATCGGCAGCTTCAGCATTGGCGGCGGTTATGCCATTATTTCATTGATTGAGGAACTGATTGTCAACCGTTATCATTGGATTACGTTAAAAGAATATACCGATATTATCACAATCTCCCAGATGACGCCGGGGCCGCTGGCGATTAACGCCTCCAGTTTTGTCGGGCTCAAAATTGCCGGAATCTTCGGCGCTGTCGCGGCAACCTTCTGCTGCGTTTTTTCCGGCGTCGTCATTTCTCTCGGCGGATATTGCTTTTTTTGCCGACACAGAAAATCTGATGTAATTATGAATATTTTACAGGGGCTAAAGGCCGTGGCGACCGGCTTAATCGGAGCGGCAGGAGCCGGAATTTTGCTGTTATCCCTGACCGGACAGACCGAATTTTCCGTTCACATCAATCATTTTGATTTTTATGCCTTAGCGATTGCGATTGTTTCTTTGTTCCTTTTGCGCCGGTTTAAAATCGGGCCGGTTTGGCTTATGGGTATCAGCGCAGTTGCCGGCGTTATTTTTTATTAGCTTCCGGCCGCAAATTTTAATAAACAATGCGCTTCCGGCAAAAAAAATTATGCCTAATTTATCCGAAATTTTTACAAAGAGTCGATTCTTCTCCGCTTGAATTTTCTTAAAAATTATTTTTTCCTTTCCCAAAACGCAGCAATACATGGACAAAACGCAGCCTTTTTGGCCAGCGGATAAAAAATAATTTTTAGAAAAATCAATAAATTAAACAAGTTTTAACATTTTGCATATATTCTATGGTTGTATTTGGAAAATTTTACTTTTAAGGACTATAAAGATGAAAAACTACACTGAAAATGATATTCGTATTGCCGCTTATTACAACTGGTTGAACAACGGTTGCCAGAACGGAACGGAATTGAAAAACTGGAACGATGCTTTGAACCAGCTTTCCAAGATCAGCTGCTCCAGCAAATCCTGCAGCACAAGCAAATCCAGCTGCTCTACAAAAACCAGCAGCAAAGCATGCGCCAGCAAAGCTTCTGTAAAAAAAGCTTCCAGTTCCAAAACAACAAGCTCTAAATCAAAAAAATAAGCTTTGTTTATTACTGAGATTTTATAACCCCGCAAACTGCGGGGTTTTTTATATATAAAAAACAGCTCATAAGCATGCCACAAAAAGCCCCATTACATTTGTAATGGGGCTTTTACATTAATAAGCGCCGGGGTTGCGGGGATCTGTTGGATCAGACGGATCCGGGCCGGGATTTTCATCCTTTATACCCAATTTTTTCATTCCATACTTTATCGGATCAATAAGTACTGTTCCGAAAAGTCCGAGAATTCCTGTTGCTATTCGTCCGCCTACAGGCATATCCGAATCAGTAACACTCTCCTTTAGCAAATCGACGAAGTAGTAATCGTCATCATCTTTTTTCGACATAATACAATAATTTTAGGTTAAACACTAAATTAATAACTTTCATCAAAATCGCGTTCCGGTGCAGGCCATGAGCCTTCAGCCGTCCCGACTTTGCGATAGATGCCGTATTGGTCTTTTTTGTAATAGTCCTTTACGGTTTTGGCATGACGGCTTTTATTTACATAAAAAGTTTCGCCGGTCGGATTTTCAACGACCAGTTCATCACCCTCAAGATAATAACTGCCGTTACAGGTTCTGTCATATGTCTGATACATAAAACATTTGCAACGGGTTTCCAAAACATAGTAACCGTCACTGCCAATATCCTGCAGCAACCAATAAGGATCTCCGTAGTCTTTGTGTGCGACGGAAATTTCCGGCACACTGTACGGGCCTCTGTCAAAATGACCAAAAACCGGCAACTGATTCAAGCGCAGATGACGAACGTCATCTATAATAACAATCCTGCGGCTGCCGGATTTTTTGCGGACGGCATCTTCAAGAGACCAGCAATTTCCCGACGCATTTGCCGGAATCAAACAGTCTTGTTTTCCAATACTGCGTAAGCTTTGATTAACAGCTTCACACCATGTCTCAACTTCAGCAAGCTGTTCTTTGGCCGGCAAAGTCAGCCCCAATGCCTTACAATACCCCAGAGCTTCTCCGGCCGTTACGGCGACCGGCGGAAGATGTGCCAAAGAAATACAACAATAATTGCTGAGGAAAATACCTTTTTCCTGCCCAAAAACCGTAGAGGCAGAAAAACTGTTGTCTTTTAACAGATAATCACCGGGGAGAACACCTGAACATACCGTTCCGTGTTTTCCGCTCCATGCCCGCCTGTTTCCTATCGGAAGCATACGGTTTGCTTTTGCTAAATCCAATACACTCATAATATGAATAAAAATAATGTTATTTATTCGGGATTTAGCATTCTGTTTTTTATTTGTCAAGCAATGTTTTTTTTATGTCCGCCGTAACCGGTTCCGATTTTGCGGCCGATTGCCATAATTTTCCGGCCAATACTGCTGCGGCTATGCGCGGGCGTATCATCTGCTCCGGCTTTTCCGGGATAAAGTTCATACAGCCTGCGATATTCGCCGTCCGTCACATTCGGCATGACGACATTTGCCCCGCCCTGCAACGCCATTATTCTGCCCTGCGGATGAAGGCTTTCCATTGCCGTTGTTGCCGGAATATTAATATCAGGAAGCAAAAGCCGCATGACGGCCATGGTTCGCAGCGCCAAGTGCAAAGTTCCGCCTTTTTCTTGCGCCAGAGGTGTATCCGGATGCGGAATAAACGGTCCGATACCCGCCATATCAACGCCCAAATCCTGCAAAAAAAGCAGATCATCGGCGATGGATTCAAGCGTTTGCTCCGGAAGGCCGACCATTATGCCGGAACCAAGCTCATAGCCCAGTTCTTTTATCATCAGCAGGCATTCATAGCGTTTTTGCCAGCTCATTTGCGGATCTAACTTATGGTACAAATCTTTATCGGTTGTTTCAATACGCATTAAATAGCGGTCGGCACCGGCTTCGCGAAAAGCCTTATAATCTTCATAACTGCGTTCGCCGATACTCAGCGTTACGGCCACGTCAAACTTTTTGATTTCTTCAATAATCCGGCACATCCGCTCCGACGTGTAATACATGTCTTCGCCGGACTGCATGACAATCGTCTTAAATCCCATGCCGGCGGCGCGGCGGGCTGTTTTAATCAGTTCTTCCGGCGTCATGTGATAGCGGACAGCATTTTTATTGCCTTTTCTGATACCGCAGTAAAGGCAATTGTTACGGCAAATATTTGAAAATTCTATCAGGCCGCGCAGATGAACCTCGTCCCCGACATATTGCCGGCGGACGGCATCGGCCTTTTGCAAAAGGCCTTGTTCATGTTCTTCGTCTGCCAGCAGGCTGATAATGCTTTCCTTTGTTAAATTCATGGTGTTTTTCCTTTGCTTCGAAGTTTAACCGTTCTCTTTTTTATTTGCAATGCAAAAGCAGTTTTTCTTGTATTTTTTGTTCCAAGATTTATATTTTCATCAGAAAGGACTATCATGCAAAAAGACATTTTCGACCGGCTGGCAAAATCAAAATTCCGCAGCCGCTTCAAATTAACCTTCAAAGACAAAGAATATGTCCGGCAAAAAGGGATGCCGGAAATTCGCCGACATGCCGAAGACTTTATTGCCCGCAGGCTGGCGCCGGCCTTTATTGAAAATGACGGCAAACAGACACCTATGCGCAATCATCCGGTTTTTATCGCGCAACATGCTACCGGCTGCTGCTGCCGGCAATGTTTGGGTAAATGGCACAATATTCCCTCCGGCGTTACCTTAACCGCCGCACAGCAAAAAGACATTGTTGATTTGATTATGGCATGGATTGAAAAACAAATGGCGGAAAACTAAAAATCACGGCACTGAAATTGCATAACTTTCCGATATAATCATCAAGGGAGGTTCAGATGCAAATTTCATCAGACAAAACTTCGGCCATCGCCAATATATGGGGACGGCAAAGCACAACAAAATCTGAAGAATTCGTACAGAAGGGGGACAGTACGTCAGAAGCTTATACACTTGATTTGTCCGAGGCGGCGCAAAAATATATGTCCTCGTCCCAAGCTCTGCTGGCAAGGGCTCAGGGAAAGGAACTGACAAAGGCGGCTCTGCCCGACGGCCTGCAACAAAGTATTGACCATATGCAAGACCGGCTGAACCGCACTTTGCTTTCGCATAACATCAATACGGCACAAGACATCAGTTTTGAATTTGACAAAAGCGGTTTGTTGAAAGTTACCTCCGAACATCCGGACAAAGAAAAAATCGAGCGTATTCTGAATGAAGACAAAGAATTTATCAATGAAGCACGCCGTACGTTGCAAGACAGCTCGGAATATGCCACCGGCGAAGTTCAGAAAAAATATGTCGAACTTTTGGAAGACGATGATAAAGACGACGAAGACAAAGAAAAGATAAAAAACGAATATGAGCGGCAGTCGGATTTGCAAATGCGCGCAGCCAAAGCCCAAGAACAAGTTGCGGCTGCATCCAACTCTTTTATGCTGGGAGGCGGCGCGTTGACAATGTCGTCTATTGCAACGGCGCATTCTATTATCTTATAAAAATTCTTTCTGCACAAACTCCCCTTTCGGGGAGTTTTTTTATGGTTGATTTTATAAAAAAACATGCTATAACATTGAATGAAAACAATAAAAATTATGTATATTATGAAGACGGAAAAAACAAAGGATTCGAATGTTTCTTTAGAAGAAGCACGGAAAGAGTGTGAAACCCACATTGAGATTATGGAAAAGCTGAACAAGCTTGAGTGCTATTTTAAAACTGTTTGTGCAGAAGACTATGACGGGATTTTTTATTATGACGAGCTTGTCAATAATATGCTAAGACCTGCTGACGCGTTGCAAATTGCAAAAAGGCAAAAGCATGATGAAATTTTGCTCATGATAAAAAAATACGGCCAAATGTATCAAACTGTTCGAAAGCATGACGACTATTCACATGCTCCTGTTTTGTCCGATGACGTTCAGGTTATTATTGCGCAAAGAAACAACGCGCAAGAAATGCATACTTATTTAGCTTATCTGGGATTTGGCGAGCCGGCGCAACATATTATTGTTGACAGAGGCGACCATGACGAACTGATGTATTACATTGAGCGTCACGGTTTTGTGCCTGAGGTTCAGAAAAAGCTATGGGAACGCGGCAACCGGGATGAAATTTCCCTGCATTTTCGCAAGCATGGTCTGTGTCCGGAGCTGGTTTCGGAATATTTTAAGCATAACCGGAATCATGATGACCTTTTATTCATCATTCACCATTACGGACAGCAGCACAAAGCTCTTCCCGATGACGTTCAGGTTATTATTGCACAATGCAATGACACCGAAGAAATACGTACTTATCTGTCTTATATGGGATTTGGCGGGCCGGCACAAGACGTGGTTGTCAGCAGAGGCGACCATGACGAACTGATGTATTACATAGAACGTCACGGTTTTGTTCCCGAAGTTCAGAAAAAATTATGGGCAAGAGGCAATAAGGAAGAAATTTCTTTGCACCTTTTGAAGCATGGTTTGTGTTCGGAACTAGAGGCTGAATTGTTGGACGACAGCAATCCGGAAAACTTTAAATTTTGGGTTTCTCGCAGATATTTATCGGAAGAACGGCAGAAAAAGCTGTTGGAATCCGGAAGTTCGGAAATTTTCTATGCTTACATTGCACGGCATGATTTTTCTTATTGCTTTGAGGAACTTTTGATTGAGAAACGTTCGACACAGGAAATTATGGACTATATTTCCATGAAGCATCGTCTGAACTGTGACGGCGTACGCAAGCTGTTGGAAAGGGGCGACCATAATCTGATTATGCATTACATCAGTTTTTTGGAGTGGCCACATACTGATCCTTTTATCAGAGAATTTAATTTATCCGGCCGGAAAAATGATGAAGAGTTGATTGCCGCTTATAAAAGACAGGGCGGTTATGCTTATCTTGATTTTCAAAAAAGCCTTATTGAAAAAGGAGATGCTTCTGCTTTTGCATACAGTCTGGACGGGCGGTTGGATCCGGAAACGGAAAAGTTTTTGGCTCAAAAAGGCAGTCATGACATCGTTATGGTTTATATTGAGCGTTATCCGCTTGAGATGTATGCCTTAAGAGAGTTTTTTAACCGGAATAATTCTGAAGAAGCCGCTTTTTATTGTCAAAAGTGGCAGTAAATTATTAATTCAAAAGCAGCAATATAAATATTGTTGCTTTTTTTAATGTTGACATTCCTTGTCCGGCATGCTTATCTTCCGGTTCAGAATAAATTTTTAATTCAATTATTATATGGATATACTTTTTTATATTTTTGTCGTGTTTCTGATGTTCTGCCTGTTATGGCGGCTGTTGCAAATTGTCTGGACATGGGCATTGGTCTTTTTAGGACTTCTGCGGATTGTCTGGCTGGCGGTGACTTTTCCTTTCAGATGCATTTTTTACGGCGGCGCTTTCTTGTACGGCCTGTATCTGGAATTTTTTCACCGGCCGAAATACCGGCGTTATCAATTTGACGGGCAAACGGCCGGCGGCGGGCATTCAACACAAGGCAGTCATGAAAACGGAGGCGGTTTTTCCGGCAGCTCTCAAACCAATAATGAGGAGCAGCAAAAAACTTATCAGCCACCCAAAGATGAGCCAAGTCAGGAAGAGCGCTATTTGCAGATTTTGGAATTGTCACGCAGTACGCTTACCAGAGATAATCTGAAAAAGAACTACCGGCGGCTGGCAAAACAGTATCATCCGGACAAAAATCCGAACAATCCGGCGGCAGAAGAAAAATTCAAACTTCTGACCGAGGCCTATGATTATTTTTCGGAACGCGTGTAAAAGCCCTGCTCTGTTACGGAGCAAGGCTTTTTTTTAATCGCGCGGGCGGCAGCCGCAATAATTTTGGTTATACAAATCCAAATCTTTAATCAAGCGGCTGCGCAGTTCCTGCATGCCGTGTTTGCGGCCTTCAATTTCCAGATAAGGCACGCCGGTTTCGGCCGAAGCTTTTGCCGCCGAAGCATTGACCTGTTCCAGATTTTTGTAGCGTGAAACGCCCAAAACCGAAGCCACGCCAGAAAAACCGTTGGCTTTGGCATATTCCATCACCCGCTTCAGCCGCATATAAAAACAAACTGAACATCTGGCACCGCGTTCCGGCTCGTTTTCCAACCCTTTGGTCATTTCGCACCAGTGTTCGTTATCATATTCGAGTTCGATAAAAGGAATTTGGTACAAGTTGCAAATCCGGCGGTTTTCCTCACAGCGTTTGCAATATTCCTGCTGCGGGCGGACATTGGGATTATAAAAGACGACGGCAAAGTCATAGAACTGCTCGGCCAACGTTTTGATAACGGCGCAGGAGCAAGGCGCACAGCAGGAGAGCAAAAGAAATTTTGAGTTTTTATCCGGCAGCATTTTACAGAATCCTTCCTGAAAAAATTTTTTTTACCCTGCCACAAAGTTATCATGTTGTCAATCAGGCCTTGAATTTTCAAACAATGAAAATATCTATACGCCATGATAAAAAAAACTGACATGAATTTAATCAGCGTAGCGGCGCTCGGTATCGGCTCAATTGTAGGAGCCGGAATTTTTGCTTTGCTCGGACAAGTACTCATGCTTTCCGGCGAGCGTGTGTATTATGCCTTTGTCATTGCCGGAGTTGCCGCCATGTTTTCCGGTTATTCCTATGCGCGTCTGGCCGGAAAATATCCTGATTCCGGCGGTCTGACGGACTATTTTCACATTGCCTTTCCCGACCGTCTGATTTCCGGCACGCTATCTCTTATTTATATGCTGACGTCGGCAATTTCGGTTTCCATGATGGCAAAGTCGTTCGGCATTTATGCCGCCGGATTGTTCGGTTATCCGCCGGCAGATTTGGAGATTGTCAATTCCGCGGCGGTTGTCCTGATTTTGATTATGGGCTTTTTAAATATGCAAAGCGCCGGCGACGTCGGCAATACCGAAACACTGCTGGTGGCCGTTAAACTGTTTATTTTGTTCGGGCTGGCAATCGCGGCGTTTGTACAGGCCGGATCCGCACCGGTTCAGGCACATCCGCTCATAACGAGCGACAAAGTCTTTTGGGGGAGTATCGGTATTACGTTTTTTGCTTATGCCGGATACGGGGTAATTACCAATGCCTCGGCCGACGTTAAAAATCCCAAACGGACAATCACCGCCGCAATTTTTATCACGCTGTTAGTCGTTATGGCACTCTACATCAGTCTGGCGTGGATGGTTCTGACCTATATTCCGCTGAAAGAACTGGAGCAAAATTCGGAAACCGCCATTGCCCATGCCGCCCGAATGCTGCTCGGAGACTGGGGATATGCCGCCTTGTATGTTGCCGCCGGACTGGCTTTTGTAACAGGCATCAGCGCCACTTTTTTCAGCATTTTCAGAATCTCGCGTTCTCTGGCCCAACAAAACGTTCTGCCAAAATTCTACGGCGAAAAATTCTGGCGGATGGGAACCAAAGGAAACATGTTCACCGTTATTCTTGTTGTTCTGGCTACGGTTTTGTTTGATTTCAGTTCGATTGTCAATCTTTCCAGCGGGGCTTTTCTGGTTAGTTATCTGGGCATTTTTGCCGCCAACTGGAAGCTGCGGCACGAAACAGAATCCTCGGCAGCGGTCATCCTGACCGGAACGGCTCTCATGCTGTTTATTCTGATTACGTTTTTGCTGAGTTTAAACTAAAAAAGAGCAGTCCACCCTGCCCTTTTTTAATTTTTTACCACAACAGTCCGTTTTTGCGAAGAAGCGCGGTTTCTGTTTTTAACAAATCAACTGCACGGCATTTGTCATCTTCTGCCAGCGGGTAAAGGAACTGTGCCAGATTACCGCCGCTGCAGCTTGTCAGGCTTGCGCAAGAACCAATTTGCGCGGCAATGCGGCCATAACCGTAATAAGCGGCATTATACGGAGTGATAATCAAAACATTTACAAAATTCTGAATCCAGAAAACCCGATCCAATACCGGAAGCCAGTTTTCAAAATCAGTGCTTTCGTTTTTATAGTTCCATTCAACCACCAGAAAATCTGTTTTTTTGCCGGACAAAGCCTGATCTACGGCTTTTTGCGCCGTTTTTTCGGCCTCTTCGCCAAAACCCAGAGCCTCGCGGTTTTGCCGCTGCAATCTGACAATTTCCTCTTTTGACCAACCGGCAGCAATCAGCTTGCGCAAATTGGCCGCCCAATCAAAACAGAACTTGCCGAGATAGTAATCCATTGCCATATACTGCCGGTCGGTAATGCTGAATTCCGAGCCGACCAGCTGCAAGACCTTATACAACGGAGAATCTGTAATCTGCATATATTCCGTATTCTCTGAACGATAGGTTACGCCCAGATATACAAGCGTATAGCCTTGCATCGCCAAGTCAACAGCCTCATCCTGCGTAAAAATATAAGGCGGGTCAAGCTGGCAAAATGCGGCCCCTTTTTCTTCCAAAACTTTTACGGCTTCAGCAATCACGACATTTTTTGCCCCTATCACAAAATAATACTTTTTTTCCATAAGCTTAAAATTTAATAATTAATTTTGAAGCGTTATTATACAAAAAGCATGAGTTTTGTCAATGTAATTAATTACAGAACCATAATCAGCGTGCCCAGCGTTATCAACCCGCCGCCAATCAAGACTTTCAGGCTGACGGCCTCATGTAAAAAGACAAATGCCATGATAATGGTAATGACAACGCTGAATTTGTCAACCGGCACAACTTTCGAGGCATCGCCGATTTGCAGTGCTTTGAAAAAAAACAACCAGGAAGCCCCCGTTGCCAGACCGGACAAAGTCAAAAAAATCCAGCTTTTTTGCGTAATGCCGCTGATTTGATGATGGACGCCGGTCAGCCAGACAATGCCCCAGGCCATTATCAACACCACAACCGTCCGTACTGCCGTTGCCAGATTGGAGTTGACGCCGTCAATGCCGATTTTGGCCAAAATTGAAGTTAAAGCGGCAAAAAAAGCAGAAAGGACAGCATACAAAATCCACATTTTTATATTTCTCCGGTCATTTGTTCCAGTTTATTGCCCAGTTCCAGCCATTCGTTTTCAAAACCGGCAATTTGGTTTTCGATCAAGGACAGTTCTTTTTGTTTGGCAATCAATTCTTCGGTTGTCATTTGCCGCTGAAAAGCGTTTTCTAACACCGCTTTTTGTTCGCCTAACCTTTCCAGCTCCCGCTCGATACGGCGCAGCTGTGTGGTCAAATCTTTTTTTTGCCGGCGCGTATCAACCTTCGGCTCTGCCGGTTTGGGGGCGGTTTTGGGCGTTTTTTTGAAAGTATCGCCGTTCAGCAGCAGCTTTTTATAATCTTCCAAATCGCCGTCATAGATTTTACAGGTATGGTTCTTTACCAGCCACAGCGTATCGGCAATCAGTTCTATCAGGCGGATATCGTGAGTAATCAGAATTACCGAACCTTTATACTCGTTTAATGCCCGAATCAGAGCCTCGCGCCCGTCAATGTCCAAATGGTTTGTCGGCTCGTCTAAAATCAGAAGCCCCGGACGCTGCGTTGTCATGGCGGCAAACAGCAGACGGGCTTTTTCACCGCCCGACAAGCGCGCAATCTGCGTCAAAGCCTTTTCCCGTTCCAGTCCGAATCCGGCCAGATGGGAACGGATTTTTGCTTCTGTTTCCTGCGGCATCAGGGTTGTCATATATTCCAGCGCTGTCAATTCCAACGGCAATTCTTCCGCCTGATGCTGGGCAAAATAGCCGACGCGCAGTTTGCCAAGGCGGCGTTCCTGACCGGAAAGCAGCGGCAGCCGTCCGGAAAGCAGTTTGGCCAGTGTGGACTTTCCGTTGCCGTTGGCTCCAATCAGCGCTATTCTGTCGTTGTCGATGACTTGAAGATTGAGCCTTTTCAGTACCGGCACATTGTCATAACCTACAGATCCGTCTTCTATGGTTAAAAGCGGCGGCGGCAAATCATCAGGCTCAGGAAAATTAAAAACCGTAGCGGCGGCATCTTCCATCAGCTCTGCCGTCTCCAGCTTTTCCAGCATTTTTATCCGGCTTTGCGCCTGTTTGGCTTTGCTGGCCTTATAGCGGAAGCGGTCTACAAAAGACTGCAAATGACGGCGCTGCTGCTCTACTTTTTCGGCCTGACGGACACGGACTTCCTGTTGAAGAGCGCGCGTGGTCCGAAAAGTGTCATAATTGCCGGAATAAGTTATCAGCCGCTTATTGTCAAAATGAACAATATAGTTGCACAGGCTGTTCAGGATATTACGGTCATGACTGATAATCAGCAAAGTGCCGCGATAGTGGCGCAAATGATTTTCGAGCCAAATGCCAGACTCCAAATCCAAGTGGTTGGTCGGCTCGTCAAGCAGCAAAATATCTGACGGCTGAAACAGGGCGGCCGCTAGAGCTACCCTCATCCGCCAACCACCGGAAAACTCGCGTACAGGGCGTTCCATGTCCTCCGGACTGAACCCCAAACCGTTTAAGATTTCGGCCGCGCGGGCCGCGGCTGCCGAAGCGCCCAGCAGATTCAGGCGTTCATGAATTTCGGCCATTTCTGCGGCATCAGCTTCTTCCAGACGCGCCAAAAGTTCCGTTTGTTCTTTGTCCTGCGCCAAGACATACGCCAGCAAGGGCATTTCCAGTCCGGTGAGCTCCTGCTCCACAAAGACAACCTTGCGGCCTGACGGAAAACCGATGTCCCCGTGTTCGGTTTCCAGTTCCCCTTTAAGCACCCGAAAGAGCATGGATTTTCCGCAGCCGTTAGCTCCGACCAATCCGACCTTCCAGCCGTCGGCAATATGCGCGGAGGCTTTTTCAAGCAGCGTTTTTGCCCCGATACGTACGGTTATGTCATTTATATCTATCATAAAAGTGTAGATAACACAGTTGTTTTCAGAAGTAAAGATTTTAACGGCGGCGCATAAAGACAAGATAAAACAGCACGGCAAAAATAACCGGCAACAATGTAAACCAATACATATTACGATAACCGTAAAGGGCGGCAATACTGCCCAAAGCAATCACGCCCAGCCCCATGCCGAGGTCAAAACCGCTGAACAAGGTTGCATTGGCAATGCCGAGGCGGTGAAAAGGCGTATCGCGTACTGCCATTGTTTGAATGGTGGTTTGCAATGCTCCGAAGCCAAGGCCGTACACTGCCGCAACCACGCCGAACTGCCATAATTCCCGCGCACAAGCCAAGCCGGCAATCCCGATAAAGACACACAAAAATCCGGGCAGAACGACAATATCCAACCCGAGGCGGTCAATCAGCTTTCCGGCTGCAGGACGGGTTATCAGAATAGCCAGAGCATAAATGCTGAAGAATATGCCGATGTTCGGAATTCCCAAGCCGGCAGCGTACAGCGGCAAGAAGCTGATAACTGAACCATAGGTGACGGACAGAAAAAACATTAACACCGCCGGACGGACGGCATCTTTATCGTACAAAACAAACCGGACGGAAGCCGGCGGGCTTCTGCGGTTGGGGCAGCGGATAAAAAAAGCCAGACAGAGTGCGACAAAAGCTAAGGCCGAGGACAGATAAAACACGCTTTGGAGCCGATAATGCATGCCGACATAAATGCCTGCCGCCGGTGCAACGGCCATGGCCAGACTGTTTGCAAGACTGAACCAGCCCATACCCTCGCCAAAGCGTTCCCGCGGAATAATACCGGCCGCAATTGTGGCCGTTGACGTGCCGGAAAATCCCCAGCCCAGACCATGTACCAGCCGCACAAGAATAACCAGCGCGATGGTATGTGCCAGCGCATAGCTGAACAACATTGCCATAAAAACCGCCAATCCGCCAATCAGCACCAGCTTTCTTTTAACACGGTCAAGCAGCCAGCCGGCAAAAGGACGGGCGATTAAGGTTGAAACCGTAAATATTCCCATTACCAGACCGATGACTTCCGGCCCGCCGCCCATTTTCTGAATATATTGCGGCAGAACCGGAAAAATCATCTGAAAGCCAAAAAAGATAAAAAGGTTTACAAGGCTGACGACAAAGAAATTGCGGCTGAGAAAGCTTTGTTTCTCCATTGGTTATCCTAAGCCGTACGGCCATGTTTTCTCAGGTGCAGAGGATTCTCGGTTCCCTGAGGCTGTTCCGGCCAGACAGATGCCTGCGGTCCGCAGCAGCCTTTATTTGTAACGGGAGGCATATTCGGGCAACGGCATTCGGGACGCGGCGGCATAGCTTTTTTGACGGCAGAACAGCCGCAGCCGGCCGGACCGGCTTTAACCGGCATGTTTTCAGAACATTTACAGCCGGTTTGACGGGGCATCATATTTTCCATGCGACGGTTTTCGCAGACCGGACGCGGCGGCATGACTTCGGCATTTTCTCTCATCGGGCGCATTTGCGGATGCTGCTTCGGACAGTTGATAACGGTCGGTGCGGTGCATACCGGATTTTTGAAGGCGACGACAATATTCTGCGGTTCAGACAGACCCGAACCGACAAGCATGAACAACTGCGAAAAGCCGACACCTGCCAAAAACAGCAGCAGGCCGCCGACATACGGAAGCCAGCAACGGCATTTTTCACATCGGCATCTGCCTTCTTCCGGCTTTTTTTCTTCGTTGGTTACTTTTTCCTCATGAATATCCATGTTCTTCTCCCTGCTTATATCATTGCGTTTTTACATATTTAAGCAGGGAAAGAGGTTATTCAAGATTAGCCAAAGGATTATGTTTGGTGGAAAAATCCTTGACAATCAGCGTAGTGACAGGAGCATTGGAATGTTTTTGAAAAATCAGCCCGTGACCAAGGCAAAGCCCGACATTGACATTCAAGTCGGTGTTCATGGAGTTCAGATAAGCCGCCTGATAAGCCGGATCGCAGCTCGATCCTTTATGGTCTTCGGTAAAATCGCACAGATCCAGCCCGCCCTCGCGGCAGTTGACATGAAAGACCTCCAACCCGCCGGCTTTCAAAAGATTAGCCAGCGTTTCAATATATTTTTGCATACAAATGCAGTTGGCCAGACCGATGCGCCGGTATCCCATGCCTTTGGCATAATTTATCAGCTCTTGAATACGGGACTTGTTCAACGCCCCGTAGGTGATTTCCATTTCTTTCAGCTCTTCCGCCGTGTAGTGTTCTTTCATGTTTATCTCCTGATTTTGCAATAATTATAAAGAGGGAAAATAATTTGGCAAGAAAGAAATTTTAAACACTTCTTTCATTTTTTTGATTCAGACTCATTATAAAAGAATCGGAACAGAGGGGTAAAAAATGAAAGTTTCGGGAATTGAAATCAAAGGCCTGTCAACGGACTCCCGCCTGATTAAACCGGGGTATTTATTCGGAGCGCAAGACAGCGAAAAAGCGCCGGCTTCGGCTTATATTCCGTCGGCCGTGCAAAATGGCGCCGCAGTCATTGTCTGCAAGCCGGAATATGCCGATACCAATGCTTATCCGCAGGTTACATTCGTGACGGACAATAATCCCAACAAGGCTTTTGCCAGACTGGCCGCCGAGTTCTTCGGCCCGCAACCGGAAAATATTGCGGCTGTTACCGGCACCAACGGCAAGACCTCAATTGCCGATTTTGTGCGGCAGATTTTAACCCGCATGAATATCAAGGCTGCCAGTATGGGCACTCTCGGGCTGATTAAGGGCAACGAAGCACCCGTTCCCTCGCCCAACACCACACCGAACGCCGCCGTGATTGCCGAAGAACTCGCTAGCCTTAAACAAGACGGATATGATTATGTGATTATGGAAACTTCCAGCCACGGGCTTTGCCAATACCGCACCGGCGGCGTGCAAAATGTGAAAGTTGCCGGTTTTACCAATCTGACCCGTGATCATCTTGACTATCACAAGACTTTTGAAAATTATCTGGCGGCAAAGGAAATTTTGTTCCGCGAGGTTTTGGTTGCCGGCGGCACTGCTGTTTTGAACGCCGATATTGAGGTTTATGAACGCCTGCGCAAAGTTTGCGAAGACAGCGGCAAAAAAGTTATCAGCTATGGCCGGAACGGTTCCGAACTTAAACTGCTGACTGCCGTTCCGAAACTTGACGGGCAGCAGCTTCGCATTGTTTTTTATGGCAGAGAGACCGAAATTTTTGTGCCTCTGGCCGGAGAATTTCAGGCCATGAACGTGCTCTGCGCTTTGGGCATGGCTGCCGAACTGACCGGAAAACCCAATGACGTTTTGCAGCATATCAGCCATATTCACGGCGCCAAAGGGCGGCTGGATCTGGCAGGAAAGACGACCGGCGGCGCGGCTATTTATATTGATTACGCCCACACACCGGACGCTTTGGAAAACGTTATCCGCGCCATGCGTTCCCACTGCCGCGGCAGACTGCATGTCTTATTCGGCTGCGGCGGCGACCGCGATGCCGGAAAACGTCCGATTATGGGACAAATTGCCAACGATCTGGCGGACGTGATTTATGTGACCGATGACAATCCGCGCACCGAAGATGCCGAGAAAATCCGCGCACAAATTATGGCGTCCTGCCCGCGCGGCAAAAACATCGGCAATCGTGCAGAAGCCATTAAAACTGCCATTGCCGGACTTGGGCAAGACGATATTCTTATTGTTGCCGGCAAAGGGCATGAGACCGGACAATATATCAACGGACAGATTTTTCATTTCAGCGATTATGAGGAAGTTTGTAAGAATCTGAAATAAAATGTATTTGGATAACTCGGCATGTATAAAAAAAATTAACCAATCTTTGGAGAATTGATTATATATTGTTGAGGAATTGTGATTTTAACAGCAACGAAAGGGGTAACAGCAACATGAAAAAAGAAGTTGTTGCGAAAACTGAGCAAAAAAACGATAACGGCGCCAAGAGCATTGAGGATTTGAACGCCTTGATCGCAAAAGTCAGCGCCGCACAGAAAGTTATGGCGACATTCAGCCAGGCACAGGTAGACAAGATTGTCGAGGCAATGGCGATTGCCGCCAACAGCCACCGTATTCCGCTGGCAAAAATGGCCGTGGAAGAAACCGGTATGGGTATTGTGGAAGACAAGGTGATTAAAAACCACTTTGCCGCCGAAGAAATTTTTAACAAATACCGCCATGCCAAGACCTGCGGCGTGATTGAGCATGACTCCACCAACGGCATTACCAGAATTGCCGAACCGCTTGGCGTGATTGCCGGCGTTATCCCGACAACCAATCCGACATCCACAACCATTTTCAAAAGCATGATTTCTCTCAAGACCCGCAACGGCATTATCTTTTCTCCGCACCCGCGGGCGAAAAAATGCACGGTTGAGACCGCCCGCCTGATGCTGGAAGCTGCCGTTAAAGCCGGTGCGCCGGAAAACATCATCGGCTGGATTGAGGAACCGACAATCGAGGCCACGCAACACCTGATGAGTCATGACGGCATTAACCTTATTCTGGCAACCGGCGGCCCGGGTATGGTCAAATCTGCTTATTCTTCCGGCAAGCCTGCTCTCGGCGTGGGTGCCGGAAACGTTCCGGCCATTATTGACGAGACGGCCGATATCAAAATGGCGGTCAGTTCCATTTTGATGAGCAAGACTTTTGACAACGGCATGATTTGCGCTTCCGAGCAATCCATTATCGTCCATAAAGACATTTATGACGCTGTTAAAGACGAGATGCAGTATCGCGGCGCTTATATTCTGAGCAAAAAGGAAAAAGAGAAAGTTGCCAAGACAATCATTATTGACGGCAAACTGAACTCCAAAATCGTCGGACAACCGGCTTATAAGATTGCCGAAATGGCCGGCGTTAAAGTTCCCGAAGACACAAAAGTCCTGATCGGCGAAGCTGAGAAAATCGGTAAGGAAGAAGAATTTTCTTATGAAAAACTTTCTCCGGTTCTGGCCATGTACAAGGCCGATGATTTTGAACAGGCCGTGTTTATGGCGCGCGATCTGGTTAATTTTGCAGGACCGGGGCATACCTCCGTTCTTTATACCGCCGATCACAACAAAGACCGCATAGCCCGTTTCAGCGAAGTTATCGAAACCGGCCGTATGCTTGTAAACACCCCGTCTTCCCAAGGCGGTATCGGTGATTTGTACAACTTCCGCCTTGATCCGTCGCTCACTTTGGGCTGCGGTTCCTGGGGCGGCAATGCAGCCAGTGAAAACGTAGGAGTAAAACACTTGTTAAATATTAAAAATGTTGCCGAAAGACGCGAAAACATGCTCTGGTTCAGAGTTCCGCCGAAAATTTACTTCAAGCAGGGCGCTGTCGGTTTTGCACTGCGTGAGCTTTGCGGCAAGAAAAAAGCTTTGATTATTACAGACAAGCCGCTGTTCCAGCTTGGCTACACCAACAAAATCACTTCCGTTCTGGAAGATATGGGCATTGCTTTTCAGATTTTCTCCGAAGTCGCGCCGGATCCGGACACGGATACCGTCAACCGCGCTTTGGTTATGTGCCGCAGTTTCGAGCCTGACGTTATTATCGCGCTCGGCGGCGGTTCTCCGATGGACGCAGCCAAAATCGTCTGGTTGATGTATGAACATCCGGAAGTCAAATTTGATGATTTGGCCATGCGCTTTATGGATATTCGCAAACGGGTCTGCATGTTCCCTGATTTAGGCTCCAAGGCTTATATGGTTGCCATTCCGACAACCTCCGGTACGGGTTCTGAGGTTACGCCGTTTGCCGTTATTACCGACTCCAACACGCATATCAAATATCCGATTGCCGATTATGCATTGACGCCGAATATGTCAATCATTGATCCGGATTTGGTTTTGAGTATGCCGCGCGGTCTGGCCGCCGCTTCCGGTATTGATGCGCTGACGCATGCTCTGGAAGCTCTGGCTTCTATTCTGGCAACGCCGTTTACCGACGGTATTGCTTATGAAGCCATCCGCCTGATTTTTGACAATCTGGAGCTTTCGGTCAACGACGGCGCCAATAACCCGAAAGCCCGCGAGAATATGCATTATGCCGCCACAATGGCCGGTATGGCTTTTGCTCAGGCGTTCCTCGGCGTTTGCCACTCAATGGCGCACAAACTCGGCAGCGCTTACAACATTCCGCACGGGATTGCCAATGCGCTGATGATCAGCGAAGTCATTAAGTTTAATGCCAACGACAAACCGACCAAGCAGGGAACTTTCTCGCAGTATCATTATCCGGAAGGAAAGAGAAGATATGCCAAAGTTGCCGAATTTCTGAACCTCGGCGGCAAAAACGACGACGAGAAAGTAGCCAACCTGATTAAGGCTGTTGAAAAGTTGAAGAAAAGCATTAACATTCCGGCTTCTATTAAAGAATGGGGCGTGGATGAAAAAACTTTCCTTGACGATTTGGACGAATTGTCGGAGCTGGCGTTTGACGACCAATGCACCGGCGCCAATCCGGCTTATCCGCTGATTTCGGAAATCAAGCAGATGTACCTGAATGCTTATTACGGTAAATAACCTGCGCGATAAGCTCGCGGCGGATTGTGGCTCACAGCCTTGAGCCCCGCGTTGCTCCGATAGGAAATGCGGCACGGAATGTGCTTTGAATGGGAAGGGAGGACTTGTTCCTCCCTTTTTTTATCCCTGCAAGGGATATTCTTCCTCTTCCTCTCTCTTTACTCTTTTCTTTTACCGGCGTTTTTCTTTTTTTATTTTGAGGTTTTGGTTTCTTGATAGAGTTGGGTTTTCTTCTTTCTTACTTTTGCTTGACCAAAAGTAAGCAAAAGTCAAGCCCAACCTCACTTTCTAAATCTTCAGAGCAAAGGTAAGGTCGCTACGCTCTAAAACTTAGTGCTTAATATTCACCTCTTTGCTCCAAAGATTAAG
>JAGBHO010000026.1 GCA_017935485.1 Alphaproteobacteria bacterium | reverse complement strand
CAGTCAAATCATATAGCTTTATTAACCAACTGGATTCTTCACTCCGTTCAGAATGACAGTGCCTTGCAGCCCCACACCCCTCAAGCCTGAGGGGCTGGGGGAGTTGATTTGCCCTTCGCGAGCAACTTCTTGGCTTTTAAGAAAAAGAGGTAAAATTGAAGTACAATGCAGTAGAGCGTAGCGACCTTAGCTTTTTCTTGAAAGCCTAGAAAGCGAGAGTGGGCTAGCTTTTTTGTGCTACTTTTGTAGCATGACAAAAGTAGCGAAAAGAAAAACCAACTTTATGAAGAAACTAAAACCCGAAAATAAAAAAAGAAAAACTCAAGCAAAAAAGAGGAGAGAAAACGGGGAGATAAGAGAGCGGAACGGGGAAGCGGTGAATATGGAAGGAGAAAAAAGGACAGGACTAAACATCCCTTGAAGAGAAAATGAAAAAATTAAAAAGTGAATTTCAGAGATAAGGAAATCGATTAATCTTAACGCGCAAGAGAACGATGAGCCTTAAACAAAACATCATCAGGCAATGCTTTCTGCCCTTCCCCTCTGGTATGTCTGTAATATTCCACGCCGTCCTTGCCTTTAAGGCTGACCGTACCTTCTTTTTCATCATACCTGACGCCGCCGAAAGCCTGCTGAATTATTTGCTGATGCAATTCCGGCTCGGCATTTTTGATTTTCAGCATTGCCATAGCAACATCCATTTGATTTTTACTCCGGCTCATCGGAGTTTTTCTCCCGCTGACTTCGCTTTTCAACTCTTTCGCCGCCAGCAAGGCCTGATACAGCTCAACACCTTTGGGGGTCAGATCATTTATGCTGAATTTTCCTTCCGTGGCTTTCAATGAAGATTTTTTCTGGTCTTCTTCCATTTTTTGTTCAAAATGACGATAATATTCAACAATATTGTCTTTAATATTTTTCACCAATTCTGTCTTGCCTTCGTCTTCCAGTCGGACAACAAAGGCGGCAAACTCTTTCATGTATTTATATTCGCTCTTTCCGTCTTGGACTCCTGCCGTCTGGGCATTGGCCTTGCCAAACAGGCTGACCGCTGCCACCGCTGCATACACGGCAGCTTTTTTCAGACTAATGTCACGGCTAAAAATACGCATTTGCAACCTCAAATATATTAAACATTCCTTATGTTAACATATTAACAGGCCGTTGTAAATGCAAAATCAAGACGACAATTAATCTGCCAGCTTAATAAACTTGCATTTTTGGCTGAAGTCTTTGTCATTTTGAAAATTTTCCACGCCGTGGGAAATCAGCTTTATCACCCTGCTGTCATTATCATATTCGGTGTGCGCCGTCACCGGATTCACAACCCCGACCCCGAAAGCGGAAATAACTTCGGCCACATTCAAAGAAACGTTTGTCAGCGACGGACACATTCTTGAATCCATATAATCGTCCACAAAACTCTGCTCCACGTCATAACTCAGCAAATCGTTGGGATCGGAAAAAGCAATAATATTGACTTTGGAGAAAACTCTCTTGTCATAATTTTTGCCTTTGGGAGGACAATATTGCGGAATTTGATTGTGAACTTCCGGCTGCTTGCGCCCGATTTGCAATAACGGCAGTTGGTTTGCCAGCATAAAAACGGTCAGTTCCTTTTGCCGCAAGCCTTCAATAATTTTTTGCGCCGTCGGATTGGATGTTCCGTCAATGGCGCCGACTTCCTGCACAATGTCGACAATGCTGTCCATCAAAATCCGGCTGCCCAGACTATGCGTGATAAAAATAATATTGGCCTTGTTCATGTCTTTAATCTGCTGATAAGATGAAACTTTGCACACGCCGGAATATTTGTCCGGCAGGTCTTCCCAGTTCCGGCTCATCATAAAACAGGTTGCCTGTTTGGCCGCGCTCAAAATCAGCTGCTCGTCGTCCAGCAGATAAATCATCGGATCGGGAACCGTGTCGTCAAGAAATGCCTTCATCGTATTGTTGAAAGCCGCGCGTTTGTGCTGATATTTTCCCGAAACGTCATAATTCAGGATTTTTTTGCCCTGATTGGTAATTTCTGACCAGGTCAGCTCGTAAAATTCCAGATTTTTGCTGCCGTCTTCGTTCTGCATTCTGGTTACCAGCAGATTTCCGATCGGCGTTTTTCCGTCTGCCGGATTAATCAGCTGCAAATTTTTTTCCCGGCGTGAAAAAACATTCAGCCCCAGATCTTCTGCCAGATTTTCCCTGATTCGAGTGGAATATCCCGGCATATGCGCGCCGACACCGTGAATCATCAAAATTTTAACGGTGTTTTTGTTTTGAAAAGCCGCTTCAATACCCTTGAATTTGCTGCCCAGAATCTCGCATTGGCGGGTATCTTCCTGTCGGTTGTTCTCAATAAATGCCTCAGCCACACCCTTGCCGAAAGAAGCGCATCCGCCCAGATAAAGGCAGGCGGCCAAAACCAGAAATTTTTTCATAACAGTCCCTTTCTTATATTCTTGCCGGCAATGTTAATCTATCTTAAAGACAATTGCAATATAATGAGAAAATAAACGGGGAAAGTTTGGTATTAATAAAATGAAAGTTTTGGTACAAAGAGTAAAAAGATGCAGCGTAGACGTTGCCGGCTGCCGTATTTCGGAAATCGGTGCGGGAATGCTGGCGCTTGTCGGCGTAGAAGCCGCCGATACCGCCGCCGAAGCTTTGTGGCTGGCGCGTAAAACTGCCGGCCTGCGGATTTTTGAAGATGATGCAGGCAAAATGAATTTGTCGGTGAAAGACATCAAAGGAGAAGTTCTGGCCGTGTCACAGTTTACGCTGGCCGGAGACACTTCGCGCGGCAATCGGCCGGGGTTTGAAACCGCTGCCCGCCCGCAGCAGGCCAAACCGCTCTATGAGGCTTATGTAAGCGCATTGCAGGAGCAGGGAGTTCCGGTAAAAACCGGAATTTTTCAGGCCGATATGCAGGTGGAATTAATTAACGACGGGCCGGTAACCTTTATGCTTGAACGTCAAAATGAGGAAAAGCGCCATGACTGAGACAACCGCCGCTTATAATTTTATCGGAATTCTTGACCGGCTTCAGCGTATGGACTGGCATCGGAAGGCTGATCTGATGAGTATTGAAGACACCCTCTATGCGGAATTAAATGCCGCGCCGGATAATCTGATAGGACTGATTGCAATGCTGCGCAGCCGGATTATGCAGGGCAACGTCATCAAAGCCAGGGCGCTGGTGCACAAAATCTGGAGCATCGGCGGCGAAATTCCTCCGATTATCGAATATACCTACCTGAACAGCCTGCTGGATTTGGGCATGCTTGACATGGCAATGACCTTGCTGCGGCCGCGGCTGGCAGATATTGCGTCTGTCGGGCTTTTTGCACCGGCTGCGGCCAAATTCGCCGTCATGACCGGAAACTTTAATATCATTGAGCGTCTGGCCGCCAATCCGGAAACCTCATATTTTGACGGCTTAAGCGATTTTATCGGCGTTTATAAAAAGCTGCAATATACGGAACACTTCAAAAATATGCAGAAAATTATTTTTGAAACCGCCAAAAACAAAATGGCGGCTTTTGAATACAATGTTTATTTTGACCGCGGCATAACCGATCTTGAGGCGGTTGTTTATATTGCAGGCAGTGCCGCCGAATGTCGGGAACTGTGGCAGGAAATCGAGAAAAAAATCAACGGCTATTTTGTTTCCGGAAATATCCGGCGCTTAAATAATTATTGCCTGCGCATTCGGAATATTTCAGAACATCCGCCGGTTTTTAAATAAATCAGTTATCGGCGGACTGTTGTCCGCCCGGCGTAATAATCGGTGCAAACGGCCGCGTGTTTTTTGAGGAGCCTGTCGGAAGCTCAATCTTTTGAGAAATCCGTTCGCAGGCGTTTTCAAAAAGTTTTTTCATCAGCCGCAACGCCACTTCCTGCTCGTCTTCTTGGGCAGAAAACAAAACAAAGCGGTTCTGATGTTCGGTAGAAACCCTGTTCCCTTCCGCATCTTCCAGTTCAACGGCCACGACCATCTGCAGGCGGTTTGTTTCGCTGTTAAGCGGATCAACCTTGGCTCTGAGAACATTTGAGACAATCACAAAATCGGCATTTTCTTTTTTATCGGCAATTTCAATATGCCGCGCGTCAAACTGCTTGGCAATAATATCTGCAAACTTGTCTGAACTGGTATTGTTATAAAAACCGGTGGGTTCAATCCAAAGCCGGACTTTTCCGTCAGGCCTTTTTTCCGCAACGGCGGCTTTTTCCGTTTTGCCGGCAGAACTTTCCGGCTGTACGGTACTTTCGCCGGAAGCGGACGGCGCAATGGTTTCTTCTCTGGGTTCCGCTTCTTGCAGAGCCTGCATGACATTTCTTTTGGAAACATAACCGGTGACTTCAACGCAAATGTCAGTGTCATTTTGCCTTAATGTCCTTACGGACAAATCTTCAACGGCGTTGTCAACCAGATTATATACCACCAGAGTATAATCCTGCGGTTCCGAATTTTTGCGAAAAGCATCAAGCATGGACAGATTGTCAACCGCGGCAAAGCTGGCCTTGTCAATTACCCGTACTCTGGCAGAAGACTTCGGCTCGCCTTTTTTAAATTCTTCACAGGCTTTTCCGTAAATGGCCGCCACTTCGTTGTCCAGAATGCTTCCCTCGGCCGTTGTACCGGCAAAAGCGCCGCCGGAAAATGCAACAAAACTTATTCCGGCGCCCAGCAACATAAAAATCCTTTTAGTCGCAAACATCGGCTACCACCAGCTCCTGTCGTCATTTTTAACCTGCCGGATTGTTTCTTTCCACTCCTGCAAAACCTCGTCATTATTGTCCGAAAGCACAAGCGTATAAATAATTATCGGTGTATTGCTTCCTTCCGGCAACAGGGTTTCGACATCAATGTCGACAAAATAGTCTGCCTCTGCCGGATCGTTGACAACCATAAAAGCTTTGGCATTCTCAAGCATGTCTTTGGTAATTTTGCGGCTGTAGGCAAAACCGTCGGGCAGATCTGTGTCATAAACCTGTGCTTCGCTGACAAAAACCGTCGGCCGCGAAACCGTATCAGCCACTGGTGCCGCATAATTAAGCAGTTTGTTGGTTGTCCGGCGGGCTACAATCTCATAAATCTTGGTGTCTATGTTGTACAGATAGCTTTCACTGACGCCGTCCATGCCGTCAACAGCCCATTCCCGAGAATATTCCTCGTCTTTTACTTCAAAAATTTCTTCTTCGTCGGGCATATTCCAGCTTTCGCAGCCGGCCAGCAACCCCAAAGCCATAAACAATACAGCAGTCTTTTTTAATTTCATGGTCGAACACTCCGCAAACGTCTTAATTTTTAATATAAAGATATTTTCGTTTTTAACACCAATTTTTTGAGTTATTCACTATATTTTCTGCAGTTTGTGCGGAACCCGCCTTAAAGATATTTGCATTTTTGCAAAAATTATGTATTCTGTTGCAAAAAACATGGTGCAAAAGGATTCCCCTATGGTTATGACTTTTTCAATCATTCTGCTCGGCGCTCTGGCGCTGTGCCGCCCGCTGCAGAAAAACAATTTTTACATACTTCATGCCGCCGTCATTATCTTGAGCGCTTATTATATTGAAACGCACTATTTCCGCACGTCTGTCTTCAGCCCCAAAACGCTGCTGCTGTTTTTGGTCTTTCAGCTGGTGTCAATAAATATCGTGACAATTGTGGCCTATTACGTAGACAAGCGCGCCGCCGTAAAAGGCAAATGGCGGGTGCCGGAGTTTGACCTGCATACGTTGGAGTTCCTTGGCGGTTGGGCCGGCGCTTTGCTGGCACAAAAAATCTTTCGCCACAAGACCAAAAAGAAAAGCTATCAAAGCACTTTTGTCTGGCTGATTTTTGCCGAACTGGCCTGTATTGCCTTTATCATCAAATATTTGTTTTATTAAGCTGGAAATATCCGAATGAATAACATTGACAATATCAAAGAATTAAAATTCTCCGACCACTACAAAAAAATGTGGCCTTTTGTAAAACCCTATTGGTTCCGCGCCGTTTTTGCCGTTGCCCTGAGCATTCCGATCGGTGCGCTTGATGCCGTCGTCGCTCTGGCCTTAAAGCCTTTTATGGACGTCGTTCTGGTTGAGAAAAGTGTTTCCGCCGCGTCTTATATTCCGTATATGATTGTCGGCTTTACCATAGTTCAGGGCATACTGAACTATATGGCGACTTATATGAATGCCTGGGTTGGTGCCAAAATCACCATGGATATGAAAAAAGCCCTGTACCGCAAGCTGCTGGGGCTGGATTGTTCTTTTTATGACCGGAACAATTCCGGTTTTATCGTCCAGCGGTTTGCCAGTGATGCCGATGCCGCCTGCACCAGCCTGATTGATAATGTCAAGCTTTTCGTCTCGCGGCTGTGTTCTTCGCTTTCGCTGATCGGCGTGCTGATATACAATTCCTGGCAGTTGTCCATTATTGCAATTGTGGTTTTGATTTTTGCCCTGCTGCCGCTTTCTCAGGTCAAACGCCGGATAAAAAAAGTGATTCTGCAGGGTGTGAGCGAAGGCTCGAAGATTTTGACCAAGTATAATGAAACCTACGCCGGCGCCAAAACCATTGCCTCTTACAATTTGCAAAACCGGATGTTCGCCGGCTTTTCAGACACGTTGAAAATTATCTTCAAGCTCGGTATCAAAATGGTACAAAAAACCGCATGGATGACACCGTTGATGCATGTTGTCATTTCCGTCGGCATTGCGGCGGTCATCGGCTATGGCAGCTATCTGATTGTCGACCACAAAATCACCAGCGGAAATTTTGTGTCTTTTCTCACTGCGCTGATAATGCTTTACGGCCCGATTAAAGGCATCGGCAAAAACTATAATGCCGTCATGGTATCTTTTATGGCCATTGAACGCGTAACCGATATTTTGGAAATGCAGCCGGAAATCCGCAACAAGAAAAACGCCAAAATCCTGTCAGCCGGCCATAAAGACATTTGCTTCAGCCATGTCAATTTTGAATATGTCAAAGACGTCCCTGTCTTAAAGGATATAAACCTTGAAGTCAAAGGCGGCACGACAATCGCTTTGGTCGGCAATTCCGGCGGCGGCAAATCAACCGTTGTCAGCCTGCTGCCGCGCTTTTATGATGTTGCTTCCGGCAGTATCAGCATTGACGGTACAAATATCAAAGACTATACGCTGGAATCTCTGCGCGATAATATTGCAGTTGTTTTTCAGGACAACTTTTTGTTTTCCGGCAGCATCCGCGATAACATTCTGCTGGGTAAGGCCGATGCCACTGAGCAGGAAATTCATCAGGCGCTGAAAATGGCTTATCTTGATGACTTTGTTGCCACCTTGGAGCAAGGCATTGATACCGATATCGGTGAACGCGGCGCCTTGTTGTCCGGCGGCCAGCAGCAGCGTTTGGCCATTGCGCGGGCTTTCATCAAAAATGCGCCGATTGTCATTTTGGACGAGGCCACTTCGGCTTTGGATAACAAATCGGAAGCCGTTGTGCAAAAAGCCATTGACAACCTGATGCAGGATCGTACGGTTTTTGTCATTGCCCACCGCCTGTCCACGGTTAAGAACGCAGATAAAATTGTTGTGATTAATGACGGAGAAATTATTGAGGCCGGAACCCATGAGGAGCTGCTGTCAATACCGGACGGCGCTTATCAGGCACTCTACAATGCCCAGTTTAAAAACAAAGCCGCGTAAGCGGTGTGTTTCGCGCCTTACGGAAAACCCCGAGATCACTCGGGGTTTTCTGTTTTTTTGTTTTGTAAACAGCCGCATAAGACAAAAAGGCGTCTGTGATGCGGAAATGTAAAAAAACTCCCTGCAGCAGGGAGAAAATATAAATTTTTTAAAGCTCTTCAATCAGCCCGAAAAAATGCTTGCTTACTGATTTTGGCATTTTCCGGAGCTTGGCAACCATTCTGATTTCTTCGTCCGAAAAAATATCAGTTGCAGATTTTTTTGATACGTCTTCATAAAAAATAGTAGGTTCAACGCCCAGAGCTTCTGCAATTACCACAAGTCTGGAACAGCTGATACGGTTTGTGGCCAGTTCATATTTCTGCAATTGTTGAAAGGTAACGCCGATCAGTTTTGCGAAATCGTTTTGATTCATTCCTTTCAACTTGCGCAAAGACCGGACCTTTTGCCCGATGATTACATCAATTTCCTGTGTTCTTTCATCGCCTCTTCTCATAATCAAATACCCTTATAGTTCAAAAAAAGTACGTTACAGACACAATTACATTGAAAAAACGGGAAACAAAAAAGCAACACCTTTTCTCTATAGCAAAGATAACTTTTAGTCCCAAAATTTTCAGTTGAAGTTGCAGCAAATAGTCGCAGTCAGCAAATCAACAAGTAATACGCTGAATAATTATTTTCAGTATATTGCATACTGTCAATAATGACTTATGATAAAGGATAAAATTTAAATTGCAAGCCTATATTTCACAAATTTTTATTGACAAAAACAGGTACCGGCCTTTCATTAGCTATGATATAAGCTCGGAAGAGCCGTTTCTTTTTTGTTTTGCTTTTTATTAGCTCGGCAAATTGTATTAAACGTATTGATAAAGTTTTCCGCATTCCAGCCGGCAGGAGCGTTTTCGGCATAAAGGCTGTTTATCAAAAGCTGAATTTCTTTGTCAAAAGACGGATTGTCCACGGCTCTCGCCACGTCTTTAAGGTTGGTGATCCGTTGTTGAGGAAATTCTTTGACGGCCCATTCGGTCAAAGCATCGCGCAATTTCCGGAAATCTTTTTTTCTTGCCGCGCTGATAATAACTTTTTGATGGTTTTTAATTTTTTCGGCTCCGTTTTCTTTTGTGCCGCCCGGGCGCAGCAGCAGATACGTCAGCAAAATTCCCAGCACAAAAGCCGCCGCTATATATAAATACATCATAATTCCGCCCGGAACTTCAGTATCGGCATTTTGAACGGAACTGTCCGGAATTTCTTCCGGAGCCTTGCTCGTTTCCGGCAGAACCGGAGCAGGCTGCTGCACATCGGATGACGATGTTCCCGCACCGGGAAGAATATTAATCTCTTCGGCCGGCAAAACGGTTTTTTCCGGCTTTCCGGTCAGAACATTAAACCACGAAACCTCAATCGCCGGGATGACAGTCTTGCCGCTGCCGTTCGGAATATAAACATTAGCCGTCTTTTTGACCGACACAATATGCCCGTTGTCAATTGCCGTTTCCGTTATCGGTTTTTCGGGATATTGTTTAAGTTTCGGACTTTGCCCGAAGTCAGGATTCGGAAGCTGGCTTTCAATAACGCCCTGCGCTTTCAGATAAACGTTTCTGGTAACGGCCTCTCCGTCTTTAAATGTTGGATGAGCGGGCTCCCATTCGGCATAAAGCGCCACGTTTTCGGCCGGCAGCCACCAGTTGTTTCCGTTTGCCGCCGGAATGGGCTTAACGTTAAGGGCAATGGGAGCAGCGGTCAAAACAATCGGATTCCTTGTGGCAAACATATCGGCAAAACCAAAGGTGCTGCCGCCGAATGCCCCGTTAAACAAGCCTTCAAACGGGTCTTGCCCGCGTTGCCCTTTCGTCAGGTAAAATCCCTCAAAACGAACGTGCGGAGTCTTCAAAGCGCCGCTCTTTTGCGGAAACAAAGCATATTGCAGCACAATCTCGCGCATACTCCGCCCGTTGACGATTTTGGTCTTAACCTGAGGTTCGCCCATCGCACGGATAATCCAGTCATCCTGATTTTCCTGAATAAACTGCGGTTCAAGCCCTTGCAGCCCGCCGGCGTCAAAAATACTCAGGGTATAAGTAATTTGTTGCTGAACATAAGGTTCTTTTGTGCTTACGTCCGCTTTCATTGCAAATCTCGGCTCGCCTGCATTGCTTCCGGCCTTGGCCGAAGAGGCGCTTTGCAAAGCCTGATTGGCGTCAAGAACCTTCATCCGGATTGGCTTTGTCGAAAGATTGCCCAGCGTAATGGCCGGAATTTCCACCTCACCGGTTTGTGTTGCAATCAGACTGATGTCCCATTGCCGGCTTTCGCTGCGTTTGCCGTTAATAACCTGTATATTTGTCGCGTTGCCGACCGAATAAACCTGAAAGTCCTTATTCAAAACGCTGAGGTCGGGTGTCATGTTAGTTTGCCCGTCTTTCAGCTCAAGAGACAAGACAAAAGCTTCGCCCTGCGGTACCGGATTCCGGTTAACCGTCGCTTCAAAAGTCTGTGCTCGGGCGTTTATGCCGAAGATTAACGAAAACAATAAAGCAAAAATAAATTTTTTCATTCTTCATACCTCTTCTTCATATATTCTCTTCTGATAAAAGCTTTGAGCAACCCGCCCGGATTTTCCGGAATTTCCCGATATTGCTGGGCTCTGGCCTGCGCTTCTTCGTCAAATTCTTCTTCCTGCACTTCCTCCCCGCTGCCGGATTGCGGCTGATCTTCCCGAGAATCAGCCTCCTGCGGTTGTTGTCCGTTCATCGGCTGCGTCTGATTTTGCTCGGGTTGGTTTTGGCCTTCAGCCTGAGACGCTGCCGCATCGCTGTTGTCAGGTTGTTGTCCTTGTTCCGGATTTTGTTCCTGCTCCTGATTCTCGCCTGATTGTTGTTCTGAATCCTGCTGATTCTCTCCGTTCTGCGGCTGGTTTTGCTGTTGCTGATTCTGCTGTTGGTTGTTTTGTTGGCCTTGGTTGTTTTGCTGCTGTTGATTTTGTTCTTGCTGCTTTTTCAGATATTCTAAATTAAATTTCGCGTCCTCATGTTGGGGATCCTGCTGCAAAACTTCCTCGTATTTTTTGATGGCCTCTTCGGTTTTTCCGGCTTTGGCGAGAGCATTTCCCTGATTATACAAAGCTGTGGCGTCTTTTCCGCCGGCAAAATATTCATAAGCCTTCTGATAATCGCCCAGCCGGTAAAAGCTGGAACCTTTCCACGCCGGAACATCAAATTTTTCCGCCGCCTTTTGATAATCTTCCTGCCGAAAAGCCCGCAACCCTTCCTGATTGTTGTTCAGAAAAAATCCCGCCTGTGCTTGCCCTGTCCAGATAAAAAACAACAAACTCCAAACAATGCCGCGGCGGAAAAAATACAAACAACATAAGAGCGGCAAAAAGACAAGCCAGTATCCGGCATCGAGCCATTGCGAACGCAGATTCTCGCTGATTTTCAAATCGCCGGTCTGGGTATTGATCTGTCTTGCCAACTGACGGATTCCGACATCTCCGGATGTATAGGGCAGATAGCGCCCGCCGCCGGCCTCGGCAATCAGTTGCAGCTTTTCGCTTTTTTCTTTTGACATACCGATAATGTTGAGGATAAATCCTGCGCTTTTGATTTTTTTAGCTTCCGCCAGCGTCAGGTCAAAACGTTGTCCGGCTTCGGCGGTCAAAACAATAATGTTGCCTTTGGCATAACCGGCGTTTTTCATTTTTTCCGCCGCCAAATCAATGGCTCTGTCTAAGCGGTCGCCGTTGACCGGCATAATGTCGCGGACAACGGAGGGCAGCAGGTTTGATACAATCCGCGCGTCTTCTGTAATCGGGCTGATAAGAAAAGGCTCGTCGGAATAAACAATCAGTCCGGCTTGCGGCGTTTTAACAAGTTTTAAGAGGTCTGAAATCGTAAACTTGGCGCGTTCAAGCCGTGACGGCGTGATGTCGCGTTCCTCCATGTCGGAAGAAAGGTTAAGAACCAGCATGAGCGGATTTTCCGGAGCCAAAGACGGAATCTCTTTCTTTTCCCAACTCGGGCCCGCTGCCGCGATGACTGCCGCCAACATGCCTGCCAGTCCGATATATCCGATGTTTTTGCGTTGCCGCGCGCTGCCTTTGACCAGCAAAAAGTCCAAAAGCTTTTTATCGCATACTTTTTCCCATGAGGATTGGTTTTTCACACCCTTAAAATAACGCCAATACCCCCATAACGGCAAAGCCAGCAGCAAAAGCAGCCATGGCCGTAAAAAGTGAAAATTATGCCAGAACTCAGCCATGGTACCTCCTTCTGCCGCCAAAAGCCAATATCAGTGCCGATGCCAGAGCGGCAAGCAGCGGAACATAAAACAGTTCTCTGATCTCCCGAATATAGCGCTCTTCATTGTCATTGGGCTCCAGCTTGTCAATCTCGCTGTAAATTTTTTGCAGACCGGCCGTATCTTTTGCCCGAAAATACCGTCCCTCGGTCAAACGGGCAATTTCTTTCAGCGAGGCCTCGTCAAGCTGTCCGCCGCCGCCCATCAGCGGTATTCCCATAAATGATCCCATAAAGGCATTGTCAGAACCGACGCCGATTGTATAAATTTTGACACCCTCGTCCTGCGCCAGTTTGATGGCTTGCGGCAAGCTGAGGCGGCCGTCATTGTTTTCGCCGTCCGTCAGCAGAATAACAATTTTTTTATCGGGGTTCGGCGCGTCTTTAATTGTTTTCAGAGCCAGCCCGAGCGCATCGCCGATAGCGGTGGATTCTCCGGCCATGCCGGCAGACATCTGCCATAAAATATCGCTGACGGACTTCTTGTCAAAAGTCAGCGGCGCTTGCAAATAGGCATTTGTTCCGAACAAGATAAGGCCGATACGGTCATCGGCGCGTTTTTCCAAAAATTCCTGTGCAGTGGCTTTGACAGCAGTCAGACGGTCAATCCGTTTGCGGTTAAGGGCAAAATCCGGTTCGCGCATGGAATTGGAAATATCCATCACCAGCAGAATGTCGCGGCTCTCGTTCTTGAGCCGGAAAGGCTCGCCGGCCCATTGCGGCCGCGCCGCCGCCGCAACCAAAAAAGCATAAGTCAGAAACAAAAGCCAAACTGCCGGCTTATATCCGCTGCCGGCGGCAAAACCCAAACCGGCCTCACCGGCTTCTTTGCTTATCTTTTGCAAATCTTTTAAAAACGGCACCCGCAGCGCATCGCCGTGCAAACCTTTAACGGCAGGGAGCAGAACACGGATAATGAAAGGCAGAACCAAAAGCAAAAAGGCAGCGGGACAGGCAAATTGAATCATAAATTCTCTCCGATCCAATTCTGGCAGAACCGCCGCAATTCTTCCAAATCTTCTGCATTGAAACGGGTGGATTTTACACTGACATAAGGGGCGTCGCTGAGCAGCAGGGCAGCTTGTCCGGTAACCGGCATCTTGGTATGGCTGTTCAAAAAATCAATCCACGGCTTGCCGAACAAAGCGGCTGCCTCAGGATACTTGAAAATGCAAATCCGCCGCAAAATTTCAGACATCTGACGAGCTGCCGCCACGACTTCAAAATTATTGGCCTGAGCCAAAAGCCGCAGGGCATAAAGCTTTTTGCTTTTGCGCCGCCATAGACGATAAAGCTCATAAAGAAGAAATATGCCGATAACGGATAAGAGAATAACATACCAGCCATAAGCCGGCGGCCAGACAGAAACCCCGTCCGGCAGATGTATGTCGCGTAATTCCGGTAAATTGTTATCCATCGCCTGCCTGCTTTTTATATTTGTGTTAACTTATATAAATTTAAGGCATTCAATCCCAAATATCAAGTCCGGAAAAATTTTTATTGTTTTTTTGCCGTCGTTCTAAGCACTTTTTTCTGTCATCCTGTTTTTCTTTCTCCCCCCTCATTAGCAAAGAGAGGGAAAGCCGAAAGGACAACTACTGGCAGAGCCAAATGGACTTGAAGACGTAGCTGGTGCCGAAGTTGGCGCAATACTGGAAGACAGGGGTACGACCAGCCTTTTTGCATTCAGTATGTTTAGAAGAACAATCAATGTAACAAATATCGGTACCATCATCGCAAATGCTATCACAACAGTAATAATATTTATTTTTACACGTCCCTTTGTTACAATATTGTTCGCTTGAGCATAACGAACTGCCGCAGGAAGAATAGTAAGTTGTTCCGTCTTTTACGCAAGACATCGAACCGACGCTCTTGCACTGTGACGAGCAGCTCTCCGCCGTATAGGTATAAGTACAAGTTGAAACACAGCTGCCGTTTTTACATTCTTCACCGGATTTGCATTTAGAAGAACCGCAGGCATTATAATACGTCACGCCGCCGCGGGTACAGGATTGAGAACCGGCGTTTTTACGTTGAGAAGAGCAGGTAGAAGCCGCTACGCTGTAAGGCTTAGGCGAAAAACAAAAGCGTTTGGAGCTGTCAAACGGGCAGGCGACGCTGCCGCTCGGACATTCGGATTCACAGTATTTATAGCCCATGCTTTCACAGTTCGGCGTAGTCGTGCACGCTGCCTGCACATCCGCCGCCCCGACAACCATTCCGCCAATCATAACCACACTCATCAACAATTCTGTTTTCATATTTTTTCTCCTAATAAAAGCCGAGAACAACTACTCGCAACCGAAGTAGGCGCCGAGGCTGGTGCCGTAGAGGTCGCCGTAGTCGCAATACTGGAAGACCGGGGTACCTCCGGAGGCTCGACAACTTGCCTGCATATCATTACAATCTGGATATCCATAAATTTTACATTGATTATAACAACTTCTGCCATAATAACTTTGACAATTAGAAGCATTAGAGCTTGACGTTCCTCCGCTAAATCCACAGCCATTGAAATATCCACAGCAATACCCACTCTTGGCAACAGGAGTATAGCAGGTTCCATTATAACAACTCTTCCCGCTTGAGCACATACTCGTCCCGCAGCTTTCATAATAAGTCACCCCGCCACGGGTACATGACTTTGTCCCGACATTAAGGCATTGTGACGAACAGGTATCGGCAGTGATAGTATAGGTACAGAGATTAGCACAATTATAACGGGTTGTGTCAAAAGGGCATGCGACACCTTTGCCGTTACATTGCGCTGCAGTATATTTATACCCGAGTGTCGCGCAGTCTTTGGTTGGCACACACGCCGCCCATACCTCGGCTACCCCGCCAACTGCTGCAATTGTTGCCCCAACTGTCATTACACTTAATAACAATTTTATTTTCATGTTTTTTCTCCTAATAAAAGCCGAAAGGACAACTATTTGCATGTGAAGTATGCATCAAGAACATTATAGCTAACGAGAACCATATTGCACTTATCGAAGACCGGAGTACCACCGGAAGCTCGGCAACTTGCTTGCATATCATTACAATCCGGATAGCCGTTTTTTATGCATTTATTATAACAACTCATACCAAAATCAAGCTGACAATATGAATCACTAGAATGTGACATGGCATTATACCCACAGCCACTATACCCGCAACATCCACCTTCTTTCGGAATAGCGCTATAATCTTTCTTTTCACAAAACCACTTTGTTTCATCAAACGGACAAGCAACGGAGGGCACACCGTCGCAGGCAGCTTGGTTATACCTATAACCAAGCTTGTCACAGTCCGTGACCGGCGTATCACACCATTCCACATACCCCGGCCGGCATTCCGTCAGACATTTTGAATATTTTTTCAAACTTCCGCTGTAGCAGTAATCACCGTTGTCCACACCGCCGTAAGCCGAACAGACGTCATAGCCGGTACACGGGTTTTCTTTTCTCTTATAAAGCCTGCCTTTCGTGCAGTGCATGCAGTAATCCGTGCCATCCTTAATATAGCCCGTCGTTCCGCCTGAGGTTTCTTTGTCGGTATAGGCGTATCCCGCCGGGCAAGAGGTTTTACAGCATTGCCGGCATTCATAACCGCAGCTGTCTTTCCCGATAATAGCTCCGCTTTCGCAGCCGCTTACTTTCGAGTTATCCGGACAGCCATTCGACGGTGTATCGTTACAGCATTTGGCATAAGAAGAATCCCAAGGGCATATCTCGTTTTTGTTCGGGCGCGAACAGTTGTTGACATATCCGTTGTCTTTACAGGCCTGCGGGCGGTTTTCAATGCAGGATTTGTACAAGTCCAACCCGTTCGGACATTTGTCTTTCGGATACCACGTTGGGCCGAGGTCATAACAAGATTGCGCAGATTTGGTATAGCCTTTGTTTTTGCAGTATTGTTCTTTGGTGCATTTCGTATAACTTTCGTCACGGAAACAAGTCTGCGAATAGTCAGCTGCCGTACCGTCAGGACAGTTAAAATAATAACCGTGGTCTTCGCACCATTTACAGTCAATGCAGGCAACAGGCGGCGTGCCGCTCAAATCACAGTCCGGCAGGAAGCAGACGCCCGCCCGAGCCGGCGATACAATCATAAAAGCGGAGGCGGGGAGAAAAGCCAATAAAGCGGCTGTACAAACCGCATTCTTAAGTTTCATGTGTAGCATTATGTTGTTTGTGTTTTTCATTGGCTTTCTCCCCGAAAATTCTTTTCAAAGCACGTTCTTTATCACATCCTCACCATAGCACCGCGGGTCACGAGGCACTGTACAAACTGAACGCAGCCGACGTTCGGCCGCGGCCTCTGAGACAGTGAGATGACAATCGACGGCTGTCGGCCTCCCGCCTCCGGCTCCCGAGCCGATGAAAACATGGAGCCGGAGCAAAACACCTGGGAGGAGTGTTTACAAGGTTTACTATAACATAAATTGACGTTATTGTCAATAACGGCTGAGAAGATAGTGGGTTATTTTGTATAATTTTAGTAAAATCAAAGGGATAAAGCACAATATTTTATATTAATTTTAGCTAAAATAATGCGTTTTTTTGGTATTTTTCAGATTTATTTGAGCAAATACAAATGATTGGAGATAAATAATATCAGCCTTGCTTAATATAATAAAAAACCCCGTACTTCAAAAAAGTACGGGGCTGTGTTTAGGTGTTTTAGATTTTTGGTGAAGAGATTGGCTGTTTAAGCTTCGGCAGAGGCATGGGGTGTCATTGAAATTTCTTTAAGGAATTTCTGGATATAGTCGGCACGCGGACGAGCCATATATCCTTCCAGCCCGAGCTCATTAGACGCCGAACAACGGACGTTTAATGTATCGGAAAATTTCAAATCGCCGGCCTCGGGAGAATTAAGCTCAATTCCCTTAGCTTCATCTGCGGCCATAGCCTTTGCAAGGTCGATAGCCAGCATCAGATTATCTGAAGACAGGACAATTCTTTCCGGAAAAGGTTGGTTTTCTGCAGCAACTTTTGCGGCATCCAGCCAGTCTAATCCGTCTTTGTGAGCGGTATGAATCGCTTTTGCAACCATACACATTCTGACTTCAGTCCCTTCATGCGGCTCAAAACGCGTGTCCAGCCGAAAAAGCTGAATGCGGATTTTTAACAACTCCGGCAGCGTAGCCAATTCTTTTTCACGACTTAATTTTTTAGAAGCACTCATAATAAAAAAATTTTTTAAGTTAATAAATCTGTTTTTATTTACACCCCTCAATGCGGGCATATTCGTCTGAGTTTTTATAAATGACGATTTCTCTTGCATACTGAAAAGACCCGAGCGGCGAAATCGGCCACGGATCCGGCAGGCACAGGGCCAGCAGATTGTCAAAATCCGGCTTTTGCTGTTCATCATTAAAGTAAGCAATCGCCAGAGAAAAAGCAAAAGCTTTTTCATCGGCATTTAAGCGAAAACCGCTAACCAGCGTATCAAGAATTTCCGGTGTGACATCTCTGAAATTGCCGTTGGGATAAAACTTGCAAATATTAAGAGCCGCTTTGCAGCAGTTAAGAATCAGAGCCCAGAACCGGACGTCAAAATCTTCGACATATTGCCGCATAAAGGCAATTCGATGTTGAAAATTTTTGGGCAGATCATTGGTTTCCCGTATGAGCCGCTCTTTGTTTTCTTCAAATTCCTGTTTTCGGATTAATGATACACTCGCTAAGATATTTCCGTAGAAATCATCAAATTCTTCTAATTTTAATGCTTTCATAATTTATATATTAATAATTAATTTGTACAATTTTGTCATATATCATATTATTTTTAGAAAAGCAAGCCTTTTTTCTGCAAAAAAAGAGGAATCCGAAGATTCCTCCGTCCATGCGCAAAATAAAAGCTTATGCAACCTTAATCAGGCCATGCTTTTTCTTGCCCTGAGAAAGTTTGATTTTGCCGTCAACCAAATCAGCCGCCGAGAAATGATAATTCTCATCGGTAATGACTTTGTCATTGATTTTCAGTCCGTTTTGCTTCATCAAGCGGCGGGCTTCGCCTTTGCTTTCCACAAAACCGATCTGCAAAAAGGCATCCAAAACGCCGAGGCCGTTAACATCGGCAACTTCAATGCTGGGCAGTTCGCCGCCCATGCCGCCCTGCTCAAAAGTCTTGATGGCACTTTCCTGAGCCAGTCTTGCTTCTTCTTCGCCGCGGCAGATTCGGGTCGCTTCAAAAGCCAGAATCTTTTTGGCTTCGTTGATTTCCTGATCTTTAAGGCTTTCCAACCGGCGGATTTCGTCAAGCGGCAGATCGGTATAAATGCGCAGGCATTTGCCGACTTCGGCATCGCCGATATTGCGGAAATACTGGTAGTAATTATACGCAGGCAGCTTTTCTTCATTAATCCAAACGGCGTTGCCCTCGGATTTTCCCATTTTTTTGCCGGAAGAGTCAGTGATGATCGGGCTGGTAAAGCCAAACAACTCCACATCATAACGGCGGCGTCCGAGTTCTGTGCCTGATGTGATGTTTCCCCATTGGTCGGAACCTGCAATTTGCGCACGGCAGCCGTATTTGTTGTACAAGACGCAAAAATCGTAACCTTGCAGCAGCATATAGTTAAATTCCAGAAAAGACATCGGCTGTTCACGTTCCAGACGCGATTTCACACTGTCCATCGTCAGCATGCGGTTGACGGAATAACAAGTGCCGATATCGCGCAGAAATTCAAGATAGTTGATATCTTTGAACCAGTCCCAGTTGTCGACCATCAGTGCATCGTTGGCGCTGTCGCCGAACTTCAGAAACTTGCTGAAAGATTTTTTCAGGCCTTTAATATTGTGTTGCAGCGTTTCTTCGTCCAAAAACGGCCGCAGTTTGTCTTTGCCTGACGGATCACCGATTCGCGCGGTTGCTCCGCCCACCAAGGTAATAGGTTTATGCCCGCATTTCTGAAACCACCGCATCATCATCAAAGGAACGATATGTCCCACATGCAGACTGTCGCCGGTCGGATCCGAGCCCAGATAACCCACAGCCGGCTTTCCTGATTTCTCGCATTCGTAGAGATAAGAGTCAAAACCGTTTTCATTAGTGCATTGATTGTAAAAACCGCGTTCGACCATCAGGTTAAAAAACTGTGACTTAAAATTACTCATTTCCTTTTCCTAAATAAAAATATAACCAATTCTTAACGGATAGTAACATAATATTCAAACATTGCAATACAGAAAAGAGCGAATTTTTGACATGGATTTGATAAAAAAAGTAAGAGCTTTGGGACTGATGAGCGGAACCTCGCTGGACGGCGTGGACATTGCCGCCATAACGACCGACGGTTTTGACGTTTATGATTTTGGCCCGTCCCGAACGGTGCCTTATGACGAGGTCATGCGTGAAAATATCCGTGCCGTTCTCGGCAAAAAGCCCGATAACGAAACCGATGCCGCTCAAATCCGTCAGGTGGAAGAGGAACTGACCCGTTTCCATGCCGCTGCCGTTAAAGAATTTATTGCCGATACCGATGAAAAAATAGACATTATCGGTTTTCACGGACATACCATCCATCACGAGCCCCAAAACCGCTATACTCATCAGATTGGTGACGGTGCCGCGCTGGCAGGGCAGACCGGAATAAAAGTTGTCTGTCGTTTTCGCAATGCCGATGTTGCCGCCGGCGGAGAGGGTGCCCCTTTGGTGCCGGTATTTCATAATGCCCTCTGCGCCAATATGGAAAAACCGGTCGGCGTCCTGAATATCGGCGGCGTGTCCAATATCACGTGGATCGGTTCAAACGGTGAGATGCTGGCTTTTGATACCGGCCCCGGCAATGCGCCGATAAACGACTGGGTTTTAAAACACGCCGGACAGCACATGGATTATAACGGCAAACTGGCCGCTTTGGGAAATATTAACGGCAAGGTGCTGGCAGCGCTGATGCGCCATAAATATTTTGCCCAGTATCCGCCCAAGTCGATCGACCGCAATATCTTTCGGGACAAACTGGAGCATCTGGAAGGGCTGAGCCTGGAAGACGGTGCTGCGACGGCAACGGCGTTTACGGCCGAGGCGGTTGCTTATTCCTGCGCTATGTATTTGCCGGAAATGCCAAAACAGATAATTGTTTGCGGCGGCGGTGCCAGAAACCCGACTTTAGTGCGTTTTATCCGCCAACGGTTGGAAAATGTCGAGGTTCGGACGGCCAATGATGTAGGGTGGAATGCCGATGAACTGGAAGCGCAGGCTTTTGCTTTTATGGCCGTGCGCCGACTGTATAATCTGCCAATCAGTTTTCCGTCAACGACCGGTGTGCCGGAACCGATGGTCGGCGGTGAGATTTTCGAGCCCTGAAACAAAAAATCCCCTTTGCCGGAAAACAAAGGGGATTAAAGTTAAAGCGGATACATTTTCGTTGCCGTTTTTAATATGGCTTCGGGTCTGAATTTTTCTCGGGCTTCGGCCGGATTGTCCGTATTCCAAAACCGCGGTTCTTCGCAAATGGTAATGTAGTTGATGATAAGCTGCATTAATTTGCCGTCGGCACAGAAGAGAACGGAAAAGTTAAGTCCGCTCCAACAGAGAGAAATAACGGCTCCCGTAATCATAAAGCTGTATAGGCCGATCGGAAGAAAATAAACGGTGATGATAATCATTCCGGTACTGAAGGCGGCAATGGCCATGTTGAACCACATTAAATATTTCAAAATTTTGGAAACCAGAAAATCGTTTATGGCGTCAGCCGGAGATTTCCCGTTTAAGCGGTCATCAGCTTTTTGCAAAAGCTCAACATTTTGCCGGGCCTGTTCCAAAGATGCGGGAGCATACAGATTCTTCATTATTTTTGCCAGAACGCCAACCATTTTGCTTTTCTGAACCGTCAGAACAAAAGCGTATAAACAACAAAGAAACAACACTAAAATAATAAGTTTCATAAGATTGAATTTTAAAGATTAATAATAAACGAACTGAAAACAGTATAATTTGAAATGCTTTTTTTGTCAACGGTTGTCCATAACGGGAATGCGGAAATTTTCTTGCTTTTGGCAAAATGACATGCTATACCGTCAGTCCCAAAAGTATTATTCTGTTTTATCATTAAGGAAAAGGTCAAACGTTTTTGAACCGCAAACAGAGTAAGACTTAAATATTTATTAATTAAAAAAATCTTTTTTATGAATGCGAGTTTAAAAAAATTGTGTTTTGCCTTATCGGGCATTGTCATTTTGTTGCTTTTTGCCTGCAGTCGAAACAAAACGGAAAACCGTTCCCAGTCTTCAGATTCAGGCCGGCCGCCTCAAACCGAAACCGTTTCAGGCCGCACCAGCACCGTTTCTTCAGCCAGAGGGTTGTATCTGATTGAACAAAACGGCAGATACGGACTGGTCAAAAAAGACGGAAACGGCCAAAAGGCAATCATTCCGGCAGAATATGACAAACTGGACTGGCGCAACTGGAAAAGCGGATCGTCTTTGTATTTTTTTGCAAGCAAAAACGGTCGGACAAGCTTGTTTGCGGAAGACGGCAGCGTCCTGCTGGCTGATTATGAGGAAATCGGCTTTGAGAACAACGGTACGGATTTCATCCGGATCAAAACCAAGGGTAAATACGGCATATTGTCGCCGGATTTGCAAACCATCCTGCCTCCGGAATATGAAAAGCTCAGCAACTGGGTAAACGTTTCGGCGCATGGCTTGGGTTTTGGCTTTGAAAACACCGGCTATATGCTGGTCTTCAAAAACCGCCGGCTCGGCATTGCCAGGCTTTCTGACGGAAAACTGGTTGCTCCCGCTGCATTTGATGACATAAACTACCATAACGGTGTTTTTATTGTCGAAGATAACAGTGCGCGTTTTGGTGCTTATTCTTTGAACGGGGATGAGCTTCTGCCGGTGCGGTGGCAGGCGTTGAATAATTGGAATCCTGAGGTTTTTGCCGTTTGCGATAATGATAAATGTATTATCAAAAACCTGAAAACAGGTCAGGAAACGGTTGTCGGCACGTCATTCCGCCGTTTGCGCGTCTATGGTGCCTATCTTCTGTCCGGCAGCGCTGTTTATGACCAAAGCGGGCATAAATTGTGCGAAGACGTTGATGATGCCTCGGAATTCACGCTTTTTGACGCAGGGCATAGGCCTGTTGCCGCCAGTTATGATACCATTGCGGTTGTAAGCAAAAACAGTACTTATCTGCTTTGCGGAAGCCAAAAATGGCCGGTCAAAAATTTTTATACCGGTATTGAGGGAGCAGAATTCTGGACGGATAATGAAAAATTGTCCGGTAAGGTCGATGTTGAGGCTTATGTCAAAGAAGACGGGGTCTATACGCTTGTCTTTGATGAAACCTTCAACCTCGGAAAATTTAAAAATGCGTTTGACTATCAGTAATAAAAAAGGCTTTATCCGGAAGGATAAGGCCTTTTTTTATCAGAACATTCTTTTTAACCTGTAAACGCCGAAGAAAATGCCAAAACCGGATGCCACCAGAATTGCCAGAATAAAAACATTAAAACTTTCGTCATGCGGTTCAAAATAGTAATTTAACGCGCAAAAGGCAGCAAAGGCCGAAAAAGCAATAATGCCGATGTTTTTTGCCGATTTTGCAAACCAAAACAGTGCAATGGCAATCAATACCAAAAGAATGGCCGTAGCAATCACATGGTCACACGCCCAGTCATAAAAACGGTCAAGTTTTCCGCTCTCGATAAATACCCGGTAAAGAAAGCTGCAAAAGGCTTCTAACGATTCCCAACAGGTTTTCAAAAATTTTTCCATAAATTGATAATTTAAATAATAATTGTTAAGTGAGCGGGAACATATAACAAAAGATACGGCAAGTCAAGAGGTTTGCAGTCAAAAAAATCTGGTGTCAGGCTGTGCGGTCTTAATGTTGTTGTAGTGCTTTTTTTGAAAAAAATTTGCATTTTGTGAGTTGCGGGCTTGCGTTATTGAATATTATTCTCTATTTGAATATATGGGGAATTTAGTTTCCGGCGGAAAATAAATTTCTTGAATGTGTTAATTTTATAAAAGGAGAAGAAAAATGTTTGATAACAACAATTCTGATAACGGGCAGCGGCGGCTGCGCTTCAATTTCGGGAAGAAGTTTAAGCGCAAGCCTTATAACCATGAACTTTCCTATCAAGAAAACATGATGAATTTGTTTAACGACTATCGCCAATGGCAGCAAGACAATCCGCAGCCTGATTGTTCCAATATGTCAACGCGCGAAGTTTTGGAAGCCATTGTAAGCGACTTTCGGGCGCAGCAACGGGAAGAGGAAGAAGCGAAAAAAGCCGCACAAATGCAAACACCGTATGGTTCGGCACAAACATCTTATGTGCCGACACAGGGCTCTTACGGAATGCAGCAGAATACGAATATGTCTCCGCAGCGTTCTTATGTGCCGGCCGGTCAGGCAACTTACGGCGAAACAGAACAAATCGGTGCGACACATCAAGACATCGACATGACGCAAGAAAGCGGCTGGCAAAATATCGTCCGCAACCCTATTGATAGCGAACTCACACCAATACCTTCACTTTATTCAATGGGTGAACAAATTGGTGAATTGACCGCTAATGCCGTATTAGGAGCTAAATATGTGAAAGAAATGAAAAACACCGGGAATTATTTAGTAAACAAATATGGTCAAGGAATAGGTGCGGCTGACGGTATTGACGATTATTATCATCCCTTATTACAATGTTATCTGGCACAAATCAGCCCGCAAAGTGGTAGAAATGGTTTAATGTTGGGATATGCTAAAGAACATTATTATGATTATCCTAAAAAGTATTATTGGTATAAAATGCCAAAAGATGTTATTATTCAAGATTTGGAAAAAGATCTTGCCAATAATCAATATGGGCACGACATGGGAAGAAAATACCCAAACAAATCTTGCATAAAAATGCTGGAACATTTAAGACCTCCTCGGATGAAAAAAGAAGGTCTTTATTAATAATTTTTGATTGCAATGTTAACCAGTTTTCTATATACTGGTTAACATTGTATTTGGGGGAGAAAATCCATGAAGAAATTGTTCTCGGTTTTTATCACTATTTCATATTTTATTGTGCTGTTTGCTTTTTTTGTGTTGGCGATTTTCGAATATTTCTATTGGGACACTGAGATTTATGGTTTTGCCAAAGATGCCCTTTATTTTAAAAATACATTGTATTTTTCTTTGCTTGTTTTAAGTATTATGAGTTATGAAGCCCAAAAAACATGGTTGAAATTGGCATGGATTGTCACTTTTATCTTTATGCCGATGATGATAATTAATCTGATAGAAATCAAAGCGATATCAGAGTTTGATAACTGCATTGAAGATTCACATTGTCCGACAGACGGCTATTGTAACAATCAAAACAGAGATAAAAGCAGCATTAATTGTTACTCCTATAAAGAAAAGGAATGATTTTTTAAAGGTTGAAAATAGCCTTGGAGGAACAATGAATATAAGCTTCCCCCTGATGAAGAAAGATGGAAATACCGTTGGAGAAACATTAGGAAACTATGCTGAGAATATAGGCATTGGAGCTATTGGAGGAACAGCGGGACACAATATTGGAAAACTAATGTTTGGTCGTTCAAATTTTCCACCTGAACGCGGTCTTTACGAACAAACAGTAGGAACCGTTATGGGCGGAGTATATAATATGCTTAATAAAAGATAATCAGGGATAATGGGCTAATGAATAAAAAAGAAAGATTAATCGGACGGATAAAAAATTTTATTGCTGTTTTATCTGCATTCATTTTCTTTTTTCTCTACATGACCGTTTTCATATTGCATACCACTATTACCATAGATTTTTTTATGATAATATTTGATTTGCTTTTTGCCTTGACTATCATTATCTCAGAAAACTTATTCAATTTTCGCAGAGATCCAAGAATTGAGACTTATGCTGTTTGTATAGATATAGTCTTGTTCTTTCTGGCTATTATTATTTGTGCTCTGCATTGGGATGCTGTTAAGCCAATATGGCAGCGCTTCTTTGTTTAAGAGAAACGTCAAACAGCTATCCGTTCAAGCAACTAAAAGGCAAGATTATTCTTGCCTTTTAGCTTATAGCAAAACATCTTTTATTAAAAAAAGAAAATAAGATCGCTTGATTTTAACTTTTTTTCTGTTAAACTAAAGGCAGCAGTAAGAGATTGCTGCCAGGGGCGTCGAAAACCTCTAAAAGAATCAGTCCATGCGCATGGACTTTAAAAATAATGCGCTGGCATCTATATGCCCTGTTACGGGTGGATGTCGGCGAATAAGGCTCAGCCAAATAAGCCGAGCCATCTGATTCTTTATGGTTTTCGAACATCCGCCCGCCTCTTTAACAAGTTGCGGGTTATTTTTATTGGACTTTAAGTTGTTGAAGTTGGGAAAGAGGGGGAATGGTTACACCTCCTCTTTCTCGTTGAAAAAAGGCGAAGTCTTACAGAGATAAGCATAAAGGAAGGGGAGAGCCAGCGCCCTCCTCTTTTGTTTTACAGCTTTAATTTTTTATCCAGCCGTTCCAGCTCGTCGATATAGCTGGAAATCAGGCTCAAGCCCTTGTTCCAGAATTCCGGACTCCTGGCGTCCAGACCAAAAGGTTTGAGCAGCTGGTCATATTTTTTGCTGCCGGTATGCGCCAGCATATCAAGGTATTTGTCTTCAAAATTCTTAACCGAACCTTCCTGATAGACCTGATACAGCGAATTTACCAGACAATCGGCAAAGGAATAAGCATAAACATAGAAGGGCAAAAAGAAGAAATGTCCGACCTGCGACCAGATATGAGCGGAGTTTTCATCAACCACCACAGACGGCCCGAGGCAGGCTTTCATCTCTTCGACCCAGATTTGGCACAGACGCTCGTCCGACAGCTCGCCGTTTTTACGTTCATCATGGGCGCGGGTTTCAAAAAAGTGAAAGCTGATCTGGCGCAGCGCGGTATTAATCATATCATTAACCTTGCCGGCAATCAGGCACAACTTGTCTTTGTCATCCTCAGTCCGGCGCAGCAGCGACTGAAATGTGACCATCTCGCCGAAAACGGAAGCGACTTCTGCCAAGGTCATCGGCATATCGTCGTTCAAAGCCCCCTGAGCCTTGCTCAGGCGCATATGGCAGCCGTGTCCGAGTTCGTGCGCCAGTGTCAGAACGTCATTCTGCTTGCCGACAAAGTTCAAAAACAGGTACGGGTGCATTTCATTGGAGCAGGAATGGGCAAAAGCGCCGCTTCTTTTGCCGTCGCGCGGCGGAACGTCAATCCAGTCGTTCTTAAAGAAGTCCACCGCCTGCGCATGGAGCTTGGGCGAAAATTCATGATAAGCGTTCAGCACGGTATCAACAGCCTCTTTCCAGCTGTAATGCGTGTCATGGCAGAAAGGCAGCGGGGCGTTTCTGTCCCAGTACTGAATCTTTTTAACGCCGAGCCATTTGGCCTTGAGTTTGTAAAAACGATGAGAAATTTCGGCATATTTATTGCGCACGGATTCAGCCAGCGCCTCGACCGCCGCATCTTCCACATTCTCAGCCAGATTGCGTTCGGCTATCGGGGTCTTAAAGCCGCGGCGGGCATCTTCCGTCGCCTTGTCTTTGATGACCATGTTATAAATAAAGGAATATAACGCCGAATTTTCCTTGCTGACGCGATTGATTTCTTTTCCGGCCTTTTCTCTGACGGCGGGGTCTTTGTCCAGTAGCAGTTTGCCGATTTCGGCATCGTTATAATTTTTGCCGTCAACGGTATAAACCAGCCGCGAAGAGCTTTCTTCATACAACCGCACCCACGCGCCGCCCGAAGTGAGCGACTTTTCCAGCAGCAATTCTTCCAAATCTTCCGAAAGCTCGTATTTCTTAAAGCGGCGGATGCGTTCCAGCCACGGTTTGTAAAATGCAACGGCTTTGTCTTTCAGCAGCTCTTTGACCTGAGCATCGGAAAGTTTGTTGATTTCCAGCGTGAAGAAGACGACCGGTTTGCCGTAGTCGGTGAGTTTTTCGCTGATGGTCTGATAAAAAGCAACGGCTTTGGCGTTTTTCATTTGCGTATTCATATTCAGACCGGCGTAACTGGCCAGATTTTCCGCTTTGACTGCCATTTGTTCATAAGTTTGCAGCATTTTGGCAAAGTCGGCAGCGCTTAATCCGGCAATTTTGCCCTTGTATTTTTTAGCAAAAGCCTGATTGTCTTTTTTTAACTTTTCCAAATCGCGTTCAATGGCAGGATCATCCATGCCTTTATACAAATCGCTCAGATCCCAGCCAGGGAGTTTTTCTTTTTTCCCAACCATCAAATTTCCCCTTTCATTTCTTTCAGCCGGCGCATGGTTTCCCGCATATCGGGGTGCGCCTCATAGTATTCTTTCTGTCCGTCCAGATAGTCTGCCTCGTCTTCAGGTTCCGACAAATCCGGCGTAAAGTAATAATTGCTCCACGGACGGGGCTGTTGTCCCCGCAGCCATTGGCCAAAGCCGTCGGCAATCACGTTTACGTCACAGCCGGCGCCGGACAGGACGGCTCCGAGCGTGCAGAAAAAGCGGTTTTGCGTGCAGGCCTGAATTTCATCAGCCATTTCTTCCGTACACCGGCTAAAACCGCGGTGCTGATTATCGTGGTGCGGCGCAAAGGCGACAATCATGAAAAAGACCAGAAACCAGAAGATTATCAGGCCGATGAAGATTCCAAACCAGTATTGTTTTATAAAATGCATTATCTTCCTTTTCGGGCATTCAAATATTGTTCCAACAGCGCCAGTTCCTCCCGCGTGTTGGCTCCGGCGACTTCTTCGGCGCTGCATTCGACCATGCCGCATTTCATGCCGTGGCGGTTGGCAATGCCGACAACATCTGTTAAATAGTATTCGCCGGCCGCGTTTTCATTACTGACCGCGCCCAAAAGTTCAAACATTTCAGAGCTGTCAAAGCACATACAGCCGGAATTGCACAGGTTAATCTGACGCTGCTCTTCCGTGGCGTCCTTATACTCGACAATCTCTTTCAGCTCGTCGCCGTGCATAATCAGGCGGCCGTAACGCGCCGGATCCTGCGGACGAAAGCCCAAGACCACAACGGCATAGCCTTCGCGGCGTTTTTGAACGGCCTTCAAAAAGGTTTCCCGCGTGATAATCGGGCTGTCGCCGAAAATAACCAGAACGTCGCCTTCAAAACCGCAGAGGTTTTTGCGGGCTGACAAGACGGCATGGCCGGTGCCGAGCTGCTTTTCCTGCACCGCGGTTTCATAGGGCGCCACCTCTTTGGCAACCATTTGGCCGTCCGGCGCAATCACGGTAATGATTTTGTCGGCACCCAGACTCTCCAGCGTTTCGATAATATGGCGAATCATCGGTTTGCCGTTCAGCGGCATCATGACTTTCGGCAGGTCCGACTTCATGCGCGTTCCTTTGCCGGCGCCCAGAATAATGGCGGCGATTTTTTTGCTGTTGTTCATTATCTTTCAATCTCCAGTTCAAAAATTATGATAATTTTAATAATTCATACAATACAATAGCATCTATATCTATTTGGTTAACATAAGGCATTATTTTATGAGAAAACATTTTTTTGCAATATATTTCATTGCAACTGCCCTGATGACGGTGCATAACTCTTATGCCGGCACACAGGAGGTTATGTCGCTGGAAGAAGCCAACCGCGTACGCCAGAGCAGCGTCTTGCCCGAGGGGCGCACGGACACGCAGGAAGTCAGCTTTTCTTCGCCCAAAGAAATGTTTAATTATATGAAAAACCGCCTTAAAGGCGCAATTGTAACCAAATATGATCCGGCCAGCGCCTCTAACGGAAGTACGGCAACCAGCGTTGACGAGGATCCGCTGCCGGAGGATATGGAAGCACAGAAATCCACTTTTCAGAAAATTTATGAGGACGCCATCAAACGGATTGAAAACGAAGACCGGTCTTCGGCTGCCGCTCCGGCGCCTTTTCCGTCAGAAATCAAGCAAAGCGCTCCGGCCGCTCCGGTTGACGCCATAGACATTTTGCTGCCACCGCTGAACGAACGGGTGAGAGTGCCGGCTTTTGAGCATATTCCTTATTTGTTTTCCCAGATAGAGGTTTTGCCGGACGGGTTGATTAAGGTTGAAGAAACGGTGATTGTTATTGCCAACGGCATCAAGCTCAAAACGCCGCTGGTTCTGCCCATTCCCGACCGTGCGTTCTCCCGCGACGGAAAAGTACGCAATACGGACGCCAGCCTTATCGGCGTCACAATCAACGATATGCCGGTAGAATATAAAATTGACCGGCGCGGCGGCTCGACCCTGTTGATGCCCAAAAAGAATTTTGTATTGGAAAACGGCGTTTACCGCTATGTCTTTACTTATGTTATCGACCGCCAGATTTGGAGTTATCCGGATTTTGACGAGCTTTACTGGAACGTGACGGGCGGCGCCTGGAATCTGGTGGTTGCCCGTGCCGGTGCAACGATTGTCCTGCCGCGCGGCACCAGTCCGATTGCCCAAAGCTTGGCTATCGGGTATCCGGGACGGCTGCGGATTGACAATGGCACAATTACGCGCGATGCGCCGAATTCGGTCGGGTTTGTGGCGCAAGAACCACTGTTTTTGGCCGAAAGCATGCATATCGGCGTGGAAATTCCCAAAGGCGTGATTGCAGCGCCGACGTTATCCAACCGGATTGCCTGGGCAATTGCCGATTACGGAGACACCATTTTTGCTCTTATCGGCCTGCTGATTGTGCTTGGCGCTTATACGGCATCGTGGAAATATATTCAGAAGAATCCGAAAAAAGTTTCTTTTTCTCTCAAAAAAACGCCGATGATGCTGCGTTATCTGGCCAAAGGGACTTACGACAAAGTCAGTTTCGGAGCTTTTCTGCTGGATTTGTTTAAGAAAAACATTATTGACATTCAGCTGTCGGACGGCAATATTCTGCTGGTCAAAAAAACCGACAATCTGAAAGTTTTGAATAAAAACGAGCAAAATGCCGTTAAAGAACTTTTCGGCAAAAAAGACGCCGTTTTGCAGACCAAAGGCAATATGCTCAAGCTCAAAAGGGCGTATCGCCACATCGGGCAGGATTTGAAGAGCAAATTCAACTTTTTTGCCCTCAGGCTCAATTCCGGCTATCTGTTGTTCAGTATCGGCATGCTGCTGATGACGGAATGGTTTATTGCCATGCTTTCTCCCGATACGATGCAGGTTTTTGCCTCCTTATTGTCAACGACGGTCGCTTTCGGCTTTTATCTGGTTTTCTTCAGTATCCGCTGGAAAAACAAATTCATCAACATTCTCTGCAAAGCTTTTGCCCTCTTATTTATGATACTGAGTTTTGTTATTTTTTGCGCCAAAGTCAGCATGTGGTCAGCGCTTTTGCTCTGTGCGACCATGGCGGTTATTCTTGTCTTCAGCCGCAAATATACGCAAAGAAGCGGCCTGATGCAAGGGCATATTACCGATGCCCGCGGCTATGCGGACTACCTGACGCAAAACCGCGAGAACATTATGCTCGGAAAAGATTTTATCAACCAGCAGGCCAATATTCTGGCTTTGGAAGTTGACAAGCTGTATCCCAAGGACAATTCAAACATTAAGGATTATTACAAGCTGGACATTGTCAAAAACATTATTGACGAGATGTCATAAACGCTGCTGCCTGACAACAGGTACAACGAACCCCGCGTCTGACTGAACCGGCGCGGGGTTGCTTTTTGCACTATTAGAAAAATTATTTTGCCAGCTGAGCAGCAACTTCGGCTGCAAAATCTTCTTCTTTTTTCTGCAGGCCTTCACCCAGACGGAAGCAGACATATTCTTTCAGCTTAATGTCCGCACCCATTTCTTTGGCGGCATCGGCAATAACCTGCTTAACCTTTTTATCCGGATCCATAATGTAAGCCTGTTCTTCCAAAACAACTTCGTCATAGTATTTGCGAACGCGGCCTTCAACCATTTTTTCAATGATGTTTTCCGGTTTGCCGGAAGCTTTAGCCTGTTCGGAAAAGATGGCTTTTTCGCGTTCAACGGCTGCCGGATCAACAGAGGCAACATCCAAGAACAACGGATTGGAAGCGGCAATATGCATTGCAATATGTTTGCCGAGTTCGGCTAATTTTGCTTTATCGCCGGCAGATTCCAAGGCAACCAAGACACCGATTTTGCCGAGGTTCGGCTGAACGGCATTGTGAACATAAGAAGCGATAACACCGTTAGCGACTTCAATTCTTTTGGCGCGGCGCAGATTCATGTTCTCGCCGATTTTGGCAATCATGTCCGTTAAGCGTTCTTCAAAAGATTTGTTGACTTTCGGGCATTGGAAAGTCTTCATGTCGCAGACTTCGCCATTGCGAAGCAAAGCAACGGTGGCAGCATCTTTAACATAGTCTTGGAAAATGTCGTTTTTGGCAACAAAGTCGGTTTCGGAGTTAACCTCCACAACAGCACCGGCATTTCCGTCAACAGCAACGGCAACCAGACCTTCGGCTGCAATACGGCTGGCCTTTTTGGCAGCAGAGGCCAGACCTTTTTTTCTGAGCCAGTCAACAGCCTGTTCCATGTCCCCGTTGGTTTCGGTCAGGGCTTTTTTGCAATCCAGCATTCCGGCACCGGTCGTTTCTCTGAGTTCTTTAACCATAGCGGCAGTAATATTTGTCATTCTTTATGTCCTTTGATAAAAATTTAAATAAGGGCGATATCTTATGATTTATGCAAAAAGATAAGATACCGCCGCAAATTTTTGCCAAGCTCTTAATAAAAAGAACTACTCGGCGCTTTCGGCTGAAGCTTCGGCTTCAGCGGCAGCTTTTTTGGAAGTTCTTTTTCTGGCCGGTTTGGCAGCAGCTTCTACGCCTTCGACCATTTCTTCCACCTTAACGCCCTGGGCGGCAATTTCGGCCTGCATACCGTCAAGAACGGCACCGGAAACCAAATCGCAGTAGAACTGAATGGCACGGATAGCGTCATCATTGCCCGGAACCGGGAAGTCAACGGCATAGGGGTCAGCGTTGGTATCGCAGATACCGATAACCGGAATGCCGAGTTTTTTGGCTTCTTTAATAGCCAGAGTTTCTTTCGGCGTGTCAACAACGAACAACAGGTCAGGCTGTCCGCCCATGTTCATGATACCGCCGAGTTCGAGCTCGAGTTTTTCCTGTTCTTTTTTCAGGTTGAGCATTTCTTTTTTGGTATAACCGTCATAAGCATTTTTCTCGGCCATGTCTTTGAGTTTGGCAAGGCGGGAAATTGATTTGTAAACGGTTTTCCAGTTGGTCAGCATACCGCCGAGCCAACGATGGTTAACATAATACTGTCCGCATCTTTCAGCGTTTTCTTTAATAATGTCCTGAGCCTGTCTTTTGGTTCCGACAAACAAAACTTTACCGCCGTTTGCGGCAATGTCTCTGGCCGCAGCCAAAGCCGTATACAGCATCGGGTAAGTTTTTTGCAGATCGATAATGTGGATATTATCTTTTTTGCCATAAATGTACGGAGCCATTTTCGGGTTCCAGCGGCGGGCATGGTGTCCGAAGTGAACGCCGGCCTCAACCATTTGACGTAATGTAAACGTAGGAATTGTCATATTATATTTATCCTTAATTTTCCAGTTAAACCTCCGCAGACTCTAAAACCGCCCCAAAAAGCGGCACCGGAGCGAAAGAACCCGCGCGGGCTTTCCGCCATATCTGCGTGTGAAATGAGCGGGAGCCAATTCTCCCGTTCGCTGTCTTTTTATACGCTATTTCACTATTTTGCAAGTATTTTTTACGTAAAATCTGCAAATTTTGCACCAGAGGAAATTTTTATCCGCCCAAAGCGCAAATTCTTGTTCACGCAGCGGAAATTTGGGCTTGTAAATTCGGCTTTGATGTTGTATTTTAACGCCAATTGTTAAGGTTATGAGGAAAAAATGACTGATTTGTTTGAGAGCACCGCTCCGGTGGCAAAAGAATATAATGCGCAGGAAATTGAGGTTCTGGAAGGGCTGGAACCGGTACGCTACCGTCCGGGAATGTATATCGGAGGCACGGATGACACCGCGCTGCACCATCTGGTGGCAGAAATTCTTGACAACTCCATGGACGAAGCTGTTGCCGGTTATGCCAACCATATTGACATTACGCTCAATGCCGACTACTCAATTACGATTGCCGACAACGGCCGCGGCATTCCGGTTGATCCGCACCCGAAATATCCGAACATGTCCGCTCTTGAGGTGATTATGACCATGCTGCATTCCGGCGGCAAATTCGGCGGCGGCGCTTATAAGGTTTCCGGCGGTCTGCACGGTGTAGGACTTTCTGTCGTTAATGCGTTGTCCGAGAATATGGTTATTGAAATTGCCCGTGATAAAAAATTGTATCGTCAGGTTTACAGCCGCGGCAAGCCGCAGACCGCCCTTGAGCTTATCGGCAATGCGCCCAACCGCCGCGGAACATCAATCACTTTCAAACCCGATCCCGAGATTTTCGGGACAAATTCGCAGCTGTCGCCCAACCGCGTTTATCGCATGGCGCGTTCCAAGGCCTTTTTGTTCAAAGGCATTAAAATTAATTGGAAATGCGCACCGGAAGTTTTGTCGGAAGGAGACGTAACGCCGCCGGAAGCCGAATTGAATTATCCTAACGGCGTGAGCGACTTCTTGAATTATCAGCTGGGCAGCCGCACGACCATCAACCGCACCGCTTTTTCCGGCGACTCCGAACTTGCCAATGACGAAGGGCGCGTGGAATGGGCGATTACCTGGCCGGAAGACGAAAACGGCTTTTGCTACTCTTACTGCAATACCGTCGTAACCCCGCAGGGCGGTACGCACGAAGTCGGCTTCAAAACCGCTCTTGTACGTGGACTGAAAGAATACGGCGAAATGGCAAACATCAAAAAAGCCGCCAACATTACCGCCGAAGACTTTTTGAGCGACGCCTGCATTATGTTGTCGGTTTTTATCCGCGACCCGCAGTTTCAAGGCCAGACTAAAGACAAACTGACCTCGGCCAAGGCAACGCGTCTGGTGGAACAGGCCGTTAAAGACTCGTTTGACCACTGGCTGACTTCCGACATGGAAAACGCTTCGGCGCTGATTGAATATGTGATTGAACGCGCAGAACAACGCCGCAAGAAGAAAGAAGAAAAACAGGCCGTCCGCAAAACGCCGACCAAAAAGCTGCGCCTTCCGGGAAAGCTGGCCGATTGTTCTCAGGCAGCGGCCGAAGGAACGGAAATTTTTATTGTCGAGGGTGATTCCGCCGGCGGTTCCGCCAAGCAGGGGCGCGACCGGTTTACGCAGGCCATTCTGCCGTTGCGCGGCAAGATTTTGAACGTGGCAAGCGCGTCTTTGGACAAGATTATGCAAAATCAGGAAATCAAAGACATGTGCGAGGCTTTGGGCTGCGGCGTCAAAGAGCATTATAACGAAGACAATCTGCGCTATGAAAAAATCATTATCATGACCGATGCCGATGTGGACGGCGCGCATATTGCTTCGCTGCTGATGACTTTCTTTTATCAGCAAATGCCGAAGCTGATTGAAAACGGACATTTGTATATTGCCACGCCGCCGTTATACAAGATTTCGGCCGGCGGCAAGAACTTTTATGCTCTGGACGACGAAGACAAAGACCGGATTTTGAAAAAAGAGATTAAGGCCAATGCCAAACCGGACATCAGCCGTTTCAAAGGTTTGGGAGAAATGAGCGCCCAACAGCTGAAAGAAACGACAATGGACAAGAAAAACCGGATGCTGCTGAAAGTCATGCTGCCTAATACCAGTACCGAAGAAGGCAAGGAAGAAGCCTTTGAAACGCGTCGGCAGGTTGAGCGCCTGATGGGCAAAAATCCGGAGCTGCGTTTTCAGTTTATTATCGAACGCGCGAAATTCGTGGATGATCTGGACATTTAGCTATTGATGACGGGAGCCGGAGAATGATCAGAAAGTTTCAGCCGCAGGATACGGACAAAGTCATGAAAATCTGGCTCGACGGCAGTCTGGACAGCCACGATTTTATTCCGGCGGCTTACTGGCAGGAAAATTTTGCCGTTGTCCGCAATGAATATCTGCCGGCAGCGCAGACTTATGTCTGGGAAGAAAACGGCGAGGTGAAAGCCTTTGCCAGTCTGGGAGAGGAAGATTATCTCGGCGCATTGTTCGTTTCTGCCGATGCGCGGGGACGGGGAATTGGCAAAGCCCTGATGTTTGAATTGCAAAAAAATCACAGCCGCTTAAATTTACAGGTTTATTCTCAAAACAAAAAAGCCGTTCGGTTTTATCACCGCTGCGGTTTTCAGATTTTGCGCGAAGGAATCGATGAACCGACCGGAGCCAAAGAACTGATGATGAGCTGGAACAAAGGCAATGTCAGCGGAGATTTGATTTATCATTACGCCCGTCAGACAAACTTATAATTTTATTTTCATCATCCCAAATCGATATGGCAAAGTTTGATAATAAAAACGAATTGCCGATGGTTGTTTGTGAAGTTGGACAGGATGTGTGATGGAATTTGTGCATTGAAAATGCAAGATCACAGAGAAGAAAGACAAGCAAGTAAAAAAGGCCTATTCCGGCAATTCAAAGCAGGCGACCAATTCACTATGGTCGGAAAAAACAAACTGGTCAACCAAAGTCACTTCCTGCAACCGGTAACCGGCGGCTATCAGCGTATTGGCGTCTTTGACAAAGCTATACGGATTGCAGGACACGGCAATCAGTTTTTTCGGCTTATCGGCAAAAGATGCTATTTGAGCCGTTTGAGCAGCGGCACCGGCGCGCGGCGGATCAAAAATCACAACGTCAAATCCGGACAATTCTTTTTCATCGAACGGGTATTTGAACAGATTTTTATTAACGACCTCAACATTGCTTATCATATTTTTATTCAACGACTGTCTGAAGCCTTCCAACAAAGCCGGCGAAGAATCCGCCGCCAGAATCTTATTGTTTTTATTTGCGGCCAGCGGATAAGAAAAAGTTCCCACGCCGCAAAACAAATCCGCAATTCGGCCTTGCATCTCGCCCAGATATGCCTTTACCAATCCGACCAGCGCCTGCTCTCCGGCTTTGGACGGCTGCAAAAACGTGCCGGCCGGAATATAAACGTCATAATTCCCCATTCTGATTTGCGGTTTGACTTTTTCAACCAAAGGCTCGCTTGCGGAATCCGGTTTTGCACGGTGGGAAATGCGGATAATATCTGCAAACTCCTGTGCTTTTTCAAAAATAATCATCCGGTGTTCCAATGCCATTTCACCGGCAAATTCCAAGACAACATCTATGCCGTTATCGGCATCGCAGAGCCAGACATCGCCGGCAGAAATATATTGCGGCACAAATTTTTTGCCTTTTTTGGCACCATTGCCAAGCGGCACGGCGCAAAGCTCGGCCAGCAAAATACGGATATTGGCAAGATTGGCATTCAAACGCGGCGTCAGCAGGCAACAGGCGGCAACGTCCACCAATTCGGCGCTTTGGCGTTGGTTAAAGCCCAGCTGCAATTTTCCTTTGCGAAAAGAAAAAGCCATGGCAGCACGACGGCGGACATTATCCCCGATAAAAACCGGCGTGCCGAATTTGACGTCCGGTTGTATCAAGCCGCTTAAAATTTTTTTGAAGCTCTGTTCCTTGCGCTTTTGATATTCCGGCATTGACAGGTTTCTGTACAGGCAGCCGCCGCAAATGTCATGATAAGGACAAGTCATTGCGCCCTCTTACAAATCTTCATCATCAACACCCAGAATATTAATGCCGTTTTGGCGCTTTTTTTCTTCAATTTCCACATTGTCTTCCTGAATGCGGGAAGAATCGATACCGTCCAGCAGCGAAATTTCACGATTGTCTTCTTTGTCAAAAATCGGGTGATGATTTTGGCTTTCTTTACGTTCGGTTTCGTCCTCGCTGCCCAGCTTGCTCAAATCGTCCTTATGAAAAACGCAATAGCGGTTGCGTCCGGTTTCCTTGGCGCGGTAAAGGGCTTCGTCCGACGTTTTTATCAGCATGCCGACATTATCGGAAATCTCGGAAGATGAAATGCCGATACTGACGGTAAAGCGGACTTCCTCGCCTTCATCGCTGTACACAACGGCTGAGGCAATGCTTTCGCGCAGGCGTTCGGCCACGACCTCGGCCTGTTTGGTTCCGGTATGCGGCAGAAAGACCACAAATTCTTCACCGCCGTAGCGGGCAACAATATCATCTTCACGCAGGTTTTTCTCGCAAGTGCCGGCCAGCTCAATCAAGACTTTGTCACCGACTTTGTGACCGTAAGTGTCATTGACCCGTTTGAAGTGGTCGGCATCGAGCATCAAGACGCAATATTCTTCATTTTGGGCTTTGGCTTCGACAATCCGGTTAAAGACTTCTTCTTCAAAATAACGGCGGTTATAGAGCGAGGTCAGCGGATCGCGAATTGCCTGATTTTTGAGCAGCATTTCACGGTTTTTGCGCGAAGTGATGTCCTGAAAAGCGGCATAGAGCACAACATCGTAATTGTAGTCGATGATATTGACCGAAGCCAGCAGCCAGAAAGGCGTATCGCCGCTCGGGGTTTTGACCAGAATTTCAAAATCCTGAACTTCTTTTTCTTTCTCCAGACGCTCGTTCAAAAGCCGGCGGTTGTCAACGTCAACAAAAAAGTCTTTCAGGCGGTAACGCTCAACTTCCTGCGGCAAAATGCCGAACAGTTTGACGGCATTGGTATTGGCCATGATGATTTTGTCGTCGCCGAGTTTGGACAGGATAATCGGGAAAGGAGAAGATTTGATAATGTCGGCCAGACGCTGGTTGCTTTTTTCAATTTCCTGCTCCTGTATTTCGTATTTGGCGCTCAGGGCATTGATTTTGATAATCAGAATAGACATGGCAAGCAAAACATAAAACAGCGCGGCGGAGTACCATAATTCCGAACCGTCCAGCGCCCAGCTGACGTGCGACAACTTCAAAATCAGCAAAATACTGATGGCCGCAGTCACAACAGACGCCATGATATAACCGCTTTTATACCGCTGGGTGACCTGTGACAGGAAGCCGACGCTCAAATAGGCAAAACCGGCAACAGGAAAAACATAGCGCAGGCTGGAAACCATATTGCCGTCAGGAAAGATAAAGACATAGGACACGACGGAAATCAGCCCGAGACCGGCCACACCGAGAATCACCGGCAGATCGGGAATGTTTTTGAGCAAGATCTGAGAAGCGGCAATGGCCAGAAGAACCATGGAGGCAAGCAGCAGCAATAACTCAAAAAAGACATACATTTCAACATTGCCGCCGGCTTTGTAAACGTTAAAAGACTTGTATTCAATCCAGACGACAATAAAATCCAGAATCAGCCCGCCAAACAAAAACCAGATCCCCCGCCGTACCGGCGAGCCTTTTTCCGTGAAAAAGCAAGAGAAAAACAGCAGCAAAAACGCCGTTAACGTTACCAGAATATGTGTTGTATTTGCAAATATGCCGATATTTCCCATTATTTCTCCCCGTCGGATTTTAAAATGTGTTTCTTGCATTAAAGCCGTTTTAGTTTATATTGAGATTATTAACATTTAAAGCTTTAATTAAAATTAAAATAATTGATGATTATTAAAATAAATATTGTATTATTATGATACTTGGATTTTTGCTTGTATAAAACAGAGAGAAAAAACATGAACAAACCTATGCCCAGGCATTACAGCAACCATTTTGAACTCCGTCTTGATAAAATTCCCGCCCGCAAGACCGACCGGATGTCGGCATGGATTTTTTATATCGGGCTTATTCTCGGCGCGGCTTTGCTTTTGCTCGGCGCATATGAGCTTTTTGACGGCGTGACCGTTACCCGCTCCGATTTTACCGGAAATTTTCCGGCAACCGATTTTCAGCCGATGATAAACACGACTTTTTTTGACATTGTCATCATGCTTATGGGGCTGGGAATTATTGCCGCGCTGTTCTGCAACTATTTTCAATACCGCCGAATCTACTTTGACGGCAAAAACGTAGAAATCGTCACCCGCCTGCTTAACGGCAAAAAGCTCCGGATGAAGGAAAAACTTGCCAAGTACGACGGCGTGCGCTTCCGAATCGAATTTGCGCAGCTCGGGTTTATCAGCCGCAATAAATATATTATCGAACTTTCGCACAAGAATCCGGAAAAATGTGTGCCGTTATATATTTCTTACCGCGGCAAAAATGTCCGCAGGCTGTGGGAATATTATGCCCGCACGCTCGGCCTGCCGGCTCTGGTCATGACGGCGGACGGCCTGGTTTCGCGCAAGATTGAACATCTGGGCAAGTCGGTTAAGGAACTTAAAAAGATTGGCGAGCTCAAAGTGGATTTTGACATCAGCACCATGCCGGTGCCCAAAAATGCGGCCGTGGTCTGGCGCTCGGACAAGATTGTGCTGAAAATCCGCAAAACGGTATGGGACGCATACAACGTGCTGGCAATTGCCGTCATTACCTGCGCCGCAATTCTGATCAAGTTTATTGAAAATCTGGCTCCGAATCTGAACCGCGGCGGTTTTATGATTTTTTACGGCGTTATGGCGTTTTTTATCATCATGGCGGTGATTATATTATTCCGCAAAGACAAGATTGTGATTAAAAAATATAAAATCGTCAATGTTCACAAGTTTTTCGGCTTTTCGAAAAAACATGGCGAAATGGCCAAAGCAGACATTGAAGCCATTGACATTACGCCGAATCCGGCAACAGGCAGATGTTTTGTTTCCATTATTTCCGACAAGAAAACAATTGTCTTCGGCAAAAAACTTCCGCCGGAAGATTTACGCTGGATTAAGAACTTTCTGTTATATGAACTTACAAAGTAAATTTTGATAAAAAATCTTTGCTAAAATAAGTTGTTTCGGATATAAACAAAAAATAACGAACTTTTTTAACCGTGGAGATTGGATTACATGAAAAAGGAAAAAGCACCCAAAACCCTGCAAGACGCTTTTATTGAAGAAGTGAACGAGGATTTGAAAAATGACCAGCTGAAACAAATCTGGGACAAATACAGCCTGCATATCATCATTTCCGTTGTGGCGATTTTGGTTGCCGCCGTCAGTTTTGAAAGCATCAAGGCCTGGAGAATCCGTCACCATCAGGAAAATTCAAACGTTTATGCCTATGCCGCCAATCTGGCAGAACAAGGCAAAGTGGAAGAAAGCAACAACGTCTTGAAGAAAATTGCCGAAGACCGCGGCGGGATTTATGCCGATGCCGCAAGAATGCAGCTGGCAAAAAACTATACCGAAAACGGCAAAACGGAAGAAGCGCAGAACGTATTGAAAGAAATGCTTGCCGACAGCGGTACCAACCCGCAGGTTAAAAACGTGGCGCTCATCAAGCTTGCTTCCATGCAGATTGAATCGGCTTCTTATGCCGACATGGAAAAAATGCTGGAACCGGTATTGCAAAATCCGAGCTGGAGCGGCATGGCTAAAAGCCTGCTCGCCCTTTCGGCCATTCGCGCCAAAGATATTGACAAAGCCAAACTGCTTTACGGCGAAATTGCCGCAGACGCCAACGCGCCCGACAGCCTGAAGGCCGAAGCTCAGGACATGATTGCAATTTTGAATGAAACAGTTAAACAGTAAACAAGACAAGGATGGTTTCCGATGTATGGTAATTTGATGAAAAGCACAATATGCGCCGGACTGATGATGGCGTTGGGCGCATGCGGACTGTTTGCCGACGAAAAAATCAAGCTGGAAGGAGAACGCCTTTCGGTTTTGAGCAGTTCGGCAAAGTTACAGCCTGATTTTCCGGAAGGAAAGGTTAAAATCAAACTGCCGCAACCGCAAAAGAATTCCCGCTGGACACAAGAGGGCGGAAATTCGGAACATCTGATGAGCCATCTAGCAACAAGTTCAAAACTTAAAAAATTCTGGGATGCCGGTTTTGGCGAGGGCAGTTCAAAACGCGATATGCTGATTGCCAAACCGATTGTCGCCCACAGGGTTGTTTTTGCCATTGACGCCGATGCCATCGTAACGGCAAGGCGGCTGGACAGCGGGGATCAGATTTGGAAAAAACGTCTGAAGCCTTTGAACAAAGATGATAAATCAAGTTCCATGAAAGGTGCCGGACTGGCTTATTTCGGCAAAAAGATTTATGCCACAACAGGTTTTGGCGGCGTTTTTGCTTTGGATATGCTTACCGGCCGTGAAATCTGGCGCTATGATGCCGGCATGCCGATCAGAATCGCCCCGACGACAAATGCCGACAAGCTTTTTGTACAGACAATTGACAATACGCTGATTGCATTGAACTCGATTTCCGGCCAGGAAGTCTGGAGGTACAAGACCAAAACTGAAGGAACAACACTGGTCGGCGGCGCCTCTCCGGCTTACAGCCCGTATTTGGACGTGGTGGTGGCTGCCTTTTCAAACGGCGAGCTTCGCGCTTTCAAATCCAGTACCGGCACGCCGCTGTGGTCTGATAACCTGATCAGCCGAAAACGTAACAATTCTTTGGCCAATATTGCCGCAATCAAAGCCAATCCGGTAATTGACAATGACAAGATTTTTGCCATCGGAAACAGTGACGTTCTGGCGGCAATAGACCTTAAAACCGGCATGAGAATCTGGGAAAGGGAAGTTTCCGGCACGAATCAGCCGTGGATTGCCGGACAATATATGTATGTTTTGAGCGACAATAACGAATTGCTGGCCCTCAACAAAAATGACGGTAAAATTATCTGGAACACCACTATTCCGAATGTCAACGACAAGCCCGGCGAATTTGCAGTCGGACCGGTTTTGGCGAATAACCGGCTGCTGGTTCCGACATCGGACGGACATGTCTTTTCGGTTTCGCCGTACAACGGCAAGCTGATGGGCTTTATCAATATTGACGAAGATATTGACATGGCGCCGATTGTTGCCGACGGGATTGTCATATTTACAACAAACGATGCCGAAATGGTGGCTTATAAATAAAAAACAAGGAAAGAAAAATGACATTAAAAGTCACAATTATCGGACGGCCGAATGTCGGGAAGTCAACATTGTTTAATCGGCTGGCCGGCCGGAAAGTTGCCATTGTTCATGATCAGCCCGGCGTAACCCGTGACCGGCGTGAGGCGCCTGCCAAACTCAGAGATATGGCCTTAACGATTGTTGACACCGCGGGTTATGAATATTCCAATGAAGACAATCTGGAACGGCGGATGTGGGAACAGACCAAACGCGCTATCGATGAAGCGGACGTGACGCTGTTTTTGTTTGACGCCCGCGCCGGTTTGCAGCCTTATGACGAGCATTTTGCCAATATTCTGCGGCAAGCCGGCAAACCGGTTATCCTGCTTGCCAACAAATGCGAAAGCAAAACGCAGGAAGACAGCATTTATGAAGCTTATAAGCTTGGGCTGGGTCAGCCTGTTCCGTTTTCGGCCGAACACGGTTTGGGGCTGAACGAGCTTTATGATGCCCTGAAAGAATTTGACAAGAAAAAAACGGCTGTGCAGTCTGAAACGGCCGAAGATGAGGCTGCCGGCGCCGAAGACGAAGACAAAGAAGACAAACGCCCGATTCAGTTGGCAATTGTTGGACGGCCGAATGTCGGAAAATCGACGCTTGTCAATGCGTTGTTGAAAGACGAAAGAATGCTGACAGGGCCGGAAGCCGGCGTCACCCGAGATGCAATTACCAGCGAATGGGCTTGGGAAGGGCATAAGATTAATCTGGTGGATACGGCGGGTTTGCGCAAACAGGCCAGAATTTCCGACTCATTGGAAAAGATGTCTGCCGCCAGCACCAAACACGCCGCTTTTATGGCACAGGTTGTCGTTTTGGTTTTGGATGCCGACGCCGTATTGGAAAAGCAGGATTTGACAATTGCCCGACAGGTGATTGATGAAGGGCGCGCCTTGGTTATTGCCGTCAACAAGTGGGACATAGCCAACCGGAAGGAAGCGCTTGACCAGTTAAACTACAAGCTTGAGACTTCTCTGACGCAGGTTGAAGGCGTGCCTACAGTCACAATTTCGGCTTTGAAAGGGGAGAATCTCGACAAGCTGATGCGGGCCGTGATCAAGGTTTATAACCGCTGGCGCAGCCGGATTCCAACCGCCCCGCTGAACCAGTGGTTCTCTGACATGATTGACAATTATCCGCCGCCTTTGGGCAAAAACAAACGCCGGATAAAGCTGCGTTACATTACTCAGGCCAAAACCCGTCCGCCGTCATTTTATATTTTTTCAAGCAATCCGGAAGGGCTGCCGGAATCTTATTTGCGTTATCTGACCAACAGTCTGCGTGAAAATTTTGATTTGCGCGGCATTCCGTTACGGATTACGGTCAGAAAAACCGGCAATCCTTATGCCGACAAAAAACGCTGAACTCTTATTGTCCCGCCTAGCAATCAGGCGGGATTTTTTTATGCAAATGCCCTATAGACAAAAATCAAAAATTATATTATATGTTTGTTGAAAATGAATTATTATTTGTATAACTAAAAAAATTTTTATAATGAACTTAATACTTATTTTCGGGGCTTTGATATTTTGCTGGGCATTAGCAAACCATTATCAGAAAAAATATAATTCTTTACAGCGCAGAATCAAGTACTATGACTATAAGCTTGATTTTGAGAAAAAAGAACGAGAGAAATATATCAACGGTCTTCTGCATCTGACTTACGAATCGCATCCAGAGCAGATTGTATGGCTGGAAGATGTTTCTGACGATATTATCCGCAAGTGGATAAGAGATTTGCAAAACAGCCCGTCTCCCAAGCCACTGGCAATTGCTTTTTTGCAAATGGAATTGCAGAGAAGAAAAAAAGTAATAAACATCTAAATAAAAAAAACATGGTTACGTTAATTATTATTGCCCTCATTGGCATTGCGGTGTTTCAATTTCTGACCATTCAGGAAAAAAATAAAGAAATTGAGGCACAAGACGCAATACTCCGCCGGCTGAAAGATGAATTGAAGCATATAAACGGCGTTAATAAAGAATTGGATTAGCTTCACAGATTTGAAAAAACATTTGCCTTGCTTGGCCGGGCAAATGTTTTTTTTATAAATAACACTGGACATTTTGATTTTTTGGCATTATATAATCTGCCGAATTAAAATTATTATAACAATTAAAAATTATCAAATCATGGAAAATATTATTTTGTTACTAGTGACAGCACTTGCCGTCTTAATTGTCGTTATCAAGGTAAAAAACGTCCGTTTATCCCACATTGAGTCTCTTCTTTCGGAAGAAAAACAGAAAAGAGAAGCGTTGGAACATCAAAACTCACGTTTGAACAACAAGCTGAAACAAATGAAACAGCAGCAGCCTTTTATGTCTGTAAGCAAAATCGAAAAATGCAATTTCGGCACGTGAAAAAAACTCCCGCTCAATTTGATTTGTCCTCCGGAAACCGGACGGATCATTTATTTGAGCGGGAGTTTTGTTATTTGCCTGCTTTTTTGTTATATTCGCTTTTTTCTTTAAAGAAAACAACAATACCCAACGGAATTGTCAGGGCATAGACCAGCGTTGCAACACCCAGTGTAAACCATGGCTGGGTAATGACGGAACTGGCAAACCAGACCACAACCAGCATCAGCGGAATAAACATCCAAACCGGAACTTTCATATGTTTGGTCGAAACGGTCGGAATCCGGCTGACCATCAGCAAAGTCACGATACAAAGCAATGTTGCGCAAAAAGCATGCGAGCGGACAATATAGTTGTATTCAGGAAAATCAAAAGAAATCAGTACGGGCATCAGAGCCAAAGCGGCAGCCGCCGGCGCCGGAACCCCCACAAAAAAGTGCAGCCAATATTCCGGCTGAGGTTCATCTTCCAGCATGGTATTAAAACGAGCCAGCCGCATGGCCATGCCGATTGACATCAACAGGCAGAAAAACCAGCCGAATTTCGGCAAGTCAAACAAAGACCACTGATACAACAGGATTGCCGGCGCCACGCCAAAGCTCACAAAATCAGAAAGAGAATCCAGCTCGGCACCGAACTTGGTCGAACCTTTCAGCATACGGGCAACACGGCCGTCAAACCAGTCAAACAAAGCTGCAATAAAAATGCACATTACAGCCTTCATCCAGTCTGCCTGAATAGAATAACGGATGGAGGTTACACCGGCGCACAAAGCCAGCATGGTTACAATGTTCGGCGCAATTTTACGAAACGGAAGAGCACGCAATTTATGCGGCGCCATTTTCAGCTTGTGATTTATTTTTTCCATTAGCGGATTACTCCTTTCATCTCAGGGGCATCGCTCTTCAAATTCGCCAGAATTGTCTCCCCGGCAATCATGGTTTGGCCAAGGCAGACCTGCGGAGCGACACCTTCCGGCAGATAAACGTCCAGACGGGAACCGAAACGAATGAGACCAAATCTTTCACCGGCGCGGTATTCCTGTCCTTCTTTGGCTTCGCACAAAATCCGGCGGGCAACCAACCCGGCAATTTGAACAAAAGCAATTTCTTTGCCGGAAGAAGTTTTCATTGACAAGACCTGACGCTCGTTGTCCTTGCTGGCTTTATCAAGGGTTGCATTCAGAAATTTGCCGGGGACGTAAACGGACTTGGTGATCTTTCCGCCGGCCGGCGCCCGATTGACATGGACATTGAAGACGCTCATGAAAATGCTGATACGGGTAAAGGTTTTGTCTCCCATATCCAGTTCTTTCGGTGCTTTAACCTTAGCAATCATCTGCACGGTACCGTCCGCCGGAGAAACGACGACATCTGCCATGTCCGGCGTAATACGTTCGGGATCACGGAAGAAATAATAGCACCAAACGGTAAGAACCAATCCAAGCCAGCCCAACGGCTGCCATAAAATTGCCAGCAATGCGGTGACGGCCGCAAAGATGCCGACAAAACGCCATCCTTCATTATTGATATTCGGGAGGATATAACGACGCCAAGAAATATCTATTGTCTTCATCGGTAAAAATTCCTTTATAAATCCGCCTTTTGCCGGGACGCTGTCTCCTGCCGCAACAGAACGGAAGATCATTTGTTAACGGTTTAGTTAAAGCACATTTACCAACATTTCACAAGCAAAAGATTAAAGTTAATCAGTAACTTTTTTGGCGTGTTACTGATTTTTAGACTTGCAATTATCCGAAATAGTCTGTATAAATTTTCATGATTAAGCGCTTGTGGCGGAACAGGTAGACGCTGCAGACTTAAAATCTGTTGTCCGCAAGGACGTGCCGGTTCGATTCCGGCCTAGCGCACCAGATTTGCAAAAAACTCTCCTGATCTGGAGAGTTTTTTATTGAGAAAGTTCCGGTTAATTATTCCGATTTATTGAAACAGCTTTAACGGTAAAATTTCCTCTTCCTTTATAAAAAGTTCTTACCTCAAAATCATGCACTGTTTTTTCCAAAGCAAATTCATAATTTGCTTTTGTCTGCCCTGTCGGCAATGTTTGCCGGAATAAACTCTTTTTTCCGCCATCATATACAATGTCCCATTCTGCCTGTCCGTTTGCGGATAACCTATAGGAAAGGCTGACACTATATTTTCCCGGTTTTAATTTAACATAAGGGCCATAGGTTACATGACCGGTTCCGTCTTTTTCCGTTACCAAGACTTTACCGTTTTTAATTTTTGCCGTACTGATGCCATGCAACAAATCTACTCCCTGATAGCTGTAAGAAAGAAATTTTTGCGACAAATCATAATTATAAATCCAAACCTGATAATCTCCGACCTGATGTTTTTCTTTCGGCTGTCCAAAGAACGAAGAAACTGCTTCCTCCGTTATTCCATGTCTTTCTTTTTTAGGATTGAGGACAACAAATTCTGCCGGACGATCATACCAATTTTCATTGGTCAACCATAGAAAGGGACGAATCAGATTTCCATTTGCCGAAACCGCACTGACAGCGACCCTATTTAATCTAACATCAACGTCATAAGCACTCCAAAATCCGGCATAGCCGTTTTTCAGATTATGCTCCTGAATAAAATTGCTTAATATTTTTATTTGTTTATTATTAGATTTGTCATAGTCTGATTTCTGAATCAATAAAACAGCTATCAGCACCAATAAAACAGACAAGATATTGCCCGAATAAGATTTTAATGTAGCGGCTGATAAAATTGACAACAACACACTAAAAAGGATTACCCCGTTATACAAACACCCCGTTAAATATCTGCTGCTTGATAAATTCACGGGAAAATCCGATAAAACAAAAGCTGCAGAAACAAAGAAAGTTGACAGCAAAAGAAAAGAAATCTGTCGATTATCAGTCTTTTCATAACGCCAAGCCCAAATGTGAGCAATGACTAAACAGCCTAAAAATCCTGCAAAAATCAACGGCCTTATTACTTGAGATGACAGTTTCTCCCCCCAGAACCAAGCACCGACTTTTGAAAAAAATCCAAAGAAATATAAATATACATTATGTGAAAAATTTTCTGCAGTTACAAATTTAATTGAAACGCCAGGTAAAAAGAATCCGTATTTCGAAAACAACCAAGAGATTCCCATACAAAGCAATATTGCAGGAACAATCAGCAATACTTTCTTATTAAAGCGGCGTACAAATAAAAAAGTCAGCACCGTTTCTGCAATAATCGGCAAGATTAAATAAGGCACCGCATAAGTATCACTGGCTAAAACTAATGCCGTTAAAATAACAAAGCCCAAATTTTTTGTTTTGCTGTCACCTGCACTATAATACATTACCGCGGCACAAAGAGAAAATGCTATTGTTGCATTATGATTAGGCGACATTACCATTGTTGAAACAGTCGACAACAAAAATGCAAACACGGCCAAAAAGAGGCAAGGCTTATAATATTTTCCGGCCGCCTGTTTATAAAACATCAAACTTCCGCAAAAACTAACTGCAAACAAAATTAACCCTGAAATCAACGCTGTTGCCTTAAAATTACTGACAAAAAAAGCAACTATGCCATGTACCAAAATATCAGTAAAGAAAAATGACTGCGTACAAAGGAACCAGTTTTTTAACAATAAATTTCCCGAAGCAATATCATATCCCATCAAGGTATTAATTGCAGCATCCGAATGGCGGTATACCAAAGTTCCTGTATAAAAGGCGCCACAAAATATAATTATACTTCCGACAAAGAACCAAGAAGTTTCCGATAACAGAATTTTTTTAACTTTTTCCATTTTCTTTTTCCCTTTTATAGTTATCAAAAGCAGCCATCAACATATCTTTATCATTATATTGGGGATGCCAATCCAATTCTTTTTCGGCTTTTTCTGTACTAATGATATAATTTTCATCTGCAATCATATATTGTTCCTTGTACATTAGTTCTATTCCACAGAAGCCCAGCCATTTTAAAAGGAGTTTTATACCTTTGCCCCATGTTGGCAATAAAATTGATTTAGAATGATTTTCTCGAATAATATGCTTCAACAACGTTTTTACTGTCGGCGGCTCGGCAGAACCTAAGTTATATTCACTATCGGGAATGTCTTTTTCCACAGCTTTTATAATTGCCGTTGCACAGTCACAAACCGAAATCATTTGTTAATAATTATTTCCGGAGCCAATCATTGGTACAGGCAGATTTAACTCAATAAGTTTAAACAATTTGGATAAAATACCCAGACGCCCGGCTCCGATAATCATACGCGGACGAAAAATTGTAATTTTGAAATTTTCATTTTTGCGGTAATATCTGCAAATATCTTCCGCCTTTTTTTTGCTTTGTCCATAATAACCAAACGGATTACAAATGTGGTTTTCCAAAACAGGCAGGTACATTGGCTTTCCATACACCATATCCGTACTAAAAAATATCATTTTTCGGGCATTACACTTTTTCATTTGCCTCAAGATATTCTCCGTTCCGCGACTATTTACGTTTTCAAAAAAGTCTTTGCGGCCTTTTCTGGGAACTTTATGATGATATTGGCGAGCCGCCAAATGAATGACTATGTCTTCCGGAAAAAACTCAAAATTTACATTTTTTTCAATATCACAAAAAAAATAATTTGTTTTTATCTTAGGAGGGATAATATCCAAAACAACAATATCGCGGATATCCTTTTTTTGCAGCAGAGAAATTAATTCCTGACCGACAAAACCTGAACCGCCAACAATTACATATCTTTCTGTCATGATACCCACTCCTGGCTTTGAGATAAAACAAATACTCCGACACAAATTATCAGTATACCAATAATTTTTTGCCAGGTCAGCGGTTCATTAAAAATAAAATATGCCAAAACGGCTGTTATTATATATCCTATACTTAAAAATGGATAAGCCAAAGAAACATTTACTTTTGACAATACGGCCATCCATAATAAAATACTGATACCATAACTGAACATTCCAGCCAACAAATAGATATTTGTAAAAATTCCAAACACCAGAGAAAAGACCTGTTCAAAACCAAATGCAAATTTTCCCCTGACGATCATCCCTTGACGAATAAATAACTGTGCCAAAGCATTCAGGGTGACACTTGATAATATTAACAATATATTATTCCACATATTTGTGTCCTATATTAAATTTATAAACAATAAAAAAACATACAAAACATATAATGCGCAAGCTGACATAAGCCCTTTGTCTTTTAAAAGGTTTTCAGTCGGGTCTTCAATATTTTCATTACCATCAAGAATTGCAATATAGCGGAATATACCGTAAATCACAAAGACAATGCTGTATATCAGACGATTGGTTTCAAAACGGGCAATTGTCGATGGCTCCAGCGTATAGAGGGCATAGCACATAATTGTCAGAGCTGCCGAAATGATAATATATTGGTTTATCATAGCCTCTGAATAGACACGCAGCACTTTTCGCGTTTGGCTTCCCGTTCCTGACAATTCAGCTTTTCTTTTGGTAAAACCGAGAAACAGAGAAAGGAAAAGGGTGGTCATGAAGATAAAGCTGGAAACGGGAACTCCAATTGCATAAGCTCCGGCATAAACACGCAGAATAAATCCGACCGCAATAATCAAAACATCCAACAAAGCAATATGTTTCAATTTTACGGAATATAAAAAATTCATAACCAAATAAAGCGCCAAAACTAAAGCCACTTTCGGAACGCTCAATTCATACAAACATAACGCAGCAATTCCCAAGCAAACCAATGCAATCATTACTCCCTGTCGAGGCGAAATTTTTCCGCTGGCTATAGGACGTTTCTTTTTAACAGGATGAACAGCGTCTTTTTTACGGTCGCAGATATCGTTTACAACATACACAAAAGAAGCCACAAAACAAAATGCCACAAAAGCCAACATTGTATTTATTACTGCAAACGGCTGCATAAAATTTAATGAAAACAAAAGCGGCGTAATTACAAAAGCGTTTTTGACCCATTGTTTTATTCTGATCAATTTTATTATTGATTTCAGCATTACAGTATACTCACATAAATATTGATGACATATATGCATACAGCAGCATACAACCCGGCAAACACATCATCCAACATGACGCCCCAGGCATTCAGCAACTTTTTGTCTGCCCAACCGGCCGGTTGCGGTTTTATAATATCAAAAAAACGAAACAAGAAAAAGCCGATGATATAACACCCCCAAGCATTAAGATTACCAACCAGCTTATCTGCGACAAATATAAATGTCAGCAATTGTCCTACAACCTCATCAATAACAATCAGGGAAGGATCATGCTTAGTATATTTTAAAACTTCTTTTGCTGAGATTATACCAAATAAAAATGTTACAGCGGCTAAGACCAGTATTCCCCAGAAACCAAAATAAAATGCAGCCGCAAAAGCGAAGGGCAAAGTTGCAAAAGACCCTGCCGTACCTGATGCGACAGGGAAATACCCTACCCCGAAACCACTGGCGGCGACATAACATAATTTTTTATACATTTACATCTCCTTTTATCTTGTAAGTTAAAAGGCTGTAAACAAGCTCAGCAATAAAAATTTATTGCTTATTTTAATTGAAAAACATTTCAAGCTTGTCACGGCTTTGTCTTTTCAGATTTGATACAGAATTAGACTATATCCGAGGATGAGCTTAAAGCAATTATATTTTTTTACAACTATATTTTATAAATTGTGGAAAGTTTTAACATTCTTGGTTTTACAACAAAAAGCTCCCGTTGCGGGAGCCTGGTATTTTTGTATTTGGTATTTTACTGATTTGCAAATAACTTTACGGCTCAAGCCTTACAAGTTATCTGGTGTACATACGCATTAACGTTTGCATGGTTTCCGGACTTAAAAAACTACGAAAAGTCGGAAAGCTTACGCTTTGTGTTTCTGATGTCTTCAGAGAAGAAGCAGGCACCGCATCTTCCGCACCTCTTTCAACGGCGGCATTCTTTTCCAAAAATCTTTCAGGAGTCAGGTTCTGATTGGCTGATTGGTTCAGAACCGTATTGTTTTCAGAAAAGACCGATGCAATTTCAAAACTCATTTTTTTTCCTTTAAAATTAAGCATAAAAAAGTTTAGCAGTTTTACCTGCTTGTTCTCTGACAGTCATCAACACGTAGTTCTCTGCCCGACAGGCGCCGTTCTGGCATCACCCTGTTTTGTCAGGGCTTGGGCAGCTTTAATGCGGTTTGCATAAACTAAAAAGAATTGGTTAAAAATGTTTTAACATTTTAAGAAAAAAAGACACCAAAATGCAAAGGCTTTGATATTGTATCAAATTATTTATCAGAATAAGCTAATATGTCATACTATTATACCGCGATTCCGCAGAAAACTGCCGTTTTGAAACATATTTTCCGGATAATTTCCGAATCTTTACCCTGGCACCGGCGATTCTTTTTACATTTCTTTCATATGCTGTTTAAGATAATCAATCACCATCCGGACACGGGGAATATCTTTGGTTTTGGCATCCGCAAACAAATAAAACGGCTCAGTAATGTTGTATTCGAAATTATCCAAACAAACGAGGCCTTTATCTTCATAATGTTTGGGAAGCAGGCCGATACCCGCACCGCAAGCGATCGCTTTTATCAAAAAAGAGGACGAGTTTGATGAAAATCTTATATTGGCTGCATTTTTCATAATCTCATTCCACGGTTTTATATTACGATCCGTGGTCTTATTCAACAGGCGGAAGCTGGTTTTCATATCTTCTATATTTCTCGGATAGCCGTATGTCGCCAAATATTCCGGCGAGGCAAACAGCTTAAAACGAACAGGGACCTGATACAGCAGAACCTTATTGCGATCAGGCAATTCGCTGAAACACATTCCGATATCATAATTATAATTGGCAAAATCATTACGGTTATTTATCACTGTGCTGTTTATGTTTATTTTGGGGAATTCATCCATAAAAGCATCAATTTTCCAGAGCTCAATATTGGGCAGAACATTGTTGGTCATACAAACGTTAACTTCACCCTGCAAATCCCCGTGTTTGGGAATATCGTGAAACGTACTGTCTATAATATCCGTAATATTATTAGTGCTTGAAACAATCTTTTGGGCAAACGGCGTTAAGCTGCAGCCCTTACTGTTAATGATCAGCAGGCGGATTCCCAATTCCCCTTCAAGTTCCTCCACGTATTTGTTAAGCGTATCAACAGACAGGCCCATTGATTCGGCTGCTTTGCGTTTTCCGCCGTGTTTATGAATTGCCGCAATCATATAGAAAGCGTCAATTTTATTCATGATTCTCTTCATGTAAGATTCTTTCTAAATATTCGAAAATGCAATAATCTTTTTTGATACAGATAATACTGCCCCTCAGCATCATCTAACTATAAGTTGAAATTTATAATATCTTTTTTAATTTGACAAGCTTTTTTGAAAAAATTTTTCATTTTTTTATTTGCCCTATGAAAAAAATTGGATTAATGCTAGAAATTATCAACTTTTGCCAAAGGAGTATCCGATGACCAAAATCACATGGAAAGCAGGCACTATTTTAGCTCCGGTACCTCCGGCTCTGATTTCTTCCGGAACGATGGAAAAACCCAATATCATGACCGCGGCATGGACCGGCATTATTTCTTCCGAACCGCCAATGACCTATGTTTCCATTCGCCCTTCCCGTTACTCGCACGAGATTATCTGCAAAAGCAAAGAATTTGTCATCAATCTGCCGACACTAGCCTTGGCGGCGGCAACCGATTATTGCGGCGTGAAATCCGGCCGCGACATTAACAAGTTCAAAGAAATGAAACTGACCGCATTGCCCTGCTCCCAAGTTAAGGCTCCGCAGGTTGCCGAAGCGCCGGTTTCGCTGGAATGCAAAGTCAAAGATATTCAGCATTACGGTACGCATGACATGTTTATTGCCGAAATTGCCGCTGTTAACGTTGATGACCGGCATATTGACGCCGAAGGCCGCCTTGCCCTTGAAAAGGCAGGAATTCTGGCCTATGCACACGGGCATTATTATACTTTGGGGCGCCAGCTCGGAAAGTTTGGATTTTCGGTAGAAAAAAACCGACTCAAAATGATGCAGAAGATGGCAGAAATTAAAGTTGAGGTTAAAGAGAGCAAAAAAGACGGCTTGAAAAAAGATACAAAACTTATTCAAAAGGCTGCACGCAAATTTGACGGGAAATCCAAGTTTCAAAAAGCCCAGACCGGAATCGCCGAGTCACATCCCAAAAAGAAATACGGAAACAACAAAGCTTTCAAAAAAGCAAAAGGCAAAATATAATACAAAAAAAGCTTCGTCCGAACAGACGAAGCTTTTTTATTCAGATTTAAGCGAGATTCCGCAATTTTTCACGGATATTCATTAATATTTCGCCAATATTATTTTCTCCGATGTAATCATCTCCAATTTTACAAACTCCCCAATAAATATCGCCGGAGCCGTTTAATTTGACAATTTCCCGATCACCGGTAGCCAACAATTTTTGCTTCATATCATCGTTACCGTAAAATTTTTGCCAAAGCAGATTGAACATAACCTTGTATTTTGTATCATTCCAGCACGGCGTTGTCGGATGCGTTACAAAGCCTTTGGCTTCTGACGGACTCATTCTGGAAATTTTTTTTCTTGTCATCGGATCCGTCACTTTGGCAGCCTGATAAGCCGTTTCGACATTGTTAAAAATAACACCGTCCAGCTGGATAATGATTTTCTCGGGAAAGGCATTGCTTAAAAAGTTAAACTCTTTCTCGTTGAAGTTTACAATCGCTTCTTTCTCACTTGTCTTAAACTGAAAATTTTGTGTTTTCATCTTATTAAAATTATAAAAATAAAAATTGGTTTGTACTTGTTATAGACACCATCGCGGCAAAAATGTCAAGAAGAATCGGAAGCTTTATGCGGCCGGAAAAAAATGTGCCCCTCTGCAAAAAACAGAAGGGCTGCATATTATTTGCGCAGATTTTGCCAATACTGCACTTCTCTTTGCATATTTGCACGGGCGTCTTCTTCAAGCAACAGACATTTGAAAAACATTGAACGGAAAATTTCCGTTTTCAGTTGTTTTTGCAAAAACCCTATACGACCGGCAGCATAAGCATCTGTTTTGACATCGGCATATTCATGGCGAATTCCAAGACTATACCTGCCGTAATTGGCATTGTCACCCAGAATTGCCGAATCAATATCATTAATCAGCTCTTGCGCCTCTGTTGTCCTGACAACATCCGGACTATGGACGGTTGCGCGAATCAGCCCGGGAATCGTTTTCTTGTCGAGATAAAGCAGATCTGCAATCTCGGCGGCAGATTGTTCTTCGGCATTCTTACAACCGACGACAAAATCATGATAGAACCAGCCGAACAAAAACTCTGCCGGTTTTATGTCCGGCAAATTTTTCCAAAGGCGGCAGTAAATGTTAAAATAGTTTATCCCGTAAGCCAGATGGCTCAGGTTATGATAAGCTCTTTTTTCATAAACCCGGCACAGTTCCTGCCATGCTTTTTCCGGCTGTCCGTTAAAATATCCGGGAACGACCTCACGGTATGCACTCATGAAAACCTGACGCAGATATTTTTTCATCAACGCATTATGCACGCTTGGCGCGACATATGCCATAGCGGCAATATACTCGCCGACGGCGCAAAGGTTTTTGACCGTCGATGATGATACGACTGCCAAATTTTCATCCGATACCGGAATTACCTCTGTTTTTAAACAGCGACGGCGAATATCCAAAAGCCGGCCGTTAATTACAGACAGGTATTTTTCCTGCACTTCGTCTGTCTGGTTACGTTGACCGCGAATCAGACATTCGGCGTCATTTTGCAATGCGGCATCGACAGTTAAGCCCTGATAAATAACAATTTTTACACATTCAGAATCTTTTTGCAGACGCTCAAGCGCCATTTTTTCCGAATCTGAAAATTGATAATTGCAAAGCTGTTGGTTTTGCAGCAAATCCAAAAAATCAAGCAAACTGCATTGTATCAGTTTCTTGCGGTCTTCCGCGCCGAACAACGGCCGTTTTGACGGGTTATTGCCGATACCGATAATAACTTTATCATAAGAGCAAAGCGCCTCACACACAATCCGGAAATGACCGATTGTAAAGGGATCAAAAGATCCGGCATAAAATGCGATTCCGTTCATAACTTCAATAATTTAAAATTAATAATTCTTTTTAGGAGCGTTATTTTATGCCATTATCCGGAGATGTCAAGTCATTTGCGCAGGTCAAAATCCTCGAAACTTTGCTGTAAATATGCCGTTAATTCCGGATTATTAAAGAATTGCTCGCATTGCCAGTCCTGTGTTACGGTGTCTGACGGCACCGGACGGTATTTTTGCAGATGATAGCTTCTCACGCCGCAGTTTTTAAGTTCTTCGGCAATGGCATAAATATCCTCAACGCTCAAAATCCGCGGATCGCAAGTCGTACGGCACTCAAAACCAATCCCGTTCTCCAACAGCAGCTGCAGGCTTTCCCGAACCTTTGCCAGATGGTTGGCGCCGCCGACCGCCTTTTGATATTTGTCTTCGTCAAAAGGGGCTTTGATATCAAAACCGACCCAGTTCAGCAGGGGCAGAATTTTTTTCAGGTGTTCCGGGCGGTAGCCGCCGGTATGCAATCCGATTTTATATCCCAGCGCTTTGACTTCTTTAATTTTTTCTTCCAGCGAATCCTGCACCAGAGGTTCGCCGCCGCTGAATACCACGGCGTCAAGCGCCTTGGTTCTTTTTTGCAGAAATTCAAAAATCACGTTCCAATCATGGTTTCCGTTCTGCCCGATTTTTTGCAGTTCGGTATTATAACAAAACGGACATCGCCACGGGCAGCCCTGCAAAAAGATGACTGCTGCGACCTGCCCCGGATAGTCAACAAGGCTAAAACGCTCTATTCCGCCGATATTGATTTTCTGCATATCCTTTTCCTTAAAAAAATCTCCGGTATGATGACAAATTATCCTACCGGAGACTTATTACTTAACCGAATTTATTATTCTGCCGCAACGTCCATAGCTTCAATGTTTACGGCTTTGCTTTCGCAGAAGCATACACGAGAGTAAAACTCAGATTTTTTACCCTTGTTGAACTCGGAAACCGGACGGTGATAGCCCATTACTCTGGTCCAGATTTCGCAGGGCTGTCTTTCTTCATCGTTTAATTTTACATCTTCAAAATTAATAGTGTTCATTTCTTTCTCCATTGGTTAATTGAATTTTACTCTTATGCAACTTCTTTTCTGGAAGCCGCGGCTCTTCTTTTCTCTGCCTTTTTCTCTTCATCACAGATCGGGCAATACTTATGTTCACCGGAAATATAGCCGTGCTTCGGGCAAATTGAGAAGGTCGGCGTAATGGTGACATAAGGCAGACGGTAGTTAGTCAGAACGCGGCGGACAATGTCGCGGCAGACTTTGGCTGATGAAACTCTTTGTCCCATGTAAAGGTGCAGTACGGTACCGCCGGTATATTTGGTTTGCAGTTTTTCCTGCAATTCCAAAGCCTCAAACGGATCATCCGTATAATTGACCGGCAGCTGGGAAGAATTGGTATAATACGGATTTTCTTCCGTCCCGGCCTGAAGGATTCCTTTAAATCTCTTCTTGTCTTCACGGGCAAAACGATAAGTAGCGCTTTCGGCCGGCGTGGCTTCAAGGTTATACATATGTCCGGTTTCTTCCTGAATCTTGACCATTTTTTCACGAATATGGTTCAGGAAATTCTCGGCAAAGTTCTGCCCCCATTCATCGGCAATATTATGTTCGTCATTGGTAAAGTTGCGGATCATCTCGTTAATGCCGTTAACACCGAAGGTCGAGAAGTGATTGCGCAACGTGCCGAGATAACGTTTGGTATACGGGAACAAGCCGTTGTCAATCAGGCGCTGAATAACCTTACGCTTAATTTCCAAAGAAGTTTTGGCCAGTTCCAACAGCTCGTCAACACGGTTTAACAAGCCATGTTCGTCGCCTTTATAAACATATCCGAGGCGGGCGCAGTTAATGGTGACCACACCGATTGAACCGGTCTGCTCGGCAGAACCAAACAAGCCGTTGCCTTTGGCCAAAAGTTCGCGCAGGTCAAGTTGCAGACGGCAGCACATTGAACGGATTTGTCCCGGTTTTAAGACCGAATTGATGAAGTTCTGGAAATAAGGCAGGCCGTATTTGGCTGTCATTTCAAACAACAGTTCGGTGTTTTCATCTTCCCACGGAAAATCAGGAGTCATATTATAAGTCGGGATCGGGAAAGTGAACGGACGGCCTTTGATATCGCCTTTCATCATAACCGAAATATATGCTTTGTTAATCATGTGCATTTCTTCGGTCAAATCACCGTATGTAAAGTCCTGCTCAACACCGGCAATCATCGGATGCTTGTCGCGCATGTCTTCCGGACATACCCAGTCAAAAGTAAAATTGGTAAACGGAGTCTGAGAACCCCAACGCGAAGGAACGTTCAGGTTATAAATCAGTTCCTGAAAAGACTGTTCAACCTGCTCATAAGTCAGATGATCGGCGCGGACATACGGAGCCAGATAAGTGTCGACAGAAGAGAAAGCCTGCGCACCGGCCCATTCGTTTTGCAAAGTGCCCATAAAGTTTACCATCTGGCCGACAGCGGCAGACAAATGTTTGGCGGGACCGGCTTCGGCTTTGCCCGGAACGCCGTTAAAGCCTTCGTGCAACAGGTTCTTCAAAGACCAGCCGGCGCAATAAGCGGCAAGCATATCCAAATCGTGAATATGGACATCGCCGTTGCGGTGCGCTTCTCCGACAGCTGCCGGATAAACGTGGCTCAGCCAGTAGTTGGCCGTTACCTTGCCGGAAACGTTCAAAATCAAACCGCCGTTGGAATAGCCCTGATTGGCATTGGCATTAACGCGCCAGTCAAGCTTCTCAAGATATTCATTGATAGAGCTTTCAACATCAACCATGACCTTTTTGTCAGAACGCATGCGGTTGCGCTGATCACGGTACAGGATATAGGCCTTGGCGGTGGCAAAATAGTTGGCGGAGATCAAAACCTGCTCAACAATGTCCTGAATTTGCTCGATTGAAGGAAGAGACTCGGCAAATTTATGTTTCATGACTTTCATAACCTGTGCGGTCAAAAGCCAGCTTTCTTCTTCGCCGAATTCACCGGTTGTGGTGCCGGCTTTGTTAATTGCATTAAAAATTCTGGTATTGTCAAAAGGGGCTAAGGTGCCATCTCTTTTGGTAACACTGTCAAAAGAGATGTTCTCGGTATCTTTTTCCTGAGAAGCGTTGTTATCGTTTACGGACATATCTTTGCTCATTCCTTCATTATTTTTATATTATAAACCAAATTATCAGTAACATCATCTGATAATGAGCATACAATATATAGTATTAATAAAATGTAAACATGTCTATATATGGTATGCACAGAAAAATTTTATTTGTTTTGTTATTTCAAAATTTCCAATAGTCATCATCTTGAACATGCTGATATTCTGAGCGAAATAAATCATGCAAACAAGGGGCAAAAACTTCTTTTTACGGCTTGACAACGCTATCCTTCTATAATTCCATTAAAAAAATTTTTCACAATAGTGGATAAAAAGATTAACCTTTTTTTACACAAAAATTATTATTGATTTTCAGCGCGATAGATTCTTGACATAATACACATATTTGTACACAAGAGTCACAAAAAAAGCTTAAATTTACAAAATCCCTTTTTAGTTTCAGAATCTACAGAACAAGATATTGTGTTAAGGACGGATTCTAAATACGGAATCGGAATAAGGACTCGGTCTTTTGATATAAAAGATGCAAAATTTTTAGAATCGTTATGGCGAATCGTTTTCCCTCCCTCTGATGCACT
>JAGBHO010000025.1 GCA_017935485.1 Alphaproteobacteria bacterium | reverse complement strand
TATAAAGGATGTAAGACCGATAATGACCGGGCTTGTAAGGAAACCGGTTTTACCAAGTCCTGTCCGTCAGGTCAGAAGCTTAAAAAGAACTCCGGCCGCTGCTCTTATGATTCATCCTACGGCACCTGCTGTACGCCGTCAGGATGTCCGAGCTATACGTCTTTAACATCTTCGTCCTATGGAACAAACGGTACCGACGGCTGCGAGTATACTTGCTACTACACCTGCAATATGAACTGCCCGTCCTCTTATCCGTATTCCTCTGACCCTACGGGATGTTCCTCCCGTACCACAAATGGATGCGGCAACAAGTCATGTTATAATTATCAATCCTGCTGCACGCCTTATGGTGATGAAAGCGGATGTAACTGCTATTCTTGTTCCGACGGTTGCGGTGGTACCAGAAAATGTTGTGGTTCCTGCCCCAAACCAAAATGCACCGGACCGGCTAACGGTTTGGTCGTTTATCCTTGTCAACAAACCAGCTCAGGCTGGAAATATGACGGCCAATACTATACTTACGGTGACGATTGTGAAACCTCATTTCAAGCTCGCTTTCAATATTCCGGCTATGACAGTTCACTGGACGAATGCTTAAGCCGAAGGGGATGCGGCAGCAGCAACTCGGACTGCTATCCCTGGGGTTGACATATCGGCACACAAAAAGGCGGCTCTTCTCAGAACCGCCTTTTATTTAACCTTCTATTCCGCACTTTCGGCCGGCTTTTCATCCGCCGGAATAATATCCGGCAATTCGCCGATAGCTTTTTTGCGTTTTAACTTATTTACAAATTTGATTGAGCGCTGGGCATCCCATTTTTTCTTGCCCTCTTCACGTTGAAAAATCTGCTTATAAATTTCTATAGCCTGATCAAATTCGGACAACTTTGTCAGACAGCTGGCCAATCCGTCATAAAGCTTGTGATGATAACGGTTATTAATCATCATCTGAGCCTTTTTATAGCATTTCAAAGCATCATTAAACTTCATCATTTTCTGATACACAAAACCAATGCTTATCCACGCCTGAATCTCATGAGAATCAATATTGAGAATTTTTGTAAAACATTTAATGGCGGAATTATTGTCGCCCATCAGCTGATAAGTCACGCCGACGCCGTTCCATGCCTTGATGTTGGTCTTGTCATTCGCCAACACTTTTTTAAAGAACGAAATCGCCCGGTCGTATTGTTTAAGCTTTTGCAGGGTAACGGCCACGCTGAGCAGGGTCTGAATATGCTTCGGATCAATCTTCATGGCCTGTTCCAACACATCCAAAGCTTCTTTATAAGAAAACATATGCTGCAACGCAATCGCCTTGCCGTTCAGGGCTTCCAACGAAGTCTTGTCAATAGCCACGGCCTGATTAAAGCAGTCAATTGCATCTTTATACAACCCGCGCATACTGAGGGTCACACCCTTGTTGTTCAAAACTTCGACTGAAGACGGATTAAGCTCGAGCGCCTTGTCAAAACACTCCACGGCTTCCGTATAACGGCTCATTTTCTGAAAAGCAAAACCTTTACTGTTCAATGCTTTCCACGATTGCGGCTGTTCTTCAATCACAACGTCAAACTGATCAATCGCCTCACGATACATTCCTTGATCGAGCAATTCCTGGCCTCTTTTATAGGCCCCGTTTTCATTTGATTTCACCATAACACATCTCTTCTCAAATTATAGTTCAGAATAATTCCCATTGATAACATAGCACAAAACGGCACAATGTCAAGACCAAGCTTAAACAATCTGCATTTGTCTGTAAAGAGGCATATCCGTACGGATTTCAATGCAGCGGCAAGAAAACTTATGGCAAAAATCCCGAAACTCTTGACGTTTTTCTTCAAAATACCGGCAATATTCCTGACGAAAGCGCGCATTTCCGGAATCAAAAACCAGTTTTTGCCCGCCATATTCCGCCATATATTCACCGTTGCGCGGCGCCAGTTCTTCCAATACATCAAAAATATTCACGCAATACAGATTGGTCTTGCGCGCCAAAGCGGCCAGCGGCTTGTGCAATTCCGCCTTCTCGCCGTTAAAATCGCTCAACACGAAAACAATGGCATTATGCCGGACGTTCTTTTGCAAAAGCTGCAGCGGTTTTGCCAGGCTCTGGCTTTCAATCGCCCGCTTTTCCACAACCTGCCGCGATGTTTCAGAAATTTTTTTCAAAACCGCCAATATACCAGCCCGATGATTTTGAGGCTTAAAGAAACAACTGTCCTGCCCGTCAAAAATCACACACCCGAAACGGTCCTTATTCTCTAAAGCCATCCAGCCGAGCAATGCCGCAATTTTTGCAGCAGACACGGATTTCAGCTCGTTTCTGGTGCCAAACAGCATCTGCGGCGACAAATCCAGCAACACAAAAACCTCGCGGTCGCGTTCTTCGGCAAACAATTTTGTATAAGGCTGCATTTTGCGTGCCGTAACCCGCCAGTCAATATCCCGCACGTCATCGCCGAAACTGTACGGACGGATTTCTTCCATCTCAATCCCGCGCCCCTTAAAAGCCGACTTCACATCGCCGGCATAAGCCGAAGTCGCCAGACGCGTCTGCGGATTGCGCAGATAGGCTGTATAACGGCGCTGCTCCATCAGCTCTTCCGGAGTCGCAAACAAACCGTTGCCGGAATGGCTTTGTTCCGTTTTTCCAAACCAGCGGCGGGCCAACTGTCTGACACTTTTCATCCCTAAGCTCCTTTACGGCAGCGGCACCAGTTTCAAAAGGTTGGTAATAACGTCATCCGTGGTTTCTCCTTCGGCCTGAGCCTCAAAACTCAGAATAATGCGATGGCGCAAAACATCATAAACCACCGACTGAATATCTTCCGGCGTCACAAAATCGCGCCCTTCCAGCCAGGCATTTATCTTGGCGCAGCGGTCAAGGGCAATCGTCGCTCTCGGGCTGGCGCCGTACAAAACCTGTCCGGCCAGTTTTGCATCATATCTCTCCGGCTTGCGGGTCGCCACAATCAGCTGCACCAGATATTCCTCAATCGCCTCGCTCGTATGCACGGACAAAACCTCGCGCCGTGCAGCCAGAACATCGGCAATATCCAGCTGCGGCTTATCCGCCGTTTTTCCTTCGTCCCAAACCTCTCCGCGCACCAGTTTGAGAATTTTTTTCTCCGAAGCAGCATCCGGCTGGTCAATCTTAATATACATCAAGAAGCGGTCCAGCTGGGCTTCCGGCAGATTATACGTCCCTTCATGCTCAATCGGGTTTTGCGTTGCCATAACCATAAACAGTTCCGGCAAAACATATCTTTTTCCGCCGACGCTGACCTGGCGCTCCGCCATGGCCTCCAACAGTGCAGCCTGAACCTTTGCCGGCGCGCGGTTGATTTCATCGGCCAGAACCAGATTGGCAAACACCGGCCCCGCCCGAAACTCAAACTCGCCTTTCTGCGCCACATAAATATCACTGCCGACAATATCAGACGGCAGCAAATCCGGCGTAAACTGAACCCGGTTGTATTTGGCGCTGATCTGTGAAGCCAATGTCTTGATTGCCTTGGTTTTTGCCAGTCCGGGCGCCCCCTCGACCAGAGCATGGCCGTCTGCCAGCAGGGTTATCAGCAGCTTTTTGTTAAGCTCCTCCTGCCCGATGATTTTTCCATCCATATATTTCTGCAATGCAATAATTTTATCTCTGGTTTCAGACATTTATTCTCACCCCTGTTAATTTGCCATACGGTTCAAAAAATCATAATATTCGTTCAAAACTACGTTTTTCATCACGTCGTTTTGCAAAAAGTCAAACAGCTCAATCGCTTTTTTATAATGCATTTTGGCTCTTTCCCAATCGCCTTTTTCGCTGTCAAAAGCCTCTACCCTTGCCAGATAAAGCAAAGCCTCGGCCTCGGCAAAATGGTGTTCGACCTTGCCGTAAAGATAAACGGATTTCATCAGCGCCTTGCGGGCATTGGCAATATCGCGGATAATATAACGCAGGCAGCCGATGGCCGACAACGCGCTTGCCTCGCCGAGCAGATCACCGTTTTCGCGATACAAATCGCGGCACTTTTCCAAAAGATCATGTGCACGGTCATAATTGCGCTTTTTCATCTCCAAACGCGCCATTGCTCGCAACACGGCGGCTTCTTTCAGCGTAACATTGTCCGCCTCAAACAGCTCTGCCGCCTTGGCATATGCTTTAAGCGCCGCTTCTTCGCGGTTTTGCATCATATAAATATAAGCTTCCTGATCATAAGCCTCGCCGAGAAGGTCGCGGCTGCCGGTATCGGCCAGAACTTCCCGCGCCTGATAAAGCGTTTTCAATGCCTTGTCATAATCACCCGCCGCTGCATAAACCTTTGACAGGCGGATAAGGACATCGCCGTGCGTAATACTGCCGTCCGCCAAATCGGATACCAATTCTGCTGCCGCCTTCAGCGATTTTTCCGCCTTATCGAAATTGTCAAGGCTGAGCTCCAATTCACCCAAACGGCTCAAAACAAAAGCCTCACCCTGCGGATCGTCTTTTTTATCATAGAGTTCCGCCGCCTTCACATATTTGCTGCGGGCTTCGTCATAATTCCCCTGTTTCCAGAAATCATCGCCTTCCTGAAAAGTTTTAGACGCTTCGGTAACATATTTTCCCTGATTTGTTCTCGGCATGAAAAAAACTCCTTTGCAATCTGTCAATATTATTATATATATGGCGTAATGCAAAAAAAAACAAGAAGTTTAAAAAGATGGAAGACACATTTGAATTCGCCGAAGAGGACGCCGTTCCCCAAACCTATGACAATATCTCAAAATTAAGCCCCGGCTTCAGCTGGCTGGAAATGCTCAATCCGGAACAAAAGCAGGCCGTACAGACGACCGAAGGCCCCGTTCTGGTCTTGTCCGGCGCCGGCACCGGCAAAACCAAAGTGCTGACCACGCGTCTGGCTTATATTCTGGCCGAACACAAGGCCAATCCGTGGAACTGTCTGGTCGTCACCTTCACCAACCGCGCCGCCCGCGAAATGCGCGAACGCGTACAGGGGCTTATCGGCGATATGGCCAACTCGGTTTTTCTCGGAACTTTTCACAGCGTCTGCGCCAAAATTCTGCGCAAACATGCCGAGCTTGTCAATTTGAAAAGCAACTTCACGATTCTCGGCGAAGATGACCAGAAACGCCTGATTAAACAGATTCTGGAACAAGAAGGCATTGACGACAAAAAATATCCGCCGCAATCGATTCTGGACACGATCAGCCGCTGGAAAGACAAGGGGCTGACGGTTGAAAAAATCGGCACGGAATTCAAAGAAAACGTCACAACTCACGTCTATAAGAAATATCAGGAAAAAATGGTTGAGATGAACTGCGTCGACTTTGGCGACATCATCCTTTATACCCTGAACATCCTGCTCTCCGACGCTGAAATTCTGGATCAGTACCAGCAGCGTTTCAAATACATCATGGTCGACGAGTATCAGGACACCAACGTCACGCAATATTTGCTGATTCGCCTGCTCTCGCAAAAACACCGCAATCTCTGCTGCGTCGGCGATGACGACCAGTCCATCTACTCCTGGCGCGGTGCTGAGATTGAAAACATTTTGCGCTTCAACAAAGATTTTGACGATGCCAAAATCATCCGTTTGGAACGCAACTACCGTTCAACCGCCAACATCCTGTCTGCCGCCTCGCACTTAATCAGCAACAACCGCGACCGGCTCGGCAAAACCCTGCGCGTGGCCGAAAACAGTCCGGCCCGCCAAACCGACAATGACAAGATCAAAGTCATCAGTACTTATAACGGCGAAGAAGAAGCCCGCTATGTTGCCGACGAAATTGAAAACCTCATCCGGCAGCATTGCCACTACGCCGACATCGCCATTCTGGTACGCACCGCCGCCCAAACCCGCGAGTTTGAAGAAAAGTTCATTTCCGAAGCCATTCCCTATCAGGTTATCGGCGGACTGAAATTCTATGAACGCGCCGAAATTCGTGACGCTTTGGCTTATTTCCGCGTCGTATTGCAGCCCGGCGACGATCTGGCTTTGGAACGGATTATCAACAAACCGGCACGCGGCATTGGCGCCAAATCGGTTGAAAAATTTCAAAACGAGGCGCGTTTCAGCCACTGCTCAATGTATGATGCCATCAATAAAATGCTGGCCGAAGGCGCCGTTTCCGGCAAGGCCAAGACCGCTCTTTCAACTTTAATGAACAATTTTGAAGAATGGCGTAAAACCGCTCAGGTTTTGCCGCCCGATGATCTGGCTCAGCAGATTCTGGAAGATTCGGGATATTTTGACATGCTCAAAATGGACAAGTCGGTTGAAGCCCCCGGACGTATTGAAAACTTAAAAGAATTAATCAGCTCCATGAGCGCCGAAAAGTTTGAAAGCCTGAGCGCATTTATGGAACATATCAGTTTGGTCATGGACAAAGACGACGTGACCGATACCAACAAAGTCATGCTGATCACGCTGCACTCCGCCAAAGGTCTGGAATTTGACAATGTCTTTCTCCCCGGCTGGGAAGAAGGCCTTTTCCCGCACCAGCGCTGCATGGACGAAGGCGGAACCGGCGCATTGGAAGAAGAGCGCCGCCTGGCTTACGTTGCCATTACCCGCGCCCGCAAAAAACTATATATACTGACAGCTCACAACCGTCGGGTTTACGGTCAGTGGCAAAACAATCTGCCGTCAAGATTCATCAACGAACTGCCGCCGCAAAATATTGAAATCATCAATAAATGCGCGGATTACTTCGGCTCGGACACTTACGGTTCTCCCGGCGGTTACGGCTATAGCAAAAAGAACTGCTGGCAAAAATCTTCAGCCGGCAGCAATACCCGCTATGACGATGACGACCGCTATTCTTATGTCAGCAATGACGATTATGACCGCAGCTGGAGCGGCAGCATGTATAAAGCCAAACAAAGGGCCAAAAACAAAAATGCGATTTATCCGGTCGGCACCAAAGTCAAACACGATATGTTCGGTTTGGGCACAGTCTTAAACATTGACGGCAACAAGCTCGAAATCTTTTTTGACCGTGTCGGCAAAAAGAAACTGATGAGCGAATACGTCAAAAAAGCTTAAAAACTGTACCGCAAGCCCAGATTTCCCTCAATCGGTACGCTGATTCGGCTGCCCCATGTGGTCGCAATATTGGCATGGGCGCTGAAACTGTCGCTGATATCTGCACTGATACCGGCGCCCAGCCGAAACATTGTATCAGAAACATCTTCTTTAAATTGATAATCGGCAACGGTAATCTTAGCCTTTCCGTTAAATTCCTCCAAAACGCTGAAACGAACATAAGCCTCAAAAGGAAAATCAGCAACCTTCTCAAATCGCCGTCCGCTCATCACACCGATTCTTCCCAGCAAAGAGTCGGCATCTTTACCCTGAACCCGCGTATTAAAATTGGTCCGATAATCAATATCGTCTATCGCCATATATGAGAGCTGCATCTGCGGTTCGACAAACCAGTTGCCGTCAAATGTCCAGCGTTTGCCCGCCTCTGCAGACAAACTCCAGCTGTCGGCGCCATAATCTCCTTTGACCGCCCAGCCCATCGGCAAATAACTTTTCACCTTTTGCTTATGATGAAAATAAGTACCGACCAAATCAAGATAAGAACCGCCCGCCGTTTCAATTGTCGTATACAATCCCAAACTGTAAGTATCGGAATCGGCACGCCCTGCACGATCAAACTTCTGCCTTGCATCGGAATATCCGCCGTAAATTCCTGCCAGCCACCGCTCGGACCAATTCTGTGCAATTTCTGTATCCAACCCTATCTGCATACCGGCAACATTGACTTTGCTGTCTGTCGAATCCTTAAAATCCAGCCTGACTTTTCGCCCAAAACCGCGTATCCATAAGCCATGCTTGTCCTTAAAACGAAGCTCGCCCAGCCGCTCGTTCAGACTGTCCGTATGCGTATATAAAATTGAACTGACCGCATTATAAGCATTTTTGGCAACCTGTGAACTGTCAGACAAATAAGGAGTGCGGTTCAAGACCCATTCATTGCCGACCTTGGCCAGATCATAACGGTACGCGCCGATATCTGCCGCACCGCCGAGCAGATAAAAATTCTCATCGGAACTATCGCTTTCCACCAGATGAACAACATCAGGAAACATATCGTCCGGACTGTAATCCGCCAGCCCCAAACCAAAATTTCCGCTGCCGCTGTGAACAATAAGCTTGTCACTCTGAGCCTCAGATACGCTGCTGGTCAGATAAAAATTTCCGTCACCGGAAAGATTGTCAATCTCCAGCCGTTCAAAACCAAAGTAAGGAGCAGAATAAACTGTACCGTTATGAAGTTCCAAATTACTCAGATTATTGTCTCCGTAAAAAGTAATTTCGGCATTGGAAACTTTTGTATTGCCGCTCAAAACCGCTTCGCTGTCCACATTGGCAGAACCGCCGGTCATTGTCAAATTATCAACCGTTGCATCATAACTCACGTTTAAGACGCCGCCCGAAATCTCGGGAGACTTTAAAATTCCGTCACTGTTCACATCTGCCGTTCCGGCGAACACTTGCACGTTTTCGGCTACCCCGGAAACAGACAAATGACCATCATAAACCTGCGTGCCGACAGCGGTGCCGCCCTCCTGAACCGTTTGCGTCCCGCCTTTCAAAACCGCACCGGAAACCATACCGCCGCTCCGCACAATCTGCTGCCCGCCGTTAATTTCTGCATTGCTGTCTTCCCCCGAAACATATTGCACACCGGAATTAAGCACCATATTAAAAGATTTTCCGCCGGACAATACAAACATTTTTCCGCCGTCAATCTTTGTTGCCCCGGCCGTACCGCCGGCACGGACATTCATATCGCCGTAAGCCTGAACGGTTGTATTTTCTGCCGTACCGGAAACATTCATAAGCCCCTGCTGCATTACCGTACTGCCGAAAGCCTTACCGCCGGCGGCAACCGTCTGTTGGGCATAAGTATAAATCAGACTGTTGTTGGCAACACCGCCCGACATTATGTTCTGAGTCCCGTAAACCGTCTGGTTATTGGTTGTTCCTTCAACATTTTGCGTTACAACCTGCGGAACAGTTCCGCCGTTTACCACATCGCCGGAACCGACAACAACCGTAATTGCCTGCGCCTGAAAAGGAACAAAAGCAGCCACTCCCAATGCCAAAAATTTTTTCATATCCGCCTCTGTAAAAAAAAACACTGCATTATATGTACAGTCCAAAGTTCTGTTTTCAATTCACCGATAAAAAATAATACTTGACTATTTTTATACATATGCTATATTCTACATATAATATTCAATATATATGGAGAAAACAAATGTCAAAAGCCAAAAACGTTAAGGAATTCGTCGAACGTCTAGACAATGCCAAAAAGGTCAATCCCAAAGATCTTTCGTCGGATCAGGACCTGACAATTGCCATCATGAACCTGATCAGCATTGAAGAACACCTGATTTTTTCCGGCGCCAAAACCGGCAAAACTTCTTTTTACGACCTGATAGAAGAAGTCCGTGAACTGCGTAAAAACCTGATGCAGAAAATCATCCCGCAGTATGAGGGCGAAGTCTGGTGCATTTCCAAACATCTGCTCGCTTCGTCCATGCGCCTGATGGAAGTCGGCACCAAGCAGCAAAGCCTTGGCAACAAAGCCGAAGCCGACAAATTGTTTAACAGCGCTTATGATTTGTATTGCCTGTTCTGGGGTTTAAACATGAATATGCTCAATATCGAAGATGTCAAATGGGTCGAGGACAAGCTGGAAGACGTAAAAAAAATCTCAGCCAAAGTCAATGCCGAAACGCCTGATATTGAAATTAAAACAGAAGAAAAAGGCGGCAAACTTTCCAAAATGAAAGCTTGGGTTCGCAAAGCTGTCGACTGCTGTATCGAATAACGGAGAAAAACATGAAAAAACTTTTATCTTTATGCTTTGCCGCCATATTGGCTTTAAGCGCCTGCGACAACTCCGCCGGCCAAACGCAGACGGCAGAAATTGCACCGGATAAGATTTATTTTTTCTTTTCCAACACCTGCCCGCACTGCCATGACGCTCTGGATTACCTGAACCAAAAATATCCGGATTTGGAAATCAGCATGACCAATGTCAGCAATCCTGAGGGCTTTGACCTGTTCGTCAAATGCGCCCGCAAATTCAATCTCGGCAACCAAATCGGCACCCCTTTGTTCTGCATGGGCGAAAATTACCTGATGGGCTGGTCGCCGGAATCTGAAAAACAATTTGACGACTATGTCAAACCGTTTGTAAAATAATCAGCGCCCCGCCGCCTGCGCGGGGTACTTCTTTTATCGGCTGTGCGGAGAAAAAGGCTATGGAACGACAACTCCCTGAAGAAACAATGAAAAAAGCGGCAAAAGGCATCGGATACATTGCTCATCCGCTGCGTCTGCGCATTTTGGAATTTTTGGACGTAAACGGTCCGTCTTCGGTTTCCGCCATTACCAAAGGCGTGCGCGAAGATCAGGTCATTGTTTCCCAAAGCCTGAAGAAACTGCGCGACGCCAATCTTGTCAAAACCGAACGCCGGGGCATTTTCATCTATTATAATATTCACGAAGAATACCCTGCCAGCATTTTTGTCTGCCTGCGCAAACTTTTCGGCTTCATGACAGACGATTTCCGCTATCTGGCAGACGGCTGCAAAGCTATCCTGCCGAGGGACTACACCGGCATGGCCGCCAATCAGATAAAGCTTTTTGCCAACTACGATAAAATGCGGATTCTCGAATACCTGACAATCTTCGGCGAAAGCAATGTTTCAGACATTGTCAAAGGGATTGGCAGCGACCAATTGAAAGTCTCACAATACTTAAAACGCCTGCGTGACGACGGCTTTGTCACCTGCCGCCGCGACGGCCGTTACATTATATATAACATTACGAAAGGCGTGCACCTGACTGCCATACAATGTATTCACAAACGTTACGATAACTTAAAAAATAAAGCTGATTTTTAGCCTTGTGTCGGGAATTCGAACCTCAACTTTTGTGCATAAAAAACTCCTGAGTTTCAGGAGTTTTTTCTTTAATGGTAGCGAGAGAGGGGTTCTTCTGGCTCGTAAATTTTATAAAAATTAACTCGCTGCGGTCACTCGGTATGTAACGCTTGCTTCGCCTCCCCGCTCTCAAGCTAACATACCTTCGCCCGTCGTCAGAAAACAGTTCACCGAAATGTTTTCTTTCCTCCGGCCCCCGACAGTGTCGGGGCTTCGAACCTCAACTTTTGTGCACAAAAAAACTCCTGAGTTTCAGGAGTTTTTTCTTTAATGGTAGCGAGAGAGGGGTTCGAACCCCCGACACAAGGATTATGATTCCTCTGCTCTACCGACTGAGCTATCCCGCCATCAAATTCATGTCTTTAATAATATTTCTTTTTTCTGTTGTCAATACTTATTTTTTATAAAAAACATATTTCCGCACAAAAAAAATTCCTCCCCCTGGACAAATGTTTTATAGACATTATATTAATGCAAAATTCAAAATTATAATTTCAACGGAAGAAGTTATGAAAAAAATTCAACTTGCCGCAATTCTTCTGACAGTTTTATTCACCTTTCCGGTATCATCCGCAGAACCCAAATTCTCGGAAGACGGACAAAATCATCTCCGCGCCAATTTGCGCCGTCTGTCGCTTGATGTTTCGTCAACCAGCGTATCCAACGCCAAAGCCTATCAAAACTCGCCCAACTCCTCACTCAGCTCCGACAGTGAAGCCGTAACCAAAGGCGTATTGGACTTTATTCTGGAATATGAAATGCCGAATGCCCAATGGAACAACAGCATTTTTGCCGAATACGGAAAAACTCGGCTCAAAAATGCCGACGGGCAAACCTCTTCCAGCGAAACAGCAGACAAAATTCTTTTAACCACGGATTATGCCCGCAAAATCTGGACATACAAAGACGCCAATGTCGGCCCCTTTGCCAGCCTCGGCTATCAAACCGAATTCACGGCCAATGACGACGCTCCCAGAACCAAAGTCATTCGGGGCAAAGGCGGCCTCAAACTCTTTAACGGCACCTATATCAAAGAACTCTATGCTGCCGGCGTCATTGAAGAAGACCTGACCTATTCCGATGCCAATACCAAATATGCTTATGAAATCGGCATTCGTGCCGAATATCCGTTGCGCGACGGTGTAAAGTTTCAACTGGATTCATATTACCGCGATTATATTTATTTCAGCCGCTATCAGGGAACCGACTTCAAATATGAATTCAATTTCACGTCACGCATGGAAGTCGAAGTCAAAGACAGCTTCAAAATCGCGCCTTACATCGCCTATTTTCAGGCACAGTCGCGTGAAGCCGACGTCAAGGGAAGCAACTTGATGATCGGCGTTTCTTTTGGTTTTTCAAACTTATACGATATTTTCTAAGGAGATAAAACATGTCTGAATTTTTGTTCATTGAATACCCCAAATGCTCAACCTGCCAAAAAGCCCGCAAATGGCTGGAAGATAATCACATCAGTTTCGTCAGCCGCCATATTGTCGAAAACAACCCCGACAAAGACGAGCTCCGCCAATGGATTGCCCGTTCGGGAAAACCGGCCGCCAAATTCTTTAATACCTCGGGATTAAAATATAAGGCGCTCAACTTAAAAAACCGGCTGCCGGCCTTATCGGAAGACGAACAAATCGACCTGTTGGCTTCTGACGGCATGCTCATCAAGCGTCCGCTGCTTATCGGCAAACAAATCGTCCTCTCCGGTTTTCGCCCTGCCGAATGGGAAAAACTAAAAGCATAACAGCCTTGTTTCTAACTCTTCAAAAAATGTTGACTTACCGGCGGACTGTGCTAATTATCCGACATAACAGGTTAATTTTAAGGAAAAAAATATGTTTGGCGCCTTCAGCATTCAGGAATTCATCAGTTCTTTCTTCGTCCTTTTTGCCGTTATTGACGTTGTGGGCTCAATTCCCGTTCTCTTAAACCTCAAAAAGCGCGGCAAACGGATTAACGCCGCCAAAGCCAGCATTCTGGCGCTGATTGTCTTTTTGATATTTTTCTACGGCGGAGAAGCTTTTCTTCACCTGTTCAACGTAGACATCTCTTCTTTTGCCGTTGCCGGCTCGCTGATTATCTTCGTCATTGCCATGGAAATGATTCTGGATATTGAAATCTTCAAAGACCAGCCCGATGCCCCCAAAGACGCCACTTTTGTACCGGTTGTTTTTCCGCTGCTTGCCGGAGCCGGCGCTCTGACAACCCTGCTCTCCATCCGTGCCCAGTTTAATGACATTAATATTTTGTTGGCCGTATTCTGTAATATGATTGTGGTTTATCTGGTTCTCAAAATGACCAAAAAGCTTGAAAAAATTCTGGCTCCCGGAATTATTTACATCTTCCAAAAATTCTTTGGCATTATCCTGCTGGCCATTTCGGTCAAACTGTTCACCGCCAATCTGGCCTTTCTGATCAAAACCGCCGCCGGATAAGCCTCAGACAAATTTCTTTGAATAACATGCCGGAAGAAGTTGACGTTCCGGCATTAATATTTTACACATAATTGCAAGGACTAAATTGGTAAAGGAAAAAAAATGGAAAAGTCTACATCAGTCGGTGTCATTATGGGCGTCGCCGCCGTTGGTGTCGGTATGGCCTTAAAAGGCGCAGATCCTCATTCTTTAATCAACCCCGCCGCATTTTTGATCATTATTGTCGGAACGGCCGCCGCCCTTTTTAATGCTTTCACAATGAAAGAACTCAAAAAATTTCCCAAACTTTTGAAAATTATTTTTGCCGGACACAAGCAGAAAAGCAAACAGGAAATTCTTGATCTTTTTGTTTCTCTCGCCAAGACCGCCAAAACCGAAGGCGTTGTCGGAATCGAACGTATTGCCAATGACATGGATGATCCGTTCATCAAAACCGGTTTATCATTGGTTGCCGATGGTTTTCCGGAAGATTTTATCTATGAAACGCTGGAAAGCGAAATCAAACAAATGGAAGAACGCCATCGTTCCGGTGCGGCCATATTCTCACAGGCCGGAATGTACGCCCCGACCCTCGGCGTTTTGGGCGCGGTTATCGGCTTGATTGCCGCCTTGGGCAACCTTTCGGACATTGACAAACTCGGGCATTCGATTGCCGCGGCCTTCGTCGCTACTCTGCTTGGTATTTTCACCGGTTACGTCATCTGGCATCCCTTTGCCAACAAACTGAAACAAATCTCCAAAGAAGAAGTCGAAAACAAAAAAATGATTCTGGAAGGAGCTCTTGCCCTGCAAAGCGGCGCTTCCTCTTTGGCAATGGAAGCCAAATTGCAGTCCTTTATTCCGGTGTCGGAACGCCGTCAGTCTCAGAACAAGGAATAAAAAATGGCAAAACGCAGACCGGAACAAGAAGCGCATGAAGAACACGCCGATGAGACTTGGCTGATCCCTTATTCAGATTTGCTGACATTGCTTCTGGCGCTCTTTATTGTGCTTTTTGCTTCTTCCAAACTTGACAAAGCCAAAATGAGCCAAATGGAAGCCGCTTTTGCAGCAGCGTTTAATGCCGCAACCGGTCTTGACAAGCTCAACGGCAATTTGGGAGAATTTATGAGCAGCATACAGGAGCTCGGATTGGATTCTTCAGTCAGCCTCGGCTCCGATGACCGCGGCGTTGCCATTGACATCGGCAGTCTGTCAATGTTCGCCCCCGGAAAATCAGACCTTTTGGACAGCATTCATCCGGTGCTCAACCAAATCATTACTCTGCTTCAACAACCACGTTACAAGCGCTTTCGGATAACGGTGGAAGGCCATACCGATGATATTGAGGCCTCCGATTCCGACTTTCCGTCAAAATGGGAATTGTCTTCCAACCGGGCCGCAGCCGTCGTACGCTACTTTATCAAAAAAGGCATTGCGTCAGAACGCCTGCAGGTTATCGGCCGGGCCGACATCGCCCCCAAATTGCCCAACTATAACGCATATAATGAGCCTGTTCCGGAAAATCGCAGCCGCAACCGGCGCATTGAAATTCACATTGAACCTTAAACTCAGGAAAATATAAATGGAAAAATTATCTTATCTGCTGGAACATCATCTGGTTTTGCCTGCTTACGGCCAATGGATTATTTTCGGCATCATCGTTTTTGCCCTCTTGTTCTTAGACCTTTTTGTCTTCCACCGTCACGCGGAAGAACCCAGGCTCAAAGAAACTTTCTGGGCCTGCGTATTTTACATCGCCATAGCCATTGTCTTTGGCTTCTTTGTCATTTATGAACGCGGCACCGAAACCGGCATGCTCTATTTCACCGGCTTTCTGGTTGAAAAAAGCTTGTCTCTGGACAACATTTTTATCATGTCCATCATATTCAGCAGCCTGAAAATCGAGCGCAAATACCAACACCGCGTTTTATTCTGGGGCATTCTCGGCGCTATTGTCATGCGCGGTGTCCTTATTGGCGTCGGGGAAGTCCTGATCTCCAACTTCCATTGGGTCTTATACATCTTCTCGGCATTTTTAATCTACACCGGTGTCAAAATGGCGCTGCATAAAGAAGATGAACAGGGAAAACTGGAAGACAGCCGCCTGTTCCGCGTTGTCAGCAAATTCTTCCATGTCACGCCGGAAATAAGAGGAGAACACTTCTTTGTTAAAGAAAACGGCAGACATTACATTACGCCGCTGTTCTTTGCGCTGATTATTATTGAAACCATGGATATTATTTTCGCTCTGGACAGCATTCCGGCAATTTTCCTGATTACGCAGGACCTGTTCGTGGTTTACACCAGCAACATTTTTGCCATTCTCGGCCTCCGGGCATTGTACTTTCTGCTTGCCGCCGCCGTTTACAAATTTGTTTACCTCAAACCGGCATTGTCTGTCATCTTAATCTTTATCGGCGCCAAAATATTTTTGCCGTATATCGGAATTAAGATTGAAGCCTGGCAATCGCTCAGCGTTACCTTCGGACTGCTCTTTATCGGTATCGCCGCCTCACTGATCCGGCCCAAACCGATAGAAGCAGAAAACAAATAACAACAAAAAAATTCCCGTTCCGTCCGGAACGGGAATTTTTTTAATAAACGGCTTACATAAAGAACTCAATATAAACAAAAGCCGTTCCGATAAGCACGCTCAGCAGCATTACCGGCACCGACCACAGCAAGAACTTCACAAAGCCGATCGGATGTCCTTCCCGCATGGCCATACCGGCAACTACCACATTGGCCGAAGCGCCGATAAGCGTTCCGTTTCCACCAAAGCATGCCCCCAGCGACAAAGACCACCATACCGGCATCATAATGTCACGTCCGCCGACAGATTCTTCCATAGACTTCAACATCGGAATCATTGTTGCCACAAACGGAATGTTATCAATCACACTTGAGATAATTGCCGAACACCACAAAATCAGAAAACTCAGTTTTGCAATGCTTCCGTCCGTGAGTTCTACAAACTTCTGTCCCAGATAAGCCAGCACGCCGGTAACTTCCAACCCGTAAACAATAACAAACAATCCGGTAAAGAAGAAAATTGTAATCCAGTCCACCATATTAAAGATTTCCTGAACCTTGCCGTCTTTCTCCTCTCCTTTGGAGCCCAATGTATACAACAACAGCAAAACGGCCGCGCCGAGCAACGCAATCGTACCGTTGTCCAGACCGATGTGATGAGCCGAAATAAAGCCGGCAATCACACAGGCCAAAACCACCAAAGCTTTAACCAGCAGCCCTTTATCCGTAATCGCGTCATTAGGATTCATGGCCATTACTTTTTTCTTGCAGTCATCTGTCGTCTTAAGCTGCACGCCCCAAAAGCGGTCAAAGATAAAAATAACCACAACCATGGTCACCGCAACAACCGGCGTCAGAACTTTTACAAAATCCATAAAACTCAAATTCAAGGCGGATCCGATCAAAATATTGGGAGGATCACCGATAAGGGTTGCCGTTCCGCCGATGTTGGAAGAAAAAATCTCCAACAGAAGATACGGATAAGGATTGATTCTGAGTTTGCGCGTAATCTGAAAAGTTACCGGCGCAATCAGCAAAACCGTGGTAACGTTATCCAGAAAACCGGAAAAGACAGCCGTTACAATCGCCAAAGCAGCCATCAGTCCGCGCGGGCTGGCCTTTACTTTTTTTGCCGACCAAATTGCCACATACTGAAACATACCGGATTTTTCCGATACGGCCACAATAATCATCATGCCGATAAGCAGCGCCAATGTATTAAAATCAATTCCGGCCAACGCCTGCTTTTGTGACAAAATACCTGTCGCAATCATCACGCCGGCACCAATCAGCGCAATAACGGCCCTGTTAATTTTCTCGGAAAAAATTATCAGATAACAAACCGCAACAATAATAATTGCGGCCAAAGAAGGCGGCATTCCTAAAATCAGGTTTGCTGCCTCGCCTGCATTTGCATTGAGCATAAACAATCCCTCAAAATAAATTCACACAGTTAGTCCGCACTCTGCTTTATAAAAAAGAAAAGTGTAATTTTAACTAACCACACTTTTCTTACTATTTTGTTAATTAATAATATTCAGCCTCTTCAGCGTCCGCTCCCTTCCGAGCACTTTCATGATGGAACAGAGATCCGGACTGTTCGTCCGTCCGGTAATCAACACCCGCAAAACGGTTGCCACGTCGGAAACGCTGCCCTTATAAGCTTCCGGATTTTTGGAATATTCCTTCGGATTTTTGGCATACCCGTTCGTAAGTGCAAAATCTTTTACCTTGGCAAACCACTCGTTCTTGTCATCATTCTCGTCATAAGTGGCAACAAAAGCTTTAACAATCTCCTGCATATTTTCTAAAGTCTGATTCGGAACCAGCTTGAGAACGTCATCTTTGGTCAGGGCAAATTCCTCATCAAAGAAATATTTTATCTCATCCCAAATACCGGAAAAAGTTACATAGTCTTTTCTGACACGGTCGCAGTTGCTGCGCTCAATATCCAAAATCTGCTTGAAATAGCCGCTGTTGGCATCCAGACGGTTCTGCATTTCCCGATCATATTTGGCCGCCCATTGGTATAAGCGGTCATAAAGCTCGTCACAGCTCAAAGTCGCAATAAACTCTTTGCTGATGTCTTCCAGCTTGACAAAGTCCAGAAGCGGGCCGCTGTTGTTAAGCTTGCTGATCTTAAATTCAAAATCCTTATAAGTCTTGTCGGGATTGGCCTTTTTATAATCCTCAAAATCAGAATTGGCCAGATTCATCAAATAATCAATAACAGCCTCTTTCGGATACCCTTTTTCTCCGTAAAAAGCCACGTTGGCTTCCGGATCTTTACGCTTGCTGAGCTTGCGGCGCGCCCCTTCGTCAAGTTTTTGAATCGGTGCGATATGCCCGTATTTCGGCGCTTTCCAGCCCATCGCCTCAAACAGCTGAACATGCAAAGGCAAAGAAGACAACCACTCGTCGCCGCGCACCACATGCGTTGTTCCCATCAAATGGTCATCAACGATATGGGCAAAGTGATACGTCGGCAGCCCGTCGGATTTCAAAATAACAATGTCCAGATCATTTTCCGGAAAAAAGCGCTTGCCGCGCAAAATGTCTTCAACGGCAATTTTGTTGATGTATTTTCCCGGAGATTTAAAACGGATGACAAACGGCTTTCCGGCATCCAGATTGGCAATCACCTGCTCTTCGGTCAGATTGCGGTCTTTGGCCCACAAACCGTAATACCCCGGACGTCCGCCGGCTTTGGTCTGCCGTTCGCGCATGGCCTCGATTTCCTCTTCGGTGCAAAAGCACGGATAAGCCATGCCTTTTTCCAAAAGCTGTTTGACATAAGCCTGATAAATCTCTTTGCGCTTGCTTTGCGTATACGGCCCGTAAGCGCCGGTCTCCTCATTCTCATTCACAGGTCCCTCGTCAACAATCAGGCCGTATTCTTTGAGCGAACGGATAATCAAATCCGTTGCGCCTTCAATCTCGCGCTTGGTATCGGTGTCTTCAATCCGCAAAATAAACACGCCGTTGCTCTGATGTGCAAAACGCTCCGAAATCAATGCGGCATAAATCCCGCCGATATGCATAAATCCGGTCGGGCTCGGAGCAATACGGGTCACATACTGGTTGTCAGTCAGCTGCCGCGGCGGATATCTTTTTTCAATTTCTTCCGCGGACAAAATGTTATCCCCCATCAGACGATCGATTGTTTCTTTTGATAATGCCATTTTCAACTCTCACAAAAAAACGTTAAACTTACTCGGAATTTATCACAAAAATATAATTAAGCAAGCATTTTTACAGCGCCGGAAAACAAGATTCATTTGCAGAAAATTTACTTTTCGCTGCTATATTAACCTCATTGTATTTAAGAAAGAAGGACACCATGGATAACGCAATCTGCCTGCACAATGCAACCGTCTTAACCGGATTTTCGGTCATGGAGCATTGCGCGGTTTATATAAAAGACAACAAAATCGCCGATGTTTTTAACGAAAGCCGCTTTCTCCACAAACAATTCAGCCCTAAGGTCAATATTATAAACGTCAACGGCGCCTACATCGCCCCCGGCTTCATCGACACGCACATTCACGGCATCGGCGGATACGGAACTGATGACAATACCGCCTCTTCCGTTTTAAAGATGTCGGAAATTCTGGCTTCTTACGGCGTCACGTCCTTTTTTCCGACAATTTATTCCGGCACCGAAGACCGGATGATAAAAAGCATCAAAGCCGTCGTCAAAGCCATGGGCAAAGAAAAAGGCGCCCGCATCCTCGGCATCCATCTGGAAGGGCCTTTCATTTCATCCGAAAGGCTCGGCGTTCAGTCCGCCGATTCGATAAGTTCGGTAAACCTCAAACTGATGGAAAAACTGTACAAAGCCGCCAAAGGACACATCATCAGCATGACCGTTGCGCCGGAACTCAAAAACATGCGCGACCTGGCCTTGTATTGCATTGAAAAAAACATAAACCTGCAGGCCGGACATACCAATGCCGCCTATAAGAACATGGTCGAAGGCATGCAGGTCCGCATCCTGCACACCACGCACCTGTTTAATGCCATGAGCCGCATCCACCACCGCGATCCCGGAGCCGTCGGCGCCGTCTTCATCCATCCGGAAATCGCCTGCGAACTGATTTGCGACGGCGTTCATGTTGATCCGAACCTGATAAAGCTGCTGGTCAGCATCAAACCGCATGACAAGCTGGTTTTGGTCACGGATTCGCTTAAACCGACCAAACAAAAAACAGACAAACTTTTTGCCAACGGCGAAGAAGTTTACCTTGATAAATGCTTTTACCGTAAATCCGACAATGTCATCGCCGGCTCCGCTTTGATGATGATAGACGGCGTCCGCAATCTGGTTTCCTGGGGGCTTTCGCACGAACAGGCCGTTAAAATGGCCTCCACCAATCCGGCAGCCGTCCATAAAATTGCCGGCAAAGGACAGATTGCCCCCGGCTACGATGCAGATTTAGTTGTTTTTAACGAAGATTTTCATATAATCAAAACCATTATCAACGGCAAAATTTTTCAGGAGAAATAAAATGCGTTTAATCATCCGTCCCGACTATGACACCCTTTCCAATTGGGCAGCCAATTATATTGCATATAAAATCAACGGCGCCCGCCCCACACCGCAAAAACCTTTTGTCCTCGGGCTTCCGACCGGCTCAACCCCGCTCGGAACGTACAAGGAACTGATCAACTTGTACAAGCGCGGCAAACTTTCCTTTGAAAACGTCATTACCTTCAATATGGACGAATACATCGGACTGGACAAAGACCATCCGCAGAGTTACCACTACTTTATGTGGGAGAATTTTTTCAAACACATCGACATCAAACGCGGAAATGTCCATATTCTGAACGGCATGACCAAAGACTATGCCGGAGAATGCGCCGATTATGAAGAAAAAATCAAAGCTTGCGGCGGCATAGACTTGTTCCTTGGCGGCGTCGGCTCCGACGGCCATATTGCTTTCAACGAGCCGGGGTCTTCTTTGTCTTCCCGCACGAGGGTCAAAACCCTGACCTCAGAAACCGTCAAAGCCAACTCGCGCTTTTTTGACAACGACATCAGCAAAGTTCCGACCACGGCTCTTACCGTAGGGGTCGGTACCATTACCGACGCGCGCGAAGTCATGATTCTCGCCTCCGGCCAAAACAAAGCCCGCGCCCTGCACCATGCTGTCGAAGGAAGCATTAACCATATGTGGACGGTCAGCATTCTGCAAATGCACCAACATGCGGTTATTGTCTGCGACGAAGATGCGACCAGAGAACTGAAAGCAGACACCGTAAAATATTTCAAAGACATTGAAAAAGCCAACTTCAGAAATACAATTTAATATTATCAAATACAAACATCTTTTGCTCGGCCTCCCCTTCGGGAGGCTTTTTTACTTTTCCACTTATACGAGATTTGACATTGACAAACAGGCCGTTACCCGTCATCTTAAAACAATAAATTGCGGACAACAGTTTTGAAAGAACAATGAGAATACTGATATATCGAAAAAGTGCCCTTATCGGCACGCACGGCGGCATAGAAAAAATCGTCAGCAGCTTTGCCAATGCCTTTGCCGCCCGCGGGCATGAAGTTGTTATTATGACGCGGGACAAAAGAAAAGGCGCTCTTTTCTTCCCTGTCAGTCCCCAAATCCGCCTGCTCAATCTGCACGACGAGGTTCAAAAGAGCTGGGGAATATTCCGCCAAATCGGCTACAAAATTCTCCGCCGCCGCAAAAACGCCGTTGCCCTGCTGCAAAAGTTCCCGTTTTTTGATCGGGAAAAAGCGGCTGCCGATATTGTTTCCGCCGAAGTCTGCAAAATCAATCCGGACATCATTCTTTCCTGCGGCATTGCCGACAGCGTGGACCTGCTGCACGGACAACAAAACAAAATCCCGCTCATTCAAATGTTTCACAGTCTGCCATCGGTATATTTTCACGCCAAAAACAAAGTAACCCGCGGCAATATATCTCAGGCATTGAAAAAAATCTCTCTGGCTCAGGTGCTGCTCCCGTCTTTCGTAAAAGACCTGCAAAAATATTATAACGGAAAAATCACCGTCATCGGCAATCCGGTAGAGCTGACTGACAAAAATATTTCTTATGCCGCCAAAGACCAATACCGGATTATTTATATGGCGCGCCTTGATCAACATAAACAACAGGACTTGTTAATAAAGGCTTTTGCCCTGCTTGCGCCGCAATATCCGCAATGGGAAGTCAGTTTGTGGGGGAGTGCGGAAAAATCCAAACGGCAGGAACTTCAAAAACTGATTTCGAAACTTAAATTAGAAAAACAAGTCTTCCTGCGCGGCGTAACGGCAGAAGCACAAAAAGAGCTCCTCAAATCGGACATTTGCGCTTTTCCGTCCGCTTTTGAAGGCTTCAGCCTGGCTTTGTCCGAAGCCATGGCTGTCGGCCTCCCCTGCGTAGGGCTGAAAACCGCCAGCTGTGTTAATGAACTGATAGTTGACGGCGTCAACGGCTGCCTAGCCGACGGCACGCCGGAAGACTTTGCCGCCAAACTGAAAACATTGATGGATTCATCCGAAACCCGTCAGCGTTTCGGCCTCGCCGGCAAAGAAATGATAAAGCGGTATAATCCGGAAACCATCTGGAATAAATGGGAAGAATTAATCAAAGAAACAATAGAGAAACATCATGCCTGAAATTTCCGTCATCATGCCGGTTTACAATACCCGAACCCGACACCTGCAGCCGGCTGTTGCCAGTATCTTAAAACAGACCTTTGCCGATTTTGAGCTCTTAATAATCGATGACTGCTCGACCGAAGACATATCCGGCCTCATAAAAGATTTTGCCGATCCGCGTATCCGTTTTGTAAAAACCGAAAAAAACGGAGGTGCCGGCCAGGCCCGCAACCTCGGATTATCTTTGGCCCAAGGCAAATACATTGCTTTGATGGATTCCGACGATATTGCCCGTCCGCATCGCCTGCAAACCGAATATGATTATCTTGAACAACACCCGCAAATCGATATCCTCGGCTCTTATATGCAGCGCTTTCCACACAAGAAAACACTGAAAGTCCCGCTCAAACACGAAGACATTATCCACGAGAACATTTTTCTCAATTGCGCCTTGAACAACCCGTCTGTCATGTTCCGCCGCAATAACGCAATCCGCTATGAACCGGACCGGCGTGTTGCCGAGGACTACGGCGTCTGGCTGGCTCAGGCAGATAAGCTGCATTTTGCCAATCTGCCGAAAATCCTGATTGACTACCGCTGGGAAGGCCAAAACATCACCGTTACGCACAACGGCAGACAAAGCCTGTCCACGGCCGAATTACAAACCGCCAAATGGATTGAAATCGCCCGATCCGGCACCATGCTTCAACCGCTGCTGATAAAATTTGTCTGCAAAGAAACTCTCTCGGAAGAAGAAATTGCGGAACTCGGCGGCTTTATGGCAGCCTTATTGCGCCAAACGGAAAAATCTTCTTTCCTCTGCCGTCCCAAGGCCTTAAAATATCTGCAAAAATTGCTCAAACGCATCATCCGCAAAACACCGGACAAAGACTACGCCCGCCGCTTGTGCGCTTCTCCCCTTGCCCGAATGCTGAAGCTGCCGCTCTTGTTCAAACTCAAAATAAAACTGACCGGTAAATAAACAACAATGAACACAAATACCAAACATATCCCGACCGATAAGCAAAATGCCAATGCCGTCATAAAACTTTGGGGCGGCCTCGGCAATCAAATGTTCGAATACGCCTTTGGCCGCGCTTTGGCATTGAGCAGAAAAACAAACGTAAAATTCGACTACTCTTGGTTTGAAGAAGTAAAACGCCAAAACAAAGTCACTATCCGCCATTACGAGCTGAAAGCATACAACCTGACGGCTCCCGCGGCAGACAACGCCGAGTGTCAAAAACTAAAACACAACAAATTCTTTCAAAAAATTTTACCGGCATTTTTATATAAAAAACTTTACAAAAAAGGATGGCTGCCGACAAATTTGCAAAAAGAAAAAAACACCGGCATTTTTCAGCCGGATTCATTACAGGCACGTCTTCCCGCCTATTTTGAAGGCTATTTCCAATGCGAAAAATATTTTGAAAAATACCGCCCTCAAATTTTGCAGGATTTTTCCTTAAAAATTCCCTTGAACGACGCCAACCGGAAAATTCTCTCTTCCATCAATCAGACAAATTCAGTTTCCCTGCATATCCGGCGGGGTGATTATGTCAACAATGCAAGAGCCAATGCCGCTCATGGGCTGTGCAGTCTGACTTACTATCAAAATGCCATGGATAACATTGCCTCTCAAATTCAGAACCCGCACTTTTTTATTTTTTCAGATGATTTGGACTGGGCTGCCAGGAATTTAAAACCGGAACATCCGTTCACTCTGGTAGATATTAATACGGCAGACACCGGATATTTTGATATGTTTCTCATGAGCCGATGCAAACACAATATCATTGCCAACAGTTCCTTTTCCTGGTGGGGAGCGTGGCTAAATCAAAATCCGGAAAAAATTGTTATTGCTCCGAAAAAATGGAACAACAGCGGTATTTCTTCGGCAATTTTATGCGATGGCTGGATAAAGCTGTAAAAAGCTTCCCAAGCCAAAACGGCGGCAATTTCATCTTTGCCGCCGTTGTTTTTTGTCTCTGCGTCTTAATCCTTCATCCGCATTTTAAGCCTGGTCAGATATTTGAAAATGCTGAAATCTGACTTGTTGCAAATATCCTCACACCAGAAAAACATCTCCCACGGGCGCTTGTTTTCCGATGTCTGATAATAAGCATCGCCGACCACCATCTTCTTTTTGGCCCAATATTCCGCACTTTTGCTGTAATAATGATTAATCTGCACTTTTGCCTTTTTCCGGCGGCTCCCCGGCATAAAAAACAAAACGGCATTATCCGGCGCCAGCTTGCCCCAGATTTTGAACCGACAGTAATGTGACAAATGAAAATCCTTAATCCGCTTCGACCAATGCGTATTCAAAAACATTTTGGAACTGGAGATAATGTCGGAACAAACCGTAAACTGCTCAATCAGCGTCTTTGAACGGTCTTCTTCCATTACGCCGGCCGAACCGAACATCCGCCAAAAGGCCGAAACCAGCGGATACCGCTCATAGTTTTTAAGCCAGTCCTTAATGCTGTTCCACTGTACCGGACAAACATATTCGTCCAAATCGATAAAGCCGATCCAGTTGCTTTCATCGCTGTATTTTGCCACGCAATCGTTATAAGCCGAACGCTGCCCGTGCTCTACCGGCCAATCCGTCAGCGTCACAACGCCTTCCTTGACATACGGCGCCAAAACCTTTTTATAATTGTCATCGGAAAAGTTATTATACAAATAAAAATGCTCTATACCTGCCGTCAGGTGATACTCAATCCATTCTCGCAAATATTTTCCTTCATTTTTAAAAATGGCACAGACGGAAACATAATATTTCTTGTCAAATTTCTGTTTCCGGTAAAACAACCGGATAAGAAAAAGGTAAAAAGCATTCCGCACAACTTTCAAATACCCGCTCAGTTTTTTCATCATTTTTTCCTTATATATGATAATGCCTGACAAGGTGTAATCTGATTACGGCCATTGTCAGGCTAAAAGTTATAATATGTTATTTTTGTTTGATTGTCCTTCTGATCAGCTCATCCCACTGCCCGGCTACAATCTCCGGCGCGTAAGCCTTCATGTCTTCAACGGCATTTTTGCCAAGCCTGATACGCAGGTCTTTGTCCGTCATCAGCAGCCTGAGCTTTTCGGCAAAATCATCAACATCCTTTGCCAGATACCCGTTATGCCCGTCCACAATCAGCTCGTTAACCGACGGCGTTTCCTTAAAGCCGATGCTGGGCAAACCGATGGCCATACCGTCCGCCAGAGCCAGAGAAAACCCCTCGTGCAGACTGGCAAACGCATGAATATCGGCAGTACGGTAAACATCCTGAATATTATCGCTGTAGCCCATAATATGAATATTTTTTTCAATCCCGTACTTCCGAGCCATAACCATCAGTTCTTCATTATAATTCTGATACTTCTGCAGCCCCCAGAACTCTACGACCCAGTCCGGAAAATCTTTGGCAATCTTGGCAAAAGCCTCCACAATCAGGTGCTGGCGCTTGCCCTCTTTTTCCACCCGCGCCACATAGATAATGCGCTTTTTCTCATTTTCCAAATCAACCCGCCCGCTCTCGGGAATTTGTACGACTTCATTCGGCACCGTCGCTACGTTAGCCTCGCCGAAATAAGGCGCAATCGTCTTCTCGTAAGATTTCATCAGCACATGAAAAACACTGACCTGCGCGGCACACTTTTTATAAATCTTCCATTTTGAACGTTTTTGAAAACGCCCGAGCATCGCCGGCGGATAACAATGCATCATCATCACAATCGGAATATTATGCTTTTGCAAAAACGCCACGTTATACAAATCCACCAAAAAATAGCAAAAAATAATATCGGGTTTTTCTTGTTCAATAAACTTGTTAAAGCGAAAAACCGGCGTCCCCAGAATCTCTCGGGCTCGGCGCCATAAATTCACCAGCGGATTTTTCGTCTTGCCGTTCAGATTGGTAAATTTAACCCCGTCCGGCAGAGTAACGCCGCTGCCCTGCTTGCGATAAGTATCACAGACGACATGAACGTCATGCCCTTTCAAAACAAGCGAACTGACAAATTGCCCCAAAAATTTTGTATTCAAAACATTGCGGTCTTTTACCACCATAATCTTCATTTTCTCATTCCTCTTATTTTGGAAACAATCTTTTCAAAAAAGGCCATAAATCCGGGCGACGGCACAGACGTCCAAAAGCAGACCGTCAATTTCTCAATACCCAGTTCTTCGCAAATATTCAGACGGTGATGCCCCTGAAAGAGCTGATCCCGAGCTCCGAGATTACGGTTAATCATCACAAAAATCGGCGATTTGTCATCATAACCGTTCTGCTTCAAAGACTGATAAAGCGTGTCATAACGCTTATGCCGCTCCTCCAAACTCATCGCCCAGCGCTTGTTGGTCCAGTTATAGGCATTTCCTTCATCCCGCACGCCGCGCTTGAGATTCATTGCCAAAATATCTTTCAGCCGCATATGAAAGCGCACAATTCCTTCCTGATAAAAACGGCGTTTCACCGGCTTGAGCAAATTAATAAAAAACCCCGGCAGCGGATGATAAGTATAATAAACAAAGCGCACCGGATAATATTCCTCTCCGGCCGCCTGCGCCTTTTCCAAAACGCCGGCGCCGCAAAACAACGTTTCCTTCTGATTATGCTTAAGGCTTCCGGCCAGCACGGCAGGTTCGCCGCTATCCTCATAGCCGGAAGATTTCTCCAGCAAAAGCAGTTCGGCAATCGGCAGCAAATAAGTCTCGGAAGAATAAGCCAGATATTTTTTCATATGCTCTCAGGCCTTTTTCGGACGCAGCACGCCGGTTTTAATGCTTTTAAAAATCTGCGCCATCTTGTCCAGCTTTTTCATATCCGGCTGCGGTTTGAAAATCTTGGTATAAAGATAAAGCGGAAAGGTCACCGTCAACATCGGACATCTGCTGATTTTGCGAATATATTTCCAATAAGCCGAAACCGCACGCATATTGAGCTTTGCCCGAATATCCTTGTCAAGATGCGGACGAGATCTGATAAAATCGTAATAAGCCAGAAAACGGTCATGATCAAGCTGGATTTTATTGCCGGAAAGATTGCCGTCTTCTTTCGGCACCAACACGACGTTTGCAAACATTTTGATAATCCCGTTGGCATAAAAAGCCGTCCGCAACGGAATGGTCTCGTCCTGAATAAACACGTCTTCATCGGCACCGCCGGCTTTTTGCAACACATCACGCCTAATCAGCTGCCCCATCCGCGTAAAACGCCCGTCCAAAACGGCACGCAAGGCGTCTTTGCGATAATAATATTTGAAACCGTCAGTCATAAATTCGTTCGTCAGTTCTTCGGCCGGCTTTCCGGTTTTGGTAAACGTCCCGTAAACCATATCGGCATCATATTCTTCTGCCAGCGCAATCATCCTCTCGGTTGAATCAATCGGAAAAATATCGTCGGAATCAAGCATTCTCACATATTTTCCGTGCGCCAGAGCAATCCCCTGATTAATCCGGATAGAAATCCCCTGATTTTTAGGATTCCGCACAATCTGCACATTCGGCAAACCCTTCGTCATTTCTTCGATAATTTCAACCGAACGGTCTTTAGACACGTCATCCACAAAAATAAATTCGGGATTTTTCAAACCGCTCTGGTTCAACAATGCTTTTAAAACCGACGGCAAAAATTTTTCTTTATTATAAACCGTCATCACAAAAGAGACGTCAATATCCGACATTACAGTCCTCGTAAAAGTTAAAGTTTTGCCTTATCCTATGCCAAAAACCCCGCCTTGGCAAGCCAGAAAACAAAGTTATCAAAAAGGGCTGACACTTCAGCCCTTTCTTTTTTTATTTAACCTCAATCAGTTCATAAGCCCTGCGCCCGAGACCGATTTTTTCGGCATGGCTCAGACAAGCTTCCCAGTCGGTATCCGGATGAAGCAGATGAAATTTGTCTTTGCCGCAGCAATGGTCATGGCATTTCTCGCTCAACTCATTGTCTGTCATCAGAGCCGGCGCGTTAATAACCATATCGGCACAAGCCTGATCCAAGGCAACCGGATCAAACGAAGCGGCAATTCCTAAATCCGGCACAAAAGCGGCATCGTTTCTGTCCCAACAGTCGCATTCCGGCGATACGTTCATAATAAAGCTGATATGGAAATTCGGCTTGTCTTTCAAAACCGCCTTTGTATATTCGGCAATTTTATAATTCAGCTCCTCGGAAGAATTATAACCGGACACGACAGCCCCGTTAAACTGACATAAAGCCACACACTGCCCGCAGCCCACGCAATTGTCATAGTTAATTTCGGCCTTGCGTGTTTGCTTGTTGACATGAACGGCATCATGCGCGCAGTGTCTCTCGCAAACCCCGCAGCCGACACAGTTATCGATATCAATTTTCGGCTGAGCCGTACAGTGCATTTCCAACTTGCCGGGGACGGCGCCGCCGCCCATGCCGAGGTTTTTCAAAGTTCCGCCAAAACCGGCCATTTCATGTCCCTTAAAATGGGTCAGGGAAATGATAATATCGGCATCAACCAGTGCCGTACCGATTTTCGGCGCTTTGCAATATTCGCCGTCAATCTCCACCTCGCGATAATCCGTACCTTTCAGACCATCGGCAATAATCACCTGCGCCTGTGCCGAAATCGGATTAAACCCGTTTTCCATCGCACTCTGCAAATGGTCAACGGCATTAGCCCTGCGGCCGGAATACAAAGTATTGCAATCGGTCAAAAACGGCTTAGCCCCCAAACCGCGCAAAATATTCACAATTTTTGCGGCATAATTCGGTCGCAAATAAGCCAGATTTCCCGGTTCTCCGAAATGAATTTTTAACGCCGCAAACTGGTCTTTGAAATCAATTTTCTCAATGCCGGCACGCTTAACCAAACGCTCCAGCTTTCCGAGCAGGCCGCCTTCGCCGCGCGCTCTCAGATTTGTAAAATATACTTGTGATTTTTCCATAATATTACCTCCGTTATAAATCAGAGATTATCTCCGATAATTTATTTTTGCAAAACTTATTTGCAGCTCTCCCAAACCATGCGCACCAAACATCCCGAACCGGCATCAGCTGCCAAATATCTCTCAACCGGCCGAATTTAAACTTTGCCGATATCTTTCCAGCTTCTCCTGCCAGAATTTCTTGTCCTCATCCGTAATTTCACGCAAAATCCGGCAGGGATTGCCGGCGGCAATGACATTGTCCGGAATATTTCTGGTAACAACTGAACCGGAACCGACAATAACGTTATTCCCAATACATACCCCCGGATTTATAACCGTGTTCCCGCCGATCCAGACATCATTCCCGATAGTCACCGGAGCGGAAGTTTCCACCCCCAGCCGCCTGACTTCCGGATCCGTCGGATGCTGTGCCGCAAAAACGCAAACTCTTGGCCCGAAAAGAACATTATTGCCGATAACAACCCGATTCGTGTCAAGAATAATGCAGTCATAATTGGCATAAAAATTATCGCCGACATAAATATTGCAGCCGTAATCACAATAAAACGGCGGTTCGACATAAGGTTTGTCTCCGGTCTTTCCCCATAAACTCTTTAAGATTTCCGCTCTTTTTTCTGCTTCTTCCTCTGTGGTCGCATTAAAAACTCTGAGCAATTTTTTGCATTTCTTATAATCCGCCGCCAGTTCCTTATCTCCAAACGGCACATAAAGCTCCCCCTGCAGCATTTTTTCTTTTTGCATCATTTTCCGCCTCCAAAGACTAAAATAAGTCAAAAAATTTAAAAAAGATTTACAAAAAATTTTCAGCAGCTAAAATGCCCGCAATATCACAAAAGATTCAACGGAACGGAAATGACTGATTTCAAAACCAATGCCATGCGCATCCTTGACAAGCAAAAAATTCCTTACAAACACTATTGCTATGCCGACAAACCGACAACCTGCGGCACCGAAGTTGCCGCCGTTCTGGGACAAAATCCGGCACAGGTTTTCAAAACGCTGGTAACGGTAAGCAAATCCAGACAGCATTATGTTTTTATGCTTCCGGTAGACAAAGAACTCGACCTGAAAAAAGCAGCTGCCAGCGTTGGCGAAAAAGCCGTAGACATGCTCAAGTCCAAAGAACTGCTGCCGCTGACCGGCTATATCCACGGCGGCTGTTCGCCGATTGGCATGAAAAAATTTTTCACCACCACGATTGACGGTTCCGCCCGAAATTTTGAGACCATAATCTACAGCGCCGGCAAAATCGGCTATCAGATAGAAACATCCCTTGCCGACCTGCAAAAGGTCATTCGTTTTCAGTTGGCGGATATCACGGAATAAAAAAGCAGCCTTTCGAAAATCCCGCTGCTGTAATAGTCCGTCTTCAACTACGAAAGGATTAAAAAAATCTGGAACTACGATTTAAACAAGGTACAGCAGCAGCGGATATTCAAAACAAACAGGCTGCTCTGTACTGACTATATAGAGCCAATCTGAAAATAATCTGAAATTTTATAAAAAAAATAAGGCAGCGTTGCCGGCACTGCCCTTCCTAACGTTTTTATCTCCTGCAAGCCGCAAAAATATCATATGATTCAGCATACGCCTTTGTTTTTACATCAAAAAAACCAAGCAACGAATGGAACAGATTATCATGGGAGAAACTTCCGTCCTTTGCCTGATTGAGCAAACAAGCTTTGTCAATCTTTTTATTTTGTGCCATTCCGTCGGACAACCACAAAAGCATCGGCACTTTTTTTTGCTCATCCGGTGCAATCTTATAAGGAATACCATGCAGATAAATATTATTTTCACCCAGCGATTCCCCATGGTCGGAAACATACAGCATCGCCGTATCATAGGATGGAAATTCTTTCAGAATATCAATTACCGAAGCCAAAACATAATCCGTATACAAAAGCGTATTGTCATACGTATTGACAATCTGCTCTCTGCTGCAATTCTGCAAATCGGCAGTATCGCAGGCCGGTACAAACTTTTTGAAAGCATCGGGATAACGCTTAAAATAAGTCGGCCCGTGGCTGCCCATGGTATGCAAAACAATCATCGTCCGGTCCGCCGCATTCCGGATATGCTCCCTCAGCCCTTCCAGCAGAACTTCGTCCTGACAATAATCGCCTTTACAAAACCCCGATTCCTTGTGTTGCAGCATATTTTCCGTTGCCACTCTCTCACACACGCCTTTGCAGCCGTCATCATTCTCCCGCCATAAGACCTGATATCCGGCCGCCTGCAACAAATCCGCCAGATTTTGCGTATATTTGGCATCGACCGCATCAAAATCCCTCCTGTTCATATGAGAAAACATACAAGGCAAAGAGATTGCCGTTGCCGTTCCGCAGGACGAAACATCGCCAAAAACCACAATACCGCGTTTTTCAAGTTCGGGATTCGTTTTTCTCTCATATCCGTACAAAGAAAAATTTGCCGCCCGCGCCGTTTCTCCGACCACCAGAACCGTAACCTGCTTTTTTCCGCCTTTTGACGTCAGAACCGGTGCGGAATCAAGCGTCACAAACTTCCGGTTGGCATTGGCCTGCCGTTGATAATGCCGGCCGACCGCATAAATATAGTTAAAAGTATTGACCAGCTTGCGCACCTGATTGTTGTTGCGCCCGAAAGAAACGTATTCCTTATAAGAAGAAGCGGCAAATCCCGACAACACCGACAATAAAACAAAACTGCGGAACAAACGCCTTTTCAGTTCCTGCCCAAAGGGACGGTACTCAATTTTACCCAAGGCCACAACCGCGGCCGGCAAAACGCCTGTCGCCAAAACCCAAAGCACGGCCGGCGGCGTCACCAAATCCAGCGCTTCTCTGCTGTTGGTCTCGATAATATTCCGATACATATCGGAATCAATAAAAATGCCGAGCTTGAACATGGCATAATTTGCCGCCGCCGAAATAATCAGCAACAGTGCGGCCAGCGGCTTGGCCAAATACGGTACGATAATCAGATTAAAAAGCCAATACAGCGGAATAAACATAAAAAACGGCAAAGACAACGCAAAAACAAACGTTGCGATATTGCCGACTTCAAGGTGCTGCCATAAAAAGCGCCAGAAACTCAGGTTCAAAACCGTTGCAAAATAAACACTCAGCACAAAAACCAAGCGGCCGGAAGAAAAGACGATTTTTTTCATGGAAATAACTTTCAGAAAATTATAAGAAAACCAGAATAACACCGACGGAAAGCGGAATAAGCAGATTGTCGTCCAGCTTGAGCCGGTCTTCAAACAACTCACAAATTGTCGCCCCCGTACTGGCCAGCACACTGGCATAAGAAACCGGAAAAAGCGGATTCAGAACCAGCATTACATAAATGCTGCTCAGAAAAAAAGCTGCCGTTCCTTCCAGCGATTTCCGGTTGCGCAAACGGCGCGTTCCCCATATTTTTCCAAATACGGCGGCACAGCTGTCCGACACAAGCATCACGGTCATCGCCACAACTGCCGCTTCTTTCGGAAAACATAACACGCACAAAACGGCCGCTGCCAAAACATACGATGCGCCGCTGGGGCAAAACCGGTCTTTCTTAATCTCTTTTCCCCGCAGCGTTCTGACAAACAGACGCTCAAAACTGTTTCTGGCCCATCTGACTTTTTTGTAACTGAAATATTCCACCGCCACATCAATCGCCAGAAGCGCGGCAAAAACCGCAAGAGCCGTCTTTTTATTTGCCAGAAAAATAAACATCGGCATCCATAAAGAACTCAAATGAATGGCTTTGCGCGATAACTCGGTTTTGATGCTTTTGTTAATATCTGTAAAAATATTTAAAGCCATAAAATTTCTCCTGCATAAACTCTGTTTCTCATAGCGGTATGCCCGTAATCTGAAATTCATCTAAAGCAGGTTGCAAAAAAATAAAAAAAATTTATTTGAAATTTCCGGCATTTACCGATACACTTTCATACAAGGAGACAACAAAATGAAATTGCTTTTAGTAGAAGATGATGCCAAACTCGGCGCCGTTATTCAGAAACTTCTGAATATCGAGGGGTTTCAGGCCGACTGGGCGCAGGACGGCAAAGAAGCCCTTGAATTTGTTCGTGACAACCGGCTCAATGCTTATGACGTAATTATACTTGACTGGATGCTCCCGGAAATCAGCGGCATCGAAATCTGCAAAATCCTGCGCGATGATTCAAAATACAATTATCAGGGCGGCATAATCTTCGTCACCGCAAAAGACAGCACGGAAGACTGCATAGCCGGCCTTAACGCCGGTGCCGACGATTATATTGTCAAACCGTTCCAGACCGGAGAACTGATCGCCCGCGTCAATGCCGTCAGCCGCCGCAAGACCAAACCTTTTATCGACGATGTTTATACCAAAGAGGCCGTCACGCTCGACAACACCCAAAACAGCATATTTTATCAGGACAAAAAACTCAGCCTCAGCCGCAAAGAATTTGACCTTTTCCGCCTGCTCTTCATCAACCACGGACAAGTCCTGCCGCGCGCCACGATTTTTGACAAAGTCTGGCCCGACAAACTTGATACGGGTCCGGCAAGTCTGGATTCGCATATCTATATGCTGCGCAAAAAACTCAAAAATTTTGTCCCTTTCATTAATATCAAGCTGATCAAGAACATCGGCTATACCATGGAAATCGGCAGCAATGATTGAAAATATAAAAAAGAAACTGGTCCATAAATATACGGCCGTTATTACGGCAATGCTGCTGATAGTATTCAGCGGCTGCTATTACATGTACCGTCAGATTATTACAAAATCAATCAATGACACCCTCAATGACTATCTGCAGGAAGAAGTCTGGGAAGCGCAGGCTTCGCTCAAGATGAATCAAAACGAGCTCCATATCCGCCAGAACGATGCCGACATCAATGCCATGAATCACTTTACCTTCTGGTTTCTGGGAGACAAACTGATCTCATCGGAAGAATCCATAAACCAAGATCTTTCGCAAAAACTTCAGCAGCGCATGCTTTCAAAACACTATCGGGAAAATACCATATATTATGAAAACGTCAAATCCAACAAAGTCAAATGGTACTTTAAAATGATGATGAAAAACCTGTACAATACCGATGGACGGATCATCGGAAAAGTTTTTGTACTGGCCAACAACACGCCCATGAAACGCAGTTCCAAACAATATATCATATTCACCCTCATTATCATCTCTGCCCTGACCGGACTGGCCTGGCTTGTCGGCAGCTACCTCGCCGGCCGCGCCGTCAAGCAGATCAATATCATTTTTGACAAACAAAAGCGTTTTGTATCCGATGCCTCACATGAGTTGCGGACTCCGCTCAGCGTTTTGCTGGCATATGTCGAACTGTTGGAAAAACAAAAAATCGCACCCGATATCACAACGGAAATGAAAAATGAAATTCTGGGCATGTCCAAACTCACGTCCAATCTGCTGGAGCTTGCCCGCTCGGACAACAACCGCCTGCACCCGGAATATCAGGAATTCAATTTAACGGCACAAACCCGCAAAATTATCGGTAACTTCCAACCGGTGTTCGAACAAAAAAAATTATCGGTCATCCTTGATGCTCCCGATGAGTTGTTCATAAATGCCGACGGCAACTTAATCAAACAACTGCTCTATATCCTGATTGACAACGCCGTCAAATACACGCCGGAAAACAAAAAAATTCATATCAGTTTGCAACAGCAGAAAAATAAAAACATTATCCTGATCCGTGATGAAGGCATCGGAATTTCAGAAACCGATCAAAAACATATTTTTGAACGCTTCTACCGGGCCGAAAAATCCCGCAGCCGCAACGCCGGAGGTCTGGGACTTGGCCTCTCGCTGGCAGACATCATAGTCAAAGAACACAAAGGATTGATAGAAGTCAAAAGCACACCGGAACAAGGCTCCTGCTTTACCGTCACTCTCCCGCGCTGAACATAATTGATTTTTATCTCAGATAAAGCAGGAATCAGAGGAATGTATATTTTTTCGAAAAAATTTTCAAAAATTTCGAAAAAACGGACATTGACACAATATGTCATTTATGATACCATTTTTCTTGTAATAAAATTATTAACCTCAAAAAAATAAAATTATGGAAAATTATTTTGAAAGATTACATCAGCTATTGAACGAGAACGGTTACAAATGTAATGCAGACGGCCGGAAATTCATGTATGAAAACATGCCTGCCATAACACCGCGCAATATCGGAAACGACTGGAAAAGAATATTGAAATACGCTGAAAAAGTCGGAGGCTTTATCCACGGCGCCTATTTCAGCTATCGCAATGCTCAAAACAAAGTCGGTGAGGCAACGGCTCATAATTTGTACAATCTGCCCTCCGGCATGACAAACCCTGTTCTGGTTTGCTTTGGCGGAATGATGACGGCTCCGCTGTTTGCAATGGAAATATTACGTTTCTACGCCAAACAGCATAATCGGTTGTTACCGTTTTTGGCAATTGGAAAAGAAGGAAACAAAGGCCTTTTTGAAAAAGTCTTTAATCGGAAAAACGGAATCATTATTCAAACAGAATATCAGGCCTACCTGAATATCATGGAAAAAATGGCACCGTCAGACTATGTCCGCGCAAATGAACAGGCTTTTCAAGATACCGATACCGCCGGTAATCTGATAGAATTATACAACTTTGCCAAAAAACAAGGCATGAAAGAAGTGACGTATATTCTTTGCACCGGAAATCCGTTCTATGACAAACGGCTGTTTGCCGAATGGCTGCTGATGCTGAAAGATGAGAAATTCAGCGAAGTCAAAATCAATCTGGTCATCGCCCACTGCCCGCTCTTTTTAGACGCACATGTACCGGAAGGGCACTTATCCGAACTTCTGCTCGGTTACGCCGCAGCAAGTATCGGCCCGTTAATGAAAGATACAATCTCCTTTGACGGACAAACGTCTTCCTCCAAACCGGAACGTTATCTGATGCCGGAAATGCAAGAAACAGATTGGGAACAGTTCCGTAACCTGATTTGCCATTTTTCCAACATGGGATGGCCGAATTATCAGGAAATTCTGTACGGTGTTGAGCACAAAGAAGCCGTGGCCAATATAATCATTTCTGATTTGCAGGCTCGCCAAAGCTTCACCGCTCAAGACTATGACAACGGAATTCTCGCCGACATTGCCGATTACCAAAAAGTTATCGGTAAATATGAAAGCGGAGACTTTAAGGAATATCTCAAAAACACCCCGGATACACCGTATTTTAACTGACAAAAAATGTTGTATTCTTCCCCCTCTTTGCTGAACTGTCCCCCGAAAGTTGGACAGTTCACAGAGAGGTTTTTTCTTTTTTAAATACTACCGCTCACCCGTTTTATACAAATTTTCGAAAAAAACATTATATTTCCTCCAATACCGGCTTGACATGACAAAAATTTTGTACTACAAAATCAAGCGATAAACTTATTATTAATTTAAATTCTTATTTTTATGAACACATTATTAAGTATTTCCGAGACAAGTTTTTCAAGTCCTTTAATGATCGGCCTTGCAGTCATTATCATTGCAGTTTTGGCGGTTTTCTTCTGGATAACCAGACTAAGACGCGTTGTTGCTCCCAATGAAGTGCATATCGTCCGTCGCGGCAGCAAAACCGAAGTTTATGGCAACGTTGATGAACAAGAAGCCTCAAACGGCAACGTTTACTATGAATTTCCCGCTACCATTCCGGTATTGGGTGTTGACGTATCTGTTTTGCCCTTGTCCGTTTTCGATGTCGATTTGAACAATTATGAGGCTTACGATGTTGACCGTCTGCCTTTTGTTGTGGACATCAAAGCCTTCTTCCGTATTGCCGATTACAAAGTTGCAGCTTCCAGAATTCTGACTTTCGATGAACTGCAGGCGCAATTAACCAGCATTGTTCAGGGCGCTGTCCGTTCCATTTTGGCCAAAGAAGATTTGGAATCAATCATGAGCGAGCGCTCCAAATACGGCGAAGACTTCACCACGGAAGTCGGCGGCCAGCTCAAACACTGGGGCGTTGAACCGGTCAAGAACATTGAGTTGATGGACATCCGCGATGCCCGCGGCGAAGAAGTGATTGCCAACATCATGATGAAGAAAAAATCATTGATTGAAAAAGAATCCCGCACCACCGTCGCCCAAAACAATCAGGCAGCACAGGAAGCGGAAATTCTGGCTCAACAGGAAGTCGACTTAAAACAGCAGGATGCCGAAAAAGCCGTTGGTTTGCGCAAAGCCGAAGTTGCCAAAGAAGTCGGCATTGCAAAGGAAGAATCAGCTCAGGCTGTTCAGGAAAAAGCCAAGGTCACCGCAGAAAAAGAAATGGACGTCAAACGCGTTAAAGAAACGCAGGAAGCGGAAATTAAAAAAGCCGTGGCAACGACAAATGCCGAAGCGGAAAAACAGGTAACTATTACCAAGGCCGAAGCCGCAAAACAGGAAAAAGACCTGAACTCACAGGCTGACCTGATTGTAATGCAGAATGAAGCCGAAGGACAGTTGGTTAAAGCAAAAAAATCCGCCGAAGGTATTCAGGCTGAAGGTGAGGCGAAAGCTCTGGTAGAAACCAAGATGCAAATGGCTCCGGTTGACGCACAGTTAAAACTGGCTTCTGAAATCGGCAGTAATAAAGAATATCAGGCTTACCTGATCAGCATCCGCCAGATTGAAGCTTTCCAGATTATCGGTATCGAACAGGCCAAGAACCTCGGACAAGCCGATATCAAGATTATCGCAGGCGCCGGTTCAGTCAGCGATGGCGCTAACAAAGCTGCAGGAATATTCTCGCCCAACGGCGGTTTTAACCTTGCCGGCATGCTGGAAACTTTCGGTTCGACCGAAATCGGCAAACAAGTCTTGGAAAAAGCAGGCATCAAACCCGAAGATGCCCCAAAGGATAAGACCGGATTTGATAAAATCTGATAAAGTCTTACCCTGACAAAAAGGCAATTCCCTGAAGGGAATTGCCTTTTCTTCTGTTTACTGTCTGCCGCCCGTTTTTCTAATCTTCAACCTTTATCCCCAGCTGCCGCACCAAATCCGCTGCCTGAAAACCGTTAATAACGGCTCCGCGCAATTCCCGAAAATCACCGGACAACGTAATGCCTGAAATATCGGAAGACGTAAAGTCTGTCCCGTTCAGCATCGTCTTAAAGAAATTGCTCTCGGTCAAAACCGCCCTGTTCATTTTCAATCCTTTCATCCGGCACTCGCTGAGTTCGGAAGAAACAATCCGGCTTTCATCCCAAAACACATTTTCAAAACGACATTCATTACAATTCGCATACTGTACCATTCCTTCTTTCCATACCGTTTCTTTAAAAATACTCCCGACCATGGTACAGCCGCTGACTTTACTTTCCTGAATCCAACAGCCTTTCCAAAAAGAATCTTCAAAATTACAATTAATAAACTGACAATTTTCAATCACCGCTTTCACAAAAGAGACCTTGCGAAAACAACAATCCTTAAAGCGGCACTCGGAAAACAAAACTTCACTGAAGTCAACTTTGCCAAAATCTTCATCGCAAACATTCAGCTTTTGCAATTTTTGCGCCTGAACTCCGCCGTTTTCTTCACAACAATCGCGCAAAGCGCTAATATCGGAAACTTCCATCAATTGCCGCGGCAAAACCGGCTTTTTAAAAATCATCATTTTCTCCTCAATCAGTAAATTCAACAAACAACGGCATATGATCACTGTATTTAATCCAGTCGCCATATTTTCCGATTTCAAAACCATGCTGCCGCCGCAGCCTCTTTTCATGGGCAAACACATAATCAATATAATACGGCTTGTTTTTGTCCTTATACATAAATATCGTCGCCTCTTTCTCGGCGCCATGCTCACAACCTGACAAATCATGATAAACACTGTGCAAACCCTTTGCCGACAGCAAACGAACCAGCTGCTCATGATTGTATTCCTGCTTAAAATGGCCGTTCCAGCAGGCATTGCTGTTAAAATCGCCGGCAATCAGGCTGTCTTCCTGCAAATAAGGCCGATAATGCAGCATTGCCCGCGCCGCCATCACGACATAACCGTTGTAGCTGTCATTCCCGTCAGCCTGCGTCCATACCGCCCACAATAAAAACTGCGCCTTTTCCGATGCAATTCTCACCGGCACAATATACTTGAACTCTTCATTATAAAATTCGGCAATTTCTGCTGACCAGCCGGCCGATGCAAAAATACTCAGCCCCTTATGCGCACGCTTTCCAACCCACAAATGCGTTTTATACGGCAGGAAAGCCTTATGCTTTTGCAAAAACTCAGGACTTTCGCTCTCGGCAATAACCAATATGTCCGCCGGCGGCAACAGATGATGCTTATTCCTAAAAGCACAATTGCAGTTCCAACTGATAAGTTTCATGTTCTTCTCTCTGTTCCGGTTACCTCTTAGCCAGTTCATAGCTTTCGTCAACACGGCGGCAAATTTCTTCAACCGGCACAAAACCGTCAAAGACAATGGTCAGCCAGTGCTTTTTGTTCATATGATATCCGCGAAAAAAATGCTCGCCGTCCGCCATTCTTTCTATTTCGCCGCTTTCTGCGCGCAAGTCCAGAATTTCAACTTCATCATCACCCGATAAACCGAGTTTGTTTTTCCGAACCTTTAAAAAAGCCGCATACCATTTATTATTATCCTGACGGCGTACAATGGCGTTTCCAGAAAACTTCTGCCATAAAAATTCCGGCTCATCACCATATTTCCGCTTGATATATGCAATAACTTTCTTGGCCTGCAACGCCTTAAAAACCTCGGACCGGCAACATTCCCGCGCAATCTTTTCCAAAACCTCCGCCAAAGCCGTTCTCACTTTGCCGACAAAAGCCCCTTCTGCCTGTGGAACTTTAACCAACACATAGGGTTCGCCGGTTTCACAATCAAAAACATCGGCAGAAAGTTTTCCGTCTTCAGTCACAACAATCCAAACCTCAAATCCGGTATTACCCAAAACAGAAACATAACGATATCCGGTTCCTTCTTTGACAAAACCAATGGCTTTAAGCTTGAAAAAATCAAAAGACCTGTTTTTAAAAAGCGTCTCAATCTCCGACATACATTTTCTGCCCGATTTTGGTAAGCTTCCGCAAACTCGCTGTATCAACAGATTCCAGCTTCAACAACTTGTTTTTAACATCAAGACCGCCGGCATATCCGGTCAGACTGCCGTTGCTCCCGACCACACGGTGACAGGGAATAATAATGGAAATCGGATTATGCCCCACCGCGCCGCCCACCGCTTGAGCCGACATCGTTTTTCTCCCGCTCTGAGCCGCAATTTTCCGTGCAATCTCACCATAAGTCATTGTTTGCCCATACGGAATGGCACATAAAATCTTCCAAACCGCCTGCCGGAATTCTCCGCCTTGCGGTGCCAGCGGCAAATCCGAAATTGCCGGCTTTTCTTTTCGAAAATACTTATCCAGCCACTCTCCGGTTTTTACAAAGACCGGCAGATTTGCATTTTCTTCACCCTCTTCCGACAACGTTGCCGCATAATATTTTTGCTTTTCAAGCCACAAACCGGTCAGGTTTTCCCCGTCGCTGGCCATCAGCAGCCGGCCGACCGGCGAATTATAATAACATAAATAAACCATCCGTTTTTTCCTCTGCTGTCCCGTTTTATAATGTAATAAACTGATAACCGGCATTTTAACAAATCAGAAAAAAAATTTCAACATCTCTTCGCCATATCCCTGACAAACCATACGAGGCAAACTCTATAAGGATTGAGTTTCAGGCCCGCATTTTTTCCTCTGCCTCACGGGCAGCCGAATTATCCGTTTCTAAAGTAATATATCGGGGCGGAACATACCCGTCTTTCAAAACCAGCATATAATGTTTGATTGTCGCCCAAGGCGAATATTTCTGATATTCCTTTTCTCCGCACAACCGCCAGTCATACGGCTCCGTGTCAATCTCATCAAGTCCGTTGAGCTTGTAAATATTTTCAAAAGCCGGATTTATAAGAACCGTCTGCCTTAAATCTTTGCAATAAACAGCCTCAACAACACCGTCTTTCACCAACTGCCCCGCATCAAAAGAAATAACATCGGCATAATGAACCAGACGATCCAAATAAGGATGTTGATAATCCGTGACCGGCGCAATCTCGGTAATGGCACAGATTGACCGAAGCCGTCCTTCAAAAGTTCTTTCCATATAGGCTTCAATATCAACATAATTTTCAGAATTTGCACTACACCTGTGCGTCCACAAACACCCTTTGTAATGTTCGCTGTCCTTATCAAACATACTCAGCGATTTGTAGCCTTCTTCTTTGATTTTATCATATGCAAAAGTATACACATACATCTTCATAAAAATACGCCTTTATACATTTCCCTGTTAATATAATACTATTACTTCCCGTATATGTAAACCGGAAATACCACAACAGGTATCATGTGCAGCTTTCATATCTGCCATTTGAATTGATGATACCCGTCTCACTGTTCACAAGCTGATTTTTATAGATTTTACGAAAAAATCCTGTATATTGTATAATATAGAAACGAAAGGAATTCCAATGTTAAAAGCCATTTTGATTTTGCCGTTCAATGTTTTGATAAGCATTCCGTTGCTAATTTTATACTTCAGCGGCTTTGAAACCATTGAGATAAAAAATATTTTCCTGTTATTTCTAATGTTTATGCTATTTGTGAGCGGACTAATATTGATGATTTGGACAATGAAGCTCTTCGCCCGAGTTGGCAAAGGCTCTCCGGCTCCATGGAATCCGATAAATAAATTAATCACCACCGGACCTTACGCTTATGTCAGAAATCCGATGCTGCTTGGCGTATTTTTGTTTTTGGGCGGAGAATGCCTGATGTTTCAAAGCTGGGCATTATTTTATTATTTACTGTTTTTTATCGGAGTTAATCTGGTTTATTTTCCGTTGAGTGAAGAAAAGGAATTGTATAAAAGATACGGCAACGAATATCTGGAATATAAAAGAAATGTCCCAAGATTCTTGCCCAGATTAACTCCGTATCAATCAACAAAAAATTGATATGCCGAACCATACCAAATCTTCCGGAGTTCGAAAGTAGAAACAAAAAGAGAGATTTTACACATCTTACTTTCGAACTTGAAATTACAAGACCGTAAAATCTCTTATACGCTTAGAAAACCTTACGATTACATCAGGTCTTTAAACAAAAAAATACCCTCAGCAATTGGTGATGCTTAACTCATAGTTTACGAGATAAATTTCTATTGTAATCAGATACTTCTTTGTTAAAATAAAAAATGGAGAAATAAAATGAATAATTCACAACATTATATTGGAAAAATTGTTAAAGTTAAGATAGACCGCCCTTTAGGCTCGCTTCATCCCAAACACGGGTTTATATATCCAGTTAATTACGGCTATATTCCGAATACTATCTCTGGTGATGGAGAAGAACTGGATGCCTACATCTTAGGAACAAATTTGCCCCTGTCAGACTTTGAAGGGAAATGTATTGCCATTATACACCGCCTAAATGATAACGATGATAAACTTATTGTCGTTCCCAAACACATGTTTTTATCAGATGCCGAAATTGAACAACAAACCAGCTTTCAGGAAAAATGGTTTCGGCATATTCTTATCCGCTCTAAACCGGCTATATATCTAATGTGCGGTTTTTTAGGATTCGGAAAAACAACTGCAGCAAAAAAATTAGAACAAGAATTGCCTGCCATTCGTTTTACACATGATGAAATAATGTTAAAAAAATTTGGACGAACACCTAACAACTTCCAAGCCCGATATAAAGAAGTAGACGATTTTATTCGCAGCGAAACAGATACAGCAATCAAAAGTAGTAAAAATGTTATTTTAGACTATGGCTTTTGGAATAAAGAAAAACGAGCGGAATATTTTCAATGGGCAAGAACCTTAACACCCAATGTCCAATTTTACGCAATTCTTTGTGATATAGATATAGCTCGAAAACGTGTTATAGAGAGAAGCCAAAACAATCTTGACGAACTTTTTATAGATGAAAGTTGTTTCAATAATTTTTTACAAAAATACGAACCCATAAGTCTAGATGAAGGATATCCCACAATTCTTAATAACTATTCAGAATAAAAAATTCTCTCAAATTTCTAAGAATTTATTTCCAAGACCTAACAAGATTCAAACTCTATCAAGTCATTGAAAAATAAAGGATTATCATCAAACGAGTTCGGAAAATTCTCCCAAAACAAGAAATTAAAAAAACGAACACCAGAACTCGATTAAGCGCTTGATTTATAAAAGAAACTTCTCTTAGCTTTGCCAGGGAGGGACGACCGCGGCAAAGGTTAGTTGTTCGCGTAAGTAGAAAGCTTTAGCTTTCGTAGCAACGCAAAAACGACAGTTTTTATACCTGCCGTTTGAAATGGTATCTTGCTGCGTAAGTTTCGCCAACGGCTCAACAACTTCACTTCGGTCACTTGCTTCGTAATTATTGCTTCGCCCAAACCAATTTGGCTCGCAACAATAACTCCGCTACGCATCACCACTAAAAAAAGCGCCATTAAGGCGCTTTTTTTAGTGGTGACAGTTTTGCAACGAATTTCGAACTTTGGCTAACCAGAGAATATTACCAAGCTACAATGGAAACATACCAGTTAGCCAAAGTATTTTTACAAAATAATCAAGAATATCAACACCTATGCCAACCAAGAAATTTACCATTCTCGTCAAATTTACATTTATAGTGGATATCACTCTCTGTTCCACAAAAAAATATAAATTCGTTAACATCTTCATCTTTTAAAGATTGAGGACGAATAATAGGAGTAAACTTTACCTTATAGCCACCTTTTTCTAACTTAATAAAAAAGGGTTTTAACTCTTTACAAAAACGTTGAAAAAATGCATCAATCGATGTATGAGAATCAGCAAACAAATGTTTAGTTTTGTTTTCATCTTCATCGTTACTAGCACATTCACACCATTCATTTGCATTGTTTTGAACTCGTTCCCAAAAATACATCAGCAGTGATTTTTGATGCCCTTTTTTAGGTTTTAGGTCAATACGAACATCTTCATCAATTCCATTAAATTGAAGCACAAAATCCCATTTTTCAGTATCTACAAAAGCTTTAATTGCCCAATCAACATCTGAGATATTGGGTACTTCAAAATACTTCGGTTCCAAAATGTCAATAATATAACGACAAATGCTTTGTTTGCGCTTTATCCAATTTTTACGATTATTAAACAATTTATTTGAACGAGCAGCTTGTTTTATATAGATAATTCCCAAATTTTCCAACATCAACAATTCATCAAAAATTTTAGAATTACTCACATCTTGGTAACATTCCTTAATCCTTTTTGTAGTTAAAGGAATGTTTTCAAAACAGTTTGACCGAATTTGATGTGAGATAAATTCTTTTAAAATTTCTTTCATAGACTTTTTCCTTTTCTAAAAAATGTTACTCTTTCATCAAAGGAAGAAAGTCTGAATAAAAAAATACCAAACTATCTCCTCTGACGAGGTGATTAGTTCGGTATACAACGAACGAGCTCATTGGGAGCTCCAAAGCAAGTATATTAAAGCATATTTAATACAAAAAGTCAAGTAAAAGTCCTAAAAATATCGATTCCCATTATTTTCCTGACCAGGCAATATGTGCTTTCATTTTTGATGTGCCATTTATTGTTTTGAGTTTAATTTTTTATTTGTTAAAAATTAACAAAATACCATTACCAAAAGATAAGATATTTTTATTCACAAAATTAAAGTAAATTGTTATTCTTAACATATTAAATATTTTGGTTGCAAAAGGAGTTATTCATGCTAGTCTTAGAATATTACAAGACATAAATTAAAGAGGTTCTATTATGGATATAGATAGCTGTAAGTATATGAAGGTTAGCATTAAAGACCTTTTACTTGACGATAAAAATTATCGCTTTCCTTTTTCAATGACAGATAGAAGTCAAAACGCTATAATAAAATATTTATTAAACAATGAGGATGCTAAAAAAATTGTTGATTCAATAAACGCTTATGGTTATTTACCTAATAATGCATTATATATCGTTAAAAGCACTGAAGGAAATGATAAATATATAGTCAAAGAAGGAAACAGAAGATGTGCATCTGTTAAGGCACTTCTAGACCCAGTAAAATATGGATTGAAATATCCCAAAACAAAAATAAAAGAAATTGACTGCTATTTATTTGATAATCCTAAGTTTTTGGATGATTTAATTCTTAGCAGACACACTCAAAGTGAAATTAAAAGTTGGCATCGTTTACAACAAGCTAGATATGTAAAGGATATGGTTGATAATGGAACCCCAATAGAGGAAGTAAAAATTAATCAGTCCAACATTCTTTATAAATTAGCTTTATTTTGTGAGACATTGATGGACAACAATAAAAATATAGTAAATTTCATTGAAATGAATAATGTTTCTACTGTATTTGAAAGGCTTTTTGCAAAAGAGTTAGAAGTTTATCTCCCTTTTAGTTTCAAAGGTAATGAACTTAGAATAAAAGATGAAATAGCATTTGATATATTTGTGAAAGCTTTCTATAAGCTAGTAGAAGATAAAAAAGCTGATACTCGTACCTTATCTAACTCTGAAATGACAAAGAAATTCCTACTTACTAATAAATTAATTAATGATGCTCAGCCTGAGGCCTCAGAAAAATTGAGTGAAACTCAAAAGCCAAAAGAAGATAACTCAAATAAACAAGAAGCTAAAAATGACGACTCAACAAAAGGTGACGACAGTAAAAAAACATCATCACCTAAAGAACAGACTAAACTTTTTCAAAATATCAATTTTTCTCCATTGATGGTAAAATATCCTAGCTTTTGTGAATTAGCAAAGGAACTGCAGAAACTGAATTTTAAGAAACAGCCTTATTCTACTTTTGTTTTATTAAGAATGTTTGTTGAAGGGGCTATGAAAATATATTTAAGTGGAGTATGTGAACTTGTAAAAAACCATAGCAACAAAAAGCTTATTCTGACAACATATACAAATCTACTTACTGATATTGAGATTAATGATAATGATGGTCTAGAAATTGTTATTGGTAAAATGAGAAAAATATTAAGCTATAAAGCAGGAAAAGACTATTTTATTAATACTAGCTCAGCAATACGAGATTATTTTAATAATCAGGAAATTGATAATTTTAGAAAAGAAACAAATAAAATAGTTCATAAAAATTGTTATCCAGCAGTACCTGATATGGTAAAAAGGTATGGGAATCCAGTTGAAGATAAAATAGCGTTTTTATTATTTACTGAAGATTTTAAAATTAATGAAATCTATATAAAATAATAAAATATTAATAAAGATATGTTGTTATGTATGTATGAATAATAGTCCATTAAGATATCCTGGTGGCAAAAGTAGAATTTCTAAATTTGTCGCAAAATTGATTGAAGAAAACAACATAATTAAAGGTCATTATGTTGAACCTTTCGCTGGTGGTGCAGGAGTTGCTCTTAATTTACTTTTCTCTGGAGTGGTGGATAATATCTTTATTAACGATAAGGATAAATCTATTTACGCATTTTGGTATTCTATTTTAAATGATACAGATAAATTTATTGATAAAATAATATCCTTAAATGTAACTATTGAAGAATGGTTGAAACAAAGAGAAATACAAAAAAATGAAAATACTGATATGTTTCATTTAGGTTTTTCTACTTTTTTTCTGAATAGAACCAATCGTTCGGGGATTATAAAAGGAGGAGTAATTGGAGGCATAGAACAAGCTGGCAATTGGAAATTAGATGTACGTTTTAATAAAGAAGCCTTAATAAAGAAAATTCAACGTATAGCAGCTTATAAAGAACATATTCATATATATAATATGGATGCTATTGATTTTTTAAATGATGAAGTAATTAAGCTTGATATTGATAATACATTAATTTATCTTGATCCACCATACTACGCTAAAGCAAAGCAACTTTATATGAATTTTTTTGAACATAAAGACCATGTTAAATTATATGATGTTGTTAATAAATTACAGTATTTATGGTTAGTTTCTTATGATAATCAAAAAGAAATAAAAGAAATATATAAAAATAAACCAGAATTAACTATTGAGTATGATTTGAGGTATACTGCTGGAGTAAAAGGCTCTGGCCGAGAAATTATGTTCGCAAGTGAAAATCTAATTTTCACAAAGAGAAATCCAATAACTTTAGAAATAGTTGCATAACTTATCACCCACAGACTTTACAAGCCCTTGCTCCTTGAGCTTGTTTTTTTTGTTTGGTGGTTTTGATACAGTTCTTGGTACATTTTTTAGCCCATTTGCAGGAGGGACTATGATAAATATAAGTCTTGGTATTCATCACCACGGTTGAATTGTCGGCAGCCCAAACAGGTGCGGATAAAAGCAGAAAAATTAATAAACATAAGGTTCTTTTCATCTTTCGCTCCAGACTTTATTATAAATACTTTCCCAATCCTCGTTATGATTGGCTCTGTCGACTTCAACAACCAAATCATCGTTACCAACAAACTCTCGAACTAAGACCGGCGGTATGACCTTGTCATTATTGCCGACATAATGGATTTGCGGAACTTCGGAGAATTGTTTGCGGTAGCTTTCCAAATCCATTGATTCATTAAGTGGTGGCAAGTTGTGATATTGTGTCCACGACAAATGGTCGAGATTTCCGGCAATAGTTATAATTTTTTTGACATTCAGCCCCGGTTTGGCGGTTGCAACAAGTCCGGCAATCTGTGCTCCGCCGGAAAATCCGATGAGAATGACAGGATGATTACCGGCAATTTGTTTGATTGTTTCATATTCGGCATTAATGATTTCGGGAGCGAATCTCGCAGTTGTCCAGTGTCGCACAGAACAAATCGGGCTTTTAACATACTGGCAAGGTCGGGCAAGATAAATCACATTCGGGCTATTGTCTCCAAAAGCCAGCTCTCGAACTAATGTTCCTTTGGGTGTCGGGTCTTGTGTTGGCTTTCCGTAACGGTCAAAAGCATAACCGTCACCCTCTATATAAATTTTATACACTTCCTGCGGTTCGGTGATTTTTTGCCATGTAGCAATCGTAAAATCCCTTGTTTCGACTTCTTTATACACATAATTACTTGGGGCAGAAACAGACGTGCACCCTGCTAAAAATACCATTATCACAATTAGTTTTATCATACTTTTGACCTCGTACAAAATTCACTATATCGGCTTATTTATTTAAATTCCAGAGGGTTTTTGATGATTTTACTTGATTGTAATAAATATGCCTTATAAAGTAAATTTGAGCAGTTCGCTGCTTAGGGCGTCGAAAACCCTTTTATATCTACAGTCGTGTGCACACGACTTTAAACAGTGCCGGCCTCTTGTCTATGGACGGATGTCGGTGAATAAGGTCTTGGCCAAATAAGCCGAGCCGTTTGTAGATATACGGTTTTCGAACATCCGCCCGCCTTTCTTTATGAACGGTGGGTTTTGTTTAACTAGTTAAAAGGATGTTTAATCGTATGAAAAAAACTTTATTAATGACAACCGCACTTGTCGCCGTTTTCTCGGCAACAAATGTTTGTGCAGAAGATTGGACAATTAGTTCAGATGAAACAATTACCAATCAATATATCGCAAAAGACAATGTTACCTTATCAGAGGGAACAGTAAATATATCTGGAAATGACAGTGGCATTATTGCAAACGGTAATTTTGTAATGAATAATGGCACTTTGACGGCTTCATCAACAGGCGGAAGTGCTGATACCGGCGTATTTGTAAGAGGTGCAAGTTCTTCTGTAACCATTGAAAACGGTACTATAAATTTAACCGAAGCCCGTATTGCTAAGGGTGAAGAAGGTGTCAACTCTACCGGTGATGTTAATATTTCCAGCGGCAATATAACTTTAGATAACCAAGCCTACATTGAAATGTATGATTCCAATACCGGTTCTGTCAAATTAAGCGGCGGCAACCTTAACATCAAAGATAATTCCGGCGTATTGTTAGACGGAGCCAATAACTTCACGATGACTGGCGGCTCTTTAACCGCAACGTCAAACGGCAATAGTGCCGATACCGGTGTTTTTGTTAAAGGCAACGGGGCTGACGTTAATATTCAGGGCGGTGACATTAATTTAACCGAAGCCCGCATTTATAAAGGTAATGATACTGCTACAACTGGTGACATCAATATCTCAGGTGGTAATATCACATTGAACAAAAACGCTTACATTGAAATGCGTAAAGAAAATACCGGTAATATTAATATGACCGGCGGCAAATTGGTTTTGAATGAAAATTCGGGATTATTACTTAATACCAATGACGACCAAGGAATTGACGGAAATGCTATCAAACTTATTGTAAACGGAGATGACGCAACTGTTACCGCAAACGGAAGCAACCAAATTAGCGGTGATATTGATTTCACTAAAGGAACAATCACGGTAGCCAATGGGGCAACTTTGACTTCCGGTGATATTGCAATGAAAAGTGAAAATGCCAAAATTGACCTGTTGGGCAAACTCAATACCGATGTCAATGGTTCCGGCAATCTCTGTTTCAAAAACTCTGCCGCCAATGTCAGCGGCAATGTCACAGGCTCTAATCTGACTTTTGAAACAGACCATTCTTTAAGCAAAGCAATTGGCGGAACTATCAGTAATATAACTGCATTGAATGTTAACAAAGGTACTTTGACTTATGATAAAGACGCAGGTACAATCGGTAATGTATCGGTTGCCGGTGGAGCTGGTTTAGATATCGGAACTAACAAATTAACCGCCACGACAGTTAATTTTGCCGATAATTCAACACTTGGTTTGAAAATTGCTTCGGCTGACAATTACGGCCAAATCAATGCAAATACAATCAATATCGGTAATGATACAACAATGAAAGTTACCTTGGACAGCGGTGTTGTTGCCAATGGCGAAACCAAGAGTTTTAATTTTCTGCAAGGTTCTGTAACCGGTGATTTTACCAATAAAATTGCCGATAATAATCGTTATGACATTAATTTTGAGGATGGTTCTTTCAAAATCACAGGGACTGCCTCGGCTTCCGATGTTGTAGCAGATGCCGGCGGTTCGGTTAACAATATCAAAACTGCCGAAGCATGGGATAGCGTAACGTCTTCATCAACAGCAAGCCCCAAAGCTAAAGCAGTTGCTTCGGTACTAAGCGATCTGTCACAAAGTGACGAACAGGCTTATGTCGCCGCCTTGACCGCAGTTGCTCCCGAGGTTGCACCAATGGTTCAGAAAACCCAAACCGAAACGGCTAATCAGGTATTTGGTGCTGTATCAACTCGTTTAACCGGCGGTTCTGTTTCTACCGGTGCACAAGGTATGTCCTCTGGTGACAATATCTTCAAACGTGGTGCAATGTGGGTTCAGGGTATGTTCAATAAATCCAAACTGGATGATACTTCTAAAGCTAAGGGTTTTGACGCAGATTCTAACGGTATCGCTTTTGGTGCCGAGAAGTTTGTAACCGATGATACTAAGGTTGGTATTGGTTACGCATACACCCAAACAGATATTGACGGTTTTATGCGTGATACGGATGTTAAAACACACACCGCTATTGCATACGGCGAATATAAACCGTCAAATTGGTATGTAAACAGTATCGCAACATACGGTTGGTCTGACTATGAAGAAAACAAAAGTGTTGCGGGGGTTGGCGTTAAAGCTGACTACGACGTCGAAACATTCGGCTTACAGGCAATAACCGGTTATGATATGAACATCAACGGTGTTAATGTTACACCGGAAACAGGATTGCGTTATGTTCATATCAAACAGGACGCTTATAAAGATTCTGCCGACCAAAAAGTCTCCGGCAACGACAGCGATATTTTGACCGGTGTCATCGGTGCGAAAGTCAGCAAAAACTTTGAACTATCCAACGGTATGAATATTAAACCGGAAGCCAGAATTGCCGCAACTTATGACCTGTTTAACGATGATGTTAATTCGGTTGTAACTTTGGCCAATGGTTCGGCTTATGCTGTTGAGGGCGAAGCTCTTGACCGTTTCGGAATGGAATTTGGTGCTGGTGTAACTGCGGAAGTTAATGATAACATTGAACTTTCTCTTGGTTACGAGGGTAAATTCCGTGAGGACTACCAAGACCACACCGGATTGATTAACGCTAAATATAAGTTTTAGTATTTAACAACTGCTACAAATACTCTGTGGCTGATTGGTCGCAGGGTATTTTTTTATGCTTGTATTTTCAGTTATTTTTTATAGACTCACAAGTAATATTAATAATTTTAGAGATGAATAAAAATGACTACTCAAGAAGATGTTTTTAACTGTGCTGGATGGAGAGCCTTAAATCGTATGGGAATTTTTGCAACAATGCACCATATTTTTAGGCAAAATTATATTGACTTGGAAATGCTATTAAAAAGAATACACGATGATACAAATATGTCTCAAGAAACATTTCAAGAACAACATATCCACTTGTCACAATATATTTTTAACTTTCTCGCTTCTTCTACTGCTTTAACGGATCACGCAAGAAGATTGATTGGCTTTTATGAAAAAACTGATTTACATAAAGAGTATCAACAAAAAATAAAAGAATCGTTTGCTGATAATAAATTGGCTCAGTTTATTCATAAATTAAGGAATTATCAAACTCATTATCAACTTGAGTTTCCATATCCGGTGCGTTCTTTGGATGATAATAAATCTTGGGATGTTGTTTTTATTTCCAGCGACTTCTTAAAACACCCAGAACAATGGAATGCACTATCAAAACAGTTCATAGAAGAAAGCGGACAAGAAATTAATCTCAATAAAATTTTTGCAGAATATAGTAAACTAATAGATACCTTTTATATGTGGCTTTATACAGAATTACAAATTTATCATAAAAAGGATTTTGAAGAAAGGGAAAAACTGATTAAAGAGAGTGGTATGGAAATTCCAAACATAAATTTTAATCAGCCTATGCTTTGATAAATTCGTGGCATTTGTTGGGGTATGGGCTGTAAGGACATTTTCCACCATGGGGCTTTGGGGCTTGTTTACCGCAGTAACGGCAGACATAGCCCTTTTTGTTCAACTGTTCCCTGAGCTTTTTCATCTCCAGTCGGAAAACTGCCAGTAAGTTGGCAATATTTATTTCTTCATTCGGGTCTGTTAATTTTTTCATCGGTAATAAACTCCTGATATATTGTTTTTTTATACAACTAAATTATCAACTAATTGCCTGATTTTACACAATATTTTACTTGCAATTTATAATAGAATATGTTATATTTAACCATAATAAAAATTGATTCGATTCGTATTTATTATAAATCACAAAATATACGAAACTGTGTACAAAGCTGTTTTTTAGCAAGGGCAGCAAAGGGTTTTGTATGTTTGAAAGTGAGGTGTAATAATGTGGCTCTTACCTAATGAACTCAAAAATAAGTTGGTTAGAGTTGATTACATCTCAATCCAACAATCGGAGCTTCAACCTAGTGTTGAGGCTCTTTTTTTATTTTAAAGGCGAGAAAATGAATATTGAGAAAATAAGGCAATTAAATGATACGTTTCGCAAGTCATTTAATGGTGGCCGGGTGGTTATTACCCCTTGCGTGCAATCTTTAACCGATGATGACCGACAAGAACTTTTGAAACAAGTTCAGATGTTCGATAATTTTACCGAGGACAACGACCCCTACGGAGAACACGACTTCGGTACAATAAATTTCAAAAACGATACGTACTTCTGGAAAATCGACTATTACGACACCGATTATAATTATTTCAGCCCCGATCCCAGCGACCCGAATGTCACAAATCGAGTCTTAACCATTATGCGTGGAGATGAATATTGACGGCGATCATCAATCAGGGGTTTACGTATTTATGTGGTTGTTTTGCAAGCGTTATCTCCACAACAAAAGCAATCAACGGAATAAAACGCCTCAAAATAGAGTACCAAAGGGAACTCCTGCATACACTTTATGAACATTTAGACAATTGCCGAGAATTGCTTGATGTTCACAAAACAGGCACAACCAATGCACAACTGGAAGACTATCTTTTTTGCATTGGTGAAAAGTTAAAGATTGATTTCGGCATATCAATTAAGGTTTCCCGTCCTCTTCTAAGAAAGAAAATGTCGGTTGATGAAGTGATAAACCAGATTAAGCAATACTCAGAAATGCCTGACACTGCCGTTTTAATCGGTTTAGAGGGTAAATATTCACACTGGACAACCGTTGACAAGGTTAGGAGTTCAATCAAACTCCTTGACAGCGGCAGTATAAAACAAATCCCTCTCCGCAACATTCCGCAAATTCACCAAATCAGCAAGAATGACGTGTATGTTATCAAAGCGAGGGGATGCAAATGAATAACAATATGCAAACTTATTCATCAAACATTCAACCTATTGAAAACAAACGTTTTTTAAGCAATCACAATTTTACGAAATTAAAAATATGCGAATATTTATTGAGATTTATAAGAAATTTATTCATTATCAAGGAGATAAAAAATGATAAACCGTGCAATTATTGATAACAAAAAACTAAAGCAAATATTCCAGTATATCGAAACTTTACAGAATCACCGACAGATAAAAATGATGTTTCAACTCAGCTTTATGGGATTACGCTGTATAAATTTTTGTTACTTACAAATCAAAGATATTCAAAATGACGACTTATCCATCAAAAATATCATAGAGCTTTCAGCGGATAAAAACAAAGGCCAGAAAAAAGCCCGCTACTACTTAAACTCCAAACTACGGTCAGAACTAAAGGAATATGTAAAATGGCTTTCATCAAAAAAGAAAATCACATCTGATACATATTTATTTACATCGCAAAAAACAGGAAAGCCCTATCTTAGAAACTCTCTCAGCCGAATTTTCAGTAATATTTATAATACATTCGGTTTAGAGTGTTCAACGCACTATGGACGGCGGCATTTTATCACTGAGAATTTGACTGCTGGGGTTGATATTACGACCGTTAAAACTCTTGTCAACCATAGTAATATCCAAACTACCGCCCTTTATTACAATACTAACGAAAAATTGCTTAGTAATGTTGTTGAACGGATAAAAATATAGGCGGTCAGCCTAAACTAACCGCAAAATAATTAACTCCCATTTTCAATGTCTCTAATAATATTGCGTAAAATTTCTTTACCTTTTCCTCCCGCAAAAGCTAAATCATATATTTTGAAACGCTTAAGATGAGTGAAGTTTGTATAAATTGCTTTATACGTCATACTCGTATTTTTTAATCCAACTGTTAAATCTCTCCTCATAAAGGTTCTTTTCCCGCCAAATAGAGCCTTGAAACTATATTGTATTGCAGATTCTAAATCATACTGGGGTCTGACAACAAAAGGCCTAATTCGACTTTCTGGAAAATATTTTTTTATTCGTTTTGATAATTTTGATTTTTCCCATCGTGTCAATGTCCGAAAAAATATTCCGTGAATATGCGGTGTCATCAAAGTACCGTCTTGTTGAAATGATATCCGAGGAAATTCATCTAAAGAAACATTAGCAATATAATCATATCCTTTAAGGATTTTTTTCATTTCCTTTGAAATGACTTATATTGAAAGTTCCAGTTATCTTGTCCGAAATTATATTTATCGACAACGACCGTAAACATTGAGATATTACTGCTACCGGTAATGGGTTCTATGTATGAATAAACAACGTCCGAAAAGTTTTTGAGAGCCAAAGGTTGCATCATTCCATAACCGTTTTGGCTATTCACATATCTTATTAATTGGCTTTTTCGATAAATGTCCTTAACATATAAATCGATTGCTCTTGTTACTTTTCTGAGTTGTAAATTTGCGTTCTGTTCAAATTTTTCTGAAAAAGTTTTCATTTGTAATCCCTTTATTTTGTTGATTTAACTGCATTTTATTTGAATTATAGTTGTATACATATATTTGCAGTTTTCACTAAAAACGTTGTAATACAACGTTTTGAAAAATAGGAGGAAGCCTTGGGCTTCCCCCAAAGTTTTACAATTTCTTAAATTTGGATACACTAAGCTTTTGGAGTAAAAAAATATCTGTGCTTTTGTACACATTATTCCCGTTTACCCAAATAACATAATTTTTATCCTTGATGTTGTTTGCTTGGAAGAATTTGACAGTTTTATCTCCCAAAGACTGTTTTTGAGATTCTGAAGTCGAAGTCACGGTATCCGCATTGTTATTATCATCATCGCCAATATCATCGTCCGTTTCATCTTCTTCCTCTGCCTCATCATCTTCTTCATCATCCCCAAGGGGCAATTCAAGTTGTGTATCATTGTCATCATCTTCATTATCATTCACATTGTCTGTATCGTCCTCATTTTTCAAGCGAAAATTAGCAAAATAATCAATTCCATATTGATTTAAGTTTTTTTCAGCCTCGTCAAAATCATAATCCAAACTATCAAACCGTTTCAAAACCCTAACATACGTTCTGATTCTTGCTTTAACACGTTCGTCATTGCATTTATCAGATACCCCTAGTGCTAGCATTAAAATCATTTTCATCGGTTTTTTCACCTTGTATTTAATACCTGCCTTTGTACATCTTTTTTTGATTAGCTTTGGGTTGTAATGAAGATAAATGTCATAACAACCAAGAATAGCTTTTTGTATATGTTTTCGGCCTTTTAACTCAATTTTATCAAAAGCTTCAAAAGCCTTTTTAATATTTGTGAACTTTTCTTTGAGTTCTTCTTTAGTAAATTCTGTCATCAGAATTCTCCCTATTTTCTTTATCCGCATAGTAGAGAGTGAGGTAAAGTTTTAATAAACGGTCATAGATAGCCAGAGCTTCGTCGTCAGACAAAACTTCATTAGGATACCACGATTTTATTATATCAGCTTTCTTCATCTCTATTATTTAGACAAAATTAAACCTCAGTCGCTTGACTGGAAAGACAACTCATTTGCCTTACAAGATGAAAATTAAATTAAACATTATTGGCTGTGAAATTGTTTGTTTCTAACAATTTTATATGATTGTTAGAACTATCTAACGATATTAAAACAGTTATTGTAAAAAACTAATAATCATCATTAGAAACAAATAAATTGCTTGTTTTGTCTAAAAGAACATAATATTATTATTTTTAATAATTGGAGATTTGAGAATGATAACAAAGGCCGTTTTATTCAGACGAGTTTCAACCACTATGCAAGAGCGCGAAGGAACATCCCTTCAAAATCAGTTGGAAATGCTAACTGAATATTGTCAGAGAAAAGGGCTGACTATTATTAAAGATGCCGAAATAGTAGAGAGTAGCACCAAAGGGGAACGCAAAAAATTTATGGAAGTAATAAAATTCTGCCAGCAGCAACGAGGTGGTGTCGCTTTAATATGTTTGAAGACTGACAGACTGTTTCGCAACTTCAAAAACTACACAGTAATTGATGAAATGCGTAAAAGCGGACAACTTGAACTTCATCTTGTGCAAGAAAATCTAATTCTTAACAAAGACTCAAAAGCCGGTGACTTAACCATACTCGGGTTAAATGTCGTGATGGCTCAAAACTATGCCCTCAGCCTGCGAGATAATGTGGTTTACGGTATGGATTACTCAGTCAATCAAGGACGGTGTATGTCCAAAGCTCCGGCAGGCTATTTAAATATAAGAACACCGGACGGAAAGGCTGCCGTCATTGTTGACAACGAACGAGCTCCAATTATTCAGAAGCTTTTTGAAGAATACGCAACGGGGCTTTATTCGGTTAAGGATATGATGAAAAAATGTAAAGAATGGGGGCTTGTCTGTCGGTTTTCAGGCAAACCGTTTGACACAAGTACGATTCACCGCATACTAAATAACAAATTTTACATTGGGGAAATGTTATATAAAAACCAATGGTACAAACATAACTACGAAACGTTAATTGCTCCCGCTCTGTTTAAAACGTGTCAGGACATTATGCACGGTCGCAAACCGGAAGAACCCAAACATTTCAAAACCACCGAAAAGCCTTTTATATTTCGGGGATTGATAACTTGTGGAGAATGCGGTTGTATGATTAGCAGTGACCGTAAAACAAAACCCAGCGGCAAAGAATACGTTTACCTCAAATGTTCACACTTCAAAGGGAACTGCAAAAATCCGCAAGTTAATGAAAACGTTGTTTTACAACAAATCGAAGACGAATTAAAAAACTTGTCTGTGCCGCAGGAGATAATGAGCTATCTTAAGTCGGATATGGAGAAAATTATAAACCGACAGAATGAAGCCCATAACCGTGAGGTAAAAACCATTCGCAAGAAATACGATGACTGTCAGGATAAAATCAAGCGTTTGCGGTCATTGCTGCTTGAAGGGCATATTACGCCGGAAGAATACCGTGATATGAATGAAGACCTTAAAAACGAACAATACGAACTCGAGGGAAAGTCGGAACTGTTGACCGAAGCTGATGAAAAGTTTTCAATCGCAGTCGCCACAATACTTTCCTTGGGTAATAATGCGTACCAAATCTTCCAGAGTTCGAAAGTAGAAACAAAAAGAGAGATTTTACACATCTTACTTTCGAACTTGAAATTGCAAGACCGCAAAATCTCTTATACCCTTAGAAAACCTTACGATTACATCAGGTCTTTAAACAAAAAAATACCCTCAAAAACTGAGGGTATCGCAATTGGTGATCCTAACGAGAATCGAACTCGTGTTTTCGCCGTGAGAGGGCGACGTCCTAGGCCGCTAGACGATAGGACCATTGGTTAACAAACCGATTTATAAAGTAAAACCGGCAATTTTGCAAGCACTTTTTCAAACAATTTTACAAAATTATTTCAGGGCAGCTTCTTCCCAATTTTTCAGACCAATTTTTTGCCAGTCAATCGGAATATTTTCCACCATCTGCATCTCGGCCATATAGCTGTCTCTGATATTTTCCAGCAAAGTTTCTACAATTACGACAGCTTTGGCCTTCCGCAGCTTATCGCGCACATCAGGATGAATATAATCCAAAATAATCTTTTGTTCGGAATTGCGCAAAAATATGGCATGATCCTTGCCGTCATAAATAATCTTCGGCATTTTCGGATGATTTTTCTTGGCAGTCAGGAAAATATAAATTTCCCCTTCCTCTCCTTCGGCAATACAAAATGCATTTTCTGTTGCGTATCCTGCCATTTTCAATCCCGATTAACGTCCTCTCTGCATATTCTTCAAAGCAGCGGCATTGGCATAAACCTGCTTCATCTCGCCATCTTCATTTCCGACTTCCACCGTAAAAGGAACTTCCTTTTCTGCAATCGGAGCATTATTTGCCGGCAAATCATAAGCGCCCGGCATTTTCTTGGCCAAAAGCTTGCCCAAACCGACAAACACACCGCCAATCATCACCATTCCGGCAATAGACGATTCTGCTTTTGCATTTTCAGCCCATTGACGCTCTGTCAAATCAGATTCCGGATTTTTCAAAATTTCATCAGCCTGTTTGGCATACTCGGTATTCAAAGCCAATGCACCGCACAAAGCGCCGCCGACCAAAATTTTATTTTTTAATTCCATAGCTTATCTCCTTTACCGAATAATACGCTTTAAAATTTTTACAGCAAAAACAATTAATATCTTGTTAACAACAAATTATGCTACCGGCCGCCCCGCCCTCTTGCTTTGATTAAGCCATTTTGCTGCGTTTTCTGCTTTCCGGCCTCATCCGGACGAATATAAGCCGGCGCACCGACATCAACGGCTGAAGCATCACGATATCCGTAATCTCTCAAAGTTCTGACAATATTTTTCAGTTTACTGGAAGCGGTACTGACATTATCTTTAACTGCCGCATCAAAACTCTGGCCCGATTTTCCTCTGGTATCTTCTTCCAGCCTTTCCGCCGCTTTTTTAACATTTTCGGCTTTCATGATTTCATACAACTGAACCAATTGATCGCTGCTGAGATCCTTAAACTTCGCTTCTGCATATTTATCCATCGGAAAAGCCTGAGCAAAAGCCTTCTGCTCCTCAGCCAGATTAAGCCTGCCGTCCTCCACAAAATCCCGCAGCGGCTTGTCTTTATATTCACTAAAATACAAAGAAAGCTCGCCGGCCGTATCCATGGCACCGATAACGTCTTCAGCTCTTGCGCGCTTATCCTTGCTGCCCTCGGAAATTTTTTGTATATCCTCCTGAATCTTATCAAAAGCATCGGCAAACGTTTTATAAGTCACTTCATTCGCCAGTTTTTCCGCCTGTTTTTTCAGAGGATTTTGATTATTAAAATTATTTTCTTCCATCATCTGAGTCATCAAAGTTTCAGACAAACCTTTTTTAAACTCCAACAAATCGGTATCAGACAGATTATCTCTGGCAATTTTGAGAGCCTTCATTACATCATCTTCATTCCATTTGATATCCTTCGTAACAATGCCGTTCTCTGCCTCACACTCCAGAATAACGCCGCGAACACCTTTGTTATCCTTGTCTTCCATCGGCTTTCCGCTTTTTTGCACCTGTTTGCGCAATTTATTGGCCATTCTTTTCTTATAACCCGCCAAATCAGCCAGCTTATTGTCAGCCGCGGCGGCCAGCATACCGCGGGCATGTTTTTCACCCAAATTAAACGTCGGCAAAACACCGGCACAACCGCAAGCTTTTCGAATTGTTCCTTTATCTTCATCTGTCAAATTACCGAATTCAATTGTCAAATATCCCTGCGCCTTCATCATGCCGACAATTTCATCGGCATATTTTCCGGGAATCGGCTTATCCCCCGGCAAAGCATATTTTATATGCAACGTGCCATTGTCATTTTTAAACTTCAAATCAATCTCATAATTAGACTTAAAAGACTTGCTCTTATCGTCCCATAAACCGTCTGACGCACGTTGATCGGGAGAAGCATAAATTCTATAATGCAGCCAGCCGCCCATAGTATGCGTCTTAAAATAACAGGAATCTTTCTTCTTGGCTGAACGGACCTCCATAAACGTCTTCATGTTTTTTTCGATTTTGCTTAAATCCGGCCCACTGCTTTTCTCTTCTTTTTTGGCGTTCTGCTCTTTTTCTGCCTGAATTTTTTCCACTTCATTACGGACAAACTCACTCTGCTGCTCCGGCGGAAGTTTTACAGCCTGTGCGGCAATCCGTTCCGCCGCGGCCTTATCACGTCTGATTTCTTCATCAACTTCGGCTTGCTCTTTTTTGTCTTCCTCACCGTTGCCATACCCTAAAACAGCATGATTTTCTTCATTGTTATAAGCCTGTTGAAATTTGTTTTTAAATTCCTCTTCTATATTTGCCGGAAAAGAAATATTGGAAATATTGTTCATCCAGCAAAATTTGGCTAAATCCCTATATTTGTCTTCGGTCATATTCTCAGAATTTTTCAACACCAATTGACCGTTGGAAACCGCCATTGACAAATCGGAAGGCTTCATATGATCAACCACCAGATAAAGCAAATCCTCACCGCTCGGCAGCTTTTTCTTTTCAAAATGAGAACTTTCCGCCTCAAAAGAAGAATCAAAACGGTCTTTAAAAGTATAAAGGCGGGCAAAATCCTTCATAAAATCAGCTTTTTTATCTCCGGCAATATTTTCAACCCCTAATTCTGCCGGAATTTTGTCAGCCACGCTTTCCGGAGAAAACTCGTACTCACCGTTGAAATCATTTTCTCTGCTGCTTTTGAAATTAATTGCCCGAACCATTTTTGCCTCTCTGTCAGTCATCAAATTATTGCTTTCATCATAGCACAGTCAATATCGAAACGCAATAACTTTTGACAAAAATATTCATTTTTTGGAAAAATAAATTTTATATAAGAAAACACTATCTTTTTTTAGAAAATATCTGGCATCTAAAAAAGTATTACCCCAAAGAAACCATGCTTCCCATTTAAACATTCAAAAAACTCCCTTTCAGGCCGCTGTAAAAACACGGTAGAAGCGCTGAGTAAAACAAACGCTGCTCCGGTTGTTTTTGTCTGTAAGCTCTTTGGCACATCTTGGCAAGCGAGGAAAGCGTTAGCAACCGCAACGCGCCTGGATGCCTAAGACAGATAATAAGAAAAAATCTTTAAGGTGACAAGCGCGTACATAGACGTACGTAACTTAGCCTTAAAGATTTTTTCTGTATTAATAGACCATTATACGCGTTTTTACCAAAAAGTTTAATAAAGGTCGGTGCTGCGCCGTTTTTTTTCGACGACGTGTACATATAGCTACACGAGAATTTTGAAACGCAAAACTGACTGATAAAAACGCAGAAAGCGTCCGTTCAGGCCGCTGTAAAAAATATGGAGAACGAGAGAAATAATAAGATTTTAGGGTGGAGAAAGCAAGCGCTAAGTAAAAACAACCGCTGCTCCGGTTGTTTTTGTCTGCAAGCTCTTTGGAACATCTTGGCAAGCGAGGAAAACGTTAGCAACCGCAGCGAGCCTGGATGCCTAAGACAGATAATAAGAAAAAATCTTTAAGGTGACAAGCGCGTACATAGACGTACGTAACTTAGCCTTAAAGATTTTTTCTGTATTAATAGACCATTATACGCGTTTTTACCAAAAAGTTTGATAAGAGCCTG
>JAGBHO010000024.1 GCA_017935485.1 Alphaproteobacteria bacterium | reverse complement strand
GTATCCTCTTATCTTTTCTTATTCACTATCTTCTATAACTCCCTCGCTTAAGCTTTCCTGCCGTTCTTTACTGCAGCGCCGCCCCGCTCGGTGATTGACCTTATAACCCCCTCATTCCCCATTGTCAATAGCTTTTTTGAATTTTTTTTGACTTTTCTGTGAAAAAGAAGCTAACCGGCTGACAATTCGTGATAATAATTGAAAAAATTTTTAATGTCAAAACATAATTAGGCTATAATCATCCGCTTATATCGGAAAAAAAACTGAAAAAAGATTCCGTTTTCTCGGAAAATCTTGCAGAGTCCGTAATATTTTCTTGATATTAACGTTAACTTTTGTATTATATATAATACTTAATTAACAACAACTTTGGGAGGCTACAATAGCTAAAGAAAATACCAATGCGCCAGTACGTGAAGATGACGGGCCACGCATTAATGAAGAGATTCGAGTAAAAGAAGTACGTTTAATTGATGAAACCGGAACCAACCGCGGTGTTGTATCTGTCAGAGAAGCCCTGCAAATTGCAGCTGATGCCGGTTTGGATTTGATTGAAATTTCTCCGCAGGCCGTTCCGCCTGTTTGTAAAGTCCTTGACTTCGGCAAATATAAATATGAGATGCAAAAACGCAAAGCTGAAGCAAAGAAGAATCAAAAAGTCATTGAAATCAAAGAATTAAAGCTCCGTCCGATGATTGACACCCATGATTATGAAGTCAAATTAAAACAGGCCAAAAAGTTTCTCGGCGAAGGCAATAAAGTAAAATTCACCATGCGTTATAAAGGCCGCGAAATGAGTGCCAGCAATCTCGGACAAGAAGTTCTGCACCGGATTCTTGAAGATTTGGAAGGATCATACAAACTCGATTCTGAACCAAAGCTGGAAGGAAAACAAATGACAATGATGATTTCGCCGGCCTAAAAAAGCGATTCTCATTATTGTTAAACAAAGGAAGCATTTGATGCTTCCTTTTTAATTTACATTCCGCCACTATTTATTAAAATAACGCCACAGATTAAACAAAGGACATTTATAATGAATAAAATTTTCAACTACATTTCTTCGGGAACCGGATTCGGTATAAAATTCATCCTCATCATCTCACTGATTGCCTCAATCACAACCACGCTGAATCTGAGGGATAATGCCCGAATTGCGATTCCTTACGCACAACAGGCGGCGGACAAACTTCTGCCTGTCACCATCAGCAACAACACCATTACGAATCCGACGGATACCTTTCGCGATGCCACCCTTATTCTTGGCACCTTTAATGAGCAGCCGCTGTTACTTCCGATAATTTTAAACACGACCGTCGATTCTCTTGACGCCACCCGATTGCCCGCCGGCATTTACCTCACTCGCAAATACATATACACCGTCAACGACAACCAGATTCGCACCACTCAATATCCGGAATCCTTAAAGCTTGAAAAACAAGACTATACAAAAACCTTTTCTGACTTTTTAAACCAAATGACTGTCTATGTCTGGATTTTCTGTGCCATCGGACTATTTGTCTTTTGCTTTCTGAGTACAATCGTTTTTTCTTTCACGGCCTGGCTGCTTTCTTTGCTTTTCCGCAAGCCGATAAATTTCGATTCGCGCATGCGTTTAAGCACGCTCTGCCTGTTTGTAATTTACATGCTGGCATTTTTCGCCAATACACTGGGAGTGGCTATCCCCGGATTCGGCCTTTTCATCATAATGATAATCGCCCAAGGGATATTAATTCACATGCTGCCGATTAAAAGCGCGGAAGCCTGATCCGAGTCGCCAAAAGACAAAGCACGGGAATCATCACGCTTTCCGTGTTTTGTTTTATCTCCGTCCGCAATCAACCTCTGAACAAATCAGCATTTCTCATAGAAATTTTTCACAAACACCTTATATTAAAAACAATAAATGAGGTACAAAATGAAAGAAGTCGAAGAATTAACCGCCGCCGAGGCTGCCGAAGAACTAAAAAATATTGCCGCCGAAATGGCCAAATCGGACATTGCCTATTATCAAAACGATGCTCCTTATTTAAGCGACGCCGCTTACGATGAATTAAAACTGCGCAACAGCCGGATTGAAGCACGCTTTCCGGAACTGATTCGTTCCGACAGCCCGTCAAAAAAAGTCGGCGCCCCAATTCGCCCGGACTTCGGAAAAGTCAGACATCGTTTTCCGATGCTTTCTCTCGGCGATATCTTTTCCATAGAAGAACTTGACGACTTTATTATGTCGGTCAAACGCTTTTTAAACACCTCGGAAGACATTGCTTTTATGGCGGAACCCAAAATTGACGGCTTGTCTTTTTCCGCCCGTTATGAAAAAGGCCGATTCGTACAAGGGGCAACCCGCGGCGACGGCACAACCGGCGAAGACATCACGGAAAACCTGAAAACGATTCGCGGCCTGCCGCAACAACTCAACGGAAACGTACCGGAAATTTTGGAAATCCGCGGTGAAGTCTATATGTCCAAAGCAGATTTTTTTGCCTTAAACCAAAAATATGAAGCCGAAGGAAAAAAAGCCTTTGCCAATCCGCGCAATGCCGCCGCCGGCTCGCTGAGACAACTTGACGCCAACATCACGGCCGAACGCAATCTGAGTATCTTTGCCTACACTTGGGGAGAAGTCTCAGAACGCGTTTGGGATTCGCAGGCTGATTTTTTTGAACATCTGAAAATCTGGGGCTTTCCGGTCAATCCCAACAACAAACTCTGCCATACCGTTAAAGAAATTGAAGACAGCTTCATCCGGCTAGGCGAGATTCGTTCCTCTTTGCCTTATGATATTGACGGCATGGTCTACAAAGTCAACTCAATAGCTTTACAGGAACGGCTGGGCTTTCTGACTCGCACGCCGAGATGGGCAATCGCCCACAAATTTCCGGCAGAACAAGCCGTAACCAAAATCAACGACATCCGCATTCAGGTCGGCAGAACCGGTGCCCTGACGCCGGTAGCGGATCTGGAACCGATAAACGTCGGCGGCGTAATCGTCTCTCATGCAACACTGCATAATGAAGACGAAATCAAACGCAAAGATATCCGCATCGGCGATTCGGTTATCATCCAGCGTGCCGGCGACGTCATCCCGCAGGTGGTGGAAGTCATAAAAGACAAACGGCCGGAGGATTCTCGGGAATTTGAATTTCCGCATACCTGCCCGCAGTGCGGCGCCCATGCCATCAGAGAAGAAGACGAAGCTGTACGGCGCTGTACCGGCGGACTGACCTGCCCTGCACAGGCCATTGAACGGATTATCCATTTTGTTTCGCGGGAGGCTTTTGACATTGAAGGCCTGGGACGCAAAATCGTTGAAGAATTCTATAAAGAAGGCATCGTCACCTCGCCGGTTGACATTTTCTCGCTGGAACGGCGCAATAACGACGGTGATTTGTTCGCTCACCAAAACAACGCGCCGCTGCATTTGGAAATGCGTGAAGGCTGGGGCAAAAAATCTGTCGACAACCTGTTCAAAGCCATCAATGCCAAACGCCGTATTGACCTGCCGCGCTTTATTTATTCTTTGGGAATACGTCAGGTCGGAACCGCCACCGCACGGCTGATTGCCAAAAACTACGGCAGCTTCAACCGTTTCATGGACGACATGATAAACAAAGAGACGCTGAAACTTGTGGAAATTGACGGCATCGGCGGCGCCATGGCCAAAGACATTGTCGAATTTTTTGCCGAAGACCACAACCTCAAAACCATCAACGGCTTACTGCAGGAAATCAGCGTCGAAGACTTTGTTGACGAAACGGATTATTCCTCGCCCATTGCCGGCAAAACCGTCGTTTTCACCGGAACGCTGGAAAAGATGACCCGTTCGGAAGCCAAGGCTAAAGCCCTAAGCCTGGGAGCCAAAGTTTCCGGTTCCGTTTCAAAAAACACCGACTATGTCATTATCGGCGCCGATGCCGGTTCAAAAGCTTCTAAAGCAAAAGAACTGGGCATAAAAACCTTAAGCGAAGAAGAATTTCTGGAATTGATAAAATGAAAAAACTGCCAAAAGACTATATTGAAATCAACGGCGATCCGTTCATTATCAGCATGATGTATGCCATCCCGCAAAATATGACCGGCATTGCCGTTTATGAAAAAGTCGGATTCGGCAATCATGCAATCGTACATAAAGATATGTGGGAGAAAATAGTCAAACTCATCCCGATTCTCAAGCAGAAAAAACTGAAATTAAAAATTTTTGACGCTTATCGTCCGCCTCTGGCGCATAAAATGCTCAAAGAAATAATTCCGATGGACGGCTTTTTTGCGGCTAATCCGGAACGTTCGCAACATTGTCACGCTACAGCGGTTGACGTTTGCTTGTGTGACGAGAACGGCAATGAACTGGCTTATCCGACCAAAGTTGACGCCTATACACCCTATTTTGCCAAACAAATCCAAGAAGGCAAAACCGACGAGTTTTTTGCTCATCTGCAAAAAGCCCGCCACGATTACAACGCGCCGGAAATTGCGGAAGCCGTAAAAAACCGGCAGTTTCTAAAACAACTTATGGAAAGCGTTGGCTTGGAATCACTCCCGCACGAATGGTGGCATTACAACCTCCCCGGCGGTCGTGACTATCCGATGCCTGAGCTTTAACCCTATTACAATTGACATCTGCAAACGGTTCTGCTATGACTGAACCGTAAATATAATTATTAACCCTATAATTTTTTAAATATTATGAGTCTGGAATTACAAATTTCATTTGGACAACAAGCATGGAATAACATCAGCAATATGTTTTCTTTCAAGCGGATTGTTTCCGGCAGCGATGGTACACTGTATTACTGGGACATTTTTTACGGCGGCATTCAGTGCAAAAAAATAACACCGGTTTTTCAAAATCAGGAATTATGTTATTATTTTCTAAACAATGTTTCTCACCTGTTCATTGAGCGGAAAAGCTCCCAAATTCTCTGCCTGTTTTGTTCTCATCCGATTCTGGATAGTTCTCGTTTTTTCATTCGGGGATATGACATTATCATCGAAAAATCAGCAAAAAAACATTTGTTTTTGCAATACGAAGATGAAAGATATACCATAAATCTTTCTAAGGATGTAGCTGAAAAAGAAAACATCAGGCAACAAATGCAAAAAATATATACGCCTGGAGAAGACAGCTGCTGGAAAACTCCGGAAAGCTGGAACGATAATATCCTGAACGAAAAAATGAAAAAATACAATGACTAAAAAAAGCACTCTCCGGAGTGCTTTTTTTGTTTAATCCTGAAGATAAAAAAAGTCATACACCTGTGCAATGACCAGATTGTAATACACCAAAAGCGGAGAAAAAATCAATAAACTGACAACTTCTCCGACACCGGAAACACCGGCAACAAAACCCAATAAGACCATCGGAATGTTCATCACCAAAGCCATAAGCACAAACTGCCTGTAATTTCCCTTTGTCTTAGACCAGGCAATCCGCAGCGATCCGCGCCGCCCCATCAGTGCCGCAACCCAAGCCAGCATCGGGCGATACAAAACCAACGGCATAATCAATACCAAAATCAAATTCAAAACAATGTCCAACAACGGCGTATCCTGCATATATTTTTGCAAAAAAAATACATATTGATCAAGGTAGCCCTGCATTTGCGCTTCAGAAGCAAAACCCAAAAACAGCGGAATATAAGGCAGCATTAAAAATCCCCAAACCACAACCACGGTAACAAACACAACTTTAACCGAGGGTGCCAGAGAACGCACAAAAGGCCTTACTTCAAAATATGGCTTTTTTTTAAAATAAAATCTGAAAAAACACCCCCAAAACAAATACATCACAACCAGCAGCAACAAAAATAACGGATGCTGCGTTCCTCCCAGAATATAAACGCCGGTTGCGGTCAAAACATAATTAATCAGGGAGAATACCCCCATAGCCTTCCAATTCTTCGTTAAATAATCTCCGGCTGCGGAAAAAACTTTTGATAATGATATTTTTTTTAGGGTGTCAGCAGACATATCAAAGAACAACTCTCTCTGTTATAATTAAGTAAATTCTAAATATACATTTTCTAAATAATTGTCAATATGACTTTTTTCAAAGCGTTATAACAGAATATCCTTCGCTTTCACCTATTCCTTTCCTTCATTAAATTAATTGCAATTTTCACTTATTCTTCCCCCATCCAAATCACAAAAACAGCTTAAATTCACAATTATATATACATTTAATCATACACCTAAAGTCTTGTAAAATAACGATTTAGCCGAAATAACCACCCCACCTTTCAAGACATATTGACAATTGCTTTGAGCTATGATATAGTTATCTCTACGGACACACCTCCCGAGTGTTCATATTCGGCCGGTCTTCTTTCATCGGCTTGACTGGCCGAATAAGGCCGCCGGTTCCAATCAGCCTGGCGGCCTGACTCTAAGGATAGAAATGAGTCAATCGTCACTTTTAACAAAAGAGGTGTTCCAAAAAAGAATTTCTTATGGGAGAAAATCGATGAAACACACTATGCTACACATGAAACTAAACTCTGCGGTGTCAGTCTTTGCTGTTACCGCTGCTTTCTCGGTTCTTCTCCCGCCCTCCAATGCCTTTGCCGGTATTTGCTTCCTGCCAGACTGTATGGAAGACGGCCTCAACGGTATCCCCGATATGAATATCAATGAAGATACTGTTTTTTGCGAAAGCAAAGGTTATACCTACTATGCTTCCGGTAAATGTCCGGACTATTACGCTAAAGTCGGTGAATGTTCCCGTGACGACCATTATCTTGAATGTGACGCTAAAACCTGGTGTAAAAATAACGGATACAATACGACATCTTGTTCTATTCCTCAATATGTTGACACTCCCTGTCCAAGTGACGGGTCTTTGTACAAACAATGCAAAACTGACAATGCCCGTGCTTGTAAGGACACCGGATATACCAACTCATGTTCCTCCGGGCAGAAGCTTAAAAAGACCTCCGGCCGCTGTTCTTATGATTCATCTTACGGAACCTGCTGCACTCCATCCGGCTGTCCGTCATATACTTCCCTGACTTCTTCGTCTTATGGCACTAACGGTACCGACGGCTGTGAGTATACCTGTTATTACACCTGCAACATAAACTGCCCGTCCTCTTATCCTTATTCTTCCGATCCCACGGGATGTTCTTCTTCCACAAAGAACGGATGCGGAAACAAGACTTGCTATAATTATGAATCCTGTTGTACACCAAGCTGTTCCGATTCTTCCGGATGTTCCTGCGGAACTTATACTATCTCTGACGGATGCGGCGGTACCTGTATCAGGTGCTCAACCTGTTGTACACATTCTTCTCATCAGACCTGTGAATACGGCTGTGCTACCACATGTCCTTGCTGCTCTTCTTGCAAAACATGTAACTCAGCAACCGGTGTTAAATCTTGTACAACAAAATTTAACTATGTAACAAATACTAAACCCCATTGCCAAAACTGGTATGAAGAAACCAACGCACAAAGTAAATTCACGTTAAACTGCGGAATGAACATCACATCAACCCTCACTCGATACAATGGAACGGTTGACGAATATACCGGAACAACATACAACCAAAGAAAAACTTTCGCTTCCGGCACAGAAGCAACCGACAAAGCGAACTGTGAAGCAGCCAGAGAGAGCTATACTTGCTATGATGACGGCTACAGATACCCCTATTGCTGTACCAGCTCATGCAAAGGATTCTAAAAAAAATCCCCCTTGCTCAACATTGAACAAGGGGGATTTTTCTACATTCCGCCGTTTTTCAGACAGTAATCTTCCTTTTTCAGGTTATATTTCTTATGAACTTCGCACTTTTCGCAAATACATCCCTTATCTTCATGAATACAATGACTGCGGTCAAACGCGCAATACATTCCCTCAAAATGCTCTATATCATCAATCGGCTCAAGCATCTTAATCAAATTTTCCGGCATATTTTTCATTTTGCACACCGTCGTATAAGACGGACAATGCAGACACAAACATTCCCGCAGATTTTCACGGGTTTTCTCAACACGCATATTTTTTCTCCCAATCTGTTTTCAGATACTCAAAAAATATGCATCAACATCTTTTTTCCAAGCTGAACTTATGACTATATCAATAACTGCGCACAAACTTTCCGTCTTCAATCGGCGGCAGCCAGCTGCTGATCCGCCCGACGATAAAAGATACCCTGTCCACTCTGGCCAGCGACGGGCCTTTGTGACAAGCCAAAATCATCGCATCAATATTTTCTTCATCGCCGCGCATCAAAATCTCTACCGAACCGTCCGCCGCATTTCTGACCCAGCCGGATATTCCGCTGATTTCTTCGGCTTTGTGAATTGCCCACCATCGAAAGCCAATTCCTTGTACCCGCCCTTCAATTTTTATATAAACTTCTTTATTCATCGGTAAATCCTAAAAGGAGCCAAACGGCTCCTTTTATATCATTTTAAGAAATCTTCAACTTCATGAAGCTCTTTTTTAAGCTCGGACCGCCGTTTTTCGGCTTCTTTCTCCACGCCCCAGCTTTCGGCCTGCCACAACTCGTCCAGAAAAGCGGCATTAAAGGCCTCTTCCGCCGAAAGGCGTTTTTTTACCAAAGCAATCGCCAGCAAAACAGATTTCATGTTCAAAGCCGCCACATAAAAAGCCGCCAGCTCCTTATCGGAAAAACTGTTCAGATAATCCCGCAATTTTTCTCCCGAAGCCTTGTTTTCCGGAACATCAAGCCCCTGCGTTTTGACAAATTCAACATTAATCTCATTGTTCGCCCATTGCAGGATCGGTCCCCAGACTTTTTCCTGCCGCTCAATCAGGTCTTTTTCATGCCCCCAGAACAACAGCATATCCGTTTGCGAAAACACCACCAGCCGGTCAATCACTTCTTTGCGGCTTTTGCCAATCTCGGCTGCGGTTTTATTCAGATAGTCACTCATTTCACACCTGCTCCTATTTCTTTTTGCCACTCAAAATACCCAGAATATCTTTGGCGGCGCCTTTAATATCCTGAACACTGTCATCAATGGCCTTTTGCGTCCCCTGATACAAGTCCTGCGTTGCCTGAGAAGCCTTGGAAGGCGCCGGGAAACGGCTCTGATACGACGTACCGGCCAAAGCAGTATAACAGGGAGAACTGTCGGCATCCATAACCAGCTTAGACCCCAGATAAGCCGTACCGCCGGTTGCGGCAACACCGATTAACGCCTGCACCGCCTGCGCGTCGTCCAGCGTAATTTTCGGATTGCTCAGCGTGCCTTTAACCTTAATAAAAGAAGACAGAGCCTGAGCCAGATTGGTATCTACCACCTTTCCGGAAAACGGACGAATACCGAAATCAATCTTGTCGTTAACCAGATTAATGCTGCCGTCGCTGACCAAATTCAGCTGTTTGGCATTCAAGGCAATACCTTTCGGGAAAACGGCTTTTCCGCCGCCGATATCAGCCCGCACTACCGCACAGGTCATATCAATGTTCCGAACCTTGTCGGAAGACAAGTTAAGCGTATTCAACAGCTGCGTAATAAAGTTTCCGGACAGAAAATCAAGTTTTCCGGTCTGGATGACGCTCTCTCCGGCAATGGCAATAACCTTGCCGCTCAGATTGTTAACCAGCTGGCGATAAGTCTTGCCCGAACCGGACAGATTAATGTCCAAATCCAGATTTCCGCCTGAAACAATGCCGAAACTCTTGGCATCTTTAACGGCAAAATCCTGATGCAAATTCTGCAGCTTCATATTCTTGCTGGCCAGCTTTACCGCCAAGTTGTCATTAGCGGCATTCGCGCTCAAAGAAGCGTCAATTTCCCCGCCGCCGAAGTTCAGCGTCAAAGGCTGCACATTCAGCAGACCGTTTTGCAATTTCGCCGTCAAAGAAACATTGTCCGCCTGCATTGCCTGATCAATAATCAATTGAGCGACATTAAGCTTAACATCGGCATTCACGCTTTTCAGCAAAGCAAACGGAATAGCCTCGTCCGGTACCAGTTCGCTGGCTCGGGCAGAAGCAATCAGCGCCGGCATCTGCCATGCCATATTGCTGTTTTTTGAAAAATTCATCAAATTGATTTTATCGCTTTTCAAATCAGCCCAAATCATCGGCACCTTATTGGCAATATCAGCCTTAATCCGTCCGGTAATCACATTGTTCACCACATTCAGGCTGGAAATATCGGCAGTAACTTCCTTCAAATTGCCGGAAACTTTTGCAATCAGCGTTGTCTCGGGCGCCCCGAAATTCCCTGCCGGATTATAAAGATTGACATTCATGCCGAAACCAAGATTTTTCAACACATTCTGCAATGCGCCGTCAACTTTCACATCAACGCCGTAAGCCTGTACCGCGGCTTTGACCGGAAAGTCGCCCTCGCCCTTCAGCAGGGCATTAACGGAACCGGAAGTCACCTCGCCGGCAATTTTCTGCTGGTTGTATACAACGTCGAAAGTCATATTGACATTGCTGTCCATACTCTCGGCATTCAGGGTAATCTTATTGACCGTCACATCCGTATTCTGATTGTTCTTCAGATTATTATATTTGACCACGGCATTTTCAATTACCACGTCTTTGGCGGCAAAACCTGCCAGCGCCGCCGCACCGGAGTTCACCTTTTTGGTTTCTTTACCAGCAGAAACCGGCTGAGTTTCAGATACCGTTGCAGTCTCTGCCGCCGGCTTGTTTTTGGCCGGAAGCTCCAAGACCCAGTTTTGCCTTCCGTCAGCCGCTTCGGTCAGGAAAATTTCCGTATTCAGCAAAGCAACTTTATCAATAACAATTTGTTTTTTCAAAAGCGGCAAAACCGAGAGTTTAACCTCCAGCTCGCCGACTTTCACCATTTGGGGTTCCGGCGCCCAGGGAGCATTCGCCATCGTCACGTCATTAAGCACCAAAGTCGGTGACAAAGAAATCCCCAGCGACGCATTTCCGATTGTCACTTCGCGGCCGGTTTCTTTCATGGCAAGTTCGGTAACATAAGGCTTATATTTGTTCAAATCAAAGGTTTTGATAAAAATAAAACCGCCGACCAATACAATAATTATCAGTGCGAGCACAATGCCCAGCAGTACTTTGAAAAACTTGACCATTATGTTACTCCTTGAAATTTATACCCAAATTGTTAAGACTTTCGCGAAAATGCTCCGGCAGCGGTGCCGAAACCACCATTTTTTTATTATATAAGCACGATAAATCAATTTTGTATGCATGTAAATGAAGTTTATCGCCGACACCGGACAAGCGCACCCTTTCCTTGCCAAAATACTTGTCGTCACCGGCAATCGGCATCCCCAAATATTCCATATGCGCCCTGATTTGGTGCGTTCTGCCGGTCAGCGGTCTGACTTCAACCAAAGCAAATCTGTCGCCGACAGTTTCCAAAACATCATACTCGGTTACCGCCGGTTTGCCGCCTTCTGCGACCATAACCTTCTCGCCAATCTTCTCCAACGGCGCTTTAATCACCCCGCTCATCTGCGGCGGACAGCCCCGCACCAGCGCCAGATAAGTCTTTTGCAGATCATGCCCGCGAAAAGCCCGCGTCAGCAAATCGGCATATTTGCGGTTGCGTGCCAAAACCAGAATCCCGCTGGTATTCTTGTCAATCCGATGTACCAGCTTGGGCTTCTCCCCGGCTTCGAACTTAAGCGCATCCAACAACCCGTCAATATGAAAACCGGTGTTCGTTCCGCCCTGCACCGCAATCCCCGAAGGTTTGTTCAGCACCAAGATATTGTTATCCTTATAAATGACCATACTCAAAACAAAATCGGCGTCTTTTTTGCTGATTCGGTTTTGCTTCGGCGCTTCGGCCTCGTCCAGATGCAGCGGCGGTATGCGAACCTCTGCACCGGCGGCAAGCTTCAGCGAGGTTTCGGCCTTTTTGCCGTCTACCTTAATCTGCTTTGTCCGCAAAAGTTTTTGCAAATGCCCGAGGCTGAGCTTGGGATAATATTTCATAAACCAACGGTTCAACCGCATCCCGTCATCAATTTCCTTAACTTTTACAATTTCCACTGCCATTTGCACCAACCCTCAAAACAATATCTTTCCGGCATAAATGCCCAAATATAAAAAAGCCACCCCCAGCATCAAAGAGCCCAGCAAATATAAAAAAGCCTCCGCTGTCTGCTGCCTTCCCATCAACAAACAGAAATCAAGCATATAAGTTGAAAAAGTCGTAAATCCGCCAAGCATTCCCGTCATTAAAAAAGCTTTGACTTCCGGCCGCAATCCGGTTCTGACACTCACAAAATGATAAACAATGCCGATAATGAGCGCCCCCAAAAGGTTAACTGTCATAATCCCCCAATGAGAGCCGATTCTGGAAGAAACCAGATAACGCAAAACCGAACCGATGCCGCCGCCGGCAAAAACACTGATCACACTAAGCATCTTCAATCCCTTTTTTCTTCTGTTTCTCACGACGTAAATTGTCAAAATAATCCACCCGTTTTTTGATTTCGCGTTCAAACCCGCGCTCCACCGGATGATACAGCTTAACCCTTTTGACCCCGTCCGGAAAATAATTGGCGCCGGAAAATCCGTCTTCCGTATCAGGATCATATTCATAACCGTCACTGTAGCCAAGCTGCTTCATCAACTTTGTCGGTGCATTCAGAATATTCTTCGGCGGCATGAGGGAACCTGTCTTACGTGCCAGATCTTTGGCCGCATACATTGCTTTGTACACGCCTACCGACTTTGGCGCCGTCGCCAGATAAGCCGCCAGCTGAAACACTGCCAAATCCCCCTCCGGCGATCCCAAACGATCATAAGTCTCCCAACAGGCAATCGCCTGCGTCACGGCATTCGGATCAGCCAAAGAAACATCTTCCACGGCAAAACGCGTCAGCCGCCGCAGAATATATTTCGGATCTTCCCCGCCTTCAATCATCCGTGCTACCCAATACAGCGCCGCATCAACGTCAGTGCCGCGCAAAGATTTATGAACTGCAGAAATCAGATTATAATGCCCGTCACGCCCTTTGTCATAAACCGGTGCGCGGGAACGAATAATCTTGACAATGCTGTCCTTGTCAAAAATCTCGCCCGGCTGGGCATAGGCCCAAACGCTTTCCGCCAAATTCAAAATATAACGCCCGTCGCCGTCGGCAGTTTCTTTCATAAAGCTGCGCGCCTCGCCGTCCACCGGCAGTTTTTTGCCCAACTCGCGTTCTGCCCGCTGCAAAAGCTCTTCAAAATTTTCTTCATTCAGGCGGTTCAGCACAAAAACCTGACACCGCGACAAAAGCGCCGCATTCAGCTCAAAAGACGGATTTTCCGTCGTCGCGCCGACCAGAATAATCGTCCCGTCTTCGACATAAGGCAGAAAACCGTCCTGCTGCGACTTGTTAAACCTGTGAATTTCATCAACAAACAACAGCGTGCCTTTACCCTGATTTGCCCGCCGCTCCTGCGCATAGGTAAACACCCGCTTCAAATCGGCCACACCGGAAAAAACGGCGGAAATCTGCTCAAAATAAAGATTGGTATGCTCGGCAATCAGGCGCGCAATCGTCGTTTTGCCGCACCCCGGAGGCCCCCAGAGAATAAAAGACGTAATCTTGCCGGATTTGATCATCCGCCCGAGCGGGGCGTTATCGCCGACAATATGATCCTGCCCCACGACTTCCGTCAAAGCCTGCGGACGCAGGCGGTCAGCCAGCGGACGCTTGATTTGTGCCGAAAAAAGCGTATCTTCCATTTCTCTTATCGATTCTTAAAATTAAAACTGCACTTATCATAAACGAATATTCAGAAATTAACAGCACAAATTTCACCGTCCGAGATCTTTTTTTGCATAATATTTCGCCTCGGCCGGCACCAATGGGTTATGCTTCAAAAAAAGAGCCGCCAAACGTTTTTTTTCGGCATCCTCCGCCGGATTCCTGCCTCCTTGTCGGGCAATAAAACGATAAGCGTCTTCCGGCCTTTTAATATCCCTGAGAATTGTAAAAAAAGCACTCCAAAAATTCATTGGCGGAAATTGTTTTTTCAAAACCTCAGCCTCCAGGCAGTCCCGCCGCCATCTGGCATTTTCCTCTCCTTTGTCGGCGGAATAATCAAAAAACTCTTTTTTGCCGTACATCGTACTGTTCACCGCTTTGGCGGTATAAGCGTTAATCTTCAAAAAATCAACCTTGCCCTCTGCGTCTAAAAACTTTTTGCGCCCCTCGGCTCCAAGCTTGTCCAAATGCCGGCACACGGCCGTAACTGACGGATAACAGTTATACCATGCATTTTTTCTTTTTCCGACACCGCTCAGCTGCTTGCGGCAGGCTCTTTTCAAACTTTTACTTTTAAAAAATTGAAATTCGTCTTCACCTCGGGCTTTCAGCATAAGTGTCGTCATTGCAAAAGTTTCGGCATGCGCTTCTTTAAAATAGCACAAATAACCGGCTGCCTCATCATATTTTCTTCGCAACTCGCCGTTTGTCCCGAATTTCATCCCGCTGTTCTGAAACTGCCAAACCATCTGAAAATCTTGATTGGCATATTCGCATAAGTTCTTTTGCAACACATGGCCGCATTCATGATAAAATGTCCATAATTCCTCCTCGGGCGTCATGTTATTCGTGCCGACAAGTATTGCCGAAACGTTATTTGTATGATTATCCGGATAAAATGATCTGCACAATCCGCTGCGGGCATCTTTGCCCAGCCGGTGCATATCTCTCCCGTATTTTATTTTTCCGTCTTCTTCCCAACAAATATTAAGTTTGCTCAATATCTCTTCTGTTTCGGCGCCAAAAACCTTTTCCGCGGCAGCCAGCAGTTTATCATCCTGAAAAGCCCGCACGTTCCGTCCGCAATTTGCAATGTCAACATATTCTCTCATTTCCAGCAAAAAAGTCCTGTGCCCGTTTTGATTCATCAGCTTTTCCAGCCGCTCGGCATCGTCTCCGATAAATTCGCGGACTTCGGGCAGATATTGCGGCTCATAAGCCAGTATCCGCATTCCGCCCTTGATATAGTTTTCAATGTCTTTCAAAATATCTGCATCAGAATACTCTGTCATCATCGATCGCGTCCTCCGCACAAACTTCCCCTACGCATACCACAAACTCTCTGCTTAACTTTTTTCCACAAATTTTCCGGTTTCAGAACCGCTTCCGTCCGCTTAAGCATTTCATAATACCGCCCCCGCCGGTTATGCCGGAAATACAACTGACGAAAAGCCCTGACATCTTCGGAACAATATAAATACTCGTGATGAAAAACCGCAGACTTCTCTTGTTCCGAACGCGCCCTTTGCAAACCGACATAAACGTTCTCCAGCTCTGACATCCGATCAAATGTACGATGCTCCCGCGCTTCCATACAGTCTTTATACCATCTTGCCTGCTCGGGATTAAACTTATACAACACCTTGTTTTGTTCTCTGAAAACCGAATAATTTTCAAAATCCAGCCGCAAATAAGCATACTTGTCAACCATTCTTTGCGCCAGACGGGCTGTCTTTATCATGTCAATGCTGCCGTCTGCCTTTTCCAGCATTCGCCGGTCAAGCTTCCTAAGCTCGGGCACAAGTTGTTTGACCACGGCATAAGAATTATACCTAACATCAAAATTCTCGCCGAATTCAGCGCTGTTCATGGCTTTTTTCATCACAAAAGCCTCTGCCTGACGGCGCTCCTGTTCTGTTTTGGCCCGCAAAATCATCATCGCCGAAGCAAAAGCTTCCGCATGAACCTCACATTTATACTGCATATAATCATCTTGTCCTTTCCAAGATTTCATACCCAGCAGATTTTGCAGATTATGCCCGGCTTCATGATAAAAATTCATAACCGAAGAAGCCGGAGATTTTGCCGCATAATAGAACAAAGCCGAAGCGCCGTGAAAACTCCCCACATAACAGCCGCAGATTTCCTTGCCCAGCATCTCCATGTTTTGAATATATATGCCGCGGCCGCGCACGCTTTTGTCTTTCGGCAGCAAAACGCCGGCCTCGCGCAAATAAGCCAGACTGCGTGCTCCCCAAACCTTAAAAGCCTCCCGTATCAGGCGTGAATTATAATAACGCCGGTTAAGGCCGGAATAACGGCGGGAGACGATTTTATCATAATCCACGCACAAAAACGGCCGTTTATAAGCTTTGTTTATTCTCTTCAGCTCGGCAATATCATCGGCTAACAGCATTTCAACCTTATCGGCAAAAGCGGAACGCCGGCAAAACGGATAACATCCGTTCCTGATATATTCGGCAATTTCCTGCTTCAACTCGGCTTCACTGTACTGATACATAAAAAATTCTCCCTTGCAATAATTTTACTGCAAGGGTAATCAGTTGTCAATATTTGTCCAAGGATTACGATCTGTGATTGCTCATTGAAGACTTGATTCGCCCCAACGTTGCCGCATCAAACTCTTTACCGTGAATATGAACTTTTTTCTTTTCCTTAACTTCCCGCTTTTGAACCGGAAGCTCCGGCTCGGCTGTTTTTTCTTCCCTTGCCGGCTCGGACACATATTCTCTTTTCTTTTCTTTTTCCTGCTTCATCTGCTCAAGAGCCTCGCGTTTTCTGGCCTCAATAACTTCCCGCAGTTCGGCGTTATGAGATTTTTCTTTCTCTGATTTCTCTTTCTGAATCTCCGCAATAATTTCGGCATCTGTGGGCTCCGGCGCCTGTCCGTAACCCATTTTCTTCATGAGCTTCTGCCCCATCTTCATCATATCGGAAATTTTTGTTCCCTTCATCTTGGTCGTGTCAATCACGCCAAACTCTTTGCGGTTGTTAAAAAAGTCTTCAAAGTCCACATTCCAGCCCTTTTTCTTGGCTTTGTTTTTCGGCGCCAGCAGCATCTTCATCTCCGCCGGCGTCGGCACGCGTCCCAGCGCCTGCGCAATCTGTTCCGGCGTAATAATGCACTGGCTCAGATCAAGACCCCACAAATCCACGCCGGTCAGGTCGCATCCGGTAAAATCCACACCCCGCAAATCAACCTTGCTCAAATCAATGCGCGACAAATCCAGCAGTGTCAGGTTCAATAACGTCAGCTTAAGCTTATGCGGATAATACTTGGCCAAAAACTCAATCAGCGCCTGAAAATCTTCCAACGCCCAGTCATCTATTTTAATATCAAGCAGAATGGCATCTTCAATATCAATATCTTCAAACTTTATGCCCGAAAGATTGGCGCCGGTAAAATTGGTGTTCTTCAAAACCGCGCCTGACAATACGGCTCCGGTCAAATCGGCCCCCGAAAGATTGGCGCCGCTCAGATTAGATCCCGAAAAATCCACCCCTCTTAAATTGGAACCGGACAAATCCGTTCCGCTCAGATCCGCACAGGAAAAATTGGCGTTTTCCAAATTCTCGCCGGCAAAATTTCCGTCTTCCAGTTTTTTGCCGGAAAACTCAATTTTCGGCTGAGACGTATAAAAACGTTCTTCCGGCTTTTTCAACCCCGGATTGGGCTTGGTGGCCGATACCGCGCTCCACTCAAAAGTCATGTCGCTTTCGTTTTCCGTTGCACCGGCAGAACGCTCATACGCAATCTTCGAATTTTGAATCTTCTGCTTCAAAACTTCCAAATCTTTTTTATCTGTTTCCTGATCATCAGTCATTATTCAGCCTGCATTTTCCACCAAAGCACTTAAAAATATCATAGCCCGTGTTTCAATCTTTTGCAAGTTATAATCTAGCGCAGAAGACAACCCCGTCCGGCCTGACGCAGCTTATTGCAGATTCCGGCCATTCCGCCCTTTTCGGAACGCACGATCAGCCGGTGAACTTCCCTGCCGTCAATTGACACGGTTTCCACCTGTCCCTGCAGTTTGGCAAGCTCCGGATAAGCCAGCTGCAAATTCTTCCACTCTTTCTCGGCATTGTCGCATTCCGTAAAAGCGCCCAGCTGCATAATCTTGCGGCCGTCGGCATCCGCGCCGTACAAAACCGCCGGGCCGGTCATGGCTTCCAACGCTGCCGGACGGCTGACAGCCTTTTTGGGCGGAAGAATAACCTTCTCGTTCTCCACAACATCTTCCAGCCAGTTTTCGTTTTTGCTCCATTCCGTATCCGGCTTGGGTTGCTTTTTCTCTGTTTTGGGAGAATTAGCCAGCATTTGCACCAAATCCTGATTAAATGCCGCTTTCAGTGCAATTACAATCTGACGGATATCCTTTTTCATCAGTTTTTGATTAAACGGCGAAAATCCGGCATAAAAATATAAAGTCCGGAGCGCCACGGCCCTTTCGGCCAAGACCTGACTTTCTTTGCTCTCCGCTTCCATAAGTTTCAGCTTCAAATTCAAAACCTTCAATTTTTCATCCGGCGTCAGATTGTAATTCCGCTCCTGTTCTCTGATTTCCTGTTTCAGGCTTTTAACCTTTTCTGCCACAACTTCATAATCTCCGGAAGCAGACTTCACCATATTATAAGCAATCTCGTTCTGAACAAAAATCGCAATCCCGAGTTCATCCAGAACCTTGCGGCAGACAAACTCTTTCTCCTGCACCCTCCTGCTGTCTGTTCTGGCATAACCCAGAGCCGCACTCACCAAGTTCTCGGCCGTATTTTTTGCCCGTTCGACCAAACCGTTAATATAAATGGGATCTTTGGCCTCATATCCGTTAATCTGCAAACGCTCAACCTGCGGATAAGCCTTAAAGATATTGGCGCGGACACTTTCAAAAGTTACCGGCGCATTGTCCAAACGAAACTCTTCCCGATTCCCTGCCGCCGATTTTTGAAAAACATCCAACACATAATTACGGTCAAAATCCTCCAGTTCATAAAAACGGCGACCTTCCAGCTCAAGCTTTTTGCCGTCAAATTTCACCAGCTTTTCATAATCGTCAACATTCTGCTGCAGTTGTTTTTTAAAGTTTACAAGCTCATAAACAGCCACGTCCAAACCTTTTTTATATTCTTTTTCTTCCTCGCTCAAACTGCCTTTTTTCTCCAGCTTGGCATTAAGGTCAGCCAGATTCTTCTGCTGTTTTTTCAGCAGGCGGTCAATCTCGGCAATTTTTTTGACGGAAAACAAAGCGTTTTGATGGGAACGAATGGCCGCCAGCGCCAGATACTGCGATGCTTTGGCATAAACCGTCTCGTTTTTGGCAGCATCACTCTCTTCCAGATTCGCCGCTGCGAATAACACCGAAAAATCCAAAAGGCGAATAGAATTATACAGAGGATTCTCTTCGCCGCTCACCGCGCCGTTCACGCTGTTCAACAGCTCGCGTGCCGTCAACTTGCTCGGATTCCCGAGTTTTTTTCTCATATTCTGGGAAGTTACGTCCACATTATATTTAACCGCCCTCGCCATGGAAGAATACACATCCAAACGGCCGTTCACTTTTTCCGGCTCCATGGCAAAAGGCATTTCTTCCACCTCGATTTTTTCGGTGCCCCACTTGGGCTCGTCACTGGCACAACCTGCCATAAACAAAGAAAACACAGCCGGAATAAGGAGATAGAAACGAGAAATTTTCATAAGCGCTGACATCCTTTAATAACGATTGTAACAATATGTAACAAGAATTTAAAAGCTTTTTATCAAATTTATTGGTATATGTAAACTAAAATTAATCCAAAAACCAATATAGAGGCAAATTTATGACTGATAAAATTAGAGTGGCAGTAATTGGCGCTGGCATGATGGGCAAAAACCATCTTAAAACTTATAAGACCTTAAATAACGTCGAACTTGTCGGCGTTTATGACATTTTCCCCGATGCGGCCAAAGCTGCTGCAGAGACTTTCGGCATCAAGGCTTTTTCTTCCATGGAAGAAGTTGCGGCCAATGTTGATGCCGTCAGTGTTGTAACCACATCCGTCACCCATGCCGATGTCGGCGAATTCTTCCTGACCCGCAAAATCCACTGCATGATGGAAAAACCGCTGGCCACCACGGAAGAAGAATGCAACCGCCTGATTAAAGCGGCCAAAGACAACAATGTCACGCTGCTGGTCGGCCATATTGAACAGTTCAATCCGGCGGTTGAGCAAATGCACCGCCTGCTCTCCGATACATCCAAGATTCGCTCGCTGACGGCACAACGCATGTCTGCCGCCTCCGGCCGTATTACCGACGTTGACGTTGCCATGGATCTGATGATCCACGATGCCGAGATTATCCTTTCTCTGGTCAAATCTCCGGTCAAAAACATCAATGCCGTATCGGTCAAAACGCCCGACCACGCTTCCGGCAAAGATTACATCACCGCCCTGCTTGAGTTTGAAAACGGCGTTACCGCCAACATAACGGCCAGCCGTATCACTCAGGCTCGCGTCAGAACCATGACCGTGACAACCGATACCAACTACATTGACATGGACTTCATCAACCAGAGCATTAACGTTCACACCCAGGGACGCATGCCCTATGTCAATCAGGAAGAAATTCCGGAATGGATGCACTATGGCTTAAAAGGCAGCGTCGAACAGTTGTTTATCCCGACGAACCAACCTCTGCAGGCTGAATTAAACCACTTTGTCAACTGCATCAACGGCAAAGAAACGCCGCGCATTACCGGAGAAAACGCCTTGGAAGCTTTGCGCGTCATCTGGGGGGTTCAGCAAAAACTCGGTTTTTTTATGCAGGATAACAACGCAGCCTTGAAAGTCGCCGCCGAATAATGCGTTATAAAATCACCGTAGAATATGACGGCACAAATTTACTGGGCTGGCAAAGGCAGCTGGACGGTCCGAGCGTACAAGAGCATTTGGAAAATGCTCTTTTCGCTTTTACCGGCACAAAGACTGAGGTTGCCGGTGCCGGCAGAACCGATGCCGGCGTTCATGCCCTCAAACAGGTTGCCCATTTTGACGTTGAAAAAGACTGGGATGTTTTTCGCATGCGCGAGGCTTATAACGCCCATCTGCGCTTAAGAGAAGCTCCCGTTTCCGTATTGGAAGTCGAAAAAGTTTCCTCTGATTTTCATGCCCGATTTTCAGCCAAAGGCCGCGGCTACATCTATCGTATCTTAAACCGCAAGGCGCCGCCGGCCATTGAAAAAAACCGCGTTTGGTGGGTTCCTGTTCCGCTGGATGTGGAAAAAATGCGGCAAGGCGCGCAATACCTGCTCGGCAGGCATGACTTTACTTCTTTCCGCGCCGCCGCCTGTCAGGCCAAATCTCCAGTAAAAACCCTTGACCGGCTGGATATCGAGCAACACGGCGAAGAAATCGTCTTCATCGTCGAAGCCCGCTCTTTTTTGCACCATCAGGTCAGAAATATGGTCGGCACCTTGCGCGAAGTCGGTGACGGCAGCCGGCAGCCGGAAGATATCAAAACGATTCTGGAAGCCTGCGACAGGCGCATGGCCGGCCCCAACGCTCCGGCCTGCGGATTATACTTAAATCGCGTGGAATATTAGCGCCTTATTCACAGCTCATATAAAACTATATTAACATTAGCAACACCGATATGTATTGTTTTTCATATGGTGGATAAGTGTATCCGCCATAAACCAGGCTGAACGGATTTTCGTTCGGTCTTTTTTTTGTTTTAAACTTTTGGGAGCTTCGGCTCCCTTTTTTGTTAACATTAAGGAGATTATAAAATGAAAGAACATGAACAATATTTGCTGGACGTTACACAGGGAAAACGCCCGTTCGCAAACCTTGATTCCAAACCGGGAGAAGGAAAATATTTCTACCTTGCCCCTGATCAAAAATACGACTGGTTCACACCGGCTCGTCCTGATCAAAAAACCTTTGTTCCCTCAAAGGATTCACCCAACCCCTATTTACAGCCCCGACAGCCAGCGGCTCAACAGTTTCAACAACAACCGCCATTTCAGGGCTATGCATCAGCTTCCGACACGATCCCCAACGCCGCTGCCCGCATGCACTCTTCTGCTTTGGATAACAAACAATACGCCGAACACAATCTAAAAAAACCCAGTACGGAAATGGCTAAAATAAAACCTTTTTTAAGAGGAGCAGAAGGGTTAGAAGAACATCCGTACCGCGATATCTATGGAAAAGTCACTGTTTGCGAGGGACACATGGTACCTAATCCTAACAAGAATATGATTGAATTTCCTTGGTTGGATAAAACAACGAATATGTTGGCCAGCAACGAAAAAATCAATACCGATTCCAGTAAACTCACGAACCTTCCTTATGGACCGGATTATACAGCCGATTTCTATAAAGATAAAACCGATTTAAAACTGCCTCCGGAATATTGCAAGAAATTACTTGACCACGACCTTGCAGTCAGAGAAGAAGAATTAAGGCGGGGATTTCCTAACTATAACCGCATGAATCCTGATATGCAACGCGCCTTAATGGATGTACATTATCAGTCCAACGCTTTTAACAAAAAAAGGCCTCAAATTCGGAAATTGCATAATGCGGCAAGACAGTTCGACAAAGAAAATTTCTGCAATGCATTAATGCGGAATGATTCCAAACGTCCTGACCTCAAACCAAGAAATGAATGGGTATACGAACAATGTCAAAAAGGCTATTTTATAAAATAAACTGATGACAAATCAATTATGTTTGTATATTATTATGTTAAATTATTAAAAATAGTGAGAATATACATGAAAAAATGCGTTTATTACTTCATCTCTTTATTAATTTTATTACCAATAAAATCACATGCCAAAATAGCTTCTAATGAATTTATTTATAATCCACCAACTCTCCGCATCTCTACTACTGAAGAATTTGTTGATTATAGATTCTACTACACCTTAAATCCTCTGTGCAGACATTGCTGGCGGCTGATTATTACACCAAACCTGATTATCCAAGATAATTTCTTAGGCACGGTAGAGTTACAAAATTGTAAACTGCTAACGAACCAAAAAAATTTCATCAAATATAAATGCACAAATATTTATACACCCGGAATAACAGACATAATTGAATTCAAAATTGGAGACTGGGATCCCACCTTCAAGGCCTATATTGTAACACGAAATAATTTCGAAATAGATGGTCGCCATGTAAGTAGACAAACTTACCTCATTGACAGTCCCAAACAAGAGAAAGACTGACCATGAAAAAAATTTACAACATACTTCTTTTTTGTTTATTTCTTTATCCGGCTACGGTATTGAGTTCGCCCTCTCCTCTTCCTGAAAAAAAAGATGTTCCCTGCCCGCAATTCTGCCACCTTATGACTGATGAAGAATTCGTCGATCGGCGCTTTTATGAAACAATATATCCCATATGCACTAACTGTTGGCGCATTTTGCTTTCCCCCATCTTGATAATTCAGGACAATCTCCATGGCACTGTGACCATTCAAGAATGTAAATTACTGGAGAACAAAAAGAATTTCATTAAATATGAATGCTATAACAATTATGCTTTTGAGAAAAAAAGTATCATCGAATATGAAATCATGGAATGGGATCCTCTATATCAGGGATATCTTGTTCAAGAACGTAATTTCAATATAAAAGAAGAATCTCAACGTTCCGGTTACTACATAATCAAAATGCCCAAACAAGAGAAAGACTGACCATGAAAAACTTTTACAACATACTTTTCCTTTGTTTATTTCTTTATCCGGCTACGGTATTGAGCTCACCCTCTCCTCTTCCTGAAAAGAAAGATGTTCCCTGCCCGCAATTCTGCCACCTTATGACTGATGAAGAATAATTAATCAGAGCACCAATTTGACTTTGTTGCCCGTTCAGCCTGACAATCTTTTTCTGTCACCATTGCATCACCCGAGAACGGACCGCCAACGTGATAATAATTCGTATAAATATATTTCTCATATCCTCCGTAGGTTGTACAAGAATATTCGTCTCCACACCAAATATACTTAGTTGCATCATAAGTACACCCTCCGTCACAATCACACCAGCCTGTTCTGGAAACCGTTCCTGATTTATGATTCCCGGTTTTACATTCATCCGGATCATGATCTTTCTCGCATTTATAGCAAGTACCCAAGGTAGCACCGCAGGAACAGGATTTTGACGCCGTATCGGTTTGGGTATATCCGGAACCGCACGAACTCGACTGATACCCTGATGGACAAGAATAATAATGGGTGTGACATGATTGATAAGGATAATAACAAGTCCTGGTCCCGCATTCATTCGTGGTTGATCCGCCACAGCCTCCGGGGTTAGAGGTCGATGTCCCTGAGGGACAAGAGGTGTCGCAAGACCGGCAGGCGTTGCCGCATTCGTTATATCCCACAATACTTCCGGAATAAGACGTGCTTCCGCTTGAGCATGACGTATTGCAGTAACGACAGATTGATCCGCACTCGGTTGTACCGGCTTTGCTGCCGGTATAATCCTTGGAACCGCGGGAACAAGTATCATCGCAACATCTGTAACAGGTATAACCGCAAGTATCGATACCGGAAGACCCGCGGGAAGCATCGCAGTTCACGGAATAATTGGATGGACAACCGGCCGAAGGCGAAGCGGTACAGCACTTGCCGTAAGAATTATCCCACTGACAGCGGTTTGAGGTGGCATAAAGCCGCCCCGGAGAACATGAATTGACATATCCGGCTTCCCGACAAGCGCGCGGCCTGTCTTCTTTACATTGTTTGTAATAAGGTTTTCCGT
>JAGBHO010000023.1 GCA_017935485.1 Alphaproteobacteria bacterium | reverse complement strand
GTATCCTCTTATCTTTTCTTATTCACTATCTTCTATAACTCCCTCGCTTAAGCTTTCCTGCCGTTCTTTACTGCAGCGCCGCCCCGCTCGGTGATTGACCTTATAACCCCCTCATTCCCCATTGTCAATAGCTTTTTTGAAGAAAAATTGCTTTTTTTGTTACTTTTTTCTTAATTCTTTGAAAAATATTAAAAAAATTTTTAACTTTTTTTTGAGACAATGGTTTTGGCGATTTATTTTCTATTTTTTAACCTTATGAGGCGTACAATTATAAAGAATAACACAATTATGAGATTAAACAAGGTACCAATTATGTTAAAAAACAATGTTTTAGTATTTGCTTTAGTATTAATGCTTTCGGCCTGTGCCTCTGACAAGCCCAGACTTTTGGGTATGGACGGCAGTGAGATTCCGCCGGCTTTTGCCAATTTTCCCGATATGCCGTTTCCGGATAAAGCATATATTGATCTGGAACAAACGAAGGCTTTGGGCAGCGGAGAGAACTGGATCGGAAGCCTGGTTTATGACGTGCCTTACAACGCCAGCAGCGTTTTTGACTTTTATGTTCTTGAAATGCCAAAGTTAAAATGGATTGAAGTGGCAACGGTCAGGGCCAAAATCAGCCATATGACCTATGTCAGAAACAACCGTGCCGTTCAGATTCTGATCCAACAAGACGGCAGCGATGATTCTGTGGTGACGGTTACGGCGATTCCGAATCAAAGCAATATAAATTAAAGGAATCGGCATGAAGCTTACGTTTTTTACTTTTGGCGGCGGACAATTCTGGGAAGACGTTTTCTTTTATCAGAAATGGCGAATCCAGCGCAATCTTGAATCCAAAAAGTATCGTCTGCTAGACCCGTGGGATATTGAACGGCACCGCGGCACATTTGAGGAATGCCGAAAAGCGTTTGTTAAATTTATTGACGTTTATCAGCTGCCCCGCCAGAAAGGGCCGATGATTGTGATGCTTCACGGATTTGCTGAAAGTAAAAACGTTTTTCGCCCGCTTTGGCGCAAGGCTTTGAAAAAAGGATATTTAGTCGCAGCCATAAATTATCCGTCCACGGAAAAAAAGATTGACGGGCATGTCAAGCAGCTTTTGTTTATGATGAATCATATGGAAGACGTGAACGAAGTTTATTTTGTGGCCAAAGGAATCGGCGCGGTAATCCTGCGCAAACTGCTGGCCGTCAATGCGCCGTGGAAAGAAAGAATCCGGATTAAAAGAATCGTGATGGTATGTCCGGCGAATCAGGGCAGCGCTTTTATTACGGCTTTGGGCAAAAATAAACTTTTGAGATGGATTTTCGGCCCGATTACAGAGGAAATGAGCATACAAAAAGCGCGAAGAATACCGAATCTGCCGGAAGGCATCGACTGCGGCATTATTTATTGCGCCCCTTTGCTTAAAAAGATTATACGTTTTCTGCCCGACAAACTGGCGGCAATTCTTCCGACCAAAGACGAAGCCAAATTGTCCGGCGTTAAAAGCATGGTCGAAATTAAAAACGGCAATATCAATGTGTTTAAGAACAGGAGAGTTTCCTGCGCCGTCTTGAACTTTCTGGGCAAGGGCCGTTTCAAATAGGCAAAAAATCAAGAAACTGTAACATTATTTTTATAAAATTTATGGTATACTGTATATTATAGCAACGGACTGAGAGCGACTGACATGAAGACAATTGCAGGATATTTGGGATTAATCGGCGTTTGCGCCCTTTTATATTGGCTTGATTTTTTTGCATGGATTTCCGGAGCCGGTTTTCTGGTCTTTATTTTTATTGTTATTGCCATATTGTTCGTCATTGCTTTCAGGGTTTTGGGAAATCCGTTCAGGCAGGGGGAGAATCGAGATGAAAACAAATAGAATTTTGTCCCTGCTGTGTTTATTGGCTGCGTTTTTTATACTGCCGGCATTTGACGTTAATGCCAGAGAAATGTGCAAAGACGGTCAATATGAATATTACGACCATAACAGCGGCGAGTTAAAATGTCAGGAAAATCAGGTCGGGGAAGAAGGAAAAAGCCGCGGCTGCGAGGATTTGAACGATCGCTTGGGGGATGCGGAAAAATGTATGTTTTGTCCGCTGTTTAAGGTTTTATACGAGGCAGCCCACACAATGGCGGAAACATCTACCGACACGCTGGCCAAACCGATCAGCATCGCTTTGGTTGTGGCTTTTGCCGTTTATATTGCTTTTTCGGCTCTGGGGTATGTCAGTTCCTTTACCAAACAGGATGCGCCCAAATACCTGACCGGACTTTTGACCATGGCGTTTAAGGTTTTGGTTGTTTATTTGCTGTTAGGCAATGTCGGCGAGCTTTATACGCTGTTTATCAACCCGTTGCTAATGGCCGGACTGGATTTCGGCGGCAATATGCTGTTTGGCGAGGGCGCAAATACGATGGCGGAATGCAAGGCCGGCGCTTCCGGCACGCTGGTCGGGATTTTGCCGGACGGCCTTTATCAGGGGTTGGAATGTTACATTAAGGCAATTCAGCAAGAAATTGCTTTCGGACAGGCCGCCGGCGGCGCAATATGGTGTTTCGGCCTGAAAGAGCTGGCCAGCCTGAATTTGGGTTCCGGTTTCGGATTGTTGGGACAAGGCGCCATTGTTTATTTGTGCAGCCTGCTTTTGTCTTTTGCTTTTGCCTTTTATTTGATTGATACGGTTGTTCAGCTGGGTATTTTCGGGGCGCTGTTGTGCTTTTTGATGGCTTGCTGGCCTTTTAAAATTACGTCAGGATATACCTCAGCCGGATTCAAGCTGTTGATGAATGCTTTTTTTGTCTTTGTCTTTATGGGCGTTGTCGTGAGCATTAACGTGGTGCTGATTGCCGAATCGCTGACCAATGAAGGCGGGCTCGGAGCGTTAAAGGATGCACTTAACAACGATAAAATAGATGTTGTTAAAAAAACTCTGGATTGGAGTTTCGGTGGATTTCTGATTTTATTATGCTGTACAATCTTCGGCTTCAAATTCTGTGCGCAGGCTTCTGCCCTGGCCGGACAATTTGCCGGCGGCGGCGGTGCCGAAATCGGACGCAACATCGGCGGTATGGCGGCCAGCGCCGTTGTCAAACCGGCCAAGAAAATCGGAAAGGCTGCCGCGGCGCCGATTACCGCTGCGGTTTCGCGGCAGGCATCAAAGGCGTACGACGGTGTCAAGCACGCTGTTTTCCACCCGATTCAGACGGCCAAATCCGCTTATTCGGGCGGAAAGAAAAGGGTTCAGAACGCCATTGCTTTCGGCAAGCAAAATGCGGCTCAAAAGGCTTTGGGCATGGACAAATGGGCAAAACCGCAAACGCCGGCGGCACAAAACGGCGGAGCATCCCCTGCTTCAGTACAAGACAGTGCGAATCCGGCAAATAACGCCAATACTCCGAATCCGACGACACCGAATCCGGCAATCGGCGGAGCGGGCGGCGTCAACACGCCCAACCAACAAAATCCGTTTAACGGTACGGGCCCGATGGCAGCAAACGGCAATACCCCCGGTACGGGAGGAGGTGCTCAGGCAGCTGCAGCCAACCAGTTTACCGGCAATATGGATTCCAAGATTTTGGAAGAAGCACGGCAAATGCAACAAAAAGCTCTGGAAAATTATGAAAAAGCCAAAGCTGAAACCGCGCAAGCCTTTGCCGTCTATCATGAAATTGCGGAAAAGGTCGCACAGGCGCAACAGGAAGTCAACATGGCCAAAGCGGCTTTGGATCAGGCCAAAGGCACGCCGCAGGAAGCTGCCGCACAAGCAGCGCTGCAGCAGGCACAGAGCAAGTTTGAGGCATTGCACAGTCAAAAAGCGGCAGCCGAAGCAACCGCAACGGCTTCACGGCAAAACATGAACAGTCAGGCGGTTTCGTACCATGTCAACAGTTCCAAAGCAGCCGCGTATGCGGCCGGAAACGGCAACAGTTTTGACGCAGCCAGAGCGGCGGCAGAAGCTTCGGCCAATAATCTGGGACGGATTACCGCAGAGATGGACAGAGTTTTAGAAGCGCAGCCGCGGCCGGAAAATACCGGTTCGAATCCGGAAAACATCGGCAGTGCCGACGGCGGGACCTCCACACTGGACAGCGTAAACCCTGAAGCCGCCGACGGAAGCAACGGCAATTACGATGAGGCGGTTCAAAAAGCCATGCAAGCAGCCGAGGAGCAAAAACGCCTGTATGAAGAAACCCAAAAAGCCGATGAAGAAATGGCGCAAAAGCAGGCTAAAATTCAAAGCGACATGCAAAGCGTGCAAAATGAGATCGACCGTCTGAACGGCGGTGGCGGCGGCAAAAAGCCGGATAACAAAGGCGATAACGATTCTGACAAGCTGAAAGCGCTGCAAAATAATCTGGAACAGCTGAAGAGAGATATGCAGGCAACACAAAACGAACGTTCCGCCCTTAAAGAAAAAGGCGATAAATTAGAAAAAACATTAAGACAGCAGGAGCAGGACATTCAGATCATGCGCGGCCGCAAAAACACCGGGACAAACAACGGGCAAAACAAGAAGGGGTAAGACATGAAGCTTGGCCGGAACATATTGAAGATGCTGAGGATACTGGTAATTTTATTACCGGTTGCCCTGATGTTGTCTTCTTGTTCCAAAGACGGACTGGTCGAGCAGAACGACAATCCGGAAGCAGAAGCCGAACAAATGAAAGGCTGCTGGCAGGAAAGCGTTATTGAGGATCTTTACAATACCATGGGCGAGGTGGCCATGGGCATGTATGAAAAGATTACGCAGGGCGCCATGGCGGCCGTGATGGTCGGCTTTGCCATTTGGTTTGCGTTTCGGCTGCTGAAGTTCAGCGGCTCGGTTGCAGAAGAAAATGCCGGACAGTTGTGGAACGACATTTTGCGCAAATTGTTTGTGTGCTTTTTTTGCGGTTTGATTGCCTCATCCACGACCAATCTGCTGTATCTGATCAACACTTTTATCTTTCCGATATACAACGCTTTTCTGGAGCTGGGGGCAAAGATTCTCAGCGAAGCGGCTAAAGGGGATACGGAAAAACAGCTTGAGGTTCTGGGCTGGGGATTTGATATTGAAAAAAACGTGATGTGCCAGTTTGAGGGCAGCCGCGAGGCGACCTTGTCAGGTTTTCCCGACTCGACTCTGACGATGATGCAGTGTATGATCTGTTCAGTCAACGAAAGGCTGACGCTCGGCTACAACCTTGCTTTCCGCGTTTTTCAGGCTCCGGGATTTATGTCATCTCTTAATGCTTTGATTTTGGTGATTTGTTTTACCATCATCAAGGTTTCTTTTGTCTTTTATCTGGTTGACAATATCTTCAAATTTGCGGTTATCGTGATTATGCTGCCCATTCTGGTAATGGTCTATCCGTTTAAAGACGGCTGGGCGAAATACGGTTTCAAGACCATTCTGACGTCTTCGGCCTTTATGATGGCGATTGCCATTATGATTGCCATGGCGCTGATGGCAATTGTACAGATTATCAAACAGAATGATGTTATTTTTAATCCTGATGATCCGGAAGTGCAGCTTAACGAGTTTACATCGGTGATGGTTGCCCTGCTGCTGATTGCCTTTATGGTTGTCGGAACGATTAAGGTCGCCAAGGAAGTAACGACCGGTTTGGTCGGCGGTTCGGTCGACTCAAAGTTCCAGGAAAAACTCAAGGGCGTGGCCATGATGTGCGTTCACATTGCAACCGGCGGCCTGACCAAAGGGCTGGCCAAGGTCGGCATGGTGATGAGAGCCAAAGAGCGCTACAATAATTCCGCCTTCGGCAAGGCGATGGAAAAGAGGGCTGAGATTGCCGCAACAATCAACCGCTGGGCCGGGAGGAGCAACTGATGACTGCAGGTTATTCAAAACTCCGGAACCAGCTTTTCTGCCGTTTGTTTATTACGGCGGCGGTCATTATTGCCATTGTTTTTCTGGACTGCAACTTTTTCAATGAGGCAAGAGCAGACAATATTATCGGAGAAGTATGGGACAAGGGAATCCGCTGGTTTAAAGACAAAGTATACGCAGCGTTTTTCAAACCCAATGTCCATTGCCCGAAACAAGATACGCTGGCCGAAAGATACAGCATGTGCTTTGCCTGCATGACCATGAAAGTGTTGCTGGAGAGCTTTATGACGGCCTGTTCGCAGAGTTATTACATTGTGAAAGAAGCCGGCGTGAAGCTGTTGCTTATCGGCACAATGCTGTGGGTTCCTTTTACCGTTATCAAGCAGGTGTCTTCGCTGACCGATCCGGAAGCGCCGTCCATTGTCAACGAACTGGGCAAATTTACGTTTAAGGTTATTGTCGCTTATATGTTTATTACGTCAGGCATTTCGGTTCTGGTCAATCTGGTGATTAATCCGGTTTTGGCGACCGGCGCCGATTTTGCCAACGCCTTTCTGGATTCCGGCCTGCCGTCGCCGACCGAAGACGAACCGACTTATGTTTATAACGGCCCGAGCGACATTATTTCTGCCGACGTGCTGAACAAGATTATGACCTTTACGGAAGGAATCAGCCGGCGTGTGGCCATTAACATGGTTCTGGGCAACGGTTTGACTTGTTTTTCCTGGAGTGCCGGTTTTAAAATCGTCTGGCTGGAAATTCCCGACATCTGGCTCTGGTTATGCGGCGCCGTTATCTGGTTTGTCGGCTTGCTTTTGGTTATGTTTGTCAGCTATTATCTTCTGGACATCTGCTTCAAAATCGGATTTGCCATTCTGGCTTTGCCGATAGTCATCGGGCTGTGGCCGTTTGACATTACCAAAAACAAAGTCAGCGTTTGTTTTTCAATCATTATCAGCGCCGCGGCAACATATGCCTTTTTATCGCTTATCACGGTTTTTGCCATGGTTATGATTGATCAGGGAATCGGCGGCGTCGACAAGTTGTTCGAGGCTTTTGAAGCTGATAACATTCCTTATGTTCAAAACAAGTTTTCGCTGACCGGCGGACCGTTTATTATTTTCTGCATCTGCTTTATTTATGCCGTCAAGCTGATCGGCGGCAACCAGCAGTATACCAAAAAGTTCTTTCCGGACAAAATCTTTAAAGGTTACGGGCCGATGCACGAATATGCCGCCAAGATTGCCGATTCAGTTAAAAATGCTGCCGTGGCACCGGTCAAACTGGCCGGAGACATTGCCGTTCATCAGACCGGCAGAGCGGCTGGCGGTTTAGTCAAAGGCGTTATGCATGCGGCAACCGGAAACAAATTCAAGCAAGGGCAGAATATTGTCGGCAACTCGGCTAAAGCAGCAGGCAGTGTAACAAGCGCCGCGGGAAGCGGCATGAAAGGCGCAGGCGCGGGGATGGAAGCCGCCGGCGGCGCTGCGGAAGCCGCAGGGGCAGGACTGAAGGCTGCCGGCGGAAGCATGAAGGCAGCAGGAGCCGCAATGCAGGCAATTCCGGTCGTCGGAAACGTGGCCGGCGCAGTGGTCGGCGCGGCCGGAACAGCGGTATCTGCGGCGGGAACTGCGGTATCCGCGGCAGGAAAAGCGGCAAAAGCAGCCGGCAAAGCAACCAAGGCGGCGGGCAATGCCGTCAAACAGACCGGACAGACAATCAAAAAGGCCGGAGACCATGTTAAAAAAATGGCCGCAACCGGCGCCAAAAGCAGTAAAGAAGACAAAGAAAAAGAAGAGGAAAAGAAACGGCAGGAGGCTGAGAACAAACCGGCCGAAAGCCAGGAATGACGGAACGAAGACGATGGCGAAACTACAAAAAATAAAACAGTTTTTTGAACTGTCAAAAAAAGGAACCGCAGCCATATTGGGCAGCGTGTTCCTGACTGTTTTGTTTTTTGCCGCACCGGCGGCCGCCGACACTTCATGCCGCGCCGGGACAGAAGCCGACAAAGTTGACGTTTCCGGAATGGAATCGAGAGATCCGGCAGAAACGGTAGGAGAATGCACCCCGCCGAAAAAATGCGACAGCGAAGACTGCGTCGATGCCGCGCCGGCAGACGGAATTACACGGGTATCGTCACGCGTCGGCCACCGCGGACAAAATTCCGCCGGCGGAACAAACGTCGGCTCAACCGACCATAAAGGCACCGACTATGCGGCTGCCGGAGGATCGGCCGTTTACGCAGCGGCCGACGGCACCGTCAGAATCGTAAAATATAATTGCAATGTCAGTGCGAGCGGCACGGTCATCGGATACGGAAACTATGTTGCAATCGAGCATGACAACGGACTGTGGACGGTTTACGCCCACCTTTCCGCCGCTGGTGTCAGCGTCGGAGATAGGGTGAAAAAAGGGCAAGTCATCGGCCTTATCGGAAACACCGGCGGTTCGACCGGAAACCACCTGCACGTGGAGTACCGTCAGGGCGGTTTTAAAGGCGAAGTCATTGATCCGCTGGAGGAAGGCGCAACCCAATACGGCCTTTGCACACCGCCGGAAGAATATACCAATAAAGGAACATCAAACAATAATGCTTCCATAAGTTCGCCCGATGCTTCTACCGGCACGGCAGGCGGCGTTTCGGCCGGCGGCGTCGAAGCCAACGAACATACCGACAAAGACTGCAATCCGGCGATTTTTAAGCAGACTTATGAAAAATGTTTGTTCTGCAACCTTTTCAAAGTCGCTTTTAACGCCTGCTCCGCCATTGCCAAGAAATCTTTTGAGACTTTTGCCAATCCGGTGGCGACGGTGGTTGCCCTCGGTTTTGCCCTCTGGGTCGCCTTCTTCCTGCTGACTTATTTGTCCGGATTAAAAACCGAAGAGCCCAAACGCTTTTTCAAAAGTCTTTTGCAGCAGGCTTTTGTCGTTTTGTTCGTTTATTTGTTTTTGAAGTCCGATTCCGCCTCGTTCATGAGCATTGCCCTTGAGCCGATTTTTAATACCGGATTCAATCTGGCGCGGCTGGCCATGGGCACCTCCATTGACTGCGGCAGCGCGGACGGATACGGCATTATTACCGACGGCGGGCTGCCGGCTTCCATGGGCAACAGCATTATTTGCACTATCAAAGCCATTCAGGACAAGCTGACCAATCTGATGGCCATGGGCACGTCTTCAATGTGCGTGGCTTTTTATACAAAGGCTTATTTTAACGTATTTCCGCATCTGGGGTATTTGATTGCCGGCCTCGGCATGTGGGTCGGCGCTCTGGCCCTGCTGTTTATCTTTCCGTTTTTGATGCTGGACTCCGTTCTGCATATGGGCGTGGCCTGCGCCTTGCTGCCGCTGGCCATCGGCGCTTTTGCCTTTAAGCCGACAAAAGGTTATGTCGGCAAAATCTGGGAAACGTTCTTGCATGCCATGTTCCAGTTTGTATTCCTGACCATTGTAATTCTGATCCTGTGCACGGCATTGGAAAATATTATGACCGGCGCCGTTTCTGACGAAGAAGTTGCGCAGGGATTATGGCAGGTGGCGCTGACGAAGCTGAAATGGATCGGCGTGCCGTTTTTGAAAACCGTATTTGTGATTTTGCTGGGCTGGGCGGTTTTAGGACAAATTGCTTCATTTGCACAATCTTTTGCCAGTTCGATTTCCAATGACACAGAATCCAGAAAAATCGGCGGTATGGCGGCTTCAGCCGGCAAAGGCCTGTTCAACCGCGTGGCCAAACCGGCTCTTAAAAGAGTGGGAAGCGACGTGGGCGGCGCGGTCAGAAATGCCGGCAGCGCGGCAAAATCTTTTGCCGTTAACCGCTATCGCGACAACAAAGCCGACAAGTTTATGAACGCCGATTATCGGGCGCGCAAAGGCATTGTGGAAGGGAAAGACGAAAACGGCAACACCACTTATACCCAAAATTCCAAATCATGGTTCCTGCGGCGCAACAAGCAGACCACATTGACCATGGCCGGCGACCAGCGGGTCTGGACTCAAGAAAAAAGGCTGTCGGCCTCTACCGTAAAACGAACGGAAATCCGCAATGACATCAAGACAGAAACGATTGTCAAAAACGGCAATGTCGTCAGCGAAAAGATTGACTTTAACGATAAAAAATATCAGAATCTGCTGGTTGGAGAAAGGATTGACACGGCAGCCATCGAAGAACTGCGCAACAACAGCGCCGGCAATATCGACGAGATTAACAAAGCAATTTTGTATCATGCCATGGAAACCAGAATGCCGGGGACAGTCAACAGCCATTTTGAGCTGCGGCACATGAAAGACAACGGACATATTGAAGTCTCAAAAGACGAGAACGGCAATGAAGTCATGAAAATGACAAAAGTCGAAGAGAACGGCACGCAGCATATTTACTCCATGGTTACCGCCGCAGACGGAAAAGTGACGACGACTTACGAAAAAATCAGAGCCAACGGCAATGCCGAAATTTTACGAAGCAACGGCATTATGAACAAAAAATCGACTTTGAAATATGACAAAAACGGAAATGTCAAAGCCGGAAGCGTCAAAAACTCTTATGCCGCGGCACGGCGTTTTACCCATAACCGCAGCTCCCTGCCGGTTGACGCATTCGGACATCTGGCCGGCTATATGCCGCAAAAGGAAGCTCTGGGCCTGAACGAAGAAGAATGGAACGAGTTTTGCAACCAGCATCTGAACGAAAGACAAGTCCGCACGCTCGGCGAATTTGCCGACTGATAAAAACATTTTGAAATTTGTACACAATTTTGTTTTTTTTGTACTATTTTCTTGATTAATTCAACTTTATTGAATATGTTATTTGTAATAGATTTAATCGTTACACAACAAGAGGTAAAGTTAAATGGAAGAAATTATTTTCCCGAACCAAATCAGAATGTACCGCAGACTCCGCGGCCGTTCCATGCAAGAACTTGCCGACCATTTATCGGTCAGCCTTTCCGCAATTTCCAAAATCGAAAAAGGATACCGCAGGGTTGATCAGGAGCAGTTGGTTCGCGTTGCCGAATTTTTGGATTGTCCTCTGCAGGATTTGTTCGTGAATGAGCAGAATTCCCAGCAGGAAGTTGTTCAAGCTTGGAGGCGCGAGCAGGAAAGAAGAAACAAAATCAATGAAAAAACCGGCCTGAAAACATTGGGCGCCGGATTGAGACAGATCCGCAACGATAAAAATCTGACATTAATTGAAGTTGCCGAAAGCGCTGACATGACCCTTTCCGTTTATCACAGAATCGAGATGGGGCAGCGTGAGGTTTCCGACAAAGAATTTAAAAATATCGCCAAGGCTTTGAGCGTTTCTCCCGATGAGCTCAGAGAAAGCATCAAGTCTTTGGAAGACCGCGGCATGCTGGAAGAAATCATCCAGCGCAACGATGCCAAGTACAAGTTGTTGTCTTCGCCACGCGGCGCAATTTCCGCTTTCAGCGCTCCCAATACGCCGGAAGCCTCCAAGATGTCCGTTTACGGCATTGCCGGCAAAAACGGCGACATTATTGTTGATCCGGAGCAGGAAATCAAAAAGGTTGTCCGTCCTTCCCAGTTGATTAACAAAAAGGATGCCTATGCCATTAATTTGTGCACAAGAAGACTGGGCAGCCTGTTGCCGACAAGATCTATTTTGTTTGTTGACCCGCAGGATGTTGTCAGCGTCGGCGATATTGCTTTGTATTATGCCGAAGGCGATACTACCGAGGCCAAAGTTCTGAGTATTCGCGAGGATGAAAACGGCACGCTTTACGGCTTGCGTTGGAATCCGGATGAGCGGATAGAGATTGGAAATGATGATCTCAGCCGGGTTCATAAGGTCGTTGCCATAACACTTTAACGCAACAACGTTTTCCAGCCCCGTTATTCTTTAATAAACGGGGCTTTTTTTATGGAATGACACGTTTTTTATTAACCTGAAATTTACGAGATTTGCGTTATATTAAAACAGGTATGGGAAAATATTAATTTTTTAGGGCAAAAGAGTTGGCAGAAGAATACAGATCGGGGTTGAACCGACTCAAAAACAAAGCCGGAGACGGAGAAGATCCTGTTCTGGTTGCCCAGCGTTTTTTAAATATTTTCCGGCAGCTGCATATTTTTGACGAGAAAAGGCATGCCGAGTTTAAAGCGCAAATTCTGGCTTTGTCTCCCGATATTCGCGGTGCGTTCGGAATGCTCCCCGGCGGACAGGCTTTGCAGGAATATGCCGATGAAGTTGTCAGGGAAGCCGGCGGCGCCGCAACAAATGCCGATATGTCTGCAGCAACGGCGCAAGGAACAATTTTATCAGCGGCAATGGCCGAGGCCGCCCCGTCCGTTCCGCCGCAACACCCTTCGGCTCCTCAGAGCCAAGCCGCTCCGCAGCCGCAGGTCATTCCGCAGATTATTCAGGCCGGCGGCGGAAAAATTGTTGCCGACGAGGCTTTTGCCCAAACATTGGCTCAAGCTTTTGCCAAAGCTTTGCAATTTTCCGACAACAACAAAAAAGAAGATATAAAAGAACTTATTGCCGCCATTCGAGAATCGAAAGCAACAGTTGCGGCCGGACAGACGCAGGAAATGCCGGTTCAGGCAGCCGGTACGGCTCCGGCTGTCGCAGCGGAATCAAAACTGGTGGCCGATGAAGAATTTGCCCAAACGCTTGCCCGCTCTTTTGCCAAAGCTCTGCAATTTTCCGATGCCAACAAAAAAGAAGATATCAAAGAGCTTATTGCCGCCATTCGGGAATCGAAAACAACAGTTGAAGCCCCCGCGGCCGCTCCTCAGGCAATTTCGGAACAACAGCCGGTTCGCCTGAGCGCCGACGAATCTTTCGCCCAAATGCTGGCAACGTCTTTTACGCAGGCGTTAGAAACGGCCAATGCCGGCAAAACCGGCGAGATGCAGGAACTGATTGACGCCATAAAGGGCATTAAAATCGACATACCGCAGGCTGTTGCGCCGACAGCGGCATCAGCGCAGGAACTCTCTTCTGCGGGCGCGGCGCCGCAGTTGAATATTGACAGCAATTTTGCACAGATTTTAGCCCAGTCTTTTGCTTCGGCGCTTGAGATGTCCAACGCCGGACATAGGGGCGAAATGCAGGAATTGATTACCGCCATCAGAGAATCAGGCAGAACAGCGGCACCGGTTCAGGGCGGCGAGCTTCAGCCGAATCCGACCGCTTTTCGACCGCAGGAGCCTCTGACCGTTATTGCCGACGAACGTTTTGCCCAAAGCATTTCCCAAAGTTTGTCAACGGCATTGGAAACTTTCGGACAGAATCAGGCTGATGGTTTTAAAGAACTGGCACAGGCGTTCAGAGAATCGCAGGCCGAAATCAGACCGGCCGCCGGCGCCGACTTTACCGCTGCCCCGATAAACGGCGGATCAATCAAAGTGGTGGCGGACGAGAATTTTGCAATGACGCTGGCCAAAAGCTTTTCATCGGCAATTGTTTTTTCTGACCAGAAACGGGTTGCGGAAATGGAAAAACTGGTACAGGCCATTCAAAACAACCAGCCTCAGGTTGTTTATACTTCCGGCGAAACAGTTCAGCCGCAGCAATCGGCTCCGGCCGTCAGCAATGACAATCTGGTCAGGGAGATTACCGAGGCTTTGAGTAATGCCATAAATTCCTCAAAATCAGAGACAATCGAACTGACGAATGCCATCAAGGAATCGCAGAGCGAACTGGCAAAGATATTGCTGCAGAACAATACGCAAAATAATGCTTCTGCCGCCAACAACAATGCCAATACCATTCAAATCAACAATGCCCCGATTGTCTTGCCGATTGATGAGATTGTCGGGCGGGTTATTGAAGCGCAATCAGGCTTTTTGAAAGAAATGAGCCGCCATCAGACCGAAGAACTTTCATCCGTAATCTCGTCGGCGCTGAAAGAAAGTCAGGAATTGTCAAGCCGGACGATTGTTGACGCGATTAAGGCTTTTCAGGAAGAAAACCTGCAGCTTATCCGCACCCTGCCGGTTCAGGTGCGGGAAGTGCGGGTTCAGGAAGTTCCGGTACAGACCGTTCAGGCGACTGCCGTGCCGGTATCGGAAGAATCCGAAGAAGAGGTCTCCGTCCTGCCTGCAGACATTTCTCTTCCCGACATGACAGAAGAAGAGAAGTTGCCGGAGACCTTTGCGGCTGACGCAACAGACGAATCCAAGAAGAAAAAAAAGAAACAGAAGAAGAAAAAATCAAAATCCGCGGAAGACGGACTTGCCGATCCGCGTCCCATTCCGCAGTTTGTACAGGATGATGTTACAAACGCAACAGAACCGGCCGGAGGCAATGCCTTTTTGGACGTTTCATTATTCGGTGACGTTGAGGACAGTGACATTAATTCGCTTCTGCCCGATGTTCAGGATGACAATGATGATGATGAGCTTCTATCCGTCGGCAATGGTGAAGACGCGGCTGATTTTGTTGATGATATCGGATTAGAAGTTCAGGAATCCGCCTTTGATGACGAAGAAGCGTTATCAGAAGAAACGGCACCGGAAGAAGAATATGAATATCCGGAGGATGCCGCTGAAAGTACCGATGAAGCGGCATATCCGCAAGAGCAGGAAAATTTGTCTGCCGAGCCGGGAACTGCTGAAGAAATTTTTGAAGAAGAACCGCAAAACGAATTTGCAGAAGCACTCCAAGACAATGCCGCGGCGGAAGAACCGGATTTGTCCGCCGATACCGAAGAAGCCGAAGCGCCGGAAACCGAACCGGAAATTGACGAACCGGAAATTTCAGCACCTAAAAAAGCGCCGCGCAACAGTTTGTTTGACAGCATCAACCGCTCTATTAAAAGCAGCAGCAAGTCTGATTTTGACCGCTACATAAAATCCGAATTTGAATCCGCAACCATTGAAGAAGACGAGGTTTCCGGCGCAGACTGGGGATTTGGCACGACGGAAGAATCCGAACCGGAAGTTCCGGCGGCAGAATATAAAGGCTGGGTTTCCGAAGACGAGGAAGAAGGCGTTGAAGGGCAAGACTGGGAATGGGAGTATGAAGATAATCCCGACACCGCACAAATGTCTGCCGAGGGCGTTGAAGGTCAGGATTGGGAATGGGAGTATGAGGAAAGCTCCGCCGATGACAGTGAAGGCCAAGACTGGGAGTGGGCTTATGAGGAAGTTTCCGATACGGAAGCTGCAGCAGGGCAGTCCGTTGTTGCGGCAGAAAACCAAGGCTGGGAATGGGTATATGAAGAAAATTACGCCGCCTTTACAGTCTACGGGCAGGAAGTTGACGTTTCTGTTCCGGTACAGCTTAATGCCAATCTGCTCTCTGAGGACGGCAAGAGCAACAGCCGCCGGAACAACCAAAAGCGCTTGCGCCTGAAATCTGAAACCGGTTCCCGGCTGCCGGACGAAATTATGATTGCCGAGCTGCAAAAACCGGAAGAACGGCCGCAGCCTTATGCCGGCACTGCGGATATCTGAGCGTAAGCCAAAAAAGTGATTTACAAAGAGAAACGGCTCATCTAAATTAAAAGTGTGGATTTTGAGGAGTATGCCATGGAACAAAACAGTACCGAGAATCAGGCTGAGGTTTCGCAGGAAACCTTGTGGTATCTGAATAATTATATTCTGCTCCGCGATTATCTTGACCGGACAATTGCGCGGATTGCCGCCCGATGCGTCCGCTCCGGAAACATTGCCATGGAGGAATATCCGTTTTACGGTTATATTCTTGATGTATTGGAAGAAATCTGCGACACCGGAGATTTTGTGCTGACTCATCCCGAGCTTTATCCTTATGTTGAAAAGAAGATTAAAGGCGGGCTGGCCGGCCTGAAAAAGGACTTGCAGGAATACAAACTCGAGCTCAAAAGCAATGCGACGCCGGAGATGATTAAAGACGACAAGGGTGAGCTTGACAGGATGAAAAAAGCGCTCGGCATTACGGAAGACGATACGGCTTTTGACCCGACAGCCGGCGCCGGCATGAGCATGAACGACGTGGTAGACAAGATTTTGAAAGAAAACACCGGCAGCGGCCTGAATCAGCTGGATGATTTGCCGGCGCCGGAAATCAAATCTTTTGAAGAACATGAAAAAGAAATGGCAAAAGCCAGACAGCAGCAGAAAGTTCAGGCACAAATAGAAGCGGCCAAAGCCCCTCAATCCAAGCCGCAAGGGCAATCTTAAGGACGGATAATGGTTAAGTATTTGAAAATTTGTTTGATTATGGCAGCGCTCACAGTCTTTTCCGGCTGTGATACAACGCGTTATAACACCGTGGTATTGAAAGACAATAAAATCAGCGCGGAAATCGTACCGCCGCAAAAAGAAATTATCCGTACCACCAAAGGCGCAAACGCACTGGATTTGGAAGCGCCGCTCAGATGTTATGTCAACTGGCAGACCCAGCAGATGATTACGACCATTCCGTATAACATCAAAGCCTTTAACATGGTGAAAAACGGCAAGAACGACATGATGCCGCGCTATGAAGTGACCGGTTTTTCTTTTGATACCATGCCGGCAGAGCGCGCCCTGCACAAGCTGGTGAAAGAAGCGGGAATCCGGCTGGTGGCAAAAGATGCGCCTTATGCCAGCATTTCGGCAGAAAACCTGCGCGGAGAGCTGTCGGAAGTCGTGGCGATGATTGCCGACGCGGCAGAAATTTTTTATTCTTACGATGATGCCACAAAGACGCTGAGAATCCAGCGTAAGGCCAATTTCAGCCTTTATGTGCCGAAATCGCGCCCGATACTGCTCGGCTTTCTTGACGTGCTGCGCGGCGCCGGTATTACTGACATTACGACTGACTGGGAAGATTATTCGATTTCATTTGACGCCGATGCAGAGTTAAAAGAAAAAATCAGCAAACTGGTGTCTTATTTTGAAGAAAATCCGACGCTGATTACCTATGACGTCAGCGTTTTCAGAATTTATCCGGGAAGCCCCGACAAAGAAATCGACTGGCAGAACTTGCTCAACTTTTTTGACTACGGCACAATCCGCACCGCCAAAACCGGCGTTATCGGCAGGGTTATTACAACCTCCGACGAGCTTAACATCAACCGCCTGAGCGCTTATTTAAGGCAGCAGGCAACGGTTGAGAAAATCTCGGAAGGAAAGTTTGTGGTGCCCAACCTCTGGATGTCGCGTTTTGACATCGGCAAATGCGGGGAGATCAGTACGCCGGGATCAGACCTTTCGCTTATGGCCAAGGCTTCTTTGGAACAAGAGCACAAAATCTTTTCGCATATTACTTTAGAAGCAACGGGCGGGCAGATTACACAGTTTAATGTTCGCAGCAAGTTCGGCGACAACATTGTGATTTTAGGCTTGCCGAACGAAATTTTCGGCATCAAATCGCCCAAGTCCGAAACAATGGTCTTTTTGGTTCCGAGAATCATCAGAACAACCAAAACGACCAAACATTTGGAAAACAATTTGCTGAAATAGTTATTGAGGGTAATTGTCATTATGGATGAACAGAACACAAACAGCAGCAATCAGTCTCAGGATTTGAACCGGCCGCGCCTGAAGAAAGTCAAACGCCCGATCCGGCGTATTGTGCCGCAATCTCCGGTTATGGCTGAAACTTCATCTTTGCAGGGAACACAGCCTGTATCATCGGGGCAAGCGCCTTCCGCAATTGCAGATGCTCAGGCGAATCCGTTTGTTTCCGGCAGCAGCACGCTTCCGGGAGGAAATTTTGACAACGGCGGCGATGATATTTATGAAGCGTTCAGCAATCAGGATATTATTACCGAAGATGAAAATCTGCCCAGTCTGGCAAACTATGGGCAGCAAAGCGCTTTTGACCCGCAACATCCGCAGTTTTTGGGGACTGTTCCGCCAAAATCCCAAGGAATGGCTGCACCAACCGGCGAAGGCTTTTACATGAACGGCGAGCGCGTTTCAAAAAACGTGTTGTTTTTGATTCTGGCGGCGGTCTTTATGGTTGGTTTTATTATTGCCAAACTCTTTTTTGCCGAAGAAAAAATCGTAAAAGGCGGTTTGCAGGGCGTGGTTGTTAATGCCGAAGTTCCGAAAGGACGGGCGCGTTGCGGCACGACGGACAAAAGTCAGGGCTGTGTCTTGTATTTGATGAATCCGCAGCGTAATGAGCTGTTGGCGCGTGATTTTTATGATTTGGCATCGCAGCTGACCGGACGGCAGCGCTTTATTATCGAAACCGGAAATATGCGTTATTCAACAACGCGAATCAAACCGGGGCAATTCGGGCAATTTAACATTCCGCCATTACAATAGCCGAACGTCGGCAGCGCACCCGGCGGGTGAGGCGTCAGTTTATATGGTACCATGAGACCCGCGGCCGAACGTCGGCTGCGGTCGGTTTGTCAGTGCCATAAGACCCGCGGTGTTCCGGCAGAGTTTGTGAGAAAGTATGTGCTTTGAAGCACTATTATTCTTGGGCTTATTATACTTCTTTGTCATTCTCGGGCTGCGACCCGAGAATCCATAAGGAAACAAGCACTGTGCCCATTGGGAGTTGGATTGCCGGATCGAAGTCCGGCAATGACAATAAAAAAGAGCCCGGGGATAATAAAAAAGTAATGGTAAAGATGAAAAAAGCGGGAGATTAATCCCGCTTTTTATTATTGCCAAGGAGAATTTTGGGCATCGATAAGTTTTATTTCAAAAACCTTGTCGAAGAACGAGAACAAATGGACGTATTCATCCATTCGCAGGCTGCCCGTATTTCTTCTTAAACGTTCCAGACGGCCTTCCAGAAAATCTATATGATCGGCGAGTTCGGCGCTAGTCAGGCCCTGTTCCGTCATTATCCGGTTTAATTCTTTATTGCAATAACTCCGGAAGTTTTTATACCACTCTTTTCTATATTTTCTTGATAGCATTTATTTTTAGCTCCTTGATTTTGTTAAAACAAAACCGCCTTCAAAATAAAGGCGGGGAGCTCAAAAACTGTCAAGTTACAGTCGCCATGATTCGTCCGCAAAGCGGCTTATTTCCGGCACTCCCCATAACGAGGAACTAAACTTGAGATGTTTTTGAGACACCGCAGCCCGTCTCCGGACTGCGAGGTTTATATTAAACGAATCTGGAACTTTTGCAAGCGGATTTTTAAATTAACGGACTTCGGTAACCGCACGCAGGTTGCCGTCGCGGTTGATTTGGACGACACGCAGTTTTTGCCGCATCTCTTCAATAATTTTCTTCCGATCCATGGTCGGATAAGAGTGCAGAATACGGTCGGCAAAAGCAGCATAAGCAGCCTCGGAGCTTTCGGCGTGGATGGTGGCCAGACAGTTATCGTGACCGGAACCCATAAGTTCCCAAATCGCGCCGGCGTTGCCGGTTGAAATCTCACCGCCGATAATGGCATCGGGCGTAAAACGCACGACCAAGTCGATAACTTTGGCATAGGTCAGTTCGTTGGTCTGGGCGGTACGGGAAAGAACGAGGTGAACCCGATTGGGGTGCGGCACCATCAATTCGCGCGTATCTTCAATGGTCAAAATGCGTTTATGAATGTCCAAAATTTTAAGCAGATTGTTCAAAAAAGTGGTTTTACCGGTTGAGGTTGCACCACTGACCAGAATATGGTCGCCGCGTTTGATACTAATCAGCAAGCGTTCATACGGGTCTTCCGGATCTTTAATGTCTTTCAGCGGGTTAATTTTATGCAGTTTTTCACCCTGCGCCAAACCGTAGTCTTTCAAACCCCAGGCCACGTCTTCACTATGAACGCGGATTGTCAGGGCAATGCCGCCGGTCAGATCCTCATCATCGTACATAATGTTCCGGCCGGCAATGGCAGAAAAACGGTGCTCGCCCGGAATAGCGGCATAAACAACCGGCGTACCGCTGACCGGATCAAACGGAAGCTCGTAAGTATTGGCGATGATATAAAGCAAATCCGTCAGATATTCTTTGGTCAGTTTTTCATCCTTATACATCACCCACGGATAAGCCCTTTTTCCGCGCAGGCGCAGCCATATTTGTTTGGAGCGGTTGATGGCAACCTCCTCGATATTGTCTTGCGTGTACCAGTAAGAAAGCGGTCTCAACACGGATTCAAGTACTTTAAAGCTCATCGACTTTCTCCTTAAAACAATTGCGGAACACCGGCGGCGGATTCAGTATTGTCGTTCTTTTTAGCGCCGCTGTCCGTTTTTTGCGACGTGGTTGCCGTTACAACTGCCGGACGGTTGGAAAACTGTGTATTGGACGTTCCCACGCCTGTTCCCGGCGGGGCAACAACCGGCGCTCCGCCCGGACGAACCGGAGGCTGATAGTATGCCGGCGGCTGGTAGGCCTCTTTCTTACGGCGGGCGCTTTCGCCGCCGTCATCCATCAACGGAACTTCTTCAACTTCGGCATCGTTCTGCGTATTTTTGTATTGAACATTATTGGCCGCCGGATAGTTGGCTTTGAAGCGTTCTTCGTTCGTACTGTCTACCTGAAGCGGAATGTCATCATCCAAACGGCGGGCGCTTTCGTCCTTAGCACGTTCCTGTGTTCTCAGCCAAAGGTCAACCTGCGGATAAACAATGATTCTCGTACCTGCCGGAACATAAGTCATAGGCTGAATACTTGCCTTATCCGTCAGGATTTGGTTGAAAATGCTGTCCATTGAGTTCAGGAAGTTCTGGCGCGCATCGTTAGCGGCTTCCTGTTTGGAGTTTTCGGTTTCTCCGTTATTCTTTTCATTTGTATTAATATAATAAGCCGCTGTCGAGCTTAAGATTGTTGTCATCAAAGGCAAAGAATAGCGTTTGAACAGCTGCTGATCCAAATAGCCCAAAGCGCCGCCGCGTCCCTGCGCGTCACCGGTCAGGCCGTTGAAGACAAAGATTGAGCCGTCGGGTCGAATCAGGCGTCCCCAGCTGATTTGAATCTTGGCCGAGGTTGATGTTCTTTCGCCGTTGGTACTGGTTACGCCGTCAATCGTGCCAATCAGCCTTGAACCGGCCGGAATCAGAATATTGCGGCCTTCCTCGGCATAGACGTTGCGCTCAACAATTGCCGTTACCGGCGTCGGGTTACTGGAATCTATCGAGCGGGCGATAACGGCCGGAATCGGCTTGTCGGCCAGAATCATCTCATCCATCTTAACACGCCAAGAAGAGATAACCTGTTCAATGCCCTGCTCCGTCCAGTCTTTTTGCATGCCGTCAAAGTCTTCACGATTAAAGCCGCTGGAGATTTTGCCGACCGAAATATTCTTCCGGCGTTCGTTCATTGCAACACCCAAAGCGTATTGGCGCTGCGGATCGTAACGTTCTCCGGGGCCAAAACCGCCGCCGGGGCCGAGGTTGGTTCCGGGACCGACACCAACGCCGTAAGCCGCACCGGGACCGAATTCTCCGGCAGGAACAAAGATTTCTCCGCCTTGCGGCTTTTTGATTTCTTCAATGCCGATCATCGTTCCGTTGTCATCAATTACAATACCGTCAGGAAGTTTGCGCCCCAGAACATTGCCTTTTTTATCGACAACGCGGCCGTCTTCCAGAATATCTCCCAAATAATCACCGTCAGGCGTTAATGCAATATTAAAAGACTTGCGATATTCGCCGCCGTCGGCCGAACCGGGGACTTTTTCATCAATAGCGCCGACTTTTATATCGCTTTTGCCGCCGCTTTGTTGCCGGCGGATTCTTTCTTCCGGCGTTTTTTCATACCAGTTCACGCCGATACCGCCCAGAATATTGCCGCTGGCATCCAATACCGTACCGTCTTTATCCAATTTGCCGATGATTTTGCCGTCAATGTTTTCGACCGTACCGTCCGGATTGACATAGCCGACAAAGTTGCCGTTGGCGTCATAGGCTTTTTCTTTTTCCGGCACTTTGCCGATGACCTCATTGTTTAAGCCGATAATCTCGCCGTTTTTATTGCGGTGGCCGATGACTTTGCCGTTTTCATCCACCAGTTCGCCGTTATCATTTAAATAACCGATAACACGGCCGTCTTTGTCGACAACAATCTGATGGCTGCCGGGGCTGTAAAACTGCAGAGGATTGGCATAGGCCAGAATTTCTTTATTTTCGTCTTTCAGCTGTCCGAGCCGGTCGATTTTTCCCAGATCTTTATGATTCAGGTCATAAACCGTACCGTCCATGGCAAGTTCGCCGACAACGACACGGTCCTGATTGCGCAACAGGTAGCTGCGGTTGCCGCGGGCAATGACCTTATCATCGTTATCGACCAGAAAACCGCGGTTAATCCGTCCCAGCTTGCGGTTGGAAAAGTTCATAACCTCACCGCTGTTGCTGATATAACCGACAGCCTCAAAATTGGCATCATAAACATAAAAATCGTACAGCGCATAACCGGCTTTTTGCTCATTATGCCAAACATAGCCGTCGTGCGCGACCTGACCGACAACTTCGTTCCGGCCGTTTAACACTTCGCCTTTGGCATTGACCCGTCCGAGATACTGGTTGGCATTGTCAAAAGCAACCTGATAACGGAACAATTCGCCAATCGGATTGCCGGTTTTGGAATTTACGTTTTCATTGCCCTGAACATAGCCGATAAACTGATTGTCTTCATCTGCCACACGGCCATCCAGAATCGAACGGCCGATGATTTTGTCATTAAAGCTCATTACCGGATAATACGGAATCAGGCGGCCGGCAATTTCTCCGCCTTTTTTGACCAGACGCCCCTGCGCATTAACACAGCCGATGTTTTCATTATTATAATTTACCGCCGCACCGTTGACAGAGGTTACGCCGATGACATTGCCGGTATTATCAACAATACCGTTCAGTTCGACCATATGACCGTTGATTTTGCCGTTTGAACCGACAATTTGTCCGTTGGCCAGAACACGGCCGATTTGAACGCCGCGGAAATTGCGAATTTCGGCAGCCGGCGTCAAAACGCCGAGGCTTGCGCATTTATCCGTAACGGCGCCGCCATAATTTATAATCCGGCCGGACAAAATATTCACGTTATCAATAACGCCGCCGTTCTCAACGACCCGGCCGACCGAAGAGCCGTCTTTATCCCTGACAACGCCGTCCAGACCGGCATAGCCCATCAGCTCGCCGTCTACGGAAACAGCCGGAAGAAACGGATAGGCCGATCCCGTCTGCGGCATGAGTTCCGGAGAGTTGTCAGAATTTGTTTTGACGGCAGACGTATCCGGCAGCAGCTTTGCAATAATATTGGCATTTTTATCCAATACAAAATTATCGGCGGTTAACAGGCCCAGACTTTCGCCGTTTCCGTCCACGGCAAAAGAAGCCGCAATATTTTTTCCGAGAATGCGGTTACGTTCATCCAAAACGATACCGGACTGGGTCATGCTGCCGAGGCGGGTGCCGCCGGCATTGGTTACGTTACCGTTCAGGCCCAGACGGGCGACGACTGCGCCGTTAAAACTGTATAAATTCTCCAGCGGACGGGTCTGACCGACGGCGGTTTCGGAATTGTCAAAAACATATCCGTAAGGAGAAACCACAATATCACGTTCGCCGTTTTTAACGGACGACGCGATTGAAACCATGCCTAGGCTTTTGTTATCCGAACCGATTATCAAAGCAGGCGACAATACACCGCCGACAATTTTGCCGTCCGCATCATATCCCTGTGTGCCTTTAACGTAGCCGATACGGCTGCCGCTCAAATCTGTCAGCGAAGCATTGCTCAGTGCGATGCCGCGCAGGCTGCCGCGATAGTCAAACAGCGCCCCCGGCGTCAGGATACTGCCAACAACCCGCCCTTCGTTATCCTGCACAATGCCGCGCGGGCCGACACGGCCGATAATTTCTTTGCCCGAGGCAATCAAGCCCTCCGGCATCAGGCGGCCGAGGTACTGTCCTTTCAAATCAGACGCGGTGGCCGCAAAGTCAAGCATATAGCCGACAGCATTATTTTTATCATCGGCAATTGCTCCGTCGGCGCGCAGGCGGCCGACAACTTTTTCGCCATTCAAGACTTCTCCGTTATAAGACACAAAGCCCAGATATTTGCCGCGATTGTCAAAAGCATAACCGGTACGGACGATCCGGCCGATAATCTCGTTTTTATCGTTATACACAAAACCGCCGGCGCGAATGCTGCCGATGATTTTGCCATCAAAGTCCGAAACTTCGCCGCCGGGGGCAACACTGCCGATAAAAGTCCCGTTCGGAGAAACAACCATTTTGGAAGATATCAGCCGGCCGGACAAAATATAATCGTTGACCGCTTTGCGGTAAGCATCGCCGGAAGGCGAAACAAAGCCGACCCGTTGTCCGTCCAGCGTGGTAAAGCTGCCGTCTCCGGTAAAACGCCCTATTGTCTTTCCGGTATCGGAGTAAATCAGCCCCGGAAAGAGCACGGCACCGATAATGTTATAGGAATCGTCAATAACCAGACCGTTTGGCAGGGTTTTGCCGACGATTTTGCCGGAAGCAAGGCGGACAGAACCGTCATTGCTGACTTTTCCCAGCAGTTTGGTATCATTTCCGACCGCAACGCCCTGCGGAACAACGCCGCCAATCAACTTGCCGTCAAAATTTACAATAAGGCTGTCGGCCGTCACGTTACCAATCAGCTGATTATCCAAGCCGACAACGCTGCCGTTCGGAATAACCTTGCCTATAAGATCGCCGTTGAAGTCTATTGCGCTGATTTCTTCCGCCGCGGCAGGCTGCAACATACAAAAAAACAAGGCGGCAGCAAAAACCGCTTTTTGAACCTGACGGAAGAACCGCAAAATTATGTTTTCAAACGTCGTCACTTTTTAATTCCTCCGGTTTTTAGCGACTTCCGGCAAAGCATAGCCGGCAACCTTTTTATCCAAGTCTATAAAGGAGCCGTTATTCTTCAGATAGCCGATTATTTCCCCTTTGGCATCGACAACTTTGCCCTCCGGGTTCAACCTGCCTTTATATTTACCATCGTTTCCTAAAATTGTCGCGCCTATTTTGTAAATTTTACCAAGAATATTATCAGCCGAATCGACGGCCAGACCGCCGGAAAGACTGCGGCCGGCAATTCGTCCGTCTTTGCCGCGGATACGCCCGTCAAACTCTACAAAACCAACGACATTATCGGTATTGCCGATAACAATATCGCCCTCAACGACTTCGCCAATCAGTTTTCCGGCCTGCGAAATGACATTGCCGTCAGAGAGCACCCGTCCGATGACGACGTTATTGTTGTCAATCACATTGCCGTTCGGCATAACCGACCCCAGAAGCGCGCCGGAAAAATCAATAACCGCTCCGCGCTTGAGCAGGCTCAGGTTTTTATCCGTCGCACCGCCGGGCAAAATGGCGGTTAAAGTATTGCTTTTGAGATCCAGCACGTCGCCGACCGAAGTCATGCGGCCGCGATACCCGCCCCAAATGTCAATCAAAATATTTTCAGGAACGGCTTCGCCGATAACGGCATTGCTTTTGTTCAGGATTTTGCCGTCGGAGCTGACGCGTCCGGTTTCTTTCCCTTCCAAGCTGACAACCCGCCCGTCCGGCAGGACATATCCCAGATAGGCACCGTCATAACCGATGGCCGCCCCGCCGCGAATCACCGCCCCGAGATACTCGCCTTTGCTGCCGATAAAATTGCCTTTGGCATCAATATTGCCCAAAACGTCGCCAAAGCGGTTCTGAACCCTGCCGTCATAATTGCTGCGTCCGATGACTTTGCCGTCAAAGCCGACAATTTGTCCGATGCGGACCGGCGTTCCCAAAATCTGATTATAAAAGCTCAGCCCGTCGCCGTTGATTTTGCCAAGCGATACGCCTTCGGTATTATAGACTTTTCCGTCGGCAAAGATTGATCCAAGATAATCTCCCGATTTGTCGGAAAAAGAAGTCCTGACATCGGCGGCAATGCCGACAATTTCGTTTTTATCATTCAGCACAAGGTTATTGGCGGACAATTTTAACGGCTGCTGACCGCGCATGTTTACCTCAGCCTTTTGATCAACGACATTCAAAAAGTTGCCGTTCAGGTCAAAGGCGTACTGCCGCCCCAAAACCTTGCCGACATAGCCGCCGTCTTTGTTAAAAATATCGCCGTACATGCCGACACATCCAACCGGCAGCCCCGCATCATTGACAACCAGACCGTCAGCACCGACGCGCCCCAGATATTTGCCGTCATAATCAACGGCCGTGCCCTGTTTTAATACACCGCCGACAAGATTGCCTTTTTCATCAAGAACCGTGCCGTCCGGATTGACACAGCCGACATACTGATTGTTGGAATCTTTAACAATACCGTCATTGCCGGCCTCGCCGACCAGCACACAGGCATTGTCAAAAACCTTACCGGTCTTGGTTACTTCGCCGGCATAAGTTCCGTCTTTATTCAGCACAATTCCGCTGGGCAGAACTTTTAAATCCTGTTCATCGTTATTTTTTATGATCTTACCGTCTTTATCCAAAAAGCCGAGCTGCTTACAGCCAAAGCCGACGACCAGTCCGCCGCGCACCATTTCGGCCACGACTTCCGCTCCGGACATATCCCGAACCAGCAAATTGGCGCCCACACGTCCGACCGGCTGGCGCGACTGGTTTTCAATCACGCCGGAATTGGTCAGGTTTCCGAGAATCCGTCCCTGCGGCGTTATCGGAATATAGCCTTCGACCAGCAGGCGGCCGATAACCTTGCCGTCTTTGGTCGTTATTACGCCGTTATTATCCGCACGGCCGACAACATTGCCATCTTTGTCGACAACCGTGCCGTCCGGCATGACGACACCGATGGCATTGCCTTCATCATCCAGCGCAACCCGACCCGGCCGCGTAATATAGCCGATAATCCGGCCATTGGAGTCTACAACATCGCCATAGCTGTTCAGGCGGCCGATAATCCGGCCTTCCATATCCTCAACCGTACCGTCTGCCGTAACGCGCCCGATGACCTTGCCGTCCTTGTCATAAACAAAACCATATTCGGCTTCCCGCCCGATAATGTTGCCGCTTTCATCCAACACCGTGCCATCCGGCATGACTTTGCCAAGCACCTTGCCGTCTTTATCAACGACAGAGCCGTCATTATTGGCAAAACCGATGACATTGCCGTTTTCATCAACGACCAGTTTGCGGTTTTCCGCCACGCCGATAATATTGCCGTTATTATCCACGACCATACCCTGCGCATTAACGCGGCCGATAACATTGCCTTCTGTATCCCGCACATAACCGTCTTCATCAATCGTTCCGATGACATCGCCGTTCGGGCCGACGGCATAACGGGTTACGACATCCGTTTTATTGATAACGGAATCCCTTCCGCCGGTGCCGGAATCGCAAAAATTGCAGTCTTCCTTACGGATAGCACTGCCGGTTACAGGAACTTTTGCGGCTTTGGCGTTTTCATCACCCAACCCGACTTCAACCCAGGTAATGATAAAATTGTTCTGAACATTTCCGGGGACAACCGGCACCCAGCTGATTTGGATATGACAGGTTTCGTCGCCTTTCAGAATCATTCCGCCGCAGCCGTTGGCAAAAGAAAAACCGTCGGCCGGAGGATCTGCCAGATTGACCGATATAATCTTGACAGAGGCATGGCCGTTTGTTCCCAAGGTCAAAACATTTCGGGCATTGCTGCCAATAATCACCTGGCCAAGCGGCACGGGATCCGGCGTCAGGGTCAGAGGCACCTCGCCCTCAATAATTCCGCCGATTTCTATATTTGTAGACAAGCCGTCTTTACGGTCAATATTAATCCCGTCATCGGTGTTTTCAAAATTCATCGAGGTTTCTTCAACCTCTCCTCCGCTCAGCAGCAGAAGCGAAATTCCGAACAAAAAGATTAAAAGGGAAGTAACACCGACAATCAAGATGATGCGGTTGGTTTTTTTGACGTATACTTCCGAATTTGTTAACTGTTCGTCGCTCATTGGGTCCTGACTACACTGCAAAATACACCGCTGCGTCCGAGTTTTCCGCAAACAGCGTCACCCTCTTCCAGCGAATTGACCGGCCCGACACGCAGATGGAAAAGCTCTTTGCCCTGCCCGTCCGCCGGCGCATCAACAGAGAAGAACGGATCATAAATACTCAGACTGTCCGCATATTTTTTGGAAAGGCTGTTCCATAAAACCTCCAATTTTGAAACATCGGAATCCGTGCCGAGTTCAATGGAAATGTTGTTGGAGCCGTCAGCCAGAGTATCGCCGTAAGCAAACTTATCAAGATACTTATATCCCTTGCCGTAACGGTTATTGTTCGTAATCCGCTGCATTTTGGAATAATCGACATTTTCCATGCCTTTGGGCATTTTGCCAGCGGTTTCATAACCAATTCCGATACTGCCGCCGGCATTGCTTTTATATTGGGGATCAATAATCTCGCTGTTGCCGACCTGAATGTCATATTGAGCCGGAGCACCATTTTTTGCATCTTCCAGACTTATGCCGCCGGAAGCATCGGCCGCTCCGCTGCCGCCGACGCGGACAGAAGCGTTCGGTATGGCATAAGGATTATTGGTTCCGGGAGCCTGACTCTGCGGCATTCCGGAACTTGGAAGCGGTGCCGGAACATCCCATTGCGGCGGCAAACCTTCTCCGCCCGGCGCATTTTCCAACCCGACGTCATCACCGCGGCGCAGCTTCAGGCAGACAATCCTTTTACCGTTGCGCAGCACAATATCACCAATGCCTTCAACAATAATCAACCGGTTGTCAGGTCCTGCCGCTCTAAAGCCAACGGGAACTTCCATCCGTTCGACAATCAGGGTGGCAATCGGCCGCTGGTTCATATTCAACGCACGTTTGCCAAAGTCTATATAAGTAAAGATATCGTCACGCCATACGCGCTCCGGCGCAATTACGACATCATCAGGATTGGGCACATAAACCTCAACATCAAATTTGAATTTGGACGGATCAACCGGAATTTCCCGCAGCCAGTTATCATCCTGGAAGCGGCGGAGCTGCGTTGCATCTGCTGATTTTGCTCCGGATGACAAACCGGCGCTTCCTCCGTTAAAATTTCGACCATATCCTCCCGACATACCGCCAAGCCCCGTTTTTTTGCCATTGGCTCCGCGGCCGGCAATGACCTCAATATCAATAATGGAATTAGTCAGGCGTTCCGTATTGACGGCTTCGCTTTTAACATAAAAGACATAACGGTTTCCGGACCGGCCAAAGATAATTACATTGGTATCGACCCCGACATTTGCACCCTGACGGGGATACAGAAGAACGGTATTGGGACCGGAGATCTGTCCGTCAAACGTGGCATTGTCGCCGATAAAGACATCTTCAACCATTTCCCATTCCGGAAAATTAAGCAAAGTCATCATACCTTCGCGCAGGCGTACCGGCAAGACCAAATCAGGCGTCCAATAATATTTGGAATAAGCCGGACGGGATTGTCCTTCGCCGAGATTCTGCATCGGGTCCAGCCAGGCGCTTTGCGTCATGCCCAGAGAATTGAAGCCGGCATAACCGAGATTCATCGGCTGATAATTGCCGGCGGCTTCATCCGCGCTGTTATTAACCTGATCTACGGTCTGAGCCCTAAGGAGCGGAGCCCCGGCAACAAAAACCAGCAGGGCAGCAAGGCTGAATTTTACGACTTTGCGAAACATTATAGACTGAACTCCTAATCCTTATTTACTTTATTATGGGTCAAAGCATAACGGTCAACCGTAAAGCCGACCGGATTGTTTAATCTTTCCGAATATTTTACCGTCTTCTGACGATAGAGCACGCGAAGCGTGGCCGTCCAGTAATTGACGGTCGGGCTTTTGGAATCCGGAAACATATCGCGGGTTTCATATTCGACCTGCCACAGGCCGCGGCCGATTTCATTGACTGACAAAATCCGAACTTCCCGCGCAAGGGCTTTGGTTCTGATGATTTCCAGCGCCCGTTTGGCCGTCCGCTGGATAAATTCCTCATAAACCGGAACGGAAGACATTTCCTGAATCGGCCCGTTGGGCATCCAGCGCGCTTCCATCTCCTGAATATCACGGGTAAAAGAGCTGCGCATCAAAATATACTGACGGACAAAGACCTCCGTTACCGTTTTATGGTCTTCCATATTGCCGCGAATGCGCTTGATATTGTAAACCTGCTCCTGCTTGTTTTGGAAAGTCAGCAGAAACGGCTCAACGCGAAACAACGGAATAACCTGCATAATGGCAATAATCAGCACAATATTGCAACAAACGCTGACGGCGGTGATAATGGCGAAAGCACGAGCCGTCCACAGGTATTTTTTTTCATTGCTGTTGCCGACAAACAATTCGGAATCGGCCGATGCGGCATAGTAATCATTGCGACGAGCGCCCTGATTACCAATCAGCTTGGTTTCAGAATTGCCAGACCCCAGAATATGCGCCATTTACATAACTCCGCTTAAATTGTTGCCACAAACCAATCCGGCAAATTTTTCGGCAAATCCAACTGCAGGCAGGCACAAGGAGAGAGTTTGAGCTCGTCCGAACCTTTACCGACGCCGACAGGCTCCGGTTCATAATAAGAACCGAAACAGCCGGACAGCATAAACACGACCATTACAGCCAACAGGAATCTTCCATATTTCATAGGCTTTCTCCATTACAGATTTTTAACACGGCGGCTCCCGCAAGGAACCGGCAGTTACACTTTTTTATCAAAATATACTCTTTTCGTTTAAAAGTCTAATGGCAAGCTGCCGAAATCCCCAACTTATCAACAAGTCAGAATTGCCGGTTATTTTATTATAACCGAAACACAATAACAATTTGTTAAAAAACTCAGAGAATTTCGACTTCCGTTTGAGAATAGCGGGTTACGGTAAAGCCCATCGGGTTTATCAGGCGGCGCCCCATAAACATCCGTTCCCGAAAGAAATAGGCCTCGACCGACGCCGTCCAGTATCTTTCGACAAAGACAAGATCCGTGCTGGCCGTTGCCGCATAGAGGTCATAGGTTTTAAAGTCAACTTTCCAAATCGGGCTTTTGCTGCCGCCCTGCTGATAAATTTTGATAATTTCCACCTCTCGCGACAGGCCTTTTTCAATGTTGGAAGACATGATTGATTCACGGTTGGCGTAAAAGGCATCAAAAACAAGAGGAGAGGACAAAAAGTTTACCATTCCGCCGGGAAACCAGCGCGTGCGCATTTCCTGCGTGTCATTAATCACCGTATTGCGCACAATCACATATTGGCGGATAAAGGTTTCCATCAGCTGCGTTTTTGAGGCCATTCTATCCGTTATCGCCTCCTGACGGACAATGCCTTTAGACGTGTTTTGGTTGATAATCAAAAAAGGCTCGACACTCACGGCCGGCGCCAAACGAAACAGCGACAGGCTGGCCAACACCATAAACAGGCAGGACAAGACGGCAAAAAAGATAAAGAGACGGGAAAGCCAGGTATAATACCGCAGCTTAAGGCTTTCGGTTTTTTGCTCCATGCTTTGCAGAAACTCGACGTTTTGTTTGCCGCCCGTTCCTTCAATGGCAAGGATTTTGCTGCCGCCGATGACCTTGTTTTGCCCTCCCGCATTTATCATTTTTTACCCGTTACCTTTCACCCATCGGAAAACGGCACATATTCCGGTCATAAGCACCTTCATTGTAGTTGGCGCAATAGATATTGCCCAGATCCTTTATGGCCTGACGAAACGCCTCTTCCTCTTTTTTCCGATATTCCTCGCGGACTGCCGCGTTGGCTTCTTCCATTTTTATAATCTCGTCAAAATTCGGACCACTGTCAACCCCTTCCGCAATTGTCACCAGTTCCTGATTATCTTTGTTCAGAGCCATGAGCATGCGGTTGAACTCACGCAGCCGGTATTTGACAATTTTATTATCCGAAACTTTGACATTTTTAATGCGGGTATCAATCTCGGTTAAGAGCTTGTTTTTGGTTTCGTCCAGCGTGGACATGGACAGGCTCCAGTCATCCGGATTGAGCAGGCTGAAAGCATTGGACAACTGGTAGCCGATTTCATCTAAAGTCTGAGCCAGATCGAATTCCAGCTGGCGGATGTCTTTTTCCAGCTGCTTGCGGTTTTCGCGGTATTCCCGTTCGGTTTCGGCAATGTTCAAAAAGCCGCCGACCTGATTTTGCTGGAAAGGCATATAGCCCATAAGCGTCTTTTTGACCTTTTCCACAGAGGAAGCATCGCTGTCATCAGACTCTTCCAAAGCGCTTTCATCACCATTGTTTTTGCCGATGATTTCGATCAGCCGGTCATAAATTTCGGCCATTTCCTTACGGAATTTGGTTTCCGTGTTGGCATCATCGCCAAGAGCATCGCCGCCGGCCTCCATAAGCGAATTCAGCGCCGACATGGCTTTGGCTTTTTCCAAGATATTATCTGCTCTTGCCAGATTTAAGGCGGCCGTGACAATTTTTGTCAGAGTTCCGGAAGCCGGCGTCTGCAGGAAAATTCCAAGCTCGCTGCGCCCCAAAGTCGGGTCGTAGTCGTCTTTGACCGTTGTAAAACCGGCACCGGCCGTTTCATTGTACAGCGGCCATTTGTCCCAGATAAAGAACTTGCTGCTGTCAGCGCGGTCTCCGTCTTCCGTCAGGTTGAGCGAATAGTTAATGCAGGGGTTAACCTCTCCGCCGGCATAATCCGCTGCCGTACTGGTCAGGCTGGCAACAATGTTTTCCATAGATTTGGCACGGCTGTCCAAACCGCCGATAACGGCCGTTCCGAAGTAATCATTGCCGCAGTGCAGGTTTTTCAGGCACTGGCCGGGGGTGTTTCCGGCTGCCAGCGCTTCTTCCGCCGCTGCCGCGCACTCGCGTTTGTGTTCTACGTTATAAATCGTATTGTCTATACATTTATCTTCATTGCCGACCAACGATGCCGTCAGGTTGCAGGGGAACTGGCCGCCTCGAAGAAGCGTGTTGGTTCCGACGCCGCTGTCAAGAATTTTGGTCAGGTCGATATCCTTTTGAACAAAAGGCTTGTCCGCCAGAATTTCTTTCCAGAGTTCCGGCACTTCGCCGCCATAAGCCACAAAGGACTTCCGGCTGCCGGGGGCAGCATGCTCATAATCATAATCGTCAAAGTGGAAGATTTCCCTAACCGGCGGATACCCCATTTTCAACGGCGCGCGCGGCGCTTTGGCTTCACGGTCGGTCAGCGGCTTAACGCCGATAAAGGTTTTGTCGTCTTCCGAAATATCAAGCCGGTTAATAGTAGCTTCCCAAGGCTTCATACTGGCAGAAACCCCCAGTTCGGCGTCAGACACCTCATAGATGACGGCAGCCAGAGCCTGCATCATGCTTTGGTGCATGGCGGGTGCCGTTCCGACAGAATAGTACAAGCTGTCGCCCATGGCGCACATACTTTCGCGCGTAGCCTTAATCTGAGCCTTCATACTCTCAATAAAGCCTGCTGTCAGAGACTGGGCATCACCGATGACACGGCTCATTGTAATAATTGTCCCGCCGCCGGAAGCACTGACATTGCCCAATTCCAGCGCCCGCTCGGATAACAATCCGGGCAGGACTTCTTCCTTAAACTTATTCAGGATTGTTTTGCTGATAATCGAACCGTCATTTGCCGGTACGCTGTCGCCCAGAACAGATTTTAACGGGCCGGACAGCAATTCATCTTCATTGGCGTTCAACTCCCACAAATTGGGATAAGTTTCATCACGAGGAATGGCAACAACGGAAGGAATTGCTGCATCATTTGCAGCCTTATCATTTTTCAGCTGCTCGATTTTTTTGGCAGTTTCGTCTTTTAATCGCTGAATTTCCTTAGTTTTTTCCTCAGCCTTCATATCCTTATCCGCATTGACGGCGGCGATGGCACTTTCCAGCGCGGCTTTGGCAGCGTTTACTTCGGCAATTAAGGCTGCCGTATTGGCCACGGGCAAGGCCAATTCAAAAATATGTTCCTGCCCCAAAAACTGCAGATACTGCGGCAGATTTATATATTTGCCGTCAAGATACTGGCTGTAAAAGTTCTTTTGGTCATTCCAAACCGGATAAGGATTGGATAAGGTGCCCCAGGTTCCCGGATTTTCAGCCAGCGTTTTGGCGGCAATGGCACCGATTTCCCACGGCAGAAGCTGTGATTTGCGGGCTTCGGCCTCGTATTGGGCTGTTTCATCCAAGACGGCACCGGAAACTTTTTCGGCATAGGGGATACCCTCTTTTTCAACATTATCCAAATCTTTGGTATGAATATCGTCTTCCGTCGGCGCCGGTACGGCACTGATATTATAGTTTTCACCGCTGCTGATGGCGGCTCTGGCCAGATCATACTGGTCAAGCGCCCAGCCCGAAACGCCGCTGCGGGCGGCATAATCGGCAGAAACGTCTTCGCTGCAGTCATCTTCGCTGTTGGCGGACAAATCTTCAAAGTTCAGAACCGGACAATCCGTATAATCGGCTACGACATTGTCACAACTGGCCTGACCGCACCAAACCGACGGAGCGTCGGAAAAGTTGTTGGACAGCATGGTGACAGCGCATTTGTCAACCAGACGGAGCATTCTCAAGGCCTTTTCATGCAGGGCAACCACTCTTTTGTAGCTCTCAAAATCATCTTGCGCCAAACGTATCTTCTTAATCAGATTATGGATATTTATGGCCGTTGTAATCTTGTCATAAATAAACTCCATACGCGTCATCTCATTCATTTTATATTTTGCGTCATAGAACGGGTGCTCCAAAGTCGGGTCGTCACTTTGCGAGAAGTTTATAATACCGCCGGGAGCTACCGTACTGTAGCCTTCAAAAGGCTTATACATGTCGGCGTCTTCGTTGTATTCATAATACTCGCAAGGTTCCTGAGTGCAAAGCGGATTAACTTTTTTCTTTTCCACATTGACTTCAACAACCGTATTTTCATCAATATTTTCAATCACCGTACCGTTGCCCATCGTCACTTTTTGAGGAGTGGTTTCCGGCTTTTTGGTAATGTGAGCGTCTGCGCCTGCCACCATTGCATGGCCGGACAAACTAAAAGATCCGTTCAACGCCAGTTTGGGCAGATTATCAAAGCTCAGAGCCCCCTGAAGCGTGGGGTCGGGATCCGGATATTCCAGAGGTTCGACGATATCATTAATGGCGCGTGCCGCTTCCAGCTGGGCTTTTATGGCCGTTAACTCCTGCAAAACGCGGGAGATCGTGTCTATGGTCTGATAAGCCAGATAGTTGTTATACAACGCTTCGTTCAGAGCCTCAGGCGATGAAGCCCCGTCGCCGCCGCTTTCGTGCAATCGCGACTGCAAGGCGGCAAATTTGGCAGCAACGTCGGTTGAAAGATATTTTTCGACTTCCCTTGCGGCGGAATAGGCTTCCAAAACGCTGTCATCATAAAAGTCCTGCGCCATTTTACGATATTTTACCTGTGTGGGAATATCGTGGGCGGGATAGGTTAAAAACAACTTGTAAATATATTTTTTAACTTCGCTTTCATTCAACGGATCAACCGACGGTTCTTCCAGAATTTTAGCGCCGGCAATCGGTTTGTGTTCCAACCGGAGATTGAAATTTGAATTAAAATTTAAGGCCTTGGCAGTAAAGGCATTGGCAATCTGCTGTTTGAGTTTGTCCGCTTCGGCAGAAAGCTCAGTCAATGCCGTGGAGATATTTTTGCCGAGCTCGGCAGCCGTAGACGTCGGTTCAAAAACCGGACCTCCGAAAAACAGGCCGAAAAAGGCGTCCGCTTTGCCGCTGAACAGCAGAACCGTACTGAAAATTGCCGCAAACAGAATATTTCTTTGGGATTTTTGTTGAAATTTTTTCATGGCTGCCTCCCTAAATATCTTCTTTGTCGCGCATGACATAGTCATCGAGGTTAAAATTAATCAAGTCATTTTCCGGCTGACGCATTGTATAAAACCGCCGGTCGCCGTATTCATGCGCGGTATATTCACGCAAATCATTGACCATAAGGTTGGCATATTGCATTAAAAGCTCAATGATTTTGATTTTCATCTGCGTATCCATGCCGACCTGCCCGCCCAGCGTTTCCATGTTTTCCGCCGTATCGGTAAAATCTTTAAAGACATCCGGCTCCGTATACATTCTGTATTTCAGCTGGATAGCCTCGGCATAGCTTGACGTGACGGCATTGCGGCGTTCAATAAAGCGTTTTTTACGGATTTCTTTTACATTTTCCGCCACTTCCTTGGTGGTGTAGTTTTGATCTTTGGCTTTGCTCAGGCCGCCGCTCGGATCATCCAGATTGATGGCGTCCTTTATAATATTTTCAAGTTTTTTCTTGATTTGTTCCTGAAGCTTGGCTTTTTCGGCATTCAGGGCATCGAGCATGGACTGAACATCGTCCAGTTTGGCGCTGACGCTGTATTCTTTATCCAGCGCGGCCAGTTCTTCTTTATAGCTATTAATAAGTTCCTGATTTTCACCGATATAATTTTCCAGTTCCAGCCCCGTGGCAAAGTCGTCGGAAGGCGTGGCGGCCAATTCTTTCTGAGCTTCGGCAATATTTTTTTCCGCAGCCTCAATTTTGCCGTTTATCTCGGCTTGTTTTATCTTATAGACTTCATTGTTTTCGGCACTGATATTGGCTTTATCGGCCAAAAGCTGAGCTATTCGGGCATCAACCTGACTCAGGCGGGCGGAATCCATTGAAGAAGAGGCGTATACGTCTTTATTGCCGCCCAAAGACAATACTTTGTCGGCATATTCGGTCTTCCAGCCTTTAATCATCGGCAAAATCTCTTTGGCTTCTTTATTGCCTTCGCCAATCAGCTCACTGAATATCTGCTGTTCCTTGGTATCAAGGTCTTTTTGGGCTTTACGCAAAGCATCGCCCACAATCGTACTCAGGCGGCCGCCCATCTCGGCAACGTCGATCGTAAAAAACGCCTGTGCCGGAGCAGCGTGGGTCAGAAGAGAAACGCCGAGCAGAAAACTTATATTTTTTAAAAGTTTGTTCATTGTTAGTCTCCTTCATCCACGGTTGCCAGATCATTTCTCTGCGATTTGCTAGCAAATACAACTTCCGAGCTCTCAAATTCAAGCAGCGCCATTTCCATAGCAATCATATCCAAAAGGCGGCGGTTTGTGCTTTCGGCATATGCACGGCCGGCCTGAATCAGTTTGCGGCTGTCTTCCAGATCCACCTGCGGATCCGGCTGTTCGGTTCGCGCTTTTTTCAGATAATAGCGGATGCTGTAGGCCTTGGCATAAATCGTGGCAATATTATTATGCTGCACTTCCATATCCTGCCGCTTTTGGTGTTTTGATTTGGTCGTATCATCGCCGGAACCGTATTTGGCAATATATTCGGTTTTTATGACTTCCTGCGCGGCGTCAACATCATTGGTTTTGCCTTTCAGATAGCCCGGAACATCCAGCGGAGAAAGCTTCAGATCTCCGGCCAGCAGGTTTCTGCCCATGGTCAGGCGGTCATTAATATAATTATAGCCCTCCATGGCCTTTTTGCCAAATTCTCCGATTTTGGAATTCCGCATTTTTGACTCGGCGTCCGATACTTTTTCCTGCGCCATTTTCAGAACTTCCGTCGTTTCTTCTATTTTATCCTGAGCTTTGGTAAGGGCATCCGATACCATCAGCGCCCGCGTCTGACAAGGCTGCAGCAGGGAAAATGCCAAAAAGCCCAAAGCAAAAGTAATTTGTTTTTTCATGGCAGCCTCCCTAATCAATATTCAACAGTTGCTCGCGGATGATTTCATATTCGCCGTAATACTGGAACGTGTCATTGGCGACTTTCATGGTATAAACATTCATAATCCGCGCCAGCATATTGGCAATTTCTTTATTGGCTTTTAAAACCGTATCATAATCCAATTTTACGGTCGTTGACTCTATGGCTTTGTTTTCAACCGGCTGAAGAACGTTTTTTTCATAATCAATTGAATACAGCCGTGCCAGCAAAGCCTCGGCAAAAAAGGCATAATTCTGCTGTTCCACCGATTTTATGAAAATTTCGCGCGCTTCATGCTTGGCTGACTGGGTCGGCTGCTCACGCAGGGCAATCAGAGACTTGAGGCATTCCACGACTTTTTCCTTGTTTTCCATTTTTCCGGCGGTATCAGCGTCCAAACTGCAAAATTCGGCCAGCGTCCGCGGAATGATCATGATCTTGTCTTTTGTTCCCTGCGGGTTCGGATCTTCGGGCTTGTCTTCAAGTTCTTCCTGAAAAGGCTCAAAGTTTCCGTATTCGGCAAACATGTTGTAAGAAAGCTGCATGGCGTAAACATTATAAAGCTTGTTCAAAATACGGGCGATTTCTTTGTTCATAATCATGGTCGTGGCGTAGTCGTCACGTTCGGTTTGAGCCTTGATTGCTTTTTTGGACAAAGGCTTTAAAATTTCTTTTTCATAATAAACGGCAAAATTGCGCGTTACCAGCGCTTCGGCAATATTGGCATAGGCTTCTTCCATTACCGATTTATAAAAAATATCGCGCGCCTCAGCCTGATCCGATTGGCGCGGGCTTATCTGAAAGCGAAACCTTTTTTTGAGGCATTCAATCATCTTTACTTTTTTATCCAGCGTGTTTATGTCGTCAACGTTGATTTCGCAATAATCGGCCATGGCGTCCGGAAAAATAAACTTATCGCCGTCTTCGGTTGAATACAACCCGCTGTATTCCTCATTAACGGCTTTGGCCGAAGCAATGCCGGAACTGCCGGATATTGTGGCCGTGCCGCTCAAATCCGCCAGCTGGATTTTGCTTTTTCGCGGATCAAGCGAAGCGCCGAGGTCTTTTATCAGGTTCATTTTGGCATCTCCGGCACCAGGCACTTTATTGTTTGGCAGGTGGTCGTAATCCTGATCATATTCGCCATTCGGCTCATTGCCGTCGCCGCTGTGTATTCCCGTGTTCAAAAAGTTAAAGAAATTGGATTTGGCCGTTCCCATCGTGGTATTCATGTTACCTTCGGTATTCATGATGTTTACCACAAATTTGGATTCAAGGATTACTTTCAGATTGGTACCGAGGCACTGCATCATGGTTCCTCTGTCAAATACGGGAATCAGCGCCTGAGACGCACGAACGGCCATAATGCAAAAAACAGCCGCCAAGAGGCTCCGGATTATAATATTTTTAAATATTTTCATCTTGCACCTCCTAGTCCTGACCATACTCGCCTTCATCCTCGCCTTTGCTGATATAGCCGTCTTCGAAGAGTTTGTGCGGATCAAAAACCGTGGCGCCGATGGTATTGTTCATTCTTCCGGCCAGACGCATGGTTTCGGCCGTGAATTTGGCTTCAAGCACCAGTTTGATGTCATTAACCACATTCTGACCGAGGGTTGACGCGTCGGTCACCGGTATCGGAAAGATAAAAGCATGAGATTTGCGGGAAGCGGCCATGTTGAAAACAACCGCAATCATAAGCGCAAGTGTAATGATTTTAATTTTTTTCATGACATACCTCCCCTGTTAAGGCTTATACTTTCAGTATACCATACAAAATACTACAACAAAAATTAATAATGTCTAAATCAGCCAATATTTAAATATTTTGTAACAAAATTCTCTTCTCCGTATTGTTGGATCAGGTCCTGAACCAGCAATACGTTCTTACGGCTGGAGTTGTAGAGTTTCAGATACGGGCCGAGACCGCTTAAATCAACGTCCAGAATTACGGATTCGCCGGTGGCAGGACGGGAAAGCAGAATGGCATAAGGGAAGTCGCGGTATGAGCGGCCGAAAATAAAGTCAATTTCGCTGTTGGTCAGGTTCCAGTTGACATAATCTTCCGGCATGGCCTGCGGGTTGCGGAAGAAGATTACCGTCTGGCACTGGCCGCGGACAACCTCGCCCAGACCGAGCTTGTCAATAATGTTCGGCTGTTGGAAGGCGCAGAGGTAAGCCTGACGTTTTTTACGCCCTTCCTGCAAACCGATAATAAAGTAGTCTTTAAACATCGGATGTTTCAACATCGGCGCGGTCTCATCGATCATAATCAAAGACGGCACGCCGGTCTCGCCGGTTTCGCCCTGAATTCGGTGCATAACGTAGCTGATGACCGCCGGCGCAAGGATTTCGTCTTCAAAAATATGGGTAAAGTCAAAAGCCATAAAACGCTTGGACTTTAAGTCCAGACTGTCTTCCGTGGCGTTAAAGATTTCGCCGTACTGCTCAGGATTGACCCATTTGTACAGCTCGCGGCGCATATTGCCGGTCGGGGAGAAGCAGCTCTTATACAAGTTGCTCATCACGCGTTCTTCCGGTTTGAGATAATCAAATGCGGTGGTAACGGCACGGGCAATTTCTTTTTCGGACTGGGCGTCGTCAACCATCGTAATGGCGCGCATCCAACGGCGCAGAAAAGCGCGGTTGTTCGGGCTGTTCGGACAGTCGAACGGGTTGATTGACACGTTTTTCTCATCGCCGTCAAAGCCGACATAGGCTCCGCCGATGGCGCGGGTAAAGATTTCGGCACCGCGGTAACGGTCAAAGAAAAAGACTTTCAAATCGTGATGGCGCATGGCCTGACCGGCCAAAAAGGTCAGCAAGGTCGTTTTACCTTGTCCGGTCGGACCGATAATGCAGCAGTGGGCAACGGCAGCTTCTTCGCCGGAAACATGGAACTGGAAGCGGTAAGCCGAACCGGATGTGGTCTTGAAGATAGAAATCGGGCCGGGACCCCAGTCTGATTTGTCAAAACCGGCAGCCGGCTTGTCAAAGCAAACGGCACAGGCAACGACGCGCGACAGATAGCGATAAGTCCGCGGATAGGTCTCATAGGTCGGAAACTGGTTGAAAAAGGCCGCCTGCGCAACCCAGCCCTCACGAACCGGCGTCACGCTGAACAAACGGCAGATACGCTGGACTTCGCCTTCGGCAAATTCGATTTCGTCTTTGCTTTCGCCGCGGAGAATAATAGTCATGGCGTATTCGGTCAGCGCCTGATAGTTGGCGTCGCTGTCTTCAATATTGGCCAAGACTTCGGAATACTGGTTGACGACCTCGGGCGAAAAGCTGGTAATGGAGGCCATTCTCTGCTGCTGCATTAACAAGGCGCGCGCTTTGGGTTTGAACAAGGTTTTGATATTATGCAGAAAGGTCAGTTCACAATCGATGGAAAGCAGCGAAACGACCATGGATTCATCCATGTAGTCGCCGGAATCGCGAATTCCCATCACAACCGCCCATACTTCTTTTTCGCCGGAGAAATAGCGGATCAGCCCTTCCTCGCCGGTAAAATGAATATGATCGGCGGTCAGGAGCTCGTTCAGATGGTGGCCTTCGGCGTGGCCGACTTTGGGCTGCGGCTTGCTGACCGGACTGCATAATTTGGCAAAGATTGAAAACGGACTGTCTTCCGCCGGACTGGTCTCGGTTTCATAAAGGGTTTTAACACCATAGTCATTCAAAATCGCCAACAGGGTCTGCGAGGCATAGTTCAAATCTTTCAGGGCATCGGGGCGGTCTTCCACGCTCAAAATAACGTAGTGGCTGTTGGTATAGACACGGTCAAGGTTGCCGCGCCAGACTTCCGAAATATGTTCAAGCAGCGGATTATTAAAATCGCGGACTTCGGACTCCAGCGGAATGCGCTCGCGCTGCGTAATGACCCGCACAGTGACCGACAGGCTTGACATATTGTCAATCCAAGACTTGCGCGCCTCCAGCATTGACATAACTTTTTCTTCATTCACAAAAGCCAGATCCGCACCGTCTATCTTAAAAACGCGCGACAAAGAGCCGTTGTAACAGCGAATGGTAATTCCGTCCGAAAGGAGTTTGTCGAAAGGCAAAAAGTCCGACACGCGGGATTCCCGCGGCTGCGGCAGAACGGAGCGCCCGAATCTGGTCACAAAAAGGCCGGCAAAAGCCGCCGCTGACAGAAAACCCATCATCGCCACCAGGATCTCGATATTCGACAGACCCTGCACAAAGATAGAAAAGAAATCAAAATTACTATGGGGCAAATTTATTTCCTTTTGACGGATAAAGATTGTTTGTAGGCTTATAGCTCTGGCCGAAGGCCTGAAGCATATTCGAAACATGCGGTTCGCGGAAACCTATCAGCGTAATGGCAATGTGTCCGGCAAAAACCGAAGCCATAAACAAAATCGGGTTAACATCAAACGTTCCGACAATCATGAACATCAGCGGAAACTGAACGCTCAGGTTCAGCAGCACAGGCAAAAACGGCCCCCACAAGATTTTGGGAGGATTTGCCACCGCTTTGAAGATACCTTCCTTCATTTTCCGACCTCACAATTGATTTTTATTTAATTATACGCCGAAAGTTTACGGCATACAATAAATAAGATGTTTTTTCCACTATAGGAAAAAAGGCATACTATTTTGATGACAGTATGCCTTTGGTTTATGAAAATATGGTTAATATTCTTCTCAGCCGCCCCAGCCGCGCCCTTCCGACGTTTCTTCGTTCCAGCCGTAATCAGAAGCAGAAGAACTGACCGTACCGTTTACGATATTCTGCAGGTCTTTGTTCAGCGCATCAACATTCGGCGCGGAGCTTTCCGAACCGGCAACCGGCCTGCGGCTTGCAGAAGCATCGCCGGTGACAACAACTTCCGGCAGCTCATAAGACTGGGTTTCGGGGTTCCATACCAGTTGGGTATCCTGAGACGGCTCGGCGTCGTAACCGTTGCGTTCCGAAGTTTCCTCATTCCAGCCATAATCCGAAGCAGAGGAATTGCCCGTGCCGTTTACAATATCCTGCAAGTCTTTGTTCAGTGCATTGACATCAGGTGCAGAACCTTCGGTTCCAGGAATTTTCCCCGCATCCAAAGCGCCGCCGATATTATCCTGACCGTTACGCTCCGAGGTTTCTTCGTTCCAACCGAATTTATCTTTTGCACCGTCCACAACTTTCCCTGTATCGATTTTATTGCCTACGCTGTCAATTCCTTTATTAATTGCATCATCCACACCCAGTTTATCAAGCACACCGCCGCCGACAACATCATTAACCTTATCTTTGGCCGCATTCAAAGCCTCTTGTTTTGCTTTTTCCAAAGCCTTTTTGGCTTCTTCTTCGGCTTTTTTCTTAGCTTCTTCCTTGCCTTTATTCCACAGATCATTCAGCCAGCCGCCATTATTTTCTTCCTGTTTGGCTCCGGCAGCACCGTCTTCTCCCTGCACCCGATTAACGTTGTTGACCATATTCTGCAGGTCTTTGTTCAAATCATCAACATTCGGCGCTCCGCCGCCAATATTTTCCAGTCCTGAAACCGGATTATTGTTTGCCAAATTTTTATCACCGATTATCTCAACTTCCGGCAACATATAGGATTGCGTTTCAGGATCCCATACCAGCTGCGAATTGCCGGCAGTATTTTGATTACTGTTGCCATTATTTTGAGCAGAAGAATTATTGCTGCTAACAGAATTACCAGAACCGGTATTGGTTGTACCGTTTGTACCACTGCTTTGATTGGTGCCGGAGGCACCTCCCGCCGTAGTTGTTCTGCCAGAAGAACTACCCCCCCCCCGTTGTCCATAATTCTTCAACAGGAATTGACCCCGAACCATCCGTTTTCATGCATTGATCTCCTGAAAGGATGCCGCCGGCCGCCGTACATTTTTCAGCATTTTTACCAGATAAATTTCGTACGGAGACACAATTAGGATCACTAAAGCCCTGACAATCTGCATTATAACAAGGTTCTGCGCATTCGCTCCCTTTTTCCTCTTTAGGGCAATCATCTCCTGTACAAGCCGGCAGCGGATCTTTATTAGGATGCGTCTCAGAAAATTCCGGGCTATAGCCCCTATCATCATCTTCAGTCAGATAATTGCCGTAATCCAGCATAGTTGAGTGTTTGCTGGTGCCGGTAAAGTCATCAATAAACAAGCCCATAACGGAGAGCAAAAACAGTGAAATCGCAATATTGGCAAACCATTTCCAACTGATTTTGTTGAAAATCGCCATAAAGGAAAAGCCGATTAACCCGAAACCGGCCAAAATATAAACGACAAGTTTGATGTCTTTTAAGCTGGAAGCCGCTTTGTCACGCACTTTTTCAAAGACGGAACCGCTTGCCGCAAAGGCGTCTTGCGGGCAGACCGCAAAAAAAGCAATTGCCACAACAAAAATAAAAAGGTTTGATTTCAGCAATGATTTTAATTTTAACATGGCCGCCTCCAACAAAAAATAATTATTTCAGGGTATCCGTGATATTTTGAACTTCTTCACCCGTGACATATTTTACAAAAGCTCCCGTGACCGCCAAAACGACCAAGCCGATAATAATAGCGCTCAGCCATTTCCAGTTCAGGTTGCCGAAAAAACCGCCGACGGCAACGCCGATAATGCCAAAGCCGGCAACAACGTAAACAATGTCACGCATTCCGGTAAATATTTCGGCACCTTTGGCCGTCAGCTCGGAAAACAGCCCGTCATCCGCCAGTGCCGTTCCTGAAACCAAAACTAAAGAAAGCACCAGACAAAACGAAAACACCGCCGCTTTCTTTACTTTAAGTTTCAGGCCATGCTTTGCAAGCCTTTCTGCAGACAAAACAAAAAGGAGGGTTACAAATGCCAGCGGCAAGATATTTATAAATTCGCCAAACATCGTATCCCCTCCTTTTTAACAGTGAGCATAAGCTCAGGTTAGTAAGTATCCGCAGCAGATTCCTGGAAAGTATCGCCGAAACCGCCGGATCCGGTACCCGTAGCACTCAGGTTCGTATCACCGGTTGCGTAACGGACAATAGCACCGGCCGCAGCCAAAATAGCCAAACCAACGGCCAAAGATGCAAATGCAGACCATTTGATTTTGCCGAAGATGGCGCCGAATGCCAGCAGAACCAGACCAAAACCACCGACGATAAAGATAATGCTCTTTACGTTATTGAAGGTGGTGAAGGCTTTGGCTTTTGCCGTACCCATAAGGCTGCTCTGGCTGCCGCCTGCCGCCATGGCCGGACCGCTCATAAAGACAACGGCAACGACCGCAAGCAGACAAATCGTCCACAAGTTTTTCTTTAAAAAGTTCATTAATTTTCTCCTTTTATGCAAGTAAACCCAATACTTTAAGCATACTAAACTTTTTGATTTTTTTCTAGCAAAATCTTATATACTACAAAATTCTTAACATATTGTTTACACTAAACAAAATCGGCTGTAACAAAAAATTCATACAACTTAACATTTTGTAAAGGCAGGATTTTTTACAGTTTTGTTACAAAAAATCCGTTCTGCGGCAGAATCTGAAAATCAGCCTTTTCGGAAACCGGATTTAAAAGAATCCACAAATATTGCGTATAATTTTATATCCGCTTGCCAAGATTCGCATTTTGATTTATCTAATTTACAAAGGGTTTTGTTTATGAAAAATACAGCTTTTAAAACTTTTGTTTACAGCTTTGTTTTTTCTCTGTTTGTGATCTTTGGCGCAAACGGTGTGTTTTTTGCTGCACAACCGGCCGGCGAGCTCAAAATTTCCAACAAAAACATTACCCTGTTTCTCAAAAACGATATTATACCTTCCGCAAAACCGCTGCCGGTGAAAAAGATTGCCCTCAGCGTACTGCCCGACATTCAGGAAAACTCTAAAGACAAAACCCCCGATTATTATGACACCGCAGACAGTGACGGGCAGATTATCATGGCGGACAACTCTGATTTAATCCCGCTGGAATTTGATACAGAGCCGGAGGCGCCTGCCGTTCAGGCAATTGCCGAAGCCGAAGAGCTGCCGCCGGTTGTTCTGGCTGCCAACGACGTACAGGAACCGGAAGCACCGGCATTATACGTTCCGGCAAAGGCGCAGGTTATTTCCGTTACTGACGGACCGGAGCCGGAAAGTACGCCGGCAGCACCGCGCGTTAACCGGATTATCCGCGAGGACATTCCCGAGCCGGTTAAGCTGGCAACGGTTTACGCTCCGGAAAAACCGCAGGAAATTGCTTATCAGCCCCAAGGGCAGCAGCAAAAGCCTGCTGCTCCGGCGCAGGCAGCCGAACCGGCGCTGCTTATTCCGCTGGAGCGTTCAAACAATATTGCCATTGCCCAAAACCGAAAAGTAAAAATAAACCGGAGCGCCGAAGAAAATCAGGTTGCTCTGGCTGACGCCAAAGTTTCAACTAAAAACATTCCGGCAGCCGCCGAAGAAAAATCACGCCCGGCAGACATTGCCGAAGACGCCGAAACGCCGGCAAAATGGGAAAGCATGGCCGAAAAATCCGGACAAAAAGACAGCCCGTGGGTGGTTGCAACCGGCGCCAAACACGCCAAAAACAAAATGGTTAAAATCGAGCAGCAGGAAAGAGAAGGCCGGAAGAAAATTTTGCTCGAAGCCAGCAAAAAAGCCGGCGGAAGCGAAGTCGTAGCCGCCAACGACATGGTTGACAATCTGCTTATTCCCATTCCGAAGGAGATTAAAGACAAGGAGGACCTCCGGCCGCGGTTACAGTTTCCCGAAGACGCCGAAGTAGAAACAAAAGCGGAAGAAACGGAAGAAATCAAAAAAGAAGTTAAAATTCTGGATGCACAAGGAAAGAACATTGCCAAAAACAAAGAGCAGAGTTCCGGCGGGAATCTGCTTTCCAGCATTACATCCATTTTTTCAGGCTCGTCAGGCAAGAATGAAAGCAATGAGCCGCAATCTTCCGGCGGGCTGGTCGGAAAAATAAAAAACAAGCTGTCCGGAGGACAAACCGGCGGACGGATTTTGCCGGCGGAAATCCGCCTGTCTTTTCAGCCCAACCGGGCGGAAATTTCAGGCAATACGCTGAAATGGATTGACGCTTTTGCCCAGAAAACGATTGAGGACAAGTCCGTGGTACTGGAGATCCGGCTGGACGGAACGACCGACCAATATCTGCAGCGCCGGCGGCTGAACCTTTTAAGCAACATCCTCAACAACAAGGGCGTAAGCGCCAGAGACGTTAAGGTTGTGTTTACGGAGAGAGAACCGAATTCGTTTATCATCAGAACGTTGAGAACAAGCGAGGAAAGCGGTTACGGTACAGCGGAAAATTATAACAACCCGCAGGCAAATGTTACACAATGGTAATAAGTTAAGGCTTGCGCTTGATTATTTATTTTTCCAAATGTATGATAGGAAAAAATTATGACAAAAAGTGATTTAAGGATTGCAAAAATGAACAAAGAAATACGCTTAATTGCTTGTTTGGGCGTTTTATTGGCAACAACCGGATGTTATATGTTCCGGCCTCTTAATTATAATTATGAGGAAGAGGAAACCGTTACCGAAACCGTCACGACAACTTGTCCGGATGACGGCACGCCCTGCGTGGTTCCGCCGGCTGCTCCGCAAGAATATGTCGATTATACCCGAACCGCCGCAGATTATCGCGAATACGGCGAGAGAACGCCGCGCGACCAGCGTATTGTTCAGACGGCTCCGGGCAGCAATATGTCTGCCGCAATTCCGCCGACAATTGACGAAGAAGTCGGGGCTTATGAAGAAGAAATCAAATCTACCGGCAGTGCGGAATTTGCCGACAATACCGGTGTTGACAACAGCGGAAGCGGCGCCGGCAGCGATGACGGCGATGATCCGGTCAAAGACTGGCTGGCCGAAGAAGGGCAGTCACTGAAAGCCCTGCTGACCGAATGGAGCGATGAATCCGGCTGGCGTCTGATTTGGAACAGCAACAGAAATTATACTTTAAGCGCAGGCGCAATGTTTCGCGGGCGTTTTGCCGATGTCAGCGCCGCATTAATTCGGGCTTTCGGCCGTGCAAGTCCTGCGCCGGTTGCCACTTTTTATAAAGGAAACCGCGTATTGGTTGTAGAAACGATGGAGGATGAGAATGCTTTTGATTAAAAATAAGAAATTCGGCATTGTACTGGCATTTGCCGCTTTGGTGGCCTCATGCTCCATGTCAACCAGCCTGGACGCGACGATTGAACGCGAAGTCGAAGCTTCGACCAAGATGAAAGAAATGGCCAAGGCTCCGACGCCTATTGAGAATACCGATCTGGTTAAGGTAAAAAATGACATCTGGCTCGGCGACACAAGCGAGATTGAGTATGAGGGGCAGCCGGTTCCGGCTTATCTGGAAACGGCAGACGGCGTAACCTTAATCAGCAACCGTCCGATTACGTTGTTTGAAATCGGCGATATGCTTAACAAAGTTACGTCTTTGCGCGTTCGCTTTGACAGCAATCTGGAAAAAGACATCAGAGAGAAAGGATCAAAAAACAAGCCGTCGGCGGCAGCGATTAATGCCGACTGGACAGACGCCGACAAAATGCTGGTTTCTTACCGCGGGCCGTTGAGCGGTTTGCTGGACGAGATTTCTTCCCGTTTCGGCATCTGGTGGAAATATGACAAGAAAGAAATTCACTTCTACAAGTACATTACCAAGACTTTTGTCCTGTATTCCCTGCCGACCAAACCGAAGCTTAATGTAACCGTCGGCGGATCTTCTTCTGCCGGCGAAGGCGGAAGTTCTTCCCTGAGCCTGAGTTCCGAGGCGGAAATTGCCGTCTGGACGCAGATTAAAGATTCAATTACGTCAATGATCTCGAAAGATTCAAAATTGACGATTGATCAGGGCAACGGTACAATTACCCTGACGGCAACTCCGACGGATATTAAAAAAGTCGGCCGTTATATTACCGAACAAAATAACAGATTGTCCAGACAGGTGGCCATCAGCGTCAAAGTTTTGCAAGTTACCGTAACAGACGGCGATCAGTATGGTTTGAATTTGTCTGCCATGTTTAACGACGGGCACACGACTTTCCGTCTGGCCAGTCCGACCGGCGGCGTGGCCGACGATATTGCCGACAATCTGACGATGGCCATTACACCGAAAAACTGGACGGGAAGCGCCATTGTCAAGGCTTTGTCCAGCCAGGGGGCGACAACTTTGGTAACCAGCGGTACGGTGACAACATTGAATAATAAACCGGCACCTATTCAGGTTATTAAAAAGCAGAATTATATTTCCGAAATTACCAAAACCAACGGCGGCGACAACGACTATGATATTTCAACCGAAACGGAAGAAATCGAAACAGGCTTTACGCTGGACGTTTTGCCGAGAATTTTGGAACACGGGCGGCTGCTTCTGATGTTTAACCTGACGCTGTCTGATTTGATTGAGCTGGAAAAAGTGTATTTGAACGAGCCGACGGAAGGCACGCCTTCGTCCGCTTCCGGCCAGTATATTCAAAACCCGAAGATTGAATCACGCGGCTTTACACAAGAAGTTGCAATGTCTTCCGGCGAATCTTTGATTTTGACCGGTTATGAAAGGGTTGAAAACACAACATCCAAAGAAGGTATCGGATCAGCAACGAACTCGTTATTGGGCGGCTCAGCCACGGCCAGCAAGGAAAGAAGCGTATTGGTCATTATTCTGACGCCGGTTGTTCTTGAATCTCCGCTGATGCCGGAATCCAGAATGGTTCTGAATTAACCTTAAAAGAAGGGTAAATTACAGTGTTAGAAGACGCAAATCTGACAGAAGAAGATGTAGAAAAAGGCAACGAACGGACATGGAGTTCATCCATGACCGTTGCCGGTACGGAATATGCGACGAGCCTCTTCTGGCAGCCGTTGCAGAACCGTGACGACCCTTATCAGGAAGTTGAAGAAGCTTCTTCCGGAATTATGGAAGGTGCGGATTTGTTCTGCATCAAGCCCGGTAAGGCGCCGCAGTTTGGTATTTGCGTTTCGGAGGAAGGTTTTCGCAAAGGAATGGATGTTGCCGTTGTTGCTCTGGCAACGGCTTTGTCCGACAGGTCTTCTCTGGTTGCCGTCTTTAAGGTAGAAAACGGCTGGTGGTATGTTTGTATCAGAAACGATATTATTCTTTCTGACGGCGATATGCTGTTTCTTAACGAAGAAGAAGCCAAAAGCCAGTTTGAATCGATGATGGCCGTTCCGGACTGGGGACGCAGGATTGCGCCGCCGGAATGGGGATACGAAGACACCGAATATCCTGACCTTGAAAAGATTTTAGCCCGCGGCGGAAAAGCAAAGCTGAAAAAAATCAAGGCTTTGCGCGGAACAAAATTGATTTTGGTCGTTGTTGTTTCGGTATCTGTCGGGTTTTACCTGCTTTCCAATATTTTATCCGAAATCTTTTTTGCGCCGCCCAAACGCCCGCCGGTCACGGTACCGATTGTCCCTAAGGCCGCGCCGGTGCAGAAACTTCCGGAAATCAAGCCCTGGGAAAAAGTAAAAGATCCGTTTCAGGTTATGACCGGCTGCCAAAATGCCGTAGTTAAGTTGCTGACGATTGTAACGCCGGGATGGGAAATCGGCCAGATCAAATGTTCGGACAGCAATGCCCAAACCGCCTGGAGCAGAAAAGTCGGCCGCGTATCTTGGATAAAAAAAGCTTTGGAAGATTCCGGCGTGAAGTTCAGCGGTATCTTATATTCAGAAACAGGAGATCAGGCAACGGTATCGCTGCAGTTCGGACCGGTAACGCAGAAAAAATCGCCGCCGGCTTATGCAAACCAGCAGCTGAGACTGATTTTGAACGACTTTTTTCAGGGAATCGGCCAAAAAATATCAATGACCAATTCATCTTTTACGTCTCCTGAGCATAACGTATACCGTTCGGTTGTCTTTAAATTTTCATCAAAGTATAAACCGGTGGTCTGGCGGGATTTGTTAATGAAATTTTCAGGACTTGAGATTAAAAGTATAACTTATACACCATCGACAAAACAATGGGATTATGAAGGAGCAATCTATGTGTTATAGTAAGAAAGATTTTAGCCGGAGGGCTTTGGCAGCGCTCATTTTGGGAATGATGTTTTCCGGAAATGCGATGGCGGCCGATAAAGACTCAGCCATAGATTTGGGATTTGACGACGAGTTTGGCATTTCTGCCGATGAACTCGGCGGTTCTGCGGCTCCCAAACCCCAGCTCAGCATAGATAAAGACGGCAGCAAAGGCGGCTTATTGGCTCCGGCGCAAGGAATAGTGCCGAAAACCGGCGCATTGCCGGGCGGCATAGTCCCGAAAACGGGCGCCGCACCGATTGTACCCAAAACAGGCATCGTGCCCAAGACCGGCGAAGCTCCCATTGTGCCGAAAACCGGCGCATTGCCGGGCGGTATAGTCCCAAAAACGGGCGCCGCACCGATTGTACCGAAAACCGGCATCGTGCCCAAGACCGGCGAAGCTCCCATTGTGCCGAAAACCGGCGCGTTGCCGGGCGGCATAGTCCCGAAGACGGGCGCTGCGCCGATTGTACCGAAAACAGGCATCGTGCCCAAGACCGGCGAAGCTCCCATTGTGCCGAAAACCGGCGCGCTGCCGGGAGGCATAGTTCCGAAGACGGGTGCCGTTCCGGGAGGCATTGTTCCCAAAACGGGCGGTTTGCTGCCTCCCGAGCAGGACGCTGCGCCTACCCTGCCGCAGACAACTGCCGCAATGAACGTTTTGGAAGAGCTTGACGATGAAATTTTCTCCCAGATGACGGACATTGAAAAACAGACGGCCATCTTGTCTTTGGAACTGCGCAGGGAAAAACTCAAAAATGAAATTGAGGCAATCAAGGCTCAGCGTCTGAAAGCCCAAAACGAAGTTTTTGAAAAAGAAGAAGCCGAAAGACTTAAAAGACAGGAATGGGAAAAAGAGCAGGAACGCAAAATCATTGAAGAGCAAGTCAAGTTGCGCAAGGTTGAGATTGCTTATGAAAAAATGCGTCAGGAAGGCCTGTTGAATGCTTATAAAGAACAGATGCTGAAAGAACAGCAGCGTTGGATTGAAAACAACGCCGGCATTTATGAGCGGATAGCCCACGAGAAAAAAGACCGTGAGGAATTTACCCAGAATGTTAAAGAAAGGCTGACCCGCCTGATGGATGCATTGAACAGAGCCAATCAGGTTGCAGAAACAGCCGTAGAAAACCACAAAAAAGAGGTTTCGGAACTGCAGACGCAGATTTCTATTCTGAAAGCACGTCTGGAAGCCGAAAAGAAGACCAATCCGTTTGCTGACGGGCAAGTTCCGGCTAATGCCGCCGCCGAACCGGAAGAAGACGAGGAAGAAGAACTCCGCGTCAGTGACCTTTATGTGGTCATGGAAATTACCGGCCAGGGCGATGAGCTGGTTGCCAAGCTGATGAACCGCGACGGACAGACGTTTTTGGCAAGAACGGGCACGATGTTGCAAACAGGCCAAAAAGTTGACCAGATTGCTACGACCCATGTTCGTGTTGACAGAGGCGGCATTAAAGATTATCTCTACTTCTCCGCCGGCGGCGTGATTGACAAAGAACCGCTGAACGGCGCCGCAAAGGCAATTGAAAAAGAGGCCGAGGAAAAGAACAAAGAAAAAACGGCAACGGAAAAACCCAAAAAATCGGTTGTTTCCAGCCGCGGAATCCCCGGCGTCAGCAAAGACATGATCCTGAGGTAATTTGAAAAAATGGCAGAAGAGGATGGAACAGGCTTAAGCTCCCAAACTCCCGAGAAAGTAGTCACCAGCGGCGGCGTTATTGAAGAAGAAGCCAGCCGAAAAGCCGGAAGGCGGGTTGAAGACTACTTTCCTCAGGGGGTTACTCTTCTGACACTTCCGAACAGCGAAGATTTTATCATTAACGACGATACCCGCCGTCTGCTGGCCTTGTTCTCAAACGGGCTGTTTCTGGTGTCGGAGACGCATAAGTTTGACGGCCGCGTTCTGAGCTTTGAGGTCTTGGCACGCAAGAAAAAAGTTACCATCAACAAACCGACATATGTTTCCCAAAACGAATTAAACGCCATTTATACTTACGGCGAGCGTGCCGCCAACGTGGCTGCGGAAGAGGCCGATACGGTCGATCTGACCGCCGACCAGATGCAAATGCAAAAAGACTTTGTGCAGGTTGTGGAACGTGCCGCAGTTTTAAAAGTGTCCGATATTCATATCGTGGTGGCGGACAGTACGCAGATTTTGTTCCGTATCAACGGTATGATGCAGACGATGATGGAATATAACAAAGACTGGGGCGAGGCTTTTGTTCGTGCGGCATTTGCGTCTTCCGACATTTCTGACGCAAACTATACGCAAAACGAATTTCAGGCCGCACAAAAGCTTGGTTCGACACCGTTGCGCGGTTCCAAAGGCAAATTGATGCTGCCGCACAACGTGTTGGCTATTCGTCTGCAATTTAATCCGATTGCTTTCGGTTCGCAATATCTGGTTATGCGTCTGTTATACGCCGATGACAACCCCGACGGTTCCGGAGACTTGCAGGCTCTGGGTTTCGGCGAATATGAAGAAAACCTGTTTTATCGCCTGCGTGCCGTGCCGGTCGGCATTTCGATTATTGCCGGCCCGACCGGTTCCGGAAAATCTACAACTCTGCAAAGAAACATGATCAAGCTTTTGCAGGAAAAAAACTATGAAATTAACCTCCTGACCGTGGAAGATCCGCCTGAATACCCCATTCCGGGGGCGCGGCAAATGCCGGTGACCAACGCCAACACCGAAGAAGAAAAAGACGAACAGTTCAACAAAGCGCTTGCCGCCGCCCTGCGTTCCGACCCTGACGTTATTATGGTGGGCGAGGTGCGTACTCTGGCTGCGGCACAACTGGCGTTTAAGGGCGCGTTGTCCGGACACGGAATGTGGACAACCCTGCACGCCAACTCAGCGCCGGCGATTATTACGCGTCTGATGGACATGGGCGTGGAACCTTTTAAGCTGACGGATCCGGAAATTATGAAAGGGCTGATTTCGCAGCGTTTGTTCCGCAAGCTTTGCCCGCACTGCCGCGTTTCGGTGAAGGAAAAGCTTGACCAGCCTTCGGTTAAGCGTTTGAAGACGGCTTTGGGTGATTTCGGAATTGAAAACACCTACATTCGCGGGCCGGGCTGCAAATATTGCGGCAACCAAGGGGTTAAAGGCCGGATGAGCGTGCCGGAGATTATTCTGCCGGACGCGACTTTTCTGGAGCTGATGACTACCGGCGAAACCAGAAAGGCCATTGACTACTGGACTGGAGATTTGGGCGGCCGGACATTGCGTGATGCCGCTATTGAGCGCATGCTCAAAGGATATTTGGATTTGGAAGAAATCGAGCGTTGGTGCGGTTTGCTTGACCAGCGCCCGTCATACTAAAAACCGGAGTTTGAAATTATGGCAAGAGATGACAGAAGATCTGCTTCATTACAAAAAGCGATGAGCCGCCTGAATGCCGTTGAGGTGCAATATGCCAGGCTGGTCGTTAACATGTCTAACGGCGCGCGGCTGAAACTTTATCGCAAAATCGCCTCGCTGATGCGCAACCGCTTTTCTTTGATGGATGCGCTCGACCGTCTGCATGACGGCATTTCCAACGGCGGAAAAAATGCCGGCGAGCCTTTTGCCATTGCCATTGTCGAATGGTCAAAAAAGCTGCAAAACGGTATTCCGTTTTCCGATGCGCTGAAAGGCTGGGCGCCCGACCGCGAAAGGCTGATGCTTTCGGTCGGTGACGTTTCCGACCTTGAAATGGCGTTATTAAACCTTATCCGCGTGACCGAAGGTTCTGCCAAGATGGTGCGTCCGATTATCGGTGCCGTTACTTATCCGAGCTTTTTGTTCATGATGGCGGTTTTGATTATTTACGCCATCGGTGCCTATATGGTGCCGCCGATGATTGACGCCGCGCCGGATGTGGTCTGGACGGGGTTGGCCAGAGATCTGGTTGACGTTTCTTACTGGATTAAAGACTACTGGATTGTCGCGTTTTCGGCTTTGCCGATTATTATGATTGTGATTTACAGCACCATCGGAATTTGGACCGGTCCGATACGGGCGTTTTTTGACAAACTGCCGCCTTGGTCTTTGTATAAAGTCTTTACCGGTATCAGCTGGCTTTTGGCGCTTTCGGCTCTGGTAAAAGGCGGAACACCGGTTTCGACCGCACTCAGGGCACTGCGGCGCGATTCCAGCCGATATCTGAAAGAACGCATTGACAAGACGCTGGTGTACATTAATGCCGGTGAAAACCTCGGACAGGCTCTGGCCAAAACAAATCTGGACTTTCCGGATGTTGAGATTATCGGCGACCTCAAGATTTATTCCGAGTTGGACAACTTTGAAGAAGCTTTGGAAAAACTGGCTAATGACTGGCTGGATGAAAGTGTGTACTTGATTGAACAAAAAGCCTCAATCTTAAACATGGTAGCATTGTTGTCTATCGGCGGCGTTATTGCCTGGGCAGTTATGGGCACTTTTGAAATGCAAGACCAGATTACCAGCAACATGGGGCGCGGCTAACCTGCAGCCGAACGTCGGCCTGCACGGCAGGCGCGCGGCACACCCGGCGGGTGAGGCGTCAGTTTGTCAGAGCCTTAGAACCCCGCGGCCGAACGTCGGCAGCGATCGGTTTATGCGGTGCCATGAGACCCGCGGCCGAACGTCGGCGGCGATCGGTTTATGCGGTGCCATGAGACCCGCGATGCTCCGGCGGGGATGTGATAGAGGATGTGCTTTGAAGAAGAAGTACGGTCATTCTCGGGCTTATTATACTTCTTTGTCATTCTCGGGCTTGACCCGAGAATCCATAAAGAAACAGGCAGAGTGTTTGTTGAGAGATGGACCCTCGGGTCGAAGCCCGAGGGTGACGAAAAATAAAAACAGCCTGAGGGTGACGAAAAATAAAGCCCGTCATTCTGAGTGCAACGAAGAATCCAGTTGATTAATAAAGCTGATTTGTTTGACTGGATCCTTCGCTTCGCTCAGGATGACAAAAAAAGGAGCTCAGGATGACGAAAAAAGAGACTCTGGACAACAGAGAAAGAGACTTAGGCTGACAGATAAAAAACGAAAAACAACCCAAAAACATAACAAAAAAGGGAGGGAAAATGGCAAGTTTATCAGAAAAAATCAAAAAAATTTCACCGCAAAGGTGGATTTTATCAATTCTGATTGTCATCGGTCTTATCGGGCTGATTATGATGACATTTAAAACCAATCCGAAAATTGTCAAAGCCGCGCAACAAGTCCCGCAACTGGCGGCTTCCATCCGTCAGAAGTTTCAGGTTCGGAGCGACTACCGCGGACTGAACACGGCAGAGGTTCTTAAGTTGAAAGCCGCACCGGCAGACATGATTGCCGGAAACGGTTTGCTGAATGCCCTTGACCTGCCGGTTTTGGTCGGCGACGGTGCAGACGGTACGGCGCTGATGCCGGGGGCAAGGCGTTTTAATATTGTATACAAAGGGCTGGATAAAAGCGAATGTGTCGGCATTGCCACTTATAACAGCAATGAAAAAGACCAGCTTGGCCTGAATGATATTGTTATTTTATCAGATAAGCATGAAAAAACTTTCAGCTGGGGCGGAGAAAACCCTTTGCCGGTCAGCCTTTCCGAAGCCAAAGAAAGCTGCGGCAAAAACAATGTCTTAATTTTCGGTTATGAATAAAATCGGAATATTTAAGCTTTTTTAACGAATAAGTTATATAACCGTTATATGACGAAAGTAATAGTGCCTTGGTGAAGTTATATATTTTTTATGACTAAAGTTAAAATTGAATAAAAGTGATAATTTTGCTAAGATGAAATCATAAACAGAACGTATTTTGAGGAGATGTGTCATGAGAAAGTTTATGAATAGTGAGCAGAGCGGCCGTTCAATGGTCGAGATGCTCGGTGTGCTGGCGATTATCGGCGTGCTGTCCGTAGGCGGTATTTCAGGATATTCAAAAGCAATGGCAAAATTTAAATTGTCCAAGGCAATGGATCAGATGTCCATGCTGGTGGCCAATATCCGTACGACCTATGCGTCTATGGCAACTTATAGCGGATTATCTACGGCAACTGCCCGTGCTTACGGATTAGCTTCTCGGGATATGTTTGCGGCTAAATCTGATGATTTGGTCAATGCTTTCGGTGGAAGCGTTTTGTTGGGTGCCGTTGATAATAACGGTATTACAGAAACAGGTTTTGCAATTGCTTATAACGGTCTGGATAAAGAAGCCTGCATGAGCTTGGCAACGGCTGACTGGGGTTCTGCCGGCTTGATTGGACTTTCTGTATCAAACGCTGCAGTCGCGGCTGATCCTGATGGGAACCCGAATCCAACATATGATACATCAAAATTACCGGTTTCTTTGGCAAATGCAGCCGCAAGCTGTACAGCAAAAACAGCGACTAATTCTATCACTTGGTTTTATTACTAAAACACAATGGCACATCAAACAAAAGCGCTTTGGCAGAAAACCAAAGCGCTTTTTTTTGTCATCCTCTGGTTGTTTTTTTACAGTCATCCCCGGGCTGCGACCCGGGGATCCATCTCATAACAAGCACCCTGCCTGTTTCTTTATGGATTGCCGGGTGTAAATTCCCGCAAGCGGGCCCCTTGGCACTTCGCAAGCTCAGCGATTTTAGCCGGCGTTTACAGTGCCTACGGCATGCAACGCCGAATGCAATTGCGTCCCGTAGGGTTCGAACTTCGTACAAATCTAAGCTGAAGCTAGAGATTTGCACTCGTTCTCACCAACCATCGACTTCAAGCCCGGCAATGACAAAAAATAAAAGAGCCCGAGGATAACATAAAAGACAGCACGAGAATTACAAAGAGAAAAAGAGGGAAGCAGAAAGTAAAAGTTTTTAAAACTGTAAAATATATTTTACATTTTATATATTTTTGTTTGTTTTGTAAAATGTATTTTACATACTGCAAGTATTTAAAAGCTAAAAATATTCGTTTGTTCTTAACTTGAAAGTTACCATTACATTATATAGTTGGAAGAAACAGACAGCATTGCCAACAACAAAACGGAGAATGTGATGAAGAAAAAAGGTTATTTTGCTGACAAAAAGCACAGGCTGATTGCCGAGTTGGTCGGGATTCCGGTTTTGGCGCTGATTATTTATCTGATGATTTCGTCTTCGCTCAACAGTTCTGCCGAAAAGTTCAAGTTGTCAAAAGCCATTGAGAACTTGCAAGCATTAAGCAACAATATTCACACGGCTTATGCCGCTACGCCGGACTATTCCGGCATGGATATTGACTCTTTACGGGCAACGGCGTTGATTCCCGCTGATATGCTTGACAAAGACGGCAATGTGACAAATTCTTACGGCGGTTCGGTCTTTATTGCGCCGACAAAATACCTGAATGTGGACAACGGCGCTTTTGCAATTATTTATAACGGCCTGAGCAAAAAAGGCTGTGTTTCTTTGCTGTCTACGCCGTTTCAACTGGCCGGTATTGCCGGCGTGGACATCAAGCCGATTGAAACAGAAATTCCGCAGACGGCAGAAACAAAATATGACAAGTCCGCCCTGCCGATGTCAGAAGAGCTGGCAAGCACGCTCTGCGAGGCAGAAAACGACCCCACCAACGCCATCATCTGGATGTTTTATTAAAATACTTATATAGGATTTATGCTATAAAACAGGTTGCATTTCTGCTATTTATATGCTATATAATATTTATGCGAAGGTAATTTCCCTGATTGTGGGGTTCCGGATGGTTCCTCAAGGTTAAAACCTAAAGTGCAAGCAGGGTTCTTCGCTTTTTATATGCCGTAAAGCGAATAATCTTCTACTATCAGTTTTTTTATCATATCATAATAGCAGTTATCCTGATATTCATAATAACGGAACACCGACCAAGATATAAAATCAACAACCTGCAATCCTTTACTGCTCTGCGGAGTTTTTACATCTACTTTTATTGGTAAATTATGGTTGCTCTGAATATTTTCTTTTATATAATTTTTGAATTGTTCATTCATAAATTTATTTGTTTCGCGACGAGAAGCAATAAATGTCACAGCCTCTTCCGGAGGCAGGATATTTTTATTAATTAATCTATCTAACAAGATATTACAAACATAATTGTACAAAGCCTGCTTTTCATTATTTAACCGCGTGAAGATACGTTTTTTATTCAGTTTAATGATGATTATTGAGATTGTTTGTTGGTCTTGCAAAAGCTGTAATAACTTTAGCCTTACACCTTCTTTTTCTTTGTTACAATGTAAGAATCCGCTATGTGTTGCGCGTTCTTTTTTATTGATTGATTTGAATGTTTGTGCAACAATTTTATTTAAACAGCGCTCATTTTCCGAAATTAAAAATGCCATAACAAAGTATTGACTTGTTTTAGCTTTACTAAAATCAAAACCTAAATCGCCACTTTCATCCATAAAAATAAAAGCCATTTTTCTGCCTTTTAATATTCCTGAAACAGGCTCATGCCGCGGGCAAGGCGGGTCATCTGGGTTTCAATGGACGTGCCAAGGTTTAATTTGCCGCTTTTGATAATGCCGCGCACCTGATCGCCGTGGGAGGAGTTCGGGTTGGCAAAGAGGTAGGTTGCCACCGGTTTTTTTACGCTCGTGCCCATTAATCCCTGATGCAATACGCCGATAATGCCGCGGGAGAACAAGTCATAGGCCAACTCTTCGCTCATTGACGTAGAGGCCGCGTATTTGACGACGGAATAAATTGCATCGGTAATGTTATTGGCGTGAATGGTCGAAAGCACCAAGTGGCCGGAAGTGGCGGCGCGCAAGACCTCGCTGGCGGTATCGGGCGTTCTGATTTCTCCTACCAGAATATAGTTTGGTTTTGAGCGCAATGCCGATTTTAACGAAGCCCCCCAGTCATCATTCTGCGGCTGTGTCTGCTTGCACAAGCCCAAGCCGCCTTTGGTGGATTTGTAAATCCCGTCCAGAGGCATTTCGGTCGGGTCTTCAATGGTATAAGCAAAGCCGCCTTCAATTGCCAGAAATTCTTTCAGCAGTGAAGAAATGGCCGTAGTTTTGCCGGCGCCGGTCGGGCCTGACCACAGAATCAATCCGGAAGCGTTTGACAATGACAGCAGGAACTTGGTTAATTCATGCGGAAAACCCAAGCTCCCGAAAGGCGGGACTTTCTCCGGCATTTTACGGGCGCAGTATTGTGTGCCGTACAGGCTTTCGGTTCGCTCAACACGGTAAAAAATATTCTCATAAAGCAGGGAATAAGACGGATTATGGCCGTCCCATTTTTCTTCCAGCCGTTTATAAAAAATGTCAAAATCTTCGGCATCCAAAATTGTCAGGCCGTTTTTGGTCTGCCCGTCCGGAATGAACGCAATCCGATCCGGCGTAATGTAAATGTCCGAAAATTTGACGTCATTGATTTTTACCATATCCTGTCTGCCTTTTGTATTTGTGTTTTTCCCTTTATTATACGCGGCAGAGCGTAAATTTATGGTTAACCGCGGCGGTCAAAATTAATGCGCGGATCAACCAAAGAATAGGTAATATCCGAAATCAGCTTCAGCACCAGCCCCAGCAGGGCAAAAATGTATAACGTGCCGAAGATGACCGGATAATCGCGGCTCATAATCGCCTCATAGCCCAGCAGCCCCAGACCGTTGAGCGAGAAGACAACCTCTATCAGAAGCGCACCGCTGAACAGCATTTTTATCAGCATGGACGGAAAACCCGCAATCACAATCAGCATGGCATTTCTGAACACATGGCGGTACAAGACCTGACGTTCGCTCAGGCCTTTGGCACGTGCCGTCAGGACATAGGGTTTATTAATCTCGTCAAGAAAAGAGTTTTTGGTCAGCATGGTCAGGCTGGCAAAGCCGCCGATTACCATAGCCAGCACCGGCAGCGCGATATGCCAAAAATAGTCTGCAATTTTTGCAAAAAAGCCCAGCTGCTCCCAGTTGTCCGAGGTTATGCCCCGCAGCGGGAACCATTGAAAATATGTGCCGCCGGCAAAAAAGACAATCAGAAAGACGGCAAACAAAAAGACCGGAACCGCCGAGCCGACAACCACGGCAAAAGACGTCCAGATGTCAAAAGGCGAGCCGTCGCGGACTGCTTTTTTGATGCCCAGCGGAATGGCAATCAGATAAATTATCAACGTCGACCACAAGCCCAGAGAAACAGATACCGGCATCCGTTCGCCGATCAGCCTTATCACGCTTTTGTCCTGATAAAAGCTTTTGCCGAAGTCAAACAGAAGATAGTCTTTGACCATTTTCAAAAAGCGGACATGCGCCGGCTTGTCAAAGCCAAACTGTTTCTCGAGCTCTTTAACCAGCTCTTCCGGCACACCCTGCGCGCCCTGATATTGGCTTCCGGCATTGGACATATTCATTTGCGCGGTTGAGGAAAACTGCGATTTGCCGTCAACGTTAAATCCGCGGTATTTGGCAAGCGTATGTTCGACCGGCCCGCCGGGGGCAAACTGGACAATTACAAAATTGAGCGCCAGAATTCCCAGCAAAGTCAGCGGAATGAGCAGCAGGCGTTTGATGATATAATTTCTCATTTTTTATCCTCCGCCGCTTTGTCCCACCAAGTCAGAAACTGCAGGCCAACCGGTTCTTTTGCCGTTTTGCGGGCAAATTTGTTCCAATAGGCAATGCGCTGATACGGCGAATACCAATGCGGTATCAGGTAATATTCATGCCGCAGCACCCGATCCAGCGCATTTACGGCGGCGATATAGTCGTCTTTATGCTGGGCTTTGACCACTTCTTCAATCAAAGCGTCTACCGCCGGATTTTGAACACCGATTATATTAAAACTGCCGTTTATGCCGGCCGAGCCCGAACCCCAGATTTCTTTCAGCTCATTGCCGGGGGAAGAACTGCCGGGATAAGAAATAATTGCCACATCGTAGTCAAACTTATCCAGCCGGTTTTTGAAAATGTTGGTTTCTATATTGCGGAAAACAGCCTTAATGCCGATTTTTTGCAGATTGTGCAAAAACGGCAGCATAACACGGGTAAAGGCCGAGCCGTTGGCCGTGTTGCTCAAAATTTCAAATTCCAGCGGACGGCCGGTGCGCAGATTTGTCATTTTGCCGTCAACAAAGTCATAGCCGGCCTCTTTGAGCAGAGCCACGGCCGCACGCAAATTCCGCCTTGTTTGCAAATAGCTGCCGTGTACCGGATTTTCGGGCAATGCACCGAAGACTTCCGCCGGCAGAAGCTTTTTGTATTTTTGCAAAAGACGAAGTTCCCTGCCCTGCGGCCTGCCCGACGCTTCCAACCCGCTGTTGGGGAAAAAGCCTTCTATCCGGCGGTACTGGTTATAAAAAAGCTTTTCGTTCGCCCAATCAAAGTCAAAAGCCAGCGCAACGGCCTGACGGACTTTTTTGTCCTGAAAAAGCGGACGGCGGAGGTTGAAGGCAAAACTCTGCAGGTTGGCGGCTTTGTTGTGTGCCATGTCTTCTTTTTTGATTTTGCCGGACTTAATCAGATCATTGTCATAACCGGTTACCCAGATTTTGGCGATGTATTCTTCCCGCAGGTCAATATTGCCGGCAAACAATGCCTGCAGCGTGACCGTGGTATCCTGATAATAGTCATAGCGGATTTCGTCAAAGTTAAAAAATCCGGCGCGGCTCGGAATGTTTTGCGCCCAATAGTCCTTGTTTCGTTTCAAAACCGTATATTTGCCGAAAGAAAAACTGTCTACCCGATACGGACCGCTGCCGAGCGGCGGCGTGGCGGCCGGTGTGGCAAAGTCTTTGCCCTGCCAGTCTTTTTGAGAAAAGACCGCAATCTGGGTCAAAATCAGCGGCAATTCTTTGTTTTGCGAACCGGGGCGGAAATGAAAACGGACATGGCGATCATTGACTTTTTCCACGCGCGCGACATCGCCGTAATAAACCTTATAAATCGGCGAGCCTTTTTCAATCAGGGCATTAAAGCTGAAAATCACGTCATCGGCGAGAATCGGGCTGCCGTCCTGAAACTTTGCCCGCTTATCCAGAATAAAGCCGATAAAGCTGTTATCATCGGGAACCTCAAACTTTTCGGCAATCAGCGGATAGGCCGTCGAGATATCGTCCGCCGGCGAAAATCCCAGCGTATCCAAAGTTAAAGCCGCGGTTTCCGGAGAAGCAATGCCTTTAAAGATATAGGGATTGAAGTTGTCAAAACTGCCATAAGCCGGAAGCACAATCCGGCCGCCTTTCGGCGCTTTGGGATCGGCATAATCAAAGCTTGCAAAGCCCGGTGCGTATTCCGGTTTGCCATAAAGTGAAAAATACGGCAGGATCTTGGTTTCCGCAGCCGCAGATTGTGCAAAAGTAACCAGACACAAGAACAGAAAAAATTTATTTATAATTTTCTTCATCCACCCAGCCCCGGAAAGGTGAACTGAAAGCCTCTTCTCCGGCGGCAGGCGCTTTTAACGAAGGCTCCGACCGGTGCGGTTCTTCTGTACGGGCAGCGGAAGAGCTCATCTGCTCCCACTCGCGGCGAAGGCTTTCCAGCGTACGCTGCGTGTTGTTCAGAATCGGAATAACATCATCTTCCACCACTACTTTTTCTTCTGTTTTTTCCTGAGCAAAAACGGTTGGCGTTTCCGGCTGCGGCGCCGAGATTTCAAACGACGGCTCTGCCGGCGGCGTTACGGGCGCATCATCGCCGAAGCTGCGTTCCAATGCCATGGAGAAAGGATCGCGGCTGCTTTCTTCCGGACGGCGGTAGTCAATATATTCTTCATCCTCACGGTTTTTCTTTTTGCCAAAAAGCGCAAATTTTTTTCCTAACGAAAATTTTCCGGACAAGCTCGGGCGATGCGGTTCTTCTTTTTCGTCATCCTCCGGCACGGCCGGTTCTGTTATCACCGGTGCAGCCGGCGCGGCAAATACGGGGCGTTCCGGTGCCGCAGGTGCGCGGTATTCCGGCCTAACGCTGTTTTCAGATACGGGAGCACGGAAAGTTTCAGGCGCGGGAGCCTGTACCGGAGGCATTTGCTCAAAACGGCCTTCGCCCAGCGCGGCATAAGCCTGTGAGGCTTCCCGCTTACGCTTAAGTTCGTCGGAAACAGGCGCAAAAATGGAAAAAACTTTACCCAAAACGCCGGTTTCGATAATATTCAAAAAGATTTTCTCGTTGTCGTGCTTTTCAAACAATTCAACAATATTCTGATAGCGGGCGCAGAATTCCATTATGGTTCCGGCAAGCACAATGTCATGCCCGGCCTTTTCGAACATGCGCATCTGAAAAGTCGGCTGGCTTTGGTTAACCTCGATAATCACTTTGCCGAAAGACCATTTTCCGCCGTTTCTGACCTTGCTCCACAGGCGGTCGATTTGCTCCGGCGAGGCCAGAGAACTGCGTTGGATTATTTCCGAAATCAGATCATTCATGTCGGAAACAAACAAATCAAACTGCTGAACGATAAAACCGTCGCGAATTTGCTGTTCGCTTTCCAGCATGATACGGGCGATCAAGTCAGAATAATCCTGATTTTTTTTCATCTGTATGAAAAGCTTGTTCAAACTGCGGTTAAAGCGGTAGTCATGCAAAAACTGGTTGATGACGGCAAAGACAATCCATACCGCAAAGACCGGAAGCAGAACATAAGCGGCATAAACCGATACATCGGCTATTCCGGCAGACCGGAAACCGCCGGCTCCGACCGTTTCCAAAACATGCATAACGGCATAAATGATCCAGAGCAGAGAAGAAAATATTAAGATGAAAAATGACAATGCCAGCAAGTCTGATCTCCCCGTGTTACGATAAACTGAATTTATACTATTACAAATTGGCTAGATTTCAACGAAAAAGTATGCAATATTTACACAATAAAGCAAAATAAGAGTCGAAATATAAAAAAAATTGTGTTATCAAATCATCAGTTTGAAATAATCAAAGAGAATAGAATGAACACTGAAAATACTCTGGTTTTAGATTTTGAAAAAAACATTGTCGAGATTGAAGACAAAATGGAAGCACTCCGTCATCTGGCCGAAGGCGAAGACGTGGATATTGCTCCCGAAATTTCCCGATTGCAACAGAAATTGGAGAAACAGATGAAAGCTTCCTACGCTAATCTGACCCCGTGGCAGAAACTTCAGGTTTCCAGACATCCGCAAAGACCGCACTGCCTTGATTACATTTATGCCCTGATTGAAGACTTTACTCCGCTCTGCGGTGACCGCGTGTTTGCCGACGATGAGGCCATGGTCGGGGGAATCGGCCGTTTTAAGGGGATTTCCGTTGTCGTGCTCGGTCAGGAAAAAGGTCATGATCTGGAAAGCCGCGTCAAATATAACTTTGGCATGGCCAAGCCGGAAGGATACCGCAAAGCGCAACGCCTGATGGATTTGGCAAACAAATTTAATATGCCGGTTTTGGCTTTTGTCGACACCGACGGCGCCTTTCCGGGCGTGGAAGCCGAAGCACGCGGCCAAGCACAGGCCATTGCGGCTTCAATTGAAAAATGTCTGCAAATCAGAGTTCCGCTGGTTTCCATTGTTATCGGCATGGGCGGTTCCGGCGGCGCGATTGCAATTGCGGCAGCCAACCGTGTTCTGATGCTTGAACATTCCATTTATTCCGTTATTTCTCCGGAAGGCTGCGCTTCTATTTTGTGGCGGTCCGCCGACAAGGTTAAAGAAGCGACCGAAGCCCTGAAACTTACCGCGCAGGATTTGAAAAAGCTCGGCGTTATTGACGAGATTATTCCGGAACCGACCGGAGGCGCCCACCGTGATCCGCAGATGACGATTGAGCGGGTCGGAGACGCGTTGTTGAAACATCTTAAGGAATTAATGCCGCTGAGCGGAGAAGACCTCAAGCGTCTGCGCACCGAGAAATTCTTGAAAATGGGGCGTGACACCGATTATAAAAAATAGGAAACGGCAATATGGTTATAGATTTGCAGCTTATTCTGAGCGCGGCCGCGGGGATTTTGATTATTGTCAACCTGTTGGTATTGTTTTTGCGCAAAGATGACAAGAAGCTGCAAACCATAGCCGATGTTTTTTACCGCGGCCAGGCAGAACTGGCCGGACGGCTCTCTCAGATGGCCGAAACAAATCAACAGCAGCAGCATAAAATTTCCGAGGCTATTGCCGAACAGCGTTTGTCTGTTTTGAAGATGATGGACGAGAAGCTTTTGCAAGTGACCAAAAATGTGGGGGAAGGTTTGCAAAATACAACTCTTCAGACCAATCAGACGCTTACGGATTTACGCGAAAGGCTGACAAAGATTGATGTGGCACAGCAAAAAATTTCCGCGCTTTCGGAGCAGGTTGTGTCTTTGCAGGAAGTTCTTTCCAACAAACAGGCTCGCGGCGCATTCGGCGAAATTCAGCTTAATGATTTGGTGACGTCAATTTTACCGCCGTCGGCTTACGCTTTTCAAGTTGTTCTGAGCAACCAGAAAAGAGCTGACTGTGTTTTAAATTTACCGAATCCGCCGGGAACGATTGTGATAGATTCAAAATTTCCGCTGGAAAGTTATCATGCTTTACGAACGGCCGGAAATGATCGGGAAAAGCTGGAAGCCGACCGTTTTTTCAAAGCCTCGGTTCTGAAACATATTAAAGACATTTCCGAGAAATATATTCTCCCCGGAGAAACTGCCGAATCTGCCCTGATGTTTTTACCAAGCGAGGCGATTTATGCCGAATTGCATGCCAATTTTCCGGAAGTGGTTGAAACGTCTTACCGCGCCAAAGTATGGATTGTTTCACCGACAACCCTGATGGCGACGCTTAACACGGTTCGGGCAATCTTAAAAGACGCAAAAATGCGGGAAATGGCAGGCGTTATTCAAAAAGAAGTCGGGACTCTGACCGAAGATATCGGGCGGCTGGACGGAAGAATCGAGAGTTTGAGCCGGCATTTTAAACAAGCCAACGAAGATATTGACGGAATTAAAGTTTCGTCCGGCAAGATTGCAAAAAGGATTCAGCGGATTGAGGACATTCAACTCGGCGAAGATCGGAAAGAGCTTGCGGACAGTGATGCGCCGGCTGTTATTTCTCACATTGCCTGACCTGTACGGCCGGTGCGTATTCAGCGGATGCCGTTCCGCTCTCTTTTTCCCTCTCCTTCCTCATTCCACCCTCCCCGTTTTCTCTCCTCTCTCTTTCCGCCACTCGCTCCCCGCCTTTTCCCGCTTCCCGTCCCCGTTTGCTCTCCGCCCCCTCTTTACTCCTTTCTTTCCTTTTTCCACGGCCTTTCCTTTTTTAATTTTCGGGTTTTGGTTTCTTCATAGAGTTGGTTATTCTTCTTTCTTACTTCCTACTCTTTCTTTCATCCCCTTTTGCTGTAGTTTTTCTTTTCTTATTTTCAAGTTTCGTTTTCTTTATAGAGTTGGGATTTTCTTTTCGCTACTTTTGTCATGCTACAAAAGTAGCACAAAAAAGCTAGCCCTAAACTCGTTTTCTAAGTCTTCGTGAAAAAGTACAGGCCGTCTAAGCTCAAGGCTAAGACGGCAAGAAGACACTATGTGCTTTTAATTTCCTCTTTTTCACAAAGACTAAGAAGTACTCGTTAAAGGGCGGGTCAACTCCCCAACCCCTCAGGCTTGAGGGGTGTAGTGCTTCATTTGGGGTTGTCGCAAAGGGCACACAAACCGTGCCGGACGAGAGATTGTGCTTTAGGAGAAGAATAAATGGCAAAAATCAAGCCCAACCTCACTTTCTAAATCTTCAGAGCAAAGGTAAGGTCGCTACGCTCTAAAACTTAGTGCTTAATATTCACCTCTTTGCTCCAAAGATTAAGAAGTTGTTCGGTAATCGGGCTGATCAACTTAGGCATCTAGGCGCGCTGCGGTTGTTTTTACTTAGCGCTCCCATCCCGCTCGCTCAAGAGAGGGAGTAAAGGTGCAGGATAACGGAGGATTGGGCGTTATTTTTGAGGATTGCTCAGGTACTGAATATTAAAAGTAATTGTTTCCGGCTGTTTTTCCGTCGCAGATACACCGGAAATTTCTGAAATTCCGATATTATTATAGGCAACGACATTAATCACCGGCACATTAAACAATTTAAAGAACCCGCGCAGGTCACTTAAAATAATCCGGTTTCTTATCTCTAATGAGGTTTGATGCAGAAAGTCCTTAAAGTACGGCGACCAGGCAGGCGTACCGAAATCACCATATATAACCAGAGGCTCGTCACGAAGCGATACAAATTCGGCCAGATTATCAAACACACCTTTTTGCTCGGAAATTTCTATGCCGGAAAAATCAACTCTGACCAGCGTTAATCTGGAATTTTCCGAACGATATGCCGTATAGCGGGCTGAATAGCGAGAGCTGAGCTTCACTTTGCCATAGCTTTCAACCGTCATATCGGGGATTTCCGTTAATACACCGGCATCTGCCTGTTTTTGAGGCTCTGAGTAGTTCAGAAGAAAAGTTTTATCCGCGGCATCAACTTTGGTATTAATGAAAATATTGGAAGCGGAAGATATATAAGCATAACCAAACAACAGCAAAACCAGTGACAGAATCGCAAAAAGGATTTTGCGGCAATAAAGCGCAAAAATAAGGATAAAAAGGTTAAAAAGATAAAGCTGAAAGAAATAATTTTTGATAAAAAAAGATAAATTTCCGATACCGTCAAAAGAGTTTACTACTGCAATAATTCCTAAGATTATCAGCGAAACAGCAATAAACATATTTTCGCGGCGTTGCTTTTTCTTTTGACTAAAATATCCCATTTTAACTTATTTTGTTGTTTTTTTGTCGTTATTAATATAATGTGTTATGTGTCAGATAGTAATAGCTAAAATTTATTTTGTAAATGGTGTAAAATAAAAAATGCTAAAACAGATAATAAATACATTTTCTTTAGACAATGTAACGCATTTTATCTCTCTTAAATTAAGCAGCTTTGAAGATTTGCTGAACCAATATTTTTCCCACAGCGCAAACATAAAATTATTATCTGTCGTTATGATGGCTATCGGCGGAATCTTATTTTTGTTCTGGCTGGCAATTGTCATCGCAAAATACCTCGGACTGGCTGCCAACGAGGCTGCCGCCCAGTCTCAGCAAAAAAGAAGACAAGAAAAAAACATGGCGGCAAAGCAGGCTGCCGAAGACGAAAGCATTGAAAACGAGCACCTGTTTGAAGAAGAGGCAGAGCGGGAAGAAGATGAGCGCAGCCGTAAAGCCGCGGAAGAATTAATCCGTGCCGAACTTGAAAAAAAGATGGCGGAAGAAAAGCAGCAGGTTGTGGAAAAACAGCGCAAAGAAATTAAGGCTGCGGCAGAAAAAAAAGACAACATTCTGGATTTGGACTGGAAAAAAGGCAAACTGGCCAATTTGGAAAGCATGGCGGAAAAAGCCGACATAAGTGCAAACCTTAAATATCAGCAAAGCAAAAAACAGCTTTCCGAGCTTCTCGGACTGATTGTCGATATGCTCGGGCGCAATGTTGACGGCTTGAAAATCGCCCAGACAATCATGTACCGCAACATGAACCAAAATTCCGAAGACGACATCTTGCAAACGGTTGATGCGGTAAAAGACTTTATTGCCCTTTGCATTAATAAAAAATTTGACAAGCTGGTTTCTAAAAACAAACTCCCGAAAGTTGAAGAAGCCCTGTATCATTTGGCCAATGGCGATACATCTTATGCTCTGGCACTGATAGAAACATTGATGGACAATAACATTGAAGCGGCGGCCGCTCTGCCGAACGGCGAAAAGAGAAACGAGATTTTTGCCGTCACTTCAAACTATGCCACGATTTTCGGAACGCTTGCCGCGGTTTCAGACATTCATCTGGCAACCGGCGCATTTGAGCTGGCAATCGAACTGGCGCCGCAAAACATCAACGCCTGGAGCCGAGCCGGCGACATGTATCAGTTAAGCGATGCCGAATCGAAAGCAATCTGGGCTTATACCAATGTGCTCAACCTGAGCGACAATGACATTAACGAGCGGCAGACAGCCAATGCCAACAAAATGTTATCGCAATATTATTACAAACAGGGCGACAGCCTGCAGGCTGCCAAGCTTTATAACAGCAGCCGCGGCTATTATGATTCCATCGGCATCAACCGTAACCTTGACCGGCAGGAAATTGAGATTGTCCGGTTGATTGAAGATAAGCAGAAAGAAAAGCTGCAAGATACAATTATTGCCGTTTTGAACAACAAAAAACTGGCACAGTACAGCTTTGCCTGATTTTTATTTTACGCAAACATCCGGTGCACGCAGATAGACCGGTTTGGGAAAGTCGATCTTTTTATTATCAAACTGTTGCAGGGCACAAGCAGCCACGTTATATACGTCTATTCCCCCAGACATTTTAACACAATGCAGGCTCAGTCCGCTCGGCTGCATTAAAAACCGTTCCGTACCGTCACCGATGACCGTTGTCTTCCTGCCGCCTTTCAGCTGAGCCAGAATGTCTTCCCGCGTACCGGCTGCCGGCGGGGTCAGGCGTTTGAGGCCGCCGTCAAAAATCTGATAATAAAAATCTTCACGCTTGGTTTCAATCACGACAAGGTTCTTTTCGGCAATTTCATCACAGGAAAGTTCCGGCAGATAAGCGTCAAAAGCCGAAACGCCGGCAACCGGCAATTCAGGACAAGCCAGTCCGAATGCACGGGCTGCGGAAATACTCGCCCTGACGCCGGTAAAAGAACCGGGGCCAGTACAAACCGCCAACAATCCCAAGTCGGAAAAAGAGAGCTTTTGTTCTTCCAAAATATTTTTAATTTGCGGAATCAGTACTTCGGCCTGTCCGAACTCCATTGTCCGCGACCAGCGCGAAAGCGTTTTTCCGTCCCGAAGCAGGATGACGGAACAAGCTGCCGCGGTTGTATCAAAAGCCAAAGTATACATTTTTCCACTTCCTAAAAAATTACATTTCTCAAATGTTATTTTATATTATAGAATCGCAAAAGAAACAATGACTTTTGTGTGAAAAAATGAATAAAAATCTTTTAATTGACATGTTTTACGCGGCGCCGGAATTCTGGTATGTTCTGGGCGGGATTTTTCTGGCAATGTTTGCATCTCTTTGCGTTTTGGGCATTCGGGTACTGAAAGCACGGCAGCGCAACTATTTTTTGAACCGTGACCGCGAACGTTATGCAGAAACGCTTTATGCCTCAAAAGACGGTTATTTTGCCTTTGTCTATCCGGACGAAAAGATCAATGACCCGCGCAAGAACATTGTGGAACATTGTTCCCGCCGTCTGGCCGTGATTATGAATATGCCGCAGGGTACCAACGCCTCGTTTGAAGACATCTTAAAAAATTTTTATAAAGACGATGCCAAAAAGATTGTGAAATATGTTGAAATGCTCAAAGAAGACGGCGTTTCTTTTGAAGATGACTTTGAGCTCAAAAATTCGCCCAAGCGTCTGCGCCTTTCCGGTTCCAAAATCAACGGACTGGACGGCAACACCTATTGCGACATGATCTGGTTCCGCGACATCAGTTTTGAAATTAACCGGATTGCCAAGCTGGAGCAGGACAAAAACACCATTTTGCGCAAGCTCGGAAAATATGAAGACCTTATCAACAACATTCCGTATCCGGTCTGGCTCAGAAACGAATCTCTGGGGCTTGAAATCATTAATAAGAAATACATGAATTTTGTTGACGTCAACAATCAGGCCGAGGTTTTGGGCGAGGGAATAGAAATCAACAATGTGACGGGCGAAAGCATTTCCAAAGCTTTGGCTCAGGATGCCCGCAGCACAAATACTCCGCAGAGTCATTTGGTAACGGTCATAAAAGACGGCGAGCGACTCTGCATGGAGGCTTATGAAACGCCTTTTCATTTTGAACAGGACCTTAACCAGATTTGCACGGCCGGCGCCCTGATTGACCGAACCGAACTTGATGCCCTGAAAAGGGATTTGAAAACGCACCAGAGTACACAGTTGGAAATTCTCGGTGCTTTGGACAAGGCTTTTGCGGTTTTTGACAACAAATTTGTTTTGTCATCTTATAACAGCGCGTTCGGCGAACTCTGGAAGCTGACGCCGGAATGGCTTGAACAACAGCCGACTTATACCATGTTTCTGGATATGCTGCATGACAAAAAACTTTTGCCGGAAGTTACCGACCTCAGTGCCTTTAAGGACTCGGAACAAAAGGCTTTTTCTTCAATCATCGAGCCGCTGAACGATTATCTGTTTTTGCCGGACGGCAGGACATTGCGGCGCGTGCGTTCTCCGAATCCGCTCGGAGGTTTGGTTTTTGCCTATGAGGACGTCTCCGACAATCTGGCAACGACTCGTGCCTATAATCTATTGAAGCTGGTGCAGAAAGAAAGCCTGAACAATTTATTTGACGCCGTGGTTATTTTTGCATCCGACGGCCGTTTAAATTTTTATAATGAAGCTTATATCAAATTATGGCAAGTCGAGGAATCTTTCCTGAAACACAAACCGGGGATTCCGGAGCTTATCGAGTCGCAACGCTCTTTCTTTAGTCAGGCTGAGGACTGGAAGCGGCTTAAAGAAGACATTTTAGAGCATATTATCGACGTCACAACGCCCAAAATAGAACTTGTCCGCGATGACGGCGAACATATTGCCGTATTATCCAAAACTCTTCCGGATGATTCTATTATGATTACATACCAAAAATTATAATTTTTTTGAATATTTGTCGTAAAAGAGCAGAATAAGTTGACAGAAAACGTTTTTTGTGTCAACTTATATAACTGTAGCGGGGAGCAATTTGTGAAAGCTACAAAAATTAAGGGGAAAAAAGAATGAATGACAAATCATCCAATTCCAACTTAGAGTGGAAAAAAACAGGATTTGATTTCAACGAAAAACTTACTCTTAAAACCAACGTTGCCAAAGCTGTTGCAGAAAGCCGAAAAGACAAAAATTCCGGTTTGCGGCGTTTTACTCCCGGAAATATTTCTCTTCCGAACGGGATCAGCAAAATCAGAAAAAGAATCAAAAGCGTTTATGACGAAGACGATGAAGACGAGGACAGCTATTACAGTTCCGTCAATATTCAGATGTTTCATTCTTTTGATGACACCAAAGAAAATTCTTCTTTGATGGGGGCGCTTGCCGATGAGGAAAAGCAGATTATCCGCCGGCAGGAAACGCAGAACATGATGAGCCTGAATCAGGAGACCGGCAAGATTAACGCCTTGCTGCAGGCCAATCAGCTGATGAAAGAAAACGGCATGAAAGGCCTTGATAAAAAGGTTATGGCCCAAAACTTTCAGGAGTTGACCGTCAATACGGACTTTACCAGCAAAGCGATTAACGAAGATCTGAGAAAAAAGCTCAAACTCAAGGGCAGAATGATCAAAGACGAGAAAGCCCTCAAGCTCCTGAACGGGGCAAAACAGGTGAGGATGTTTGCCGGAGAGAAATCTCTGGAAGGCATGAAAGTCGATGATGTCGCCAATATCGGCGAAAAAAAGCGTTCCGCTCAGGAAACGGCCAAACTTATTTTGAAAAAAACCGGCCGCGTTGACATTAAGGGAAAGACAATAAAGAATCCGCAAAAAACAATTGGCAAAGACAAAAAGAAAGAAGCCGAGATTGCCGGACAGATGAAGAAAAACGTCCGCTGGTCCGACATTCAAAAATAGTTTGCCAAAAACCGGAAAGCTTTTTCCGGCAAGGGAAAACTCCCGCAAAAACACTCCGTATTTTTTACACGGAAAAGATTTTTAACCCCAAAAATCTAAGATAATCTTTTCATAAAATGCTTGTAAGCCGCAGAAAGCTGTTTGAACTTTTCTTCAGCGTCTTTATCTTCCCGATTGATATCCGGATGATATTTTTTCACCAGTTTTTTATATTGCTTTTTCAAAGCCGCCAAACTGAGTTCCGGCGCTTTTAATTCCAATATTTTCAGATACCTGCGTTCTTCTTCGCTCAGATAAATTTCTTCTTCGTCATAACCGGCAAAAGATTTTTCACCAAACATCCCGTCCGGAAATTCCGCAAAATCGTAACCAAAGTTATATTTGACGCGGGAGCCGAAGTTTTTGAAGCTGAAACGGCGTTTGCGTTCTGTCTCTTCTTTTTGGGAATCGGAATCGGCTTCCCCGTCATAATAGTTCCATTTGGCATTATATTCCTGCACATGTTCCAGACAAAACCAGTAATACTCCTTAAGGCTGCGGTCTTTGGGCGCGCGGTATTCACCGCATTTATCGCAGCCCGGATGATCGCAGCGGCGGGTTGTGCCTTCTTCATTTTGCGGCGCAAAGTATTTTCTGGTCCTTTTGGTCTTTTTTATCATGGCATTAAAAAACTATCAGATTACATAAACGATGTTTATATACCATCAGCGCCAAGATAACAACGAAAATTTTGCTAAAAATAATTCAGCAGGACGTAGAACAAAACAGCCATCGGCCCCCAATAGATAACGGAGGATTTGCGGAACTGCGCACCTTTTTTCAGATCTTTCGTTTCCAGCAGATAAGCCAGTTCTTCCGGTGAACGAAGCTCTACCGGCCGATACTGCCCCAAGTCCAAACCGCCGGATTTGAGTTGTGCCAGCAGATTGTCATTATCAGAATGAACGCGGGACGAAAAATCAGTTAAATTCAGGTAATCGCTCCAAGCGGCAAAAACGTTGATGTCGGGGCAGAAATCCTGAAGAACCATGACGGCTCTCTGCAGTTTGTATTCTTCCGGACGGGCCGGTTTCTGCTGCCGGCCGACAAAGTTCAGCAAATAGTTTTTGAGTTCCGGCGTTACGGGATAAACAGCGTCAAAATCCAAAAACGAAACGCGGGAATTGTCACCGGTGCACAGACTGCGCCAATAAGACACAAACAATGATTTTTCAAAAAACAGATATGCAAACAGCCGAGACAGGTTTTCCTGTTCCGCGGCAGAAAGAATCCGCTTTGAACGCGCCGGAACGTCAAAACAAAGATAAAGCTTGTTTTTGGTGGTTTTCAGCCAGTCTACCTCATAAGGGCAAAACCCCGAGAATCCGGCCGAAGCCTCGCAAAGGAGTTCCATTTCCGAGGCGCGGAAACGCATATCGTAGACCGCGTCCAGACGCCGTTCAAAAACTTTATACTGCGCCCGCAATTCGGGATAGTCGCGGCGGACGATCTCCCGAAACAGCGAGAGGTAAAATTTTTTGTCCTCGGAATCGGCGGCCAGACGATACAGCAGATCTCCGGCAAAGCGTTTGTCCGACACCGGAAAAACATAAACCGGCGCGGCAAATATGTCCTGCCGTGAAGCTGCTTCTTCATAAAGAGCAAAGAGCAACGGATTTTGACTGAAAATCAAAAAGTTATGCAAATGCTGAATATTGTCTCCGTTCAGACGGCGGCGAAAAAGGCGGGCAAGCGGCAGAGCATATTTGAAGGTTTGCAGCCCCGCAATGACAAACAAACAGTCAAACCGAGCCAAACGGATTGCTAACCGTTGTTTTTTTATGAATTGTAAAAATTTATTTATCATTTTATAATACTCGCAAATTTGGATTAATAAGAGGTTAAAATGCCAGAATTACCAGAAGTCGAAACGATTATGCAGGCTCTTGCCAAAGGTATCGGCAAGACTAATATAATCAGTGTTGACGTACGCAACAACCGGCTTCGGCAAAAAATTCCCGACGAGCTGGCCGGAAAAATCTGCGGCGCGGCAATCATTGATTATCAGAGAATTGCAAAATATATTGCAATTCATCTCAGCAACGGCCTCAGCCTGATCTGGCATATGGGCATGAGCGGAAAAGTCAAAATTTCCGACGAACGGCCGGCGCAATTTGACAAACACGACCATGTCATTATTGAAACGGCAAACGGCTGGATTGTCTATAATGACACGCGGCGTTTCGGGGTTTTGACTTATTGCGAAACGGAAAAGCTCCGGCAGAATCCGCTTTTTAAGCATACCGGCGTTGACCCTTTTGCCGAAGAGCTGGACGGGGAATATCTTTTTGCACGGCTGCAAAAGAAAAAGAGCCCGATTAAGACTGCACTGCTTGATCAGGGTATTATTTGCGGAATCGGCAATATTTATGCCTCAGAGATTTTGTTTATGTCCGAAATTTCGCCGTTGCGGCCGGCTGACAAAATCAGCCGCAAAGAAGCAGGCATTTTAGTAAAAAATACACGGGAAGTTTTGAAAAAAGCCATTGCCGCCGGCGGTTCAACCATTCATGATTATAAACGGCCAGACGGCAGTCTGGGATATTTTCAGAATATGCACTGCGTATACGGCAAGGCAGGACAGCCTTGTCCCGGGTGCACCTGCAATTTGTCAAAGACGGGCGGGATTAAAAAAATCGTTCAAACGGGAAGATCAACGTTTTATTGTGAAAGCAAACAAAAATGACGATACGAAACAAGCTGAAATATTTTTTTGTTTTTTGCCTTTTATGTTACGGAACGCCGGCAACAGCGGCGACCTTTATTGACGGGCTGGAAGACGTGCCGGTCATGGAAGGCCTGACGCAGGAAAAAAATGACGCCATTGCTTTCGGCAATGAAGAAAGCCGTTTGGTGGAAGCGGTTCTGACATCCGGCAAAACGCCTTTCGGCAAAGTAAAAACCTTTTATCGCGAGACCCTGCCCCAGCTTGGTTGGAAATGCACCGGAGAATCGGCTGCAAAAATCAGTTTTTACCGCGAAGGGGAAGTTTTGGAAATCATTCGGGAATCCGCACGGCCGCTGCGTATTTTTATTACAGTCAAGAGCAAAAGTTAGGTGAAAAATGGAATACATTATTGCTGAAGAACAAAACAATACCGGCATAATCACGCTTAACCGTCCGGCCGCGTTGAATGCGGTTTGTCTGGATATGCTGAAAGAAATTGCCGCACAGGTTGAGCTTTACGGTCAGGACGAGGGAATCGGCGCCATCATCCTGCGCGGAAGCGACAAAGCTTTTGCCGCGGGAATCGATCTGAACGAAATTAATGACCGGAAAGAAGAGAAGCAGCGCTTTCTGGACGAATATACGCAGGCCTTTGAAAGAATCAGAAAATGCAAAAAGCCGATTATTGCCGCCATTGCCGGATATGCTCTGGGAATCGGCTGTGAACTTGCCTTGGCCTGTGACATTTTGCTGGCGGCGGACAATGCCCGTTTCGGACAACCGGAAATTACACTCGGCTGTATTGCCGGATTTGGCGGAATCCCGATGCTGACGCATGCCGTCGGCAAAGCCAAAGCCATGGAAATGGTTTTAACCGGCCGCGCCATGACCGCCGAAGAGGCTGAACGCGCCGGACTCGTCAGCCGGATTGTGCCGCTGCCCGATTTATTTGAAGAAGCCCGAATAACGGCCGAAAAGATTGCCTCAATGCCGGCCGAGGCCGTTGTTCTGGCAAAAGACTCCGTTAATCATGCTCAAAATGCCGGACTCGACGACGGAATCGGTTATGATGCCAGAAACAGCCGCATTTGCCTTTCTTCGCAGGATTTTGCCGAATCTTTGCAGGCTTTTATTGAAAAAAGGCCGCCAAACTTCCGGAATCGCTAAATTTTGCAAAATTATTATTGACTTATGCGGTGCTTAGAGTTTATAAGTGTTACAAAATTTGAAAAAATTTGTAGTTAACTTTATTTGAAACAGGAATAAGAAATATGGCCAATCATAAATCGGCAAAAACCAGAATTAACAGAAATAATAAAAGAAACGTTATTAACGGTGCCCGCAGAAGCCGCGTTCGTACTTTTGTGAAAAAAGTTGAAGCCGCTATTGCTGAAAACAATAAAGAAGTTGCCGTTGCAAACTTCAAAGTTGCAGAATCCGAACTGATGAAAGCTGTTCGTAAAAGCGTTTTGAAAATGAACACTGCTGCACGCACAATTTCCCGTCTTTCCAAAAAAATTAAAGCTCTTTAATTCAGCTTATTTTTGAAAGAATTTTAACAGACCGAATCCGCCTTGAGTTAACCGCTTGAGGAATTTCTGGTCTGTTTTTTTATACAAAAAGCCAAGGAATCTGCGCGACTCTGCAGAATCTGCTTGTCAAGAAAATTAATTGCAATGTTCTTGTTTTGTTTTGTTGTAATTATTTTTTTTCGTGTTAGGCTTCGGTTAAATTTTGAAACAAAGATGTTTTGAAAAATTCAGAATCAGGAAAATATCTGAAAACAGCATTTTTGTTTTGAGATGGTAACAAGGCTGTTTGAAATTTTAGAATCTGACAGACAACCGTGACGCCAAAAGAGAAAACAATTTTTTGTTTTCAAACAGTAAAAAGATTGTTGAACTTTTGGAATCCGGCAAAGAGTGCGAAGAATAAAAAAGAAAGCAGTTTTTCAATAGGCGAAAAGATTGTTTGAATTTTTAGAATCCGGCAAAGAACACGGAGATAAAAAGGAGAGCAGTTTTTTCAATAGGCGAAAAGATTGTTTGAATTTTTAGAATCCGGCAAAGAACACGGAGAATAAAAAAGAGAGCAGTTTTTTCAATAGGCGAAAAGATTGTTGAACTTTTGGAATCTGGCAAAGAGCACGGAGAATAAAAAAGAGAGCAGTTTTTTCAATAGGCGAAAAGATTGTTTGAATTTTTAGAATCCGGAAAAGAGCACGGAGATAAAAAAGAGAGCAGTTTTTTAAGGAAGTTGAAGTTTGCGATTTGAAAATTCGGGCAGGAATGATGTTTGAATTTGAAAAGGGCAAATAAAACTGAGTTTCAGAAAAATTTTGATATGGGGATGTCAAAATTTTACAAAGGCAAAAAGCATTGTCACCGGCCTTAACTTTTCTGAAACTGAGCTTATATCGGAAAGCCCCGTTTTTTGTTTTACGAAATACGGCGGTTCAATAGAATTATTTGATACTTTATAATGGGGAGAGACAATGGCTGAAGAAGCATTATTAGACACTGATAACTCGGTACAAGACCAATGGGGTCAGATTTGCAGCCAGCTTAAAGGCGAAGTCGGCGAAACGGCTTTTGAAAGCTGGTTGAAACCGTTAACTCCTGGTTCTTTTAACAACGGTGTTATGAATATTTGCGTGCCTACCAGATTTATGAGAAATTGGGTGATTACTCACTACAGCGAAAGAATTCATAAAATCTGGGAAAAGAAAAATCCGGCAATCCGTGAAATTAATTTCGTGGTTCAAGCCGTTCAGGAAAACGGTGCCGCTTCGGCCGGAACAGGGATGTATACCCCCTCTTGCCGCTCGCTCCTGAAAAAGATTTCTTCCAGCCCCGCACCACAAAACATTTACCAATCCGGCATTAATTCTTTAAACGCCAACAGCAATGAATTTATTGCCGGCAATACAGACCAATCGATTTCCGTTCCGTTAAATCCGCAATTTACTTTTGACAACTTTGTTGTCGGCAAAACAAATGAATTTGCCTATGCCGCAGCCCGCAAAGTTGCCGAATCCAGAAACGTTTCTTTTAATCCGCTGTTTCTTTATTCCGGCGTCGGGCTGGGAAAAACGCACCTGATGCATGCTATTGCATGGCACATCAAACAGCAGGATCCGACCCGCAATATCGTTTATCTGTCTGCTGAAAAATTTATGTATAAATTTGTTCGGGCATTGCGCTACAAAGACACGACCGCTTTCAAAGAACAGTTCCGTTCCGTTGACGTTCTGATGGTTGATGACGTTCAGTTTATGGGCGGAAAAGACACGACTCAGGAAGAGTTTTTCTATACTTTCAATTCTCTGATTGAAGAAGGACGCCAGATTATTATTTCAGCCGATAAATCTCCCGCCGACCTTGAAGGAATCGAAACTCGTCTGCGTTCCCGTCTCGGTTGCGGTCTGGTTGCCGATATTCATCCGACGGATTTTGACCTGAGAATCGGCATTTTGGAAAATAAAGCCCGTCAGCTCGGCGTTGAACTGCCGCAGAAAGTTTCAGAATTTCTGGCTCAGAAAATCACGTCAAACATTCGGGAGCTGGAAGGCGCTTTGCGGCGCGTAGTTGCCCATTCCCAGCTGCTTTCCGACAAAGAAATTACGCTGGACATGACTCAGGATGTTTTGAAAGATATGCTGCGGTCTTATGACAAGCGTACAACGATTGACGAGATTCAGAAAAAAGTTGCCGAATACTTCAATATCTCGGTAAAAGAAATGCAATCTTCCCGCAGAGCCCGCACGGTTGCCCGTCCGCGCCAGATTGCCATGTATCTGGCCAAGCAGCTGACTTCCCGCTCCCTGCCGGAAATCGGACGCAAATTTGACCGCGACCATACAACGGTTATGCATGCCGTCCGGAAAGTTGAGGAGTTGGTTTTGGAAGACTCTTCTCTGGCCGAAAATGTTGACACTTTGAGAAGAATTCTTGAAGCTTAAAATATATTCACACAAAGACACCGCCCCAAGACAATTTCGGGCGGTGTTTTTTTTGCATAAAAGACGACAACAAAATTATTTCCCGATGTAAACAAGAATCGGAATATCGTACGGAAAAAAGAGGAACGAAACAAAAAGGCGGCGAAGACAAAAGAAGAATAAAAATGATGTGCCGCCGGCAAAAGAGAAATGCGTCATTTTCAATAAAAGAGATCTGATAAAAAGTCCGGCAGCCCCTCGAATCCGCAAAAAAACTGTTGACGACTCTGCGATAAGGCTTCTTATTTTGCAAGTTTGTGATAAACTTTAGGAAAAATTTTCTGATAGGAAGCCAAAATGAAATTTACAATTGAACGCGCAAGTTTATTAAAAACGCTCAGCCATATGCAGAGCATTGTTGAAAAAAGAAATACCATTCCGGTTCTTTCCAATGTGAGAATCGAAGCTTTGAGCAGCGAAATCAGCTTTAAAGCAACGGATATGGATACCGAAATTACCGAAATCGTCGAAGCGACCATCAGCGAAGCCGGTGCGACAACCGCTCCCGCCCATATGCTGTATGACATTGTCCGCAAACTTTCCGACGGATCGGAAGTCGAGATTACTTTTCCTGACGAAAAAGGCCAGTTGACCATCGCCTCCGGCCGTTCAAAATTTGCTTTGTCGACAATCGGGGTTGAAGACTTTCCGGTTATTTCCGGCGACAAACTGCCGATTAATTTCGAAATGGACAAAGACGAACTTAAGGACGTTATTGACAGAACGAAATTTGCCGTATCAACCGAAGAGACAAGATATTATCTGAACGGCGTTTATATGCATGCCAAGAAAGAAGGCGAAGCAAAGGTTTTGCGCGCCGTTGCCACCGACGGACACCGTCTGGCCTGTGTCGAATCGCCGCTGCCGGAGGGAGCCGAAGAATTGGCCGGCGTGATTATTCCGCGCAAGACCATCACCGAAATCAGAAAACTTCTGGACGACAACAATGCGGAAAAGGTTAATGTTTCCATGTCTGACAACAAAGTCCGTTTTGCGTTGGATGATGTTACCCTGACGTCCAAACTGATTGACGGGACTTATCCGGATTATGAACGCGTTATTCCGACGGATAATGACAAGAATTTGGAAATCGGCGTGAAAGAACTTTCCTCCGCTGTAGACCGCGTTTCCGTTGTTGCCGAAAGAACCCGCGCGATAAAAATGTTAACCGGTTCCAACAAAGTTACCATTATTACGTCAAGCCCCGACCTCGGCAGCGCTTCTGAAGATTTGGAAGCCAAATACGAAGGAGAATCGCTTGAGATTGGTTATAATTTCCGTTATCTGCTTGATATTTTGCAAGAGATTAAAGGCGATGCGGTTCGGATTTCCTTTACGGACGGCACTTCTCCTTCCGTTATTCATGACACATCGGATTCCAGCGCCATTTATGTCTTGATGCCGATGAGGGTATAAGTTGGCAGAATGAATGTTCCGGCTTTAAAAATCCAGAATCAGACAGTTGAAAAGTCAGGCGTTACCCGCCTGACTTTAACTGACTTCAGAAACTATCCGTTTTTGCGGATAGAAGCGTCATTGGTGCCCGTTATTGTCACCGGAGAAAACGGTACGGGAAAGACCAATATTCTGGAAGCCATTTCTTTCCTGACTCCGGGGAGAGGATTACGCGGCGCCAGACTGGCCGACATTAAAAGGATTACGCCGGCAGTGGTGACCAGCGAATATCAGCCGACGGAAATTACCAATACGAGCTGGGCGGTTTCGGCAACCATTCAGAAAGGTTGTGACGAGATTGACATCGGAACGGCGGCAGAAAAATCTGCCCGCGAAACCGGCGACGACGATATTAAAAGTTTTGAGCGCAGAATCGTCAAAATAAACAATCAAAAAGTATCTTCGCAAGCCGAGCTCGGCGAGCATTTTTCCGCCGTTTGGCTCACGCCGCAAATGGACAGGCTTTTTCGGGGAGGTTCACAGCCGCGGCGCAGTTTTCTGGACCGGCTGGTTTATGCTTTTGATCTGGAACATGCCAAACGCACGGCTTCTTTTGAGCATTTATACCGTGAGTGGTATCAGCTGCTTAAATCCGGACGGCATGACAATACATGGCTTTCTTCTCTGGAAGAACAAATGGCCGGCCTCGGGGTAGCGATTGCGGCAGCGCGGCGGGAACAAATTGCCAAACTTAATTCTTTCATTGAGCATGAGCCGGACGACGTTTTTCCGAATGTGAGCATGGAGTTGGACGGCAAGATTGAAAAAATGCTCGATAAAATGCCGGCGGTGGAAGTTGAAGATTCTTATATGCAAATGCTGAAAAACCAACGCAGGAATGTGCTTTATAACGATACGGTCGACGGTGTCAACCGGACGGATTTTAAGGTCTATTACAAAAAGAAAAGAATGCCGGCCGATTTATGCTCAACCGGCGAGCAGAAGTCGCTTCTCATCAGCATTATTCTGGCGCAAAGCAAATGCCAGACGCTGCATCAGGGATTTGCACCGGTGTTGCTGCTTGATGAAGTTGTGGCGCATTTGGATGACGTTAAGCGTGAGGCGTTGCTGGAAAAAATCAGGGAACTGCAAGTTCAGGCCTGGATTACATCGACGGATCCGGCGCTTTTTGCTTCCCTGAAAGACGAGGCTTTGTTTCTTAATGTGAAGAATAATCAGGTTTCGTTTTCCTAATTCCTTGACTCCTCATTTTTTTACTTATGATGAATGAAAAATAATTTTTATTTGTATAATTAAAATTTGATGCCTATGAATACGATTTTATGGATTGTGCTCAATTTTATTGTGTTTTGTACGTTTCCTTTATGTAATGATAACAGAATCGACTACAGCAGATGTTCCAACAACAGAATCATCGCTGCCAGAATTATTCAGGTTATGGGATTGTTTTGTTTTATCGCTTTTCCGTCAGAAATGTGGAAGAATGAAATTTTGAGCAGAAGCTGGCCATATTATTACCGTTGCAATCTGCTTCTCATCCTGATTGGATTTGCAGTCAGTTTTGGCGGGTGGCGTTTGGTTGTTTACATGTTGAACACCACGGAAATGAATTTAGCAAAGAAAATCATGGGTTACAAAGAATGAAAAAAAATCCGTCAGTTTTAATTTTTTCATACGGCCTGTGCGGCAGAAAATTTCGGGGCTATGCGATATTCTTTGAAAGAAGGAAGATTTACGATTTTTTCTTTATAAGTCCGGCTCAATTCTGACAGGCGCACGCAGCCGTTGCGAATATCAACCAGCGGATCGACAATGCGGTTTTTGAGGTATACCGGTTCAATATCCTCATTTCCATAATTGGCAAAGCGTTCCGGCTCCCGCTGCAGAAGCGAATAGTAATATTGCAATTTGCCGTCTTTGGGAAGGACTGCCTCTATTTTGGAAATGATATAATCATCGTCAAAATCATAAAAATCAGATGCAGAGATATAACCTTGCTCCATGGCTCTGCGAAACATTTGCGCCGATACCGAAAACATGACGGCCGAAGCCAATCCGCTCCAGCAGTTTTCATTCAGCCACAAAAAAGCATTGGCATAGTGCAAAGCCGCCTCGGGGCTGCCAAAAACGAATGAACCGTCTTTTATTTTCAAAGAACTGACAACATGGCGAATTTGTTCCAAGTCAAGCCGCCGAAAAATATATGCCTGCCGCAAAGCATAATCCAGACGGTCGGCACAAATATCCGGCAGACTATTCTCTTTTAGCGGGAAACGGCTGTCATCCAAAATATAATCGACATCAAATCCGTGATGTTGCAAAATGACGGCAAGAGAAGAATTTTTGACAAAAGAATTGTGAATTTTATCCTGTCCGTCCTGCCGTTTTTGGTTTGTACCATCTTTTGAAATATAATCAATTGTATGAGAAAAAGCAGAATGCGAAACATCATGCAGCAAGCCGGCAATTTGCTCTTCCAAGGAGGCGCCGAAACGGCGAAGCAGCATAAACACACCGACAGAATGAACCCAGCGGCTGTTTTGGTCATGGCAGAAACCGGCAACGGCAGGATAATATCCGGCGGAAGAAATATGTTTCAGACGGATGAGTTCAGGTGCGGATAACAACTGTAACAAAACCGGTTCGGTCACTTCTGTTTCACCAAAAACAATGTCGGACAATTTCATTTGCATTTCCCCAATTCAACTTTGTTTTATCTTAGCGGCGGAATTAGACCATTGTCAACAATATTTGGAAAATTTGTCAAAATATTTACTTTTTAAGTTGACATTTTGTGCTAAAACGTTAATATGCAAGTGATAATAACGTTTTTAGCGGAAGCATACTCATGAAAAAAATCCTTCTTATAACATTTTCCATTCTGGCCGGCACTTTGGGCTTTGCGGCGAAAAGCCATGCTATAACGCCTTATATCGGATTGGATTATATGTATTCCGATTACGGATTTGACTTTGGAGAGAATCAGGACGGCCGCTGGCTTGAGCACAAATTTAACGGAGGAGCGGCTTCTCTGGGTGTCAAACTTACCAATAATCTGGCTTTTGAAGGGTTTTATCAGATGACGGAAAACGGACATTCTTATACGTCTAATTATATTACGGCCGGCGATCATTTGGAAACCAAAATGAAACTGCGGGCTTACGGCGTGGATTTGGTTCGTGACATTGTTAACATGGATGTCTTAGAAATTCTGGGTTCTATCGGTGTCGCCAGATATGAAATGGACAGCACCAGAAAATATACTTTGGGGGGCGTTACCGAAAGAGAAAAAATTAACAAAGATTTTGAAGCTTTGCGTTTGGGTATCGGGGCTCAGCTTAATATTACGCCGCATTATTCCATTCGCGGAATGTTCCGTTATTCTCTGACAAATATTACCGAGATTGATGACATTAAAGAATTCACCGTCGGTGCGAGAATTTATTTTTAAAATTCAAGGGCTGAAGTTCAGCCCTTTTTTGTATCATTATTTTATCTCCGACAGCCAGCCCGACATTCTCTATCCACCTTTTCACCTTTGCAAAGGTTATATCTTTTTTCCTGCGCAAACAACTCAGAAAAGTTTCAAACCCGCATCTCCGTGGGTTCGTGCCCTTGCTCCGGCCATAAAAAAATCCCCCTGCCGGAGGATTTTTTATGGCGCAAGCGGCGGGACTCGAACCCACTACCCACAGTTTAGGAAACTGTTGCTCTATCCTGATGAGCTACGCCTGCGTACCTTAGTTAGTTATAATGAAATCTTTACAACATTTCAATAAAAAAACTATTGCAAAAATTTTTAGTTTAATATAAGTTAGCCTCAGTTTGGATAGATGGCCGAGTGGTCGAAGGCGCACGATTGGAAATCGTGTGTACCCCCAAAGGGTACCGTGGGTTCGAATCCCACTCTATCCGCCATTTCAAAACCCCTCCTTAACGGAGGGTTTTGTTGTCTTATAAGAAAATTAAACTTTCCCAGATATAATATCAGTCATGATGACTAAACTTTACCACTATGCTCCGCAAGACAATACCATAATGAAAGACGGGATATTGTCCGTTTCACACGTCTCCCGCGAGTTGTCTCATTATGCCTATCGTGCAAAATCTGATGATAAAAACGCCATCCTGCAATGGCTGGATGCCTGTTTTTCCGGACGGTCGCGTTCTGTTTCCTGTTTGACCGAGCCAATCAGATGGCAGGGGAATGACCCGATGCTTAAAGATTTTGTTGACAACAAAGCTTTATTTTCTTTTGATATAATACAACTGGTACAAGACGGGATTGTTGAGGCAATATGGTGTAAAGACGGTTCTGAAACGGGCGGGATTAATGAGAAATTTTATCAGGTCTCAGCAGAAGAAATTGATTTTTCTCCTCTTCAATGGGAAAAATGCGACAAAAGTAAAGGGCTTTTTTTTGCGGTTATCCGCCATTATCTGATAGTATTAAAAGACGGGATTATTCCGCCTCATTATCTGACTTGGGAAAAATAAAATGGAAGAAAAAGGAATTATTGAAACATTTTTAACGGCCGATGTTCAGACAATTGTTTTTGTTATTTTAGAATTGATACTATTTGCTCTGGTTCTTTATTTTTCTTCTAAACGGGTATAAAAAAAATTAAGTTATTGAGTGGTTTTTATGAAAAAATATTTGATATCAGCGATTGTTCTGGGAATATGCGGTTTTATCTGGTCCTTTGGCATAGAGCCGAATCTTCTGTCTGTCCGGCGTTACAAACATGGTTTGAACGATTTTAAAGGGCTGAAAATCGTTTTTGCCAGCGACTGGCATATTGCTCCGTGGGAGAATTGGCGCCTTAAAATAATCGTCAAAAAAATCAATGAACAAAAGCCTGACATCATTATTTTGGGCGGTGATTATGTGAAAGGCCACAAGAATACCTCAAGTATGAAAATGGAAAAAATAGCTGCCGGATTAAGCAAATTAAAAGCCAAATACGGCGTTTTTGCCGTTCTCGGAAACCATGACTGGTATTTGAACGGCAATAAAATGCGGCAGGAACTGGAAGCAGCCGGCATTACCGTCTTAGAAAATGAAAATGTTCGTTTGAACATTGGCGGAAAAACATTATATCTGGCCGGACTGGCGGATGATCTTACCCGCTCGCCGGATTTCATCAGGGCTTTGAACAAAACCGACATGGCCAAAACGCTGTTGATTACTCATTCGCCCGATGTTTTTGATTTGATTCCGCAGGAAATTCCGTTAACACTGGCCGGCCATACACATGGCGGACAGGTTGCCATACCTTTTTACGGACCGGTCATCGTACCGTCCAAATTCGGCAGACGCTTTGCCGGCGGAGAATATATCGAAAACGGAAAAAGAATGATTATCGGACGCGGTCTCGGCACAAGCCTGCTGCCGGTCCGTTTTAACTGCCTGCCCGAAATTTTAGTTTTGGAATCTGCGGCCAATGATTGACAAAGCGGTTTTCAGCCCGTCAACCGCTGCAGAAACAATGCCTCCGGCATATCCGGCGCCCTCGCCGCAGGGAAAAATTCCTTTAACCGGACTTTCAAACTGTTCATCACGCAAAATTTTTATCGGTGACGAGCTTCGGGTTTCAACACCGGTTAACACGGCTTCCGGCATTGCGAATCCATGCAATTTTTTATCCATTTCCAAAATGCCGAGCCGGAAAGTTTCCATAACATAATCAGGCAGGACTTTTCCCAAATCGCCCCAGACAACACCGCGGGAATAGCTTGGCTGTATTCCTGCCGCTTTGACAGACGGACGATTTTGCAGCACATCTTTCACCAGTTGTGCCGGCGCTTTATATGTTTTTTCTCCGGCAAGATACGCTTTGTGCTCCAATTCACGCTGCCAATACATTCCCTGAAGAGGATGTTCACCGCCAAAGTCCTGCGGCGTAACGCCGACCAAAAGCGCGGCGTTGGCATTTTTCTTATCTCTGGCGTAATAACTCATTCCGTTGGTAACAACTCTTTCCGGCTCGGAAGCGGCCGGCACAACGACTCCTCCCGGACACATACAAAAGGTATAAAGCGAACGGCCGTTGGGCAGATGAACCGAAAGTTTATAATCCGCCGCCCCTAAAGCAGGATGCGTCGCGCAATCATGATATATTGCCTTATTAATCAGGCCTTGCGGATGTTCAATCCGTGCACCGACGGAAAAGGCTTTCGGTATCAGCGGGACCTGCCGTTTATACAACATTTCAAACGTATCACGCGCACTATGCCCGACAGCCAGAAGCAATTCCGAGGCAGGAAACTCCATGATCTCCCCGTTCGGCTTGCGAATCAGCGCGGCCTGCAATTTTTTGTCTTTGACAACAAGGTCTTCAAGCCGATGTCCAAACAGGTATTCACCTCCCAGAGAAACAATCTTTTCCCTGATTTTTTGAACGATTAACGCCAGATTGTCCGTTCCCAGATGCGGCTTTGCCAGATATAAAATGTCTTCCGGCGCACCGGCGGCAACCAGTTCGGCAAAGACTTCGGCGGTATATATATCTTTTTTGATTCCGCTCATCAGTTTGCCGTCTGAAAAAGTACCGGCACCGCCTTCGCCGAACTGAACGTTGGAATCCGGATTAAGCGTCCCGTTCTGCCAGAAATGCTCAACATCCTTTTGCCTTACCGGCACCGGCTGCCCGCGCTCAATAACCAGCGGCCTTAGCCCGGCTTTTGCCAAAGCCAGTCCGGCAAACATTCCGGCCGGCCCGGAGCCGATAATAACCGGACGTTTTTCTTCTTTCCGGCAACGGGGAATCTGCAAGATTTGCGGCGGATTGACCTTATCAATGAACGGCCAATGCTTGTATTTCAGTATCGTTTCTTCTTCAGGCGTTTCAATATCAACCGTATATACAAAAAAAGTTTGTGACCGGCTGCGGGCATCAACGGCTTTTTTTATCAGCCGAAAGGAAGAAAAAGGCTTTGACGTCTTTAATATTTCTGCCAGAAAATCCGGCAGCTCTGACAACGGCAGAGATAATGGTGCTTTTATATTACTGATTCTGAGCATGGAAATTTCCGATAAAAAAGCTCCGGTATTTTAACAATAGCCGGAGCATGAACACTTGGTAAGTCCTATTTTACATAGACATGGACTTCGGAAGCGGTTGCGGTGTTGCTGGTCCGTGCCGACAAAGAAATTTTATCAGCGCCGACCCCCATGTTTATCATTTCCTGAAAGACCATGGCAGCATTATTTTGAGCATTATTTTTCGTCAGCTGGCTGCCGCGGGCCGGACTAATCGATACAACTTCAAACATAACGTTCGGCTTTTTCTGAATTGCATGGCTGACAGCCTGTTTCAAACCATCCTGAAAGCGGACATCCTGTTTGTTAAATTTGGCCACAAACAAAGGCGAAGACGAATAGCCGCCGGCTTTTTTGGCTCCGGACGAAGCGCCTGACATCATTGTCGGAACAGCCGAAGCGCCGCCGAAATATCCGACGGAGTTATAACTGCCGACCTTAATGGCGCTGTTTAAGTCAACAATATTGTTACGTGCGGTTTCAACATATTGCTGCTGACGCAAAATGTCATTATTCAACTCGGCGGAAAGGCTGTTAAACAAGATTGCCGTCTGATTGGTTTCGTTTTCCAAAATGCGCAACTGGCGGTGATCTTCATCAACAGCACCGGAAACGCCATACGCCGCTTTAATGGAATCCAGCAGGTAGGTTGTCATTGCGGCATCGGAATTTACTTTTGCGGCAAGCTGGTTTAAAGCATTGGTGTTTGCACTCATCACCTGAATATTATTCTGTGCGGACTGCAACATGGCATACATCTGCGGGTTGCCCGGCGTTGTTCCGACCTGCAGTTTGGCCTCAATTGCACCAATCACCTTATGATATTGCAGAGCATTATTAATGACCGATGTTCTGATTTTTTGCAACTCATCGTTATATTTACGGATAGAATCCTGAAGCTGGGTCAGCTCATTGCGAAAACCAATAACTTTTTGTCCGACGAAAGTTCCGGTATTTCCGCCTTCGGTGATTTCCAAAGGTTCAAAGTTGGTTGTGCCCAACTCCGGCAGCGGTGCAGAAGAACTGGCAGCAATTTCTTCCTGCGAATCAGATCCGAAAAGCGAAGGAAAAATCGCATCCGATGTGTACGAACATCCGCTTATTCCTAAAACGGAAATGATCGACATAAACAGTCTGCTTGATACTTTTTTCATTAATAATGACCTTTTTTAATAAAGTTGGTGTGCAATTTGTTGCTTAATTATGTTAATTTATAAAGAAATTTTTACAAAATAACAAGTAAGAAATTGAAAAAATTATAAAAATTTCCATTTCTGTTAAGCCCTGCATTTACGCTGAGGTCATTGTATATCCAAAATAGTTTAAAATTCTTTTAAATTTGAAAAATAATGCTTGCAAATTAAAAATAAAAGCTGTATTAACTGTCTTGTTGTTGAAGTTAAATGCACCCGTAGCTCAATTGGATAGAGCATCTGACTACGGATCAGAAGGTTGTGAGTTCGAATCCCGCCGGGTGCGCCATTAAAAAAGCCCTGAATTTTTCGGGGCTTTTTTAATGGCCGACTTCCGGAGAGACAGTTTATTTTAAGCGGGCTTCAAATTTGTCCCGCTATTGTCCCGCTTTTTGACATAAAGCCGCCGAAGCAAGAAAATGTGGTTGAAAAATATAAAACTTCGGCCTAATATCCCTTTCGGTTTACAGAATTCGTGCGGGAAAGTCCCAACTCCCCGCAAAAACAGAATTTTCTGTGGGATAACCGGCAAATAAGATTTTTGCTTTTTATTAAATTACGTTATTGATTTCTGGAATAAATGACGTTAATTTATAGTGTAATGAATAAATAAAAAGGTGAGTGAAAGTGACTAGATCTGAATTAATTGAAAAAATTGCCAACAAAAACCCGCATCTGATGCTTAAAGACGTTGAAAAGATTGTTGCCGTTATTTTTGACACGATTATTGCTTCTCTGGCAAAAGGCGAAAGAGTGGAGTTTCGCGGCTTCGGCGCTTTTTCCGTGCGCAACCGCAGTTCCCGTATTGCCAAAAACCCGCGTACCGGAGAACAAGTCAGTGTTGAAGAGAGAAAAATTCCTCACTTCAAAATCGGAAAGCAGCTGTTTGAGTTGCTGAACAAATAATTTTTTTAGAAGAAAAGGCCGCGCCAGATGAATTTTATAAAAATGCTCATAGGTTTGCCGTTAATTGCCGTTATTTTGGTTTTCGCTTTTGTGAACAATGATTTGGCAGTGTTTAACTTATGGCCTTTTTATATTGAAATTACGGTTTCTCTCAGTGTGGCTATTGTCTTTTTTATTTTGTTCGGCTTTTTGTTCGGCTGGTTGTTTACCTGGATGTCTTATGCTCCGGTACGCAAGGCTTTGCGCCAACAGAGAAAACAGAACAAAAAACTGAACAAAGAACAGGAAAAGCTGGTTAAAGAAGTTCAGGGGCTGCATGAAAATATTGAAACCCTGAAATCTGACGACAAAACACCCAAAACCGGCTTTAAAGAAAGATTTAAAAATATTTTTGCAAAGAAAAAGCAGGATATTTGATTTTTGTATTAACAATCATGGTTGAAAAATATGAACTGGCTTACAGACTTCGTCCGACCGAAGGTTAAAAAAATATCGCAAAAAGAGATTGCCGACAATCTTTGGACCAAGTGCCCGAACTGCGGGCAGATGCTTTTTTCCAAAGAGCTCAAAAAAAGCATGTATGTCTGCACAAAATGCGGACATCACCTGCGTCTGTACATTGACAAACGGCTGAAAATGCTTTTTGACAACGGCGAATATAACGAGATTGTCATCCCAAAATTAAAAGAAGACCCTCTGAATTTTCGGGATTCAAAGAAATATACCGACCGACTGAAAACATATCGCAAAGCCACCGGCAATGATGATGCCATTAAAGTCGCACAAGGCGAAATCGGCGGTATCGTCTGCGTGGTAGCGATTATGGATTTTTCATTTATGGGCGGTTCAATGGGCACGGTTGTCGGCGAAGGCATTGTCAAAGCGGCCGAGCTTGCAATAAAAGGCAATTATCCGCTGATTACGGTTGCTGCTTCCGGCGGTGCCAGAATGCAGGAAGGCATTTTGTCATTGATGCAAATGGCCAGAACAACAGCCGCCATTAATATGGTGAAAGAAAAAGGCCTGCCCTTTATTTCTATTCTGACAGATCCGACAACCGGCGGCGTATCGGCTTCTTTTGCCATGCTCGGCGACATTCACATTGCCGAAAAAGGCTGCGTTATCGGTTTTGCCGGCGCCCGCGTGATTGAACAGACAATCAGGGAAAAACTGCCGGAAGGCTTCCAGCGCGCCGAGTATCTGAAAGAGCACGGCATGGTTGACATTGTAGTCGAACGTTCCCAGATGAAAAACGAGTTGGTTAAGGTCATTAGTATTCTAATGCATCAAAAACCGCGATTAAACACTCTGGCAATTACAGCCGGCTAAGAAAAAAGTTCATAATACCCTGCAGATAATTTTGCAGGGTATTTTTTTATTGCCTTTTTGCCGGAGTATTCTAAAATCTTGTTAAGACAAGGAGCTCACAATGAAATTACTGATTATTGGAATGCTTGGGGCGGGAAAATCAACTCTTGCTTATCGACTGGCGCAAAAACATAAATTGCCGGTTTTAAGAATCGATGAAATCAGCCGCGATAAAGAAACCGGTTCTTATTATCCTTTGGAACAACAATATCAGAAACTGGATGATTTTGTGCTGAACAATGAAAACTGGATTGCCGAAGGATGTCAAAAATATTTATATGAGCGGCTCAAACCGACATTGGTCGTTTATTTGAAAGTATCGCGCTTTAAGGCGATGTGGCGTTTTACAAAAAGATTTTTTCAGGCCCGAAAACTCATCGGCAAACAAATTGATCCGGCACTGCCTGTTCAGGCATATCATTACCGCAAGCCGACGTTAAAAAAGATTCTGCAATGGGATGCCGACAATAAAATCATCCGGCAGGAAATTGAAAATTATTTGAGCGGCGGCGATAAATGTTTTATTACGATATCTTCAAAGAAAGCCATAAGCAAACTTTATCACATACTTGACGGCGAATAGCTTTTTTACTCAAGCTACAGATTTGAACAAGTCTTTTATCTTATCAAAAAAGCCTTTGGCTTCCGGTTGGCAATTATCGTCTTTGCTCTCGGCACGGAAGGCTTCCAGCAATTCTTTTTGCTTGGCCGTCAGGTTTACCGGCGTTTCCACCCGCATTTTTACAAACAAATCGCCGCGGCGCTGAGACCGAATAATCGTCATGCCTTCATTTTTAATCTTATAGACCTGATCATTCTGGGTACCGGCGGTAATGCTCAGCTCGATTTTTTCGCCGTCAATCGAAGGTATTTCGATTTTTCCGCCCAATGCCGCACAGGCCATAGAAATCGGAATACGGGCATAAAGATTGGCACCTTCGCGTTCATACAGCTTATGCTCTTTGACCGTAATAAAAACATACAAATCGCCGTTTGAACCGCCGCGCAAACCGGCCTGCCCTTCTCCGCCGATACGCATGCGGGTACCGTCTTCAATACCGGCAGGGATTTTGATTTTGAGCATTTTTTCTTTGGGTTTGACACCCTGACCGCCACATTTTTTACAGGCTTCTTTAATAATCCGGCCGGTTCCTTTACATTTGGGGCAAGTTGATTCCACAATAAAAAAGCCACCCTGAGTTTTGCGGATTTTGCCGCTGCCATGGCACATCGGGCAGACTTCCGGTTCTTTGCCGTCAGCCGTACCGTGTCCGTGACAGTCTTCGCAGACCTCCGTGGTCGGAATTTTGATTTCTTTTTCCACGCCGGCAAAAGCTTCTTCCAGACTGATTTCAAGATTATAGCGCAAATCCGCCCCGCGCTCGGCATAGTTCCCGTTGTCCGCGCCGCGTCTGCCGCCGCCCATAAACTCGGAAAAAATGTCCGAGAAGACATCTGAAAAGCCGCCGGCGCCAAAGTTGAACTCAAAACCGCCGAACGGATTGCCGCCGCCCATGCCGCCCTGTGCAAAGGCCTGATGGCCGTAACGGTCATAAGCCGCGCGTTTTTGTTCGTCTTTTAAGACCTCATAAGCCTCATTGATTTCTTTGAATTTGGTTTCGGCCTCTTTATCGCCGGGGTTTCTGTCCGGATGATATTTCATGGCCATTTTCCGGTAGGCTTTTTTTATCTCTTCGCCACTGGCCGTTTTGCTGACTTCCAGCAATTCGTAATAATCTTGTTCAGTCATTTTTCCGCACTAAAAAATTTTTGGTTTTACGACAATCCTTATTTAGGTTTTTTAATCTCTAAAGTCAAGCAATTCCGCGATTTTTTAATAAAAGAAAAGGCTCTGTCCGACAGAGCCCGCACATAATGCTTATTCAATGACTTCTTTGGGATAAACGCCGTATAAATCCTGCCGGTTCATCCAGCCGTCAATACTGTCAAAGCGCACATGGCAAAACCCCGAATCCGACGGGCATTTTATGACTTCGCCGACAACCTCGTTTTCAACTCTGGCAATAATCCGCGCTTTATAATCCGGCTTGGCGTAAATATTATTTTCGCCGGGGGTAGAAACTTTTACCGTTCTTTTGCCGGTCAGCATGGCTTGATGAACCCAGGATTCCGAGCCCTGCCAATCTTTGATTTTGCGCCAAAGCTCAAATTCGGCAATAATCTCCACCGGCGCGCGTTTTTGCATATAGACCCATTCGATCGGATATCTGCTGCCGGGACCGGAGCGGGCATTTACCAGCTCTGAGCGCAACGATACAAAGCGCGGAAGTTTCAGCCCTTTTTCGGCATCGTCCTCAGCCTGAGCAGACAGCGGCATGACGTTCATCATCAGGCCCAGAAAAGCAAAAATCACTGCTTTCATTTTTATCCTCTCGTTTTAATCATTTGTTATTTTATTTGCAGATATTATGACTAAATATAATGAATAAAACGTAAAAAAATTTATTAAGGAAAAAATAAATGGACATTATTCAGACGACTCAGGATTTGATGCGTTTTCGCACCGAAACCGGCAATAGCGGCGAGATTAAGAAATGTTTGGAATACTGCAAAAACCTGTTTAAGGATTATCCGGTCAAAGGCGGGATTTTTGAATATCCGACAACTTCGCCGGTCTTGTTTCTCTCCAATGCCGAAACAAATGATTTTGACGTTCTTTGCCTTGGGCATTTGGACGTGGTTCCGGCCGGTGATGACATGTTTGAGCCGAAAATTGCAGACGGAAAGCTTTATGGCCGCGGTTCGCTTGACATGAAGTCTTTTGCCGCGGTGGCGCTCAATTCTCTGGAATATGTATTAAAAAACAAGCTCAATCTCAAGTTCGGCGTTATCCTTTCCACTGATGAGGAAAAAGGCAGCGCCAGCACGCATGCCTTTATGGAAGCTCATCCGAATCTGAAAGCCAAAATCGTGCTTGATAACGACGTCGGCGGCGACATCACCAAGATTGTCAGCAAGTGCAAAAATCCGGTCTTTGTCAAGCTGACGGCCAAAGGCAAAGAAGCGCACGGTTCCACGCCGTGGGACGGAATTGACGCCAACGAGCTGTTAATGCAGACGTGGTGCAATATCCGCAAAATTTATCCGTATTACTCTCTGAACGGCGTGAATCCGGAAGACAAATGGGTTGACACGGTTCATTTTGCAAAAATCTGCGGCGGCGACGTGGCCAATGTAATTTCGAATGAAGCCGAGGCATTGCTCGATTTTCGTCTGACCGAGACTTCCAGTGTGGAAAATCTGCGCAAAAATCTGGCGCAATGCATGGTTGACGGCGTGGAATACAAGATTGTATCCGAAAGTACGCCGGTAGTCATGGACGAAAGCAATCCGTATATTCTGGATTATAAGAAATTTGCCGAGAATATTCTGGGGCGGCCGCTGGAATTCGAGCATATCGGCGGAGCGACGGATTCCCGCGCTTTTGCCGTTCGCGGCTCAATCGTGATTATGCATTCCGGCACCGGCGAGGGAATGCACACCCAGGGCGAATATGCCGAAATCGAATCGATTAAGCAGATTGCTGATATTCAGATAAAGTTTTTGGAAAAACTTGGTAAATAAAAAATCGGGAGGACTTGTTCCTCCCTTTTCCTTATCTCTGAATTCACTTTTTATTTTTCATTTTCTCATCAGGGAGGGAATTAGTCCTCTCCTTCCCTCTCCTCCATTTTCTTTTCCTTTTCTCTCCTCTCTCTTTCCGCCCTATCACTCCCCGCGGCTTTCCTTTTTCCCGCCACTTTCTTCTCCTTTTCTCTCCCCGCTTTTTCGCCCCTGTTTGCTGTCGTTTTCTTTTTTTTATTTTCGGGTTTTGGTTTCTTCATAAAGTTGGGATTTTCTTTTCGCTACTTTTGTCATGCTACAAAAGTAGCACAAAAAAGCTAGCCCGCTCTCGCTTTCTAGGCTTTCAAGAAAAAGTTAAGGTCGCTACGCTCTATTATATAGTACTTCACTATTACCTCTTTTTCTTAAAAGCCAAGAAGTTGCTCGCGAAGGGCGGATCAACTCCCCCACCCCC
>JAGBHO010000022.1 GCA_017935485.1 Alphaproteobacteria bacterium | reverse complement strand
TTTTGTTTTTCTTTTCTTTTGTCCAGATAGCTTTTAATGCTATCCCAGAGGCTGTCTTTGGCGTGTGAGGCGGCGTTGAGTGTGCCGTCAACCGCCCAGGCTGTGGTAAAGGTGGCGGCATTGGTGACTTTGTTCAGAGACCAATCCAAACCCTCGACGATGATTTCTTTGAACAAAAAGTCGATGATGTCGGTGTATTCGATTAATTTGTCGCGTTTCCAGTCCGCTTTGGCGCGGTCGCCATCACTACGGTCAGCTTTGCCGACTTTTTCATTTTCATCATCCGTGTCTTTGCCTTTTTGTTGTGCCAGTTTTTCTTTTTCCTCAGGCGTCAGCAGGTTGAGCTCGGACAGCTCAACTTTTTTGCGGTTTTGTTCGTTGACCTTGACTTTGTTTTTTTCCGTTCCCGTCACGGTAATTGAATTGTCGTCGCTTTCATTGATGATGATTTTGTTTTTCATTGCGTTTATTCTTTCCCGTTTGGTATTGTTTTCCTGATCCTGATTCATCTTGTTTTCCTAACCCAGAAACTTAATTTTCTATTATGCTAGCATAAGTTTTGTATTTTGTCTACATTTTTCTAAAAATTCTGAAAAATAGCTTAAGCCTTTAATCTTTTCAGAAAATTACCGATAATCCGGTTGAATTTTATGCCGTCTTCGGGTTTGCTTTTTATCAAGCCGAACAGTCGGGGCGGAATTTTGTTAACCTCAATCGGAGCATAAGTTGCCGGATTGTTGACCAGAATTTCGCGCGCGCCCTGAGGGTCTTTGCGTGCGGTTTTGAAGTAGTTGACGACCAGCCGTTCCGAGTTGATCGGAAATTTTTGTTCTTCAATCAGGGCAATGTATTTTTTGATTTTGGCCTGACGGGCTTCGTGTTCTTCAATAATCTTTTTTTCCAGCCATCTCTTTTTGGCTTTAACGCGCCGGCTTTCATAAGCAATTTCGCAGCTCTCAATCTCTATCAGAACTTCAACGTAGGAAATAAGAGCCAGTTGCAAAACTTCGTCTTGTTCCTGCTCGGCGTAGTTTAAAATGTCATCATCGCCGGCGTCGGGACGCAGGTCTTGCAGGCGGCTGCCGTGCGCTTTGAGGATGATGTCCCAGCCGTCGAGCGTGGCATTGGTAAATTCCGGGCTGACTTTGGGTTTGTAGCGCGGGTAGAGAAGTTCTTCGTCAATCGTGAATTTCGGGGTTTTCAGATTGAACTGTTCCGCCATGGTTTCTATGGCGTTTTTGAAGTTTTGAAAAGCCGAGAACAAGGCGTCTTCTTCTTCGCATAAAACGATTTTGCTTTTTGGCGGCAGAGAGGCAGGTTCCTGCCTGACCGGTTGCGGCTGTTCTTTAACTTGAGCTTTTTCTGCGGCGGCAGGACATATTTCGGGCTGCTTGGCGGCAGAGCGGTTCAGGGGTTGGGGCGGGGTGTCCTGACGGCTTCTGTCTTCAGGTTCGCGGACAACGCTGCGGATTTTTTCATCCGCGGCGATTTCTTCTTTTTTTTCTTCAATTTCGGTATCAATGTCTTTTAATTCCGAGGCGATAAAGTCATTCAGCAGACGGTTGAATTCTTCATCGTCATCTGTTCCGGCTCCGGGGAGGTCAACGTTGCTTTGCTCTTCTTCTTCAAAAATCGAAGCCAGTTCCATCGGGGCGCTGTCTTTTTTTGCTTTTGCCATTTTTATCACCTAATTTACGCTGATTGTTGAGAGTATTTTGCCGGAGGAGGCGTCCAGAATTATAATCCGGTCAGAAAGTCCGCCGTCTTTGACCAGCAGATACAGCAGGCCGTCTTGGGGACGAATTTCGGCAATCCGGCTGCCGGATGGCTGTTTTAATCCGAGTTGCTGCGGAAGTGCGGCGTCCGCGGGGCGGGTTTTTTTGATGATGCCCCCGATTAACAGCAGAGTTCCGAAGACGAGGAGAAAGGTCAGAAGAAAGACGATTGTTTTGACTAATTTTAATTTGTCCATGGTTATCCTCTTGCAAAAATCCATTATTAAATGTATTTTATAGCAAAATTTTAATTTATCAAACAAGAATATGAACGACTCAGAAATATTTTTTACCAAACCCGTGGAAGCAGCGGAAAAAGGGCAGCGCATGGATAAATTTCTGGCCGCTAATGTGGCCGGCGTGTCGCGTTCGCAAATTCAGCGGCTGATTGCTTCGGGCTGCCTGAGCTGCGATGACGAAGTGATTGTTGACAATTCTTTTAAGGTTCGCACCGGGGATGTTTATCAGCTGGAAATTCCCGAACCGGACGAAGCCGTGCCGCAGGCGGAAGACATTCCTTTGGACGTTGTTTATGAGGATGATGATCTGATTGTGGTCAACAAGCCGGCAGGAATGACCGTTCATCCGGCGCCGGGGGCTTATTCCGGCACATTGGTGAACGCGCTGCTTTTTCACTGCCGCGGCGGATTGTCGGGTATCGGCGGCGTCAAACGGCCGGGGATTGTGCACCGAATCGATAAAGATACCAGCGGGCTGATTGTGGCGGCCAAAAATGATTTGGCGCACAGAGGGTTGTGCGAGCAGTTTTTTGTTCATTCAATTGAACGGACGTATTTTGCCGTGGTTTACGGGCTGCCGAATCCGTTACAGGGGCGAATCGAGGCCAATATCGGCCGCAGTCCTTATGACCGCAAAAAAATGGCAGTAGTGCAGAGCGGCGGCAAGACGGCGGCGACCAATTACAAGACCGTTCAGAATTTCAACGGTTCGGCGGCTTTGGTACAATGCAATCTGGAAACCGGCCGGACGCATCAGATAAGGGTGCATATGGCGAGTATCGGCTGCAATCTGATTGGCGACAAGCTGTATGAGAAGTCCAAAAAGACGTCGCTGAAGTTTTCTTCGGCCGAACAAAAGGCCTATGTCAATGCTTTTCCGCGGCAGGCCCTGCATGCGACGACGCTTGGCTTTGTTCATCCGCGTAGTGGCGAAAAGCTTTGTTTTTCTTCAGAATTTCCGGCGGATTTTGCCGAGTTGATTAATGTTTTGGAGCGTTAAATCCGTTTTCTGGGTTTTATAGTCAATAGAACTAAAGTATAGGTTGTGGAAAACTTTTATGCTGTTAAACTCGGTAACGGTCAAAATGTTAAGGAGATCGACAATGGATCAATTGAATCTGAACGGAATCGACTTCTCTCCGGAACTAAATTTGGCTCGTTATTTGCAGAGTATCAGAAGATACCCCATTCTTTCTCAGGAAGATGAGTATAATCTGGCAATCGAGTACCAAAGGACTAAAAATATTCAAACTGCCTACAAACTTATTACATCGCATTTGCGGCTGGTTGTAAAAGTGGTTTCAAAATACCGCGGTTACGGGCTGCCGGTCGCTGAGATGATTTCTGAAGGAAACATCGGCCTTTTATATGCGGTTGACAAGTTTGAACCTGAAAAAGGTTTTCGTTTTTCTACTTATGCGTTGTGGTGGATTAAGGCCTCGGTGCAGAAATATATTCTCAATTCGTGGTCTTTGGTAAAAATCGGAACGACTGCGGCGCAGAAAAAATTGTTTTTTAATCTTCGTAAAATCAAAAACAGACTCAATGTGATGGATGACCGCGAGCTTTCTTCCGAAGTTCTGGGCGGAATTGCCGCGTCTTTGGATGTGAGCGTGCAGGATGTGACGGATATGAATATGCGGCTGAAAGCGCATGACGGTTCGTTAAATGCGGTTATTGACTCTTCTGCCGAAAGCGGCACCGAGTGGATGGACTTTATTGCCGACGGCAAGCCCAATCAGGAAGAAGTTTATGCCCGCTCGGAAACAATGCGGTATCGCCGCAAGCTTTTTAATCAGGCGCTGACTTGTTTGAACCCGCGGGAGAAAGATATTCTTTTCAAACGGCGGATGTCTGACAAGGCGATTACGCTGGACGATTTGAGCAAGACTTATGCCATTTCCAAAGAGCGTGTGCGTCAGATTGAGTTGAATTCGATTAAGAAGATCAGAAAAGAAATTCTGAGCAAAATATAATAAGGCTTTTATAAAAACAGATTTTCCCGCTTTAAGAAGTAAGGCGGGAATTTTTTTATCCGGACGGCAACCGTCCGTTATTATTTCTTCTTTTAATTTTTCCTTCTCCTTCCTTTCCCTTATCTTCCCTTTCTTTTCTTTCTCTCTCCCGGTTTGTTCTCTCTCTCTCTTTCCGCCCCTCTTTTATCGTCGTTTTTCTTTTCTTATTTTCGGGTTTTGTTTTCTTCATAGAGTTGTTTATTCTTCTTTCTTACTTTTGCTTGACCAAAAGTAAGCAAAAGTCAAGCCCAACCTCACTTTCTAAATCTTCAGAGCAAAGGTAAGGTCGCTACGCTCTAAAACTTAGTGCTTAATATTCACCTCTTTGCTCCAAAGATTAAG
>JAGBHO010000021.1 GCA_017935485.1 Alphaproteobacteria bacterium | reverse complement strand
GGACAACCGGCCGAAGGCGAAGCGGTACAGCACTTGCCGTAAGAATTATCCCACTGACAGCGGTTTGAGGTGGCATAAAGCCGCCCCGGAGAACATGAATTGACATATCCGGCTTCCCGGCAGGCCCGCGGCCTGTCTTCTTTACATCCTTTGTAATAAGGTTTTCCGTTCGGACATTGTCCGTCAACAAAGGACGGCAATGAACAGGTCTGTGTGTTGTAACCGTTTTGCTTACACCAAGTTACGGCATCACATTTAAGATAGTGGTCATCGCGGGAACACTTACCGACTTGCGCCTGATATTGCGGACATTGTCCTGATGAATAATAGGTATAACCTTTGTTCTCGCAATATTCCGAATCTTCGTTGATATTCATGTTAATATCACCCTGAACAGTGTCGGAATCCTGACAGTCAGGCAGGAAACAAACGCCGGCAAGAGCATTGGAAGGTGGGAGAAAAACCGCTAGAGCGGAGGCAATAGAAATCATTGACACCGCTGAATTAAGTTTCATGTGTAGCATATTTCTGTTTATGTTTTTCATCGGCTTTCTCCCATAATAGTTCTTATACTGACTTACATCTTACCACAAAAAGACGCAGTTGTCAATACAGTCTGGGAGAGCATAGGACAATTTCGGCTAATACCTTAAAAAACAAGAATATTTTACACTTTAAAAGAGTATATGTTTTTTCTAATATACCTATAATCTGTCAAAAAAATTACCAAGGCACGCCGTCAATGCAACGGTCGGGATGTTCCTGACAAAACCCGTCCTGTCGCTCACCGCCGTTATATAATCTCTGCCGTTCTTCCGGAAAGTCTCCGACATTCAGCGTACAGGCATTAAGCACCAAGGCCAGAATAAATATAAACTTTTTCATATCATCCCCTAAAACACGATTACAACAGCCCAAACAACCAAAACCACCGTCATCAGACGGGCAATCCCGCTCAGCCAGCGGCTGCGCTCATAAGCGGCAGAGGCTCTCCAAATGCCGGTAACAACATTCAACAGATAAAAAATCCAGACCAAAATCATGGTAATATAACATAAAGTCCATAATATGGCCATGGTATCCGGAGCCAGCAAACTGAAGTTTTGAGTATAATAAGCCAGCAAATCCGTCGTTTTGGTTTGCCGAAGCAGCAGCTTTTCAAAGATTTTAACAACAAACGTTAATAACGCACCATACAAAACCCCGAATTTCCACAATGTCTCACTGAGAGAAAGCTCTCCGGCACGCATTTTTTTAAACATCTTTTTTTACCCTTCTTCAATTTAAGATACATTTATTGTTATCAAGATGATGATTATTGGCAAGCCTTTTGTAAGACTTATGCGCAAATGGCAAAATAAGAATAAAAAAAGGGAGACACGCTCCCCTTTTTTAACAATTGGCATGATTAACGGCCAGTCCGCCCAAAGACGTTTCTTTATACTTATTGTTCATATCGCGTCCGGTATCAAACATTGTCTTGATAACACTGTCCAAAGACACAATATGGTTTCCGTCACCTTTCATGGCAATCCGCGCCGAGTTAACGGCTTTTACCGCCCCCATGGCGTTGCGCTCGATACACGGCACCTGCACCAACCCGCCGATCGGGTCGCAAGTCAGTCCCAGATTATGCTCCATGGCAATTTCCGCCGCATTTTCAATCTGTTTGTTTGTAGCTCCCATTGCCGCCGCCAAACCGGCCGCCGCCATTGAGCAAGCCACGCCGACCTCTCCCTGACACCCGACTTCCGCACCGGAAATCGAGGCATTGGTACGATACAGGCTTCCTATCGCCGACGCAGTCAACAAAAACTTTATGATGCCGTCTTCCACGCTGTTTTCCGATTTTTTGCTGGCAATTCGCTCAAAATAGCGCATAACCGCCGGAATAATTCCTGCCGAACCCATCGTCGGCGCCGTCACGATCTGCCCGCCGGAAGCGTTTTCTTCCGCCACGGCAAACCCCCACAGGTTGATCCAATCGACAATCATCAGCGGGTCATAATCATTATTCAAAAACTTCTCTTCAAGCCGTCTGGCAATTTCCGGTGCCTTACGCGGCAGATTAAGCCCGCCGGGCAAAATTCCGCCGGTACGCATTCCCCGCTCCAGAGAGGCCTGCATAATCCGGTCAATTTTTTTTACCTGTGCCAAAACCTCATCCTTGCTGCGCAGGGCTGTTTCATTGGCCGTCACCAATTCGGCAATGCTCAGGCCGTTTTTTTCGCATAAGTCAATTAACTCCCCGCAACTGCCGAAATCGTAAGGAACAACATATGGTTCACGCTCTGTCCGGCGTTTTACCTCGTCTTTGCGGGCAACAGTTCCGCCGCCGACGGAAAAATATGTTTCTTCCAGCAGCAAACGCTCGGCTTTGTCATAAGCCTTAAAGGTCATCCCGTTGGAATGTTCCGGCAAAAACGTTTCTTTTTCAAAAATAACGTCGCGCTCCAGATCAAAGGCAATGGCTTTTTCTTGTGCCAAATGCAAAATTTTGTCACGCTGAACAGCCACGACATAAGGTTTTTCCGGATCAATTGCCTCTGCTTCCAATGCCATCAGCCCATACACGATCGCCTTAACCGTACCGTGCCCCTCGCCGGTCAGAGCCAGTGAGCCGTAAAGCGTGGTTTCAACCCGTTCGACTTTGCCAAAAACTTCATTGGCCTTCAGATTCTCAACATACCTTTTGGCCGCACGCATCGGCCCGACCGTATGCGAACTCGACGGCCCGACGCCGATCGAAAAAATCTCAAAAAAACTGTAGTACATTCAGTCCTCTAAAAAAACATTTTTATATCTTTATACGGCTTCACACCCAACTCGGCATGAACCGCCGCAATTTTTTGCGAAACATCGCTCCAGACACTGTAGCGTTCAATAAACTCTTTTGCCTTTTGCGGAGACATGGAAAGCTGAATCTCAACCGTATCCTCAAGCAGCTGCCTCATAACCTGCGGAAAGCGTTCAAAATCTATATGCAGTTTCATGTCTTCGTCAAATGAAATCGCCTTATTTTCCAACAAATAATTCAATTCAATCAGCTCAGCCACCCGATGCGGCAGGGACAATTGCGGCTTTGCCTTTCCGAACAGGCGATAAACCACATGGGTCACATAAATCTTCTTCAGGGTTTCGTCATCAATAACGCCGGCCTTGACATATTCCGGCATAAAAGCCATCGAGACAATATCCGCCTTATGCTCTTCAATAATATGCTTATACTGCCCCAACCCGGTCTGATACTTGCTGTCAGGCCCCAAAGAATGGCCGTTTTCATGCCCGATGACAAACAAATGGTCGGTTTCGGGATCAAAATATCGGTGCAGTTCCGGTGCGACCAGTCTTTCCAAAAGCTTCCGATTCTTTTCTTTATCCACACTCATTCTGACCTGGCGATGATAAACGTTACGCCGGCCGCCGCCGGTTTTAATAGACAACTTATCATTATTGGGCAAATTCTGCGCCGTTGTAATTCCGCCGCGGCATTGCGCATAATCGCCGGTTAAGGCGGCCAAATCGGCATCAACCATTGTCTGCTTAAGTTCATCGCTTTTGTTGATATTTTGCTCATAACGCTCGGCAAACGGCATTTTCGCGGCCAATTCTTTCATCAGATCCTTAAACTTGAGCAGCAGTTCCGTTCCCTGCTTGTTGACGATTCCGACACGGATTCCCAGCATATCTTTAGAATTAACTTCAATATTGTAACGGTTAAGAAGCGCCATCAAAGCACTGTTTTCAAAAACGCTCGGCGTAATCGCATCATCATAACATTCCCGGCTCAGCGTAAACTCAAGCTCGCTGTCCTGCAACACCGCCCAATGCTTGTCCGCCAGCATATCCATGTCTTCATTGTTTTGAATCAGCGCCTGCGCCTGCCATCCGAGATAATCTTTAAACTTCTCGTCTGTGGTATAATGCGCGGCCACTTCCAGCTCATTGGCAATGGCTGAAAACTCTTTGGCAAAATACTCGGTATAATCGATGGCTTTTAACACCTCACCGTCTCGCCGCACCATTGTCCGCGCGCTTAAAATCTTTCTGACTTCGTCAACTTTGCCGTCTTCCAACATTTTTTGAATAATTTTATGAAATTCTCCGACGGTAAGGTCAACCGGATAAAAATTCCGCCCCGGCAGGCCGGAAATCCCCTTAAAAATTTCTACCGGTTCGGCATCAAGGCCGTTCAGTCCCTCCACACCGTTCAAAGACATAAAAAGCTTAAGCGCCTTGGCGGCGTAAGAACTGCTTATTGTGGCCTTTTCCAAAGCTTTTCGCTGAACAATGTTCATATGGTGATCCTGCTCCTGCGAAACCTCATTCATGATTTTTGCCGCCGCAACCAAATGCTTCAAAGCTTTTTTATCACCTTCCTGCAGTTTCTGATATCCCTCAAATTGCTCGTCAATCAAAACCACAGGCAGCATTTGCTCATTCAGCATTTTATCCAGCTCTGCCTCGCTGTAAGCAATCTCATATCCGTTAATTTCCATTTTTCTTAATCTCCACTGTTCTAAAACGATAGGCTTTTAATTTATCGGACCAATAAGTCGGACTCATGCCGGCTTTTAACTTAAGTTGTGTCAAAAATTCTTTTTTGTCGGGAAACTCCTGCCACATGGCCGGCAAAAACAACCCCTGACGGTTGCCGTCGCGCAAAACAATCCCGTCCGTTTCCGGCTGCAGAAGGGCAAGCAGCCCGTCTTCATTGTCAAAATTCAAACGCTCGTAATCCGTCAGAAAAGTAATCCTGATTTCCAAATCGGCAAGCTCTTCCGGCTTAACGCTGTCAAAGCGCACATCTTCCGAAGCCGCGGCTCTGGCATTTTCCGCCACATCAAGCACCACTGCCTGCTTGGCCCGCAGACTTCCTGCTTCTCCCCGCATTGTGCCCTTATTAAACAAGGTCACAAACACGGCACCTTTGTCAAACAGCTTTTCATCATATTTTTTGCGAGAAGGCTTATATTTTTTGCCCTTCTGCAACCACTTTTCCAAACTTTCTTCCGCCGCTTTCAACAAATCCTGCCCGTATTGTCCGACAAAAAGCCTGATGCTTTCAGCCTCCAGCTCAATCAACGTCGGCAACACATCCTTTTCTTTTTCCGGCGCTACATTAAGCCAGTTTTCATACTTCCAGCTAGCCTTGATTTCCTCTTCCGACCCGTCATTACCATATCCGTCAACCAACAAAGACGACATCCTCAACTCTTTGGCAAAATTCAGCGCTGTCTGAATTCCGGCATCCCCGCACGGACGTTTTTCAACCTTCCCCAAATCCGGCAGCTTCTCTTTTTCACCGTCTTTCCGAACTTGCTTCTGCTGCTCATAATAAACCGACAAATCGGCAAAGAAAACAAAAAGCGTTTCATCGTCATATAAATACGGCCTCAGCCCCAATTCCAGCTCCCGTACCGTCGTGTTTCCGTAAACAACCGGCAGCACGGAAAAATCTTGATTGATTTTTTTCAGAAAAAACAGATGCTTTCTCCAATAATCCTGATTTTTCCAAACCGCTTCGTTTTTCTTCCAGCCATAAGCCTTTGCCGCCCGCACCATATCCGCATTAACTGGCACGTTCCCTCCCGGCATTGACAGCGCCTGAAAAAACGGCAGATAGACACCAGCAATTTTCTCACCGCATTCCGGAATTAACATAATGACATTTTTAAATTTTTTACCGGTCTGTGCCAACTTCCAATAAGCTTTTGCCGTAACCTCGGCAGAATGTTTACGACCGTTTTGCGGCACCACCAAAATCTTCGGCAGCACATTCTGACGCTTATAGCCGGAACCGAAATAATAACCGGTGTCCTGATTGCCGTCGGGAGCTTTTTTCAGATAAAACCAACTGGCAACCGCCGGCAGCTCATACTTTTCCAATTCGTCATACTGCGGAACATAATCGTTGATTTTTTCGGCATTGGAGGACAAATGCGCATGCAAATAATCATAATTCAGCCAAAGCAGCAATGCTCCTGCAATTCCCCAAAAAACATAATAAAAGGCACCATGTTTTCTAACATTCTCATCACTGTCAATATTCATCCGCCGGACTTTCCTGCTCTGTTTTGTTTCTGCCGGATATTAGAACACGCCGACCTTAAAATTTTGCTAATTTTTACCACTCAAAGCCGCATAAAAGTGCACAAAATCATCAAAATACCGGATTTTTTCCGGTTCTTCCGTCTCCGTATGCCATATATCTTCGCCAATCCTGATCGGCAGGGCGTGCGCCGCCTTCGCGCAATCGCTGTCCATTGGGCTATCGCCGACCATCCAAACCTCCTCGGGAGAAATCTCGTCCGGCCGCAAATACCCGCTCAAAGCATAAAAAATATGCTCGGGATACGGCTTGTCATGTTCGGCTTCATGCCCGCATACGATTTTTTCAAACATCGCAGGATCAAAAAGCAACGGCAGCTCATAATCCAAAAGCCGGCGGTCTTTATTGCTCATAATCATCATCTTAACCCGGCGGGCCGCCAAAAAGTCCAACACCTGCCTGACTCCGTCAAAAGTTGAAATCAGATCTTTCACATGCTGCAAATAAATTTCGGCATAACGGGCATAAATTTCCTCAGCTCTGCCGCCGAAAAAAATCGGAAAATTATCTTTGAAAGACAAATCGTGATTCCTGTTCCGGCATACTTCTTCCCATACCGGCAGTCCCTTTTCGGCAAGCACCTGCCTGATGGCAAACAACAAAGCCGGGCGGCTGTCGGCCAAAGTATTGTCCCAGTCAAAAATCACAAAACGGACTTTTCCGAGCGGCAAAGGTTTGTTTCTCATCTCAAAATGTTCCATCTGTTAATTCTCTTCCTGAAGTAATTAAAATTTGCCAGTTTTCAAGATAACAATAATGCCCGTCTCCGGGCATTATTACGATTACATCAGCTGAACTACGCGGTCTTTCCTTTTCCGATAACGGTTTTTCCACCCATATAAGGCTGAAGTTTGGCCGGAATGTTCACCGTTCCGTCCGCATTCTGATGGTTTTCCAACAACGGAACCAAAACCCGCGGCGTCGCCACGCCGGTATTATTCAAAGTATGAACAAACTTGACCTTGCCGTCGGCATTGTCGCGATAACGCAGATTTGTGCGGCGGGCCTGCCATTCCGTAATATTGGAACAGCTGTGGGTTTCACGGTAACAATCCTGCGTCGGCACCCAGGCTTCCAAATCGTATTGGCGATATTTCGGCGCCCCCATATCTCCGGTACAAACCTCCAAGACCTGATACGGCAACTCCAAATCCTGCAATACCTCTTCCGAAATCGCCAGCAGCTTCTGATGCCATTTCTCGCTTTCGTTAATGTCATTCTTGCAAATGACAAACTGTTCTGTTTTCATAAACTGGTGAACACGGGTCAGACCGCGGGTGTCTTTCCCCGCAGCACCTGCCTCGCGGCGGAAACAGGGAGAAAATCCGGCATATAAAATCGGCAGTTCGTTTTCATTCAAAATCTCGTCCGCCCGCAGAGAGTTCAAAATCAGCTCGGCCGTTCCGGACAGATAAATGTCATCGGCCGGCATATAATAAATTTCATCGCGCGAAAACGGCAGATACCCCTGCCCGTATAACGGCTTTTCTTTGGAAATGGACGGCACTGTAATAGTGGTAAAACCATGATCCGCCAGCTTGTCCAATACCATCATGTGAATAGCCAGTTCCAACTTTGCCAGTTCGTTTTTAATGGCATAGGTACGGGCACCGGAAACTTTGGCGATTCGTTCCATTTCGCTCCAGTCATTAAGTTCCATCAGTTCAACATGGTCACGCGGCGTAAATTCAAACTTGCGCGGTTCGCCGACCTTGCGCCTGACCACATTTGCGGAATCATCAGGGCCGACCGGGCTTTGCGGACTGGGCATATTCGGCATTCTGAGCATAATCTCGTCAAACTTGGCTTTAACGGCATCAAGTTCTTCCAGCTCTTTTTTCAATTCCTCGCCGATTTCTTTACTCTTGGCAATAATTGCCGGCCGTTCTTCGGCAGAAGCGGATTTAATGGCATTACTGAGCTTGTTTTTCTCTTCTGATTTTGCCTGTGACGAAGTCTTGAGCTTGTTCATCTCAAGATACAGCTTTTCCAGCTCGTCCAGACTTATAATCTTGCCATAGCCTTTTTTATCCAGCCCTTCCTGAATAAGCGGCTTATTCTCAATAATGTATTTTATATCCAACATCTTACAACTGTCCTAAAATTTTAATTAATTCTATCGGACTGTTAGAGTAGCAATTTTACAAATAAATACAACACAAAAATGCAGCCTGTATACGAAAATATGCAAGAAGAAAGCGATTCGCACTCCACGCCGCATTGCACCCCGTCTTTACCGGCCTTTTATCCTTCCGCTTTTTCCCGAACCCGCATCAACCGCAGAAAAAGGGAGAAAATACATTTCCTCCCTTTCTCTTTTAATTTCCGATATTAAGATTAACCTTGTTCCAGCCGCCGGTTTTCTTTTCTTCCTGCGGTTTTCCGTCTTCCCAGCCGCGGACAGGCTGCTTTCTTTTGTTAATCAGCGCTTTCTGCTCTTCCGTCTGAGCCACTCCCACCGGCAAAAGCTGATTCAGCAAAGCCGGCGATACAAAATCCTGCCGTTTTTTCAACATCGGATTAACAATACTGTCAACCTTGTCGGCAGACGGCTTCAGATTAAAAGTTTTCACTGTGCCGCCGTAAAAAACCGAAAAGGAATGGCAGGGAGAAGACAACAAAACATCGGTATTATCCACGCCGCGCACAAACCGCAGCATGATTCGCGGATTGATAATGCAGTTTTCCGTTTTTTCAAAATCCACATTTCCGGCCGTTTTCAAAAAGCTGTCTACCACATCCTTCTGCTGCTCTTTGCTCAAAACGCCGCAAAAACCCTTCAACGCCATGCCGTCCATGTTATATCCGGAATATGTATTGCTGCGGCTGGCCACTTCATAACAAAAAACCTGCTCCGCATCCGTAATATTTTCCAGCGCCGGCCGGCCGATACTGTCAACAATCGGCTGCAACACTTCGTCTTTGGCTGCTTTCTGCACGCCGGTCTCGGCAGTTTGCCCTGCTTTTTCGCCATCCCTGCGCCAGCCGTCCTTATCTCCCTGAAAAGACTGTACACCTTCTGCCTCTATACCCAGCCCCGATAATTCGTCAGCCACGCCGCCGGAAAAATCATCGGCAGCCCGAACTTCTGAGAGCGCGCAAAACATTCCTGCAACCGTCAGCACAAACAATCTGTTCATCATTTTTCCCTCTCGTTATCCTGATTCCTGATACAACGTAATCACTATAAAACAAAATTCCATCCAAAATCTTAACATACCGAAAAATCCCCAAGAAAAAACCTCCGCACTGCTGCAGAGGCTTTTTCCCAATGATTAGAACGGGTCATTATATTTAAGCGTCGGGTCATTCAGCCGCTCAACATAACCGCTGTCTTTGCTGGTATAACCGACCCTTACTTTCGTCAACTGGTCATAACGGTCAACCAACGTATCATTCTGAAAATCATTTTTTTCCTTACGACGGTTAAAGTAACAATAAACATTGGAAATACCGACTATCTGCTTGTTCCAAACCTCAAACAGGTTCCAGATAACGTCATCGTCAGCCCAGCTCGACCCCAGACCGATCTGATTGGCATACGTCTGATAGTCCTTTGCCGGATACAGGAAACCGATTGCCGCATTCCAGCCGTAACTGGTACCGCCGCTGTCTTTAACCGAAACAAAAGACGTGTTCAGCCAGGTGCTCTTTTGGAAAGTCAGTGCCTTTTTGTAGCCCTCATAAGTATCCCAGCTGTCAGATTCCGGCCACAACAGCGCATTCGGATCTCGGTTGATTTGCAGCTCAATTTCATTGTGAGCCCCGCTGCTTTTTTCAACCGGGTGTCCGGCCTGAGCCATGGCCCAGCTGATCGGGCTTAAGGTCGCCACCTTCAAATACCCCGGCGGGCAAGTCGGCGCCGGCACAAAACCGAGCCACGGGCTGGTCTCGCATTTAAAGGTCGAAGAGGCGCAGCTTTTCACATAACTTTTGGTCGAAATCGTTCCGGAACCGAACAGCGCCGACGTATCCAACGGAAACGAACCGCTGTCAGCCGGTGTCCCGTTTCCGGACATCAGCCAGTTCAGAGAACCGCCGCTGGCAGTACAGTTTTTGTTCGCACAGTATGTGCCGTCCAAAACATAAATACCCTTATTGATAAAGTCCGGCAGAATATCGCTCAATCGGGCGCCGCCGCGCGTTATCAGCTTAATATCGTGCATAACCGAAGTATACGCCGGATTAACCTGATATTCGTCATAAAGAGTCTTGCCGGAACTGGAAGCATAACCTGATTGGTACGCATTATCCGGCACTTTAATATGGCTCACCAAACGATCCGCCAGAATATAGCCGTTCGGGTCACTCTTGTCCGTAGTTGCATCATTGTTGCGCGCAATTTCAATCACGCCTTTGCGCACATAAACGCTGGCATCCGGCTTGGTACCGTCGGTATAATTGGTATCGATGGCAAAAATCTTGTCGCCGGCCGTAGAAGAGGCAATAAAGTTGGCATCATTCATAACCTTGACTTCCTTGTCTACCGGATTCACTTCAAAAATCGTCGTATCCAAATCATTCTGAACAGTCAAAGTGGCATTGTTAACCTCAACATTCGGCGTTGTCCCCGTACTGTCAACGACCAAAGTTCCGGTTCCGTCACCGACCGCAAAATGCGGCGTATCGGCGTACACTTCATCCGCCTTCATTTTAATCAGCTCGTCCGCAACCGAAAATCCGCCCAAACCGTCAGGATCACCGACCATAAAATTGTTAACCAGAATCTTCACGCTGTCAGAATCAGTCACAAGATTAAAATTATCGGTACAATTCCCTTCAGCATCCGGTTTACAGCCTACCCGTAATTGATTTTTAACATCAAGGTCTATCATATCAACCGGTTTGTCAAATTTAACCTCGTCCCGAAAACGTGCCGGTCCGTTCACATCCAGAATATAATGAGGATTATAATCATCAGGCATTTCGCCGACAACCAGATGTTTCAAATTAGACGTTCCTTCAACGGTTAAATTGGCATTGATAGTCGTATTACCGGCATCATCAACCCTGAAGTTTCCACCGCCTGCGGTCAGGCTTCCGGTAATTTCGGCACTGCCGGCTTTCAGCAGTTCTTTAATCGTTGCCGTCAGAGCCTCCAAATGGCCTCCGATAGTCGCATCACCGGTAACGTCAAGCTTGCCTCCTACGTTAGCATCTCCGCCCACATCAAGCTTTCCGTCCACATTACCGTCTCCGCCCACGTCAATATTTCCGCCGATTATTGCATTACCGTCACCTTCAATGGTCAGACCGCTGCCGTCTTTCAACAAAATCGCCTGATCTTTCTCTCCCAAACCATTGCCGGTCACAATCATCTGTTTCACGTTTTCAATATTATGGTGAGCTTTGTCATCTCCCATATAAAGCGTGGTTTCCATCGTATTCAACCACGGCTCTTCTTCCATTCTCACGCGGTGCAAAACGTTCTCGCCGCTGTTGTTGCCGTTGGAAATCGCCCGAATGGAAGTAGCCATAATGGTGTTTTCTTTTAAATTTGCCGCCTTTACGCCAAAATCGGCCGGATCAATCGTCCAAACCCCTTGCACACCTTGAATAACTTTCTTTTTATCAACTGTCCGGTAAATACCGGCATTTGTACCAATCATCGAGGCAATACGCGAGGCTCTGAGAATGGGCATTTCCTGCGTTTCCGCCGGCGTAGTCACCAGCAATGCCGTCAGGTCATGGCGCTCGTCATTGTCAAAATCGCGTTTTTTAACAATAACTTCCATATTTTTAAAAGTTTTTGAACTGGCATTAAAACCATAAGGCAGATATTCGCAAAAATGCTCAAGCGGCACGGATTCAATCCCGCCGGAAAAGTCATACTTTTTGCTTGTAGCACCGGCACAGTTTGAGGTCACGGTCTTGGAACCGTCTCCCAACCCGACAATCGTATTGTAATTGTCAGACAGATAAGTGTCAATTCCTTCCATCACAATGCGGACTTGTCCGGCAGCGTTAATATCCTGCAGCTCGGTCGTCCTTTCCGCCGCTTTTTTGTAAAGCATCGGAGTAACCATGGCAATCAGGCCCAGCATGGCCATTGCCTCAATCAACAGGCTTCCTGCCTGCGATTTCTTTTCATCAAAAACCCGAACCATTGTTTTTCTCCTCATCCTTACTCAAACGGCGTTACATAAACCAGACATCGGTTGCAGTTTGCACAAGCGCAGGCTGTGCTGAAATTGCCGTTGTCAACCACATAATTGGGAATATACACCATAGTATCTTCCCGTCCTTTTACCGCCATTTTATAATTTTTGTCGCCGCTGTGCCCGCCGGAAGCCGGATCGGACGCGTCCAAATGCACGGCATAACCGAAGCTGGTATCCATTCCCAAAACATTTTGCGCAGCTTTCAACAAATCGTTCGTCGGCGTATTCGAACTCAGATTAAGCCACTTTGGCGGAATATACCCGTATGTTATCAAATATTTCAGGGCATCCGGCGACGAGCAGTCGGCAATTCCCTGATCCCAGTTGTCTTTTCTCAGGCAATATACTTCTGTGGTAAAACTCCCGTCGCAGTTATATCCGTAAGGCAGAAAATTTTTCAGGGTCGTATCACAATCCAGCTTTTCTTCCAGATAAGACATACCGGTTTTATTCAGCGGCGATGCCAGCCACCGGATATACTCCTGCCCCGCGCGCTGCTGAACGACCAGCTGCGAAACGACAACCTCGGCCTGCGGCTCAATCTTTACTTCCCGCATATCGCCGCGGACAGAAAGGTTATATGAATACAACAGCACCATAAAGGTTGCCAAAATCATCCAGATATACATTGCCTAAAGTTCCCAAAAAACTGCTTTTTATTATTTATAATAGCACCAAATGCCCGAAATTCATAACAAAAAACAGCCGGCTTGCGCAGAATTCACAAAACTGTAACAACAAATTATTGTCAAACCTATCATAAAAAACATAATTAAAGGTTAAAATCGCCGTTTCCGCCGTTTTTTTTGAAGTTTAATTTGATAAGTGCGTTTTTTGCATTTATTTCTGAAAAAAATGTTCTAAAATAAGTCAGATTATGAAAACAACGGAGTATTCTGATGGCCGGCTTAAATGATTTTGATGATGACCTCAAAGACAATCCATATACGCCGAAAGACAACAAAAAAATCTTGCTGTTTCTGGTACCGGCGCTGATTGTCATCGGCATAATTGTCGGACTGTATTTCTTGTTCATTCCCAAATCGGGCGATTCCGAAAACCTCGGTTACAGCATTGTTGAAAAAGAAGAAAACGACACCAAAACGATTACCGTTTTTTATGACCTGCCGGAAATTTCCGTCCAGCTCCAAAGCACGGATTCGCAAAACGCCGTGGTTAAAATCAAAATTAATATTGAACTTTCCAAAATGGAGGATATAAAAACAATAGAAAGCCTTATGCCGCAAATCACCGATGCCGCCGTCACTCACGTTTCGGAACTCTCCCGAAGCGAGATCAGCGGCGCGGAGGGCTTATATTGGCTTAAGGAAGAGCTCCTGTACCGGCTGTCGTTGATTGCCGCGCCGGTAAAAATATCAAACCTGAACTTTAAACGGTTTGAAATCCAGAAAACTAACTAAAAGCTAAGGGGAATGCTTGTGGCCGAAGAACAGGAAAACAAACAGCAGCAAAAGCCCGACAACAAGGACTGGGCAGATATGATCGAGATAAACGAGAACATCTCGGCAAACCCTGACGACACGGCAGACAGCGCAGATTCCCGCATACTCAATCAGGAAGAAATCGACAGCCTGCTGGGTTATTCTTCCGGCGAAGAAGACGACCGGCGCAATCTTAAAACCGGCGTGCAGGCCATTTTAAACTCGGCAATGGTTTCTTACGAGCGTCTGCCAATGCTCGAAATCGTTTTTGACCGGCTGATTCGCCTGATGGCAACTTCTTTGAGAAACTTCACGCAGGACAACGTCGAGGTCTCACTTGAAAGCATTGAATCCATGCGTTTCGGCGAATATCTCGATTCGCTCACCATTCCGACCCTGCTCGGTGTTTTCAAGGCCGAAGAATGGGACAATTATGCACTGGTTTCGCTCGACAGCGGCATCGTCTATTCGATTGTCGACGTTTTGCTCGGCGGCCGCCGCGGCACCGCTGCCATGCGCATTGAAGGACGTCCGTATACGACCATTGAACTGAACATCGTCAAAGATATGATACAAATCATCTTGTCGGATCTGTCCACCGCATTTGACCCGATAACTGCCGTCAACTTTACTTATGACCGATTGGAAACCAATCCGCGTTTTGCCACCATCTCGCGTTTGTCCAATGCCGTTATCGTCGCCCGCCTCCGCATTGACATGGAAGACCGCGGCGGCAAAGTTGACCTCATGATCCCCTATGCCACGCTTGAACCGGTTCGTGAACTTTTGCTGCAAATGTTCATGGGTGAACGCTTCGGCCGCGATGCCATCTGGGAAAATCACCTCACGGAACAACTTTGGGATACGGAAATCCAGATCAACGCCGTTCTGAAAGAATGTATGATAAAACTCGGAGATATTGCAACCTGGGAAAAAGGCTCTTTTCTGGATCTGGATATGCTGCCGACCGACAATGTGGCGCTGGTCTGCGGTGACGTTCCGCTGTTAACCGGCTCAATGGGACGCAAAAATGAACATGTTGTCATAAAAGTAAACGGAAAGGCTGAAAAAAATGGATAGTTTTGAAATAATCATCAATGTCGCCATCATTGCACTGCTGGTACCGACGATTATTTTTGCCTACCGACTTAACCGCAGTCTGACGGCCCTCAGGGAAAACCAAAATTCTCTGGCAAAACTGATCGGCGCCCTGAATGACGCAACCAATAAAGCCGAAAACAGCATTCCCAAACTCAAGTCAGCCACGGAACACTCGTCCGAAGACCTGAAAGAAGTTGTTGACAACGCCAAAACCATAAAAGACGATTTGTTGTTCATCAACCAGCGCGCTGACAGTCTGGCTGACCGTTTGGAACAAGTTATTCATAACAGCCGCGGCAGCGTCAAAGACGAGAAAAAAAGCAAGACATCGGCCCAAATATTAAATATTGATAAAAACGCCGATACAAACACCGGCAGCCGCGCCGTGCCGGAAGATGTTTTTTCCGTTGACGATTCCCGCTCCGAAGCCGAGTTGGAACTGTTAAAAGCCCTGAGATCAATAAAATAAGGTCAGACAATGATAAATAAAATAGCCAGCCGTATCCGTATTTTACCGATTTTCATATTCTTCGCCGTCTTAACGCTTTCCGTTCGCGTCAATACGGTTTTTGACCTGTTAAAACAAAAAGAAACCAAAACCATCAGCATTTCCCAGCAAGCCGCACAGGCACAGGAAGAAATGAAAAAAGAAAACAGCGACCTGAGCAAAGCCCTGAACAGCAATACGTCGGCCGCCGGTTCGGCTGCGGCGCCCAACAACAGCTTTTCACAGTCGGAAATTCTGATTTTGCAGGAACTTGCCGAACGGCGCGAAGCATTGGATCTGCGCAGCAAAGAAATTGATAAAAAAGCCATCCAGCTCAAAGTTGCGGAAGAAGAAATCGATAAAAAGCTCGCACAATTGAAGGAATATGAAGCCAAACTGCAAAAACTCGTCCGCGAATATAACGACAAGGAAAAAGAAAAAATATCTTCGCTGGCACGTTTGTATTCAACCATGAAACCCAAAGATGCCGCCCGAATTTTCAACACGTTGGAACTGCATATTCTCATTCCGCTGTTAAAAGAAATGAAACCTTCGGTTTCTTCCGCCGTCATCTCACAAATGGACGCCGCCAAAGCCAAGGCCGTCACAACCGAACTGATCGGCAACAATTTCTAACCAAAGGCAAAAGCAATGAACGCAGCAAAGCGCAGTTTTCCAAGCTTAAAGCAATATATCAAAACAATATTGCTTTCTGCGCTTCTGACTTTTTTTGCCCAAATCGCCATTGCCCAAAATACGCCGGAAGAAAAACTGATAAGTCTGCCGATCGGCGCAAATAATGACTACAAGCTGGAAAACCAGCCGCAATCGATAAGCCTGACATTCAATCATCCTCTGATAAAAACGCCGGAAGATTTTAGCCGGACGCTGCCTGATTTTATTGAAAAACAAGAACTATCCGCAAACAACACCCGTATGTTTTTGACTTTGCGTCATCCTCTTATTACCCAGACATCTTTAAAAGACGGCATTTTGAGCATCAGTCTCAAACCGCATAAAGATGCCGCCGGAGCTGCAAAACCCAACCACATCGCCATAAGCTACGGCGAACATCCGGATTATTACCGCTTTGTTTTCAAATATAATCAGCCGCCGCTTTATTCCGTCAAATCGCAGGATATGCAAACCTCGGTTTATTTTCTGAACGATGTCCGGCTGCAAACCGAAGAGCTGAAATCTTATCCTTTTTATCCGGCCATTACCGTCTCGCCCAACACCATGGGCGGGCAAACGCTGACAATCCCTGCCGCTATGGTAAAATCGGCAGAATATGATAATAAAATCGTGATTGACGTGTCAAAAGTTTCTGAAGGCCGGGTTTTTGATGACAGTACGGCCGAAATCAAAATCGCCGGTATTAATTTGCCGGAAACAAACTCTTCCGCTCAGGAAAACATGACACAAAAACCGCCTTATAATGATAAAAGAATTATCAGCCTGGGCTTTTCGTGGAACTCTCCGGCCAATATCGCCGTTTTTCGCAGAGAAAATTATTTATGGATTATCTTTGACCAACGAAAAAAAATAGACAAAGAACAATTGCTTGCCGATGCCGCACCGCTGGCTGAAGAAATTGTTCTCATTCCGCATACCAAAGCCACGGTTATCCGCCTGAAAACCAAACCGAATGTCAATGCCGGCCTCCGTAAAGAAGGTTTGCTCTGGATTATAGACCTTTCCGTTGCCGGCTTTGAGGAAAAAATAAAAGACATGAACGTCTTTACCCGCTATGACAGCCTGAATCATCCCTACTTTTTTATCGCAACAACGATGGCCGGCAACATTATATCCGTCGTAGACCCCGAAATCGGCGACAATCTGATTGCAGCAACCGTATCTGATGTTGAAAGCGGCATCAGCGCCCCCTATTCTTATCCTGATTTTGACTTTTTACGCTCGCTTACCGGCGTGGCAGTCGTCCCCAAGAACACGGATTTAAATATTGAGCGCGGCAATACCGGCATTATTGTCAAAGCCGTCCGCGGCCTGAATATCTCTGCCGACTTGGACTATAAAAAACGCCAACAGGACTTGTTAAATACCACGGAAGATCAGCTTGGCTTTGACTTAAACGTCAGCGCAAGCCTTGCCGGCATGAGTTACGCCGAAGCCGTATCCCAACTGAAAAAAGACATAGAACAGGCTCCTCAAGACAAAAAAAACGCCGCCCGACTGATGCTGGTTCGTTACTACATTTCCAACGGCTTGGGTGCCGAGGCCTTACAGGAACTCCGGCGTTTGAGCCAAATGCCGGGATATCGTCCGACGGAAGAAACCGAGTCATTATTCGGCGTCGCCAACTTTTTGCTGCGCCGCTATGATACCGCCATGGAACACCTGTCTTTCGGAAATTTGCCGTCTGATAATCAGGCCGTTTTCTGGCGCACGTTATCTTCCGCAGCCAAAGAATACAAAAAAGAAAATAATGTGATTCTGACTTCTTACATTTCCCTGATAAAAGACTACCCGATTCCGTTAAAAGCGCGGATTGCTCTTGTCGCTGCCGACAATGCCCTGAATGCCGGAGATGATTTGGCCGCACAAAACTTTATTGACGTCCTTAACAATATTGACAGCAAGAACCTCTATTATCAGGCACGCATCGGCTATCTGACGGCCAAACGCCGCGTTCTGCAGGGATACCCTCGCAACGGTATAAAATTATATAACAATATTGCAACATCCTTATCCCAAAAGTACTCTGCTCTGGCCAGATACGAGGCCGCCGTATTGGGCCAAAAGCTGGGCATGCTGCCTTTGGCAAAGGCCATCCGCGAACTGGAACAATTATACTACGCCTGGCCGGACACGAAATTTCGCCTGCAGGTACTGCGGACTTTGGCTGATTATTACGTCAGAAGCTCCGACTATCTCAGCGCATTGAGAAAACTGAATTTGAGCATGAGTCTGGAAGCGGAAGACGAAAAGCCGCAAACGCTGAAAAGAATGGTAAACATTTTAGAAGACGTATACATCAACAATCGCGCGGATAATCTGCCGCCGCTGAAATCTTTGGCAATATACAAAGAGTTTGAATGGCTGGCGCCTCAAAGCCGGAATTACAATGAAATCATCCGCCGGCTGGCTGACCGGTTGGTTGCGGTTGATCTGTTGCCCCGCGCCTATTCCCTTTTGCAAAACCAGCTTCGCTTCGGCCGCCTGAGCGGTAAAGAGCGTGCGGCCGTCGGAACCCGTCTGGCCTTAATCAGCCTGTTTGAAGACAAAAACATTGACGCTCTTGATTTTCTGGATCAGACCCAAAGCGCCGATATTGACGCTACGTTGCAGGCTCAGCGCAAAATCATCCGCGCCAAAACGCTCTCCAACCTTGATCGGGACGAAGAAGCAATAGACCTGTTAAGAGATGATTACAGCAAAAATGCTCTGCTGCTGAAAAGTGAAATTTATTGGAATGCCGGAATGTGGAACGAGGCCTCGGACAGCATCAGATATCTGGTAGAAGCGCCGCAGCCGGGAAAACCGTTGAGTCAGGAGCAGATCGGTTATATTTTGGATTGGGCAACCACACTGCAAAAGTCAGGAAAAACAACAGTTTTGGTAAGACTGCGCAACAAGTTTCTGCCTTATTTTGAAAATACCAAATACTATAGCCCCTTTAGCATATTAACAGGCAATCTGGAAAATGATAAGATTGACCTGAAAGCCATAAACCAGACAATCAACGATGTCCAGGCTTTCAGCAATTTCACAAAACTTTATAACGATTCGCTTAAAAATAACCATTTAGATACCCAAAATAAATGAAGCAGAACAAATTTAAAATTTCCAGTCCGTTTGAACCTTCCGGCGACCAGCCGCAGGCCATTGCCGAACTTTGCCGGGGTCTGAAAAATGGCCTGAGCGATCAGGTGCTGCTCGGCGTAACCGGCAGCGGAAAAACCTTTACCATGGCCAAAATCATTGAACAGACTCAGCGGCCGGCTCTGATAATGGCACCCAACAAGATTCTGGCCGCCCAGCTCTATACGGAAATGAAAGAATTTTTTCCGAACAACCACGTTGAATATTTTGTATCTTATTACGATTATTATCAGCCGGAAGCCTACGTTCCCAAAACAGACACTTATATAGAAAAAGATTCCGCCATCAATGAACAGATTGACCGTATGAGAAACTCGGCAACCCGCAGTCTGCTGGAAAGCAACGACGTCATCATCATTGCCTCTGTTTCCTGCATATACGGTCTGGGAGACGTTGAATCTTATGCCGCCATGACTCTGCCGCTGCACGTCGGACAGGAAATCGCCCCCAAAGAAATATTCAAGCGTCTGTCAGAGCTGCAATACGAACGTAACCAGATGAACTTTGTCCGCAGCACCTTCCGTGTACAGGGTGATATTATTGACATCTTCCCGTCCCACTATGAAGACAAAGCCTGGCGCATATCCCTGTTTGGCGATGAAATCGAGAGTATCAGCGAATTCGATTCGCTGACCGGCAAAAAAAATGCCGATTTGGAAGAAATCATCGTTTATCCGGCCAACCACTACGTTACGCCGCGCCCTGCCATTTCCAAAGCAATCGTCGGCATAAAGCAGGAACTTGCCGAAAGGACGGAAGAATTCAAAAAAGAAAACAAGCTGCTGGAAGCGCAGCGTCTGGAACAGAGAACCCGTTTTGATCTGGAAATGCTGGAAACCACCGGTCATTGTAAGGGAATTGAGAACTACTCGCGCTACCTGACCGGACGTCCGGCCGGCGCCCCGCCGCCGACATTGTTTGAATATCTGCGCAAAGATACCATTATCTTCATTGACGAGAGCCATATCTCGCTGCCGCAGATCGGCGGCATGTACCGCGGCGACCGCAACCGCAAAGCCACATTGTCGGATTACGGTTTCCGGCTGCCGTCATGCGTTGACAACCGTCCGCTGACCTTTGACGAATGGAATGCCATGCGCGGCCAGACAATCTATGTGTCAGCCACGCCGGGAGATTGGGAACTGGAACAAAGCGGCGGAACCTTCACCGAACAAATCATCCGCCCAACCGGCCTGACAGATCCTGTCTGTATTGTCAAACCTGTTGAAAATCAGATTGACGACCTGATGGAAGAATGCCGCAAAGTCATTGCTAAAAAAGAACGCGTTTTGGTAACGACCCTGACCAAAAAAATGGCAGAAGACTTAACGGAATATCTCAACGAAAACGGCATAAAAGTCCGCTATATGCACTCGGATATTGACACGCTCGAACGTATTGACATTATCAGGGATCTCCGTCTCGGCGTCTTCGACGTTTTGGTCGGTATCAACCTGCTGAGAGAAGGTCTGGATATTCCCGAATGCTCAATGGTCGCCATTTTGGATGCCGATAAAGAGGGTTTTCTGCGCTCCACCCGCTCGCTTATTCAAACCATCGGCCGGGCAGCTCGCAATGCCGACAGCCGTGTCATCCTTTATGCCGACAAAATGACCAATTCCATTCAGCAGGCTCTGGAAGAAACCAACCGCCGGCGCGAAAAACAATGCCAATACAACATCGCTCACGGCATTGTCCCCCAGACCATCAACAAAGCCATTTCCGGCACCCTGCAAACCATGAGTCAGGATTATCTGGACGAAGAAACCGCCGTATCAACAGTATCTTCCGACGACTTGAAAAATTTTGATAAACGGATAAAAGAATACACCAAGAGAATGAAAGATGCCGCGGCCAACCTCGAATTTGAAGAAGCCATGAAATATCGTGACAAAATTCGCGAATTGGAACAACAATATCTAAAAAACTGATTCATTTTTCAAACACAAAAAAAGAGGTTCAATTTGAACCTCTTTTCATTATTCGCCAAACCGGACTATTTGTTCTTCATAGCGTCAATTCTTCTTTGAATTTCGCCTTCATCCAGTGTTTGCAAAATCTGGCCGTCCAAAATCATGGTCGGAACGCCGCGGATTTCAATGGAGTTGGCCAAATCCGCAGTATCCTGAATGGTTTTGGTAACTTTAGCCGAATTCATGTCTGCCTTCATTTTAGCAACATCAATGCCGGCAGCGGCTGCAAGCTCGTCAATCTTGGCTTCGCTCAAAGCGCCGTCATTTTCCATCATGGCAGACCAGAGTTCCTGATACTTGCCCTGCTCTTTGGCTGCCAAAGCGGCTTTAGCGGCATAATCAGATACCGGCCCCAGGAAGGTCAGTTCTCTCAAGACCAGACGGACATCGCTGTTTTTGGCAACAATATTCTTCAAAGCCGGATACAATCTGTGGCAGTAGCCGCAGGAGAAATCAAAGAATTCGACCAAAGTAACAGATCCGTTCGGATTACCGACAACGGCAGCGCCTTCATAATCGGTAATTTCTTTAATATTCTGCTTAATCTTTATGGCAGCGGCTTTTTGTCTTTCTTCTTCCTGCTTAATCTGATAAGCCTGCATGGCATTAAACACAATCTCCGGATTGTTGTTCAAAACAGTTCTGATTGTCTCAACGTCCATAGCAGCAACCGGTGCAGCCGGAGCGGCAGGGGCAGCAGCCGGAGCAGCGGTTTCTGCAACCGGAGCGGCCTTGTTGCATTTGGTCATGCACATTGCTGCACAGGCCACCGAAATGATCAGAGCCAGCAGAGAAACGTAAATTGCATTAATTTTGTTCATCTTACAAATCCTTAAGTTGATTAAATACAAATATAATTTAGCTAATCTATAATATATTTACAACAGGCATGATAGTTTATAATTATTAATATTCTCCAAATATCTAAATCTTTTTTTCATATTTAAGCAATATACTTAAACAAACTAAAAAAGAGGATAATATGTTTCACATCAAAGTATCAATGTTTTCACAAACCCGCAATCTGGAAAACAAGATTGACCAGTTTCATGACAAATTGCTTGAAGTCTCCATGAACTTCAAAAAAGCCGTCCGCACTTTTTTGAGCGAACGCCGCAGCGACGATTACCGCCGGATCAGCAAACAGATAAAAAATACCGAACACGAAGCTGACCGCCTGCGTCGGGAGATTGAAGCCGCTTTATACAGCCAGAACCTGATTCCCGATCTGCGGGCCGACGTCTTGCACTTGGTCGAGAACATCGATAAAGTCATTAACAAATTTGATGAAGTCACGCACAATTTTTATATTGAACGGCCGGAAATCCCCGAAAAATTTCACGCACCGCTTATCACACTCTGTGACCTGAGCTCCGACTGTGCCGAAAATCTGGCAATTGCCAGTCGGGCGTTCTTCAGAGATCTGAGTTCTGTCAGGGACTATTCGCAAAAAGTCTATCTGATTGAAAATGAATCCGACACCAGTTCGGCTCACCTGCGAAGCGCCGTTTTTGACACGGATCTTCCGCTGGCCAACAAATTGCAGCTCAATCTGCTGATTCGCGAAGTTGCGGATATTGCCGACATTGCCGAAGATTGTGTCGACGAGCTGCTGATATTTACAATCAAGAGAGATATATAAGGCCATGGACGGATTGTTTCTCATATTTTTAAGCAGCGGGCTTTTTCTGGGCTGGTCGTTGGGCGCCAATGACGCCGCCAATATCTTCGGCACGGCAGTCGGAACCAAAATGGTCAAATTCCGCACCGCTGCCGCCATTTCTTCGATTTTTATCATTATCGGTGCGGTTTTTGCCGGCTCCGGCGCCAGCCGCACCTTAAACGAACTGGGCGAAGTAAATACGCTGGCCGGAGCCTTCATGGTCGCTTTGTCAGCCGCCGTCAGCGTCTATTCTATGGTCAAAAGCGGCATTCCGGTCTCCACCTCTCAAGCTATTGTCGGCGCCATCGTCGGCTGGAACTTTTATGCCGGAAAATCTACCGATTACGGCATATTATCTCAAATTGTCAGTACTTGGATTATCTGCCCCGTTCTGTCCGGAATCATCGCTATCGGCCTGTATTTCTGCATTCGCCGCCTGATTCGCAAGTCGCACCTGCACTTATTGCGGCAGGACAGCTACACACGCATCGGACTGATTCTGGCCGGTGCATTCGGCGCTTATGCCCTCGGAGCCAACAACATCGCCAATGTTATGGGCGTATTTGTCGATTCCAGCCCGTTAAAACCGATTACGTTCAGCAACGGCTTCACCTTAAATGCCTCTCAGCTTTTGTTCTTAATCGGCGGAATATCCATCAGCGTCGGCGTAGCCACCTATTCACACAAGGTCATAAACACCGTCGGCATCAGCCTGATGTCCATGACGCCGGTCATTGCCTGGATTGTCGTTATCTCCCAGTCCGTCGTTTTGTTTTTGTTTGCCTCGCAGGGACTGCAAAACTTTTTGCAAAGCAATGGCCTTCCGGCTTTTCCGCTGGTTCCGGTCTCCAGTTCTCAGGCCGTCATCGGCGCCGCAATCGGTATCGGCATTGCCAAAGGCGGACGGGACATCCATTGGCCTTTGCTCGGACGGATTGCCCTCGGCTGGATAACCACTCCGGTCATCTCGGGAATATTATGCTTTATCTCGCTGTTCTTTTTAGAAAACGTTTTTAACCAGATGGTCTATGCAGACTAAGCGAGCTTTGCCGCAATTTTTGCTGCAATTTCCTCATAAGCCTTGGTATAAGGGCTGTCCGGCTCTGCAAAGACAATCGGCGTTCCGTTGTCGGCATTTTCCCGAATAGTCAGATGCAGCGGGATCTCGCCCAGAAAATCCTCCCCCATGTCCTCAGCCGTTTTCTTGGCGCCGTGATATCCGAAAATATCGGCACGATGGCCGCATTTTTCACACAGATAATAACTCATGTTTTCAACAATTCCCAAAATCGGAACATCAACTTTTTTAAACATGTTCACCCCTTTGACGGCATCAATCAGGGCAATATCCTGCGGCGTGGAAACAATAACGATTCCATCCAGCTTAATCCGCTGGGACAACGTAATCTGAATATCTCCCGTCCCCGGCGGCATATCAATCACCATCACGTCAATCTCGCCCCAGTTTGTCTGGGTCAAAAGCTGCTCAATTGCCCCGCAGGCCTTGGCGCCGCGCCAGATAAGCGGCGTATCCCGACCAACCAGCGTGCCGATTGACATTGACTTAATTCCCATAAAATCAAACGGCTCAAAATTTTTACCGTCAATACTGTAAGCCGGCTGCCCTTCATATCCCAGCATGGTCGGAATGGACGGGCCGTATATATCAGCATCAAACAAAGCCGTTTTCAAACCGCAATTAGACAGCGCCAAAACCAGATTCGTCGCTGTTGTCGACTTGCCCACGCCGCCTTTGCCGGAAGCCACGCCGATAATTTTTTTCACGCCGGGCACAATCCACTTTTCCGTTTCCGGCTTAAGGGAAGCGTTTTTCTTTTCTTTGGTAAAAACAATCGTTGCGCGTTTTATCCCGTCAATCTGCTCCAGCTCAGCCTTCAGCATTGCGCTTTTTTCCGCATCGTCAACGTTGCTGGCAATGGTCACAATCACTTTGTCGCTCAGAATTTTAATCTGTTCAACCTGCTCTTCGGCAAAATAGTTTTTAATGCTTTGTCTGATTTTTTCTTCCATCTTAACCCCTGTTGATATTGTTTGATCGGCAATTGTTTTTAGATGATATTTATATTATATAAGAAGATAATGCAATAAATTAAATTTGGAAATTATAAATTACAGAGTGAGGTATAAATGTCCAAACAGGAAGGTCCTTGGGGCGGAAATACAAACGACAGCCCTTGGGAAGATATAGAAAAAAACCCCCGCAAATCTAAAATCATCGACTTTGAACCCATCAGAAAAAACAACGGCCCGGACTTCAAAATCAGCTGGCTGGTCTTCGCTCTGGCAGCCGTCTGGCTGGCCTCGGGCTTTTACCAGATTCAACCGAATGAAGAAGGGGTCATCCTGCGTTTCGGCAAATACGCCGACACCACCGGCGCCGGCCTGCATTACCATCTGCCCTTTCCGATAGAAACGGTGGAAAAAGTCAACATCACACAGGAACGCAGCATCACAATCGGCGATTCCGCAGCCTACAACACCTCTAATATCGCCTCTCTGGCCGGTGTCAGAAACGCAGCCGGAGCTCCTGCTTCCGCGCTCAGCTCCTTTACGGAAAGCCACATGCTGACCGGCGATGAAAATATTGTCGACGTCAACCTTACAATCGTCTGGAAAATCAAAAGCGCCAAAGATTATCTCTTCGGCATGCAAAGTCCGGACCGCACCGTACAGGTAGCGGCTCAGTCCGTATTGCGCGAAATTGTCGGCCAGTCCAAGATGCAGGATATTATTACCGGTGACCGCGGCAAGGTCGAGGACGATACAAAAGCCGAGTTGCAAAAAGTTTTGGACGAATTCGGTTCCGGCATAGAAATTGTCCGTGCCAAACTTCAAAAGGCTGATCCCCCCAAACAGGTCGTAGACGCTTTTAATGAAGTCCAGCGCGCCAAAGCCGATATGGAACGCTTCAAAAACGAAGCCGAAGCCTACAGTAACGAAATCCTGCCCAAAGCCAAAGGTCAGGCTTCGCAGATTTTGCAAAATGCCCAAGCCTATAAGGAGTCCGTCGTCAAAAAAGCTCAGGGTGAAACCGAACGCTTCAATTCCGTTTATCAGGCTTATCGCCACGGCCGCGACGTAACCATCAAACGCCTCTATCTTGAGGCCATGGAAGAAGTCCTCGGCAAATCCGACAAAATCATTATCGACCCGTCCAAAAACGGCGGCAATGTGTTGCCTTATCTGCCGTTAGACCGCCTGCAGAAAAAAAATTAGGAGTTCCCCATGTCAGAAAAAGTAAAATATTATCTGCTCGTTAGTTTGGCCGTTCTGGTTATTATCGGCGCCGCCTCTTTTTACGTTGTGCCGCAAACCCGTCAGGCCATTGTCCTCCAATTCGGCGAACCGGTCAGATTAATCAAGGAACCGGGGTTGAAAATAAAAATCCCGTTTATTCAAAACGTTGTATTCTATGACAACCGCCTGCTTGATCTGGATCCGCCGGCACAGGAAATCGTCCTCAACGATAAAAAACGTCTGGATGTTGACAGTTTTACGCGCTTTCGTATTGTTGAACCGCTAAAGTTTTATCAGACGGTTCGGACGGAAGAACAGGCCCGCAGCAAACTGAAAGAAATCGTCAACTCTTCCGTTCGCAAAATTCTCGGACGGACAACCCTGACGGAACTGCTGTCACAGCGGCGGACGCAAATAATGGCAGACATCAGCAGTGCCGTCAAAACCGATGCCGCTCAAATCGGCGTCAGTGTTGCCGATGTCCGAATTCGCCGTGCCGATTTGCCGATTGAGGTATTGCAGGCCATCAATACCCGCATGAAAGCAGAACGCGAGCGCGATGCCAAAAAGTTTCGCGGCGAAGGACAGCAACAGGCTCAGCAGATTCGGGCTCAGGCCGAAAAGGAAAGAACCATCATATTGGCCGAAGCAGACAGAGAAGCCCAGATAACCCGGGGCGAAGGAGATCGCGAAGCGATTGAAATATGGAACAGGGCAGCCGGTGTAGACCCGCAGTTTTATGCCTTCTACCGTTCGCTGGAAGCATATAAAAAATCTCTCGGTCAAGGCGGAACGTCTATGGTTTTGTCCCCTAATGCCGAATTTTTTGATTTCTTTGCCAAATCACTCAATAATTAACAAAAGGAGTTTGAGATGAAAAAACTATTATCAGGATTATCCGCTTTCTTCTTAGCCCTCGGCAGCCTTTCTCCGGCTGCCGCTCAGTCTGCGGCCGGAACGCCTTATCCTTCCTTTGCCGACCTGGTTGAAAAGCTTTCACCTTCAGTCGTCAACATCTCAACAACCCAAAAGCCGGAAAATCTGGAAGGCGGGGATGTCGTCAGCCTGAAAAACCTCCCTGAAAATAAGCAGATTTCACCGCTCGGACAAGAACATTATGCTTTAGGCTCGGGCTTTTTACTTGATGAGGAGGGCTATATCATCACCAACAGCCATGTCATTGACCGCGCCGACAAAATTAACGTTATCCTGTCAGACAATTCCCAACATCAGGCCAAAGTTATCGGCACGGATAACAAAACCGATCTGGCGCTGATAAAAATTGATACTGATAAAAAACTCATGCCCGTCAATTTGGGCGATTCGGATAAAATCCGCGTCGGAGACTGGATACTTGCCATCGGCAACCCGTTCGGCCTTGGCGGCAGCGTTACGGCAGGCATCGTTTCCGCAAAATCCAGAGACATTGAATCAGGCCCTTATGATAACTTTATCCAGACAGACGCCTCCATCAATCAGGGCAGCTCCGGCGGCCCGATGTTCAACCTCGACGGCGAAGTCATCGGCATCAACGCCGCCATCTTTTCGACTACCGGCGGCAATATGGGCATCAGCTTTGCCATTCCGGTTAACAATGCCAAATTCGTCATTCGGGAATTAAAAAATTCGGGCAGCGTCAAACGGGGCTGGATCGGTGTTCGGGTACAACCGCAGCTGACTGAGGCAAACTCTATCGGCAATATACCGAACGGAATTTTGATTTCTTCCGTAGCGGAGGGGTCTCCTGCCGCCGATGCCGGAATTCAGGCCGGAGACATAATTTTGGCGCTCAATGAACAGGATATGGACAGCGCCCAGATTTTCTCGCGTTTGGTTTCCGAAAGTCCGGTAAAAGGCAAAATCACTTTAAAACTGTGGCACAACGGCCAGATTGAAAACCGCATTGTCAATGTTGAAGAAATGCCGGCAGAAACCAACAGTCAGGAAACTGCCGTTGTTCCCGAACATCAAACTCAGACAGACTCCGCAGCTCCGGCCGCGGAAAAACAACAGTCCCAGACACCACCCTCGGAACAAAGCCTTGGACAAATCCTCAATGAAGCCGTAAAACCGCAGCCGGAAAACAAACCGGAACAACAAATGCCGCCGGTTGAGCCCCAACCTGCCGCCGCACCGGCCCCGAGCGATGACATTGCAGATATTGCGCCGGACATTGCTCCTGCCGACGTCAATGAAAAAGCGTCTTATACAATCCCCGGCAGCGGAATGATGGTTCGGAACATTACCATTCAGGATATTAATGAAATGGAATTGAAAGCGGATACAATGGGCGTTATCGTCGTATCGACCATTCCTAACAGCGAAGCTGCCGTCAAAGGGATTCGCCCGGGACTGATCATTACCAAAATCAATAAACGCAATATTTACAATACAGACAGCGCCAAAAGCGCCGTTTATGAAAAAGCCGAAAATGACCAATATACCTTTATGGTACAGGATGGCGAACACATTAATACTGTCACGCTTAACATGAAAGTCCGGTAATGCAGGTCGATTTTTATCATCTTCAAACCCAGACGCTGGAAGACGTTTTGCCCAAACTGCTGGAAAAAGCCTATGCTTCCGGCAAAAAAACGGTCGTAAAAGTCGGAACGGCTGAACGTGTCGAATTTTTGAACACAAGGCTTTGGACTTATGATGATACTTCCTTCCTGCCGCACGGCAGCAGAAAAGACGGCAACGCCGAGATGCAGCCTGTCTGGCTGACTTCGGGAGAAGATATTCCCAACGGCGCCGCTTTTCTTTTTTTGGTTGACGGCGCCCAAACGGATGCCGGCAGCCTGAACGGCATTGAAAGAATATTCAATATCTTTGACGGCAATTCGCCGGACGCTGTTTCGCGCGCCCGCCGGTTTTGGAAAGAACTGAAAGAACAGAACCATACATTGTCCTACTGGCAACAGGAAAACGGCCGCTGGATAAAAAAAGCATAAAAAAAATCCCGAAGATAAAAACTTCGGGATTTTTTCAAACAGACCATCAAACCAGAATATTATCCAAAACCTGCCGGCAATAAGCCCGTAAATCTGGATTTTTCATCAAGCTCAGCTTAAGGTTTGACTTCGCCAGTTCTTCATTACAGCCGCAGTCAAAACGCATGGCATCACACAATACGCCGGTCAGTTTCATTCCCCGAACTGCCGCCAGCCCCATGGCGTCCGCCAGATTAATCTCATTGTTATTGCCTTTTCGTACTTCCGGTAAAATATCCATAATCTCATTCGGAAGAATATACGGCCCCATGCTGGCATAATTGGAAGGAACCTCCTCCAAAGCCGGTTTTTCGATTTTGCCTTTGGCATGGACGATCCGCCCGTCGCGGACGGCGCCGATAAGAGCCCCGTAACGAACCATTTGTTCGCGCGGAAATTCCATAATATTTTCAACCATGCCGCCAAATTCTTCATAAACATCCAGCAGCTGCGCCAAAATACCCTTGCCGTGCATGCTGACATAAACGTCGTCCGGCCACATCACGACAAAATCCCGTTTGCCGACAATCTCTTTTGCCATCAATACGGCATGACCGTTCCCTTTGGGCTCTGACTGCTCGGCAAAAGAAAATTTCATCCCCTCCGGTATAATGTCTTCCACCACCTTAAGCAAATCAAGTTTGCCTTTCTGACGCAAGTGGTTTTCCAGCCACGGATAAGGAGAAAAATGCGTTTCAAACAAATGCTTGCATGATTGGTCGCTGTAAATAAACACAACTTCCTTGATGCCGATTTCGGCACAAGCCTCAACGGCATATTGGATAATCGGCTTGCCGTTCAGGGTCAGAAACCCCTTATGCAACGCTTTCGTTGACGGCAGATTGCGTGTTGATAAACCGGCCACGGGCAAAATACAAACTTCGGGCTTGCGCATAACTTTCTCCTCATAATAATGTTAAATTATATGAGAAAAATATAACACAAAAAAACGTTTCGACAAGCCTTATTTGCAGCTTTATTTTTTTCGGATAACCCCACTGGCTTTCATAATTGTACCGCTGGATTTTTTCAAAAAACTACCTTCTTGTTTTTGTGGCATATCCTCAGTCTTGCGGTCTTCCCGTACCACCACGTTTTGTACTTTTTTCTTCGTTGAAAAATCCAAAACCTTAATGTGTTCCTTTTCTTTCAACGCCTCTGCCTTTTCAATATCCTCAATATCCCGTACAACCGTCCGCGTAAGCTTCTTGCCGTCTTCCTTAACGGAAATTTTACCGATGTTCTCAGCCACTTTCCGCTTGATTTCGGCCTCGCGTTTTGCTTTGTTAAAGCTCTCTTCCGCCCCGCCGACTTCATCCTCGGTATACTTCATATAAGCTTCGGTGCTTTGTCCGAGTTTTATCAGATCACTTTCCATTTGCGCCACGGTCTTTTCCATATTTTGCAAATATTCGTTCAGTTTTAGCGGATCATCCGTTGCTTTCATCTTCAAATATTCCTGCGAAACCTGCTCATGGCCTTCCACAACCTTAACCAGCAGCTCATTTACTTCTTTCTGAAAAGCCGCAGCTTTTTCGTCTTTTTCCAGATTATAATCCGTTGTAATCCGGCTCAGCCTTTTGGTCAGCTCGGCGTCTTTATCCCGAAAAGCCTGCCCGTTATTCTGTGCTTGCTGCTGCACCTCCGTCGCGTGGTCATAATGCTTCCCGATCCGATACTTCAAATCCTCAACATGATATTGCAAAACACGCGTTCTAAAATTATTTAACTTGCCGATCACGGCCTCTAGTTTTGTCTTGGCCTGATTAATAACGCTTTCATCATACTTCGGTGTCATCGCCAAAGTTGAAACCTCAGCCATCGCCTTTTTAATATCCTCGCTGTCCGCTTTCATATTTTTATAATTTTCTATAACTTCCGGCTTTTGTGCCTGTCCGGAAAAATTATCGTAATCCCGGCTGATTTTATAAAAATTGCCTTCAAACAGCTTCAACATATCCTGCTGTTGCTGCATTTTCTCTTTAAGGGCCTCCATAACGGCCAACTCTTTGGCGCGGCGGGCCTCGGCAATTTTATTCTGTTCCGCATCATATAAATCCGTCAACGGCTTCAAATTCAGTTCCAAAACCGGATCACTCAAAGAACCGGCCCAGGAAAAGCCAAAAGCCGGCAAATCCGACGGTTCGGCAATTTTAATGTCAAATTTTGAAGTCCCTTCCCAGTCTGACAAACTTCCCGAGGTCTTAAGCCTGATTGAGAAATCGGCACCGGCAAAATGAATGTCTCTGCCCTCAAAACCGCCATCCTTAAAATAAAGCGTACCATCGACTTTCTTGAAAGGCGTCACACCGCTCTCCAAATTCTGCTTAACCAAACCGGCCAGCCCCTCCGACACTCTCCGCAGTTGCAAATCTTTAATAATCGGAGCTATCCGCCAACCGCGAAAATGCGTATTGACAATTTCAAAACTGGCATCGCCGTTCAAACCGGACAACATTGCGGCTGCCGATTCCGCCGGCGCGTCAACGACAAACTTTCCGCTGATAAGCCCGTCTTCAAAACCATACTTCTGCCCGACGCTGTCAATATTTTCCAATGCCAGATCCCGCACGGTAAAATCCGCGGCAATCGACGGCGATGTTGCCGTCGCCAGCTTAATTCCGCCGGAAATCGCGGCATTTTTATAAGTTGTTTGAATTTGGTCAAAGTTCAAATTGCCCATATCAAAAACCACTTTGCCCCGTAAATTGTCAAAATTGTTTTTACGATAAATAAACTTGCTGACTTCAAGGCCCATATTCAAATCAAAACGATTATAAAATTCATAATCGATTTTTGCCGTACTCGGCTGCGGTTTTGCCCACAATGCCGCTTTGAGATTTCCTGTTTTCAAAAAGGTCTGCTGCTCACCGGCCTGCTTAACGTTGCTGCCGTAAAAATAACGCTCGAACTCCAGCTGGTTAATCTTCAGACTGCCGGCAACTTTCGTCCGCCCCTGAGAATTGTCATAAGAAAGATTCCCCGTAAAAATATCCTGACCGACAGCAGCCTTTCCCGAACGGATATTCAAATGATTCTTTCCGGCTTCAATCTCGCTCTCCAAAGAAAAGACCCCCAAAGAATAGACATTCGGCTTATAATTGATACCCCAGTCATTGAGCATCTGCACAAAATCAGGATTCTTCAGATTAACCTGCCCGCTGAACAACTTTAGTTCGTTATTCCTGTCAACCGTGCCGTTAACCGAGCCTTCGGTCTTTTCCAGCTTAAAACCGTTTTGCAGCGAAAACCGCTCCAGATTCCCGCTAAGCACGCCTTTTGCAGAAAAATTTTTCATAATTTCCGGATTAAGAGCGGAAACAGAAAGCCCCAGCTTATTCAGCGGAGAAACAAGATTCTGAGTGGAAAAATCAAAATTAACGCCGTCAAAAACCAATGTCTGCCCGCCAAAACCGCTGAACTTTCCGTTCAAATTCAGCTTGGAATTCAATACGCTGCCGACATCAAGACTGCCCACGTTCAAAACGCCGCCGATCAAATCGCCGTTAAACTGTACGGCCTCAAACGGCACACCGCCATAAATCAGCAAACCGGCTTTGCTCATAAAACGGATTTCATAATCATTATAAGCCGCCAGCTTATCCATAAGATATTTCAATTTCTTATCCGGCGCGGCAGCAGCAAGCTCCGTCGGCAGCTGCGCCAGATAATTATCTAGACTGATGCTGTCTGCCTCCAAAATTGCAAAGATCTGTTTTTTGCCGTCTTTCAACGCACCGCCCAAACTGCCTTTAATCACGCTGTTGTCAAAAGAAACTTCCATCGGCGAAATCTTAAGCTGGGAACCGTTGCCCGCAATTTTAGCCTGAGCCGAAAATTTCTTATAAGTTGACGCGGCCCTGACCTCCGGTTTAAATCCAAGCCAGTTTAATGTCATATCCAAATTTTCCGTCGCCGCATTGACATCAAAACGATAGGTCAAAATCTTTTCCTTATCCGGAAAAATCTCTCCTTTTGTCTGCAAAGAGGTTTCCCCCGGCAAAATCATGTTAAAACGGTTAATATGAACTTTTTCGGGAACAACGTCAAAACTCAGATCCAGATTTCTGATATTCTGCTGCCGGTACTTTCCTTTAACGGCTTTAATATCGGCAATCACATCCCAAACAAAATCCGGCTCAAACTTTTCCCCCCTAAAATACTTGCCGCCATAATCCCGTGCAAAAGCTTCGGCCAAATCCAAATCAACATCCGTCATATTGAAGGCCATTTCCACCTTTTGTCGTTCTTCTTTGTCTTTCTGCGTCCAGTCAGTCACCTCCTGCGGCCGCGGAATAATAATATTTCCGGCTGCCGCCGTCTGACCGTATTTCATAACCAGATCACTGAACTCCAGTCTGGTTTTATCCAGCGTAACCGCCGTCGAAACCGACAGCGGCAAATCATATTTCTTGTCCAGTTTAAAGCCCTTGCAGTTGGCATTAAGATACTCCGCCAACTTTTGCGTATCAAAAATCAAGCTGCCTTTCAAACTTTCGTTTTTGAACAAAACCGACCCGTCAAAACGATAAATCGTCCCCAACTGCGGATTATTAAATACAAAATTCAGCGTTGTGTTAAAATCGTCCGACAAACGCCCCATCTCAAGAGAAAAACCCTCCGGCATATTGTTCTTGACAAAGCTGCCGTCAATCTTATACGGCCCGAACAATGTCTGAGCAATCACCTCGGCATTCAGGTCGGTAAATTTCCAGTCAATATCCCTGAGCTTGTCAATATAATCAATCTCGGCGTTTTCCAGCGTCACGCTTTCCAGCGTTACCGGCGTATCCTGCAAATCCTGTTTTTGCTGCGGCGTAAGGTCAGATTTCCAGTTTTTTGTACCGTCTTCAAAAACCTCAATCCGCAGAACCGGATTCGTCACCGACATCCGCGTTACCTTAAACTCGCCTTTAATAAACGGAACCAGATCAAGGCGCGCCGACATTTTGGCCGCGCTCGCCAAAGGCTCCGTAATCTTTTTATCCTGGCTGAAAACCTTAACATCCTCAACCAGCAGCTTCGGAGACGGAAATATGGACAGCGACAACGGGCCGTTAATCACCACGTTTTTTCCGGTTTTTTGAGATATTTCGGCCGCAATGCGGTTTTTGTGCTCGTTCCAGTCAATTGAGGTAATGTAAAAAAAACCTCCGGCAATCACCAACAGCAAAACGCCTGTGCCGATCAGCCACCATTTTCTCACGTCTGTTTTCTCCTTTTAAAGCACAAAAATCTTTCTGATAAGACAATTTTAATTATCTTATTTTAACATGCAAGTATTAATAAAACTTTTAAGGCCGAGTAAGATGACACAAACAAAAGAACTCTTTGCCGCAGCGCGCGATGTCCGCCGGCTCGCCTATGCGCCCTATTCAAACTTTGCCGTTGGCGCCGCTGTCCTTGGCAGCAACGGCAAAATTTATATCGGAACCAATGTCGAAAACATCTCTTACCCCTGCGGAACCTGTGCCGAACAGGCCGCTATTGCCCAAATGATCGGCGACGGCTGCCGCGAGATTGCCGAAATCCTGATTATCGCCGACACTGCCGAACCGATAACTCCCTGCGGCGCCTGCCTGCAGCGCATAAAAGAATTTGCCGGAACGCAAACTATTGTTCACCTGGCTGACCTGAACGGCATTATCAGCAGCCTGAATTTTAATGATTTTCTGCCACTGGCATTCAATAATCTGGAGGTAAAAAAATGATAAAAGACATTGCGGGACAAATCCGCCAAAAAATTTCCGGTCACACCCCGCAAACCGCCATTATTCTCGGCAGCGGGCTGGGCAGCCTCGGTGATGCCGTCTGCAATCCGGTTTGCGTGGAATACAAAGACATTGCCGGCTTTCCGCAAAGTACCGTCAGCGGCCATCAGGGACGTCTGATTGCCGGCAGCTTGGAAGGCACGGAAGTTTTGTGCCTGCAGGGACGTTTTCACTTATATGAGGGACACCGGCCGCAGGTTATCAATACCGTTGTCAAAACATTGCAGGAACTCGGCATCAATCGCCTGATCGTGACCAATGCCGCCGGCTCGCTGAACCCTGATTTCCAACCCGGAACCATTATGCTGATAAAAGATCATATCAACCTGAGCGGAACCAATCCGCTGATCGGCCCGAACGATGACAGTTACGGCCCGCGTTTTCCCGACATGAGCAACGCCTATACCGCCGCACTGCGTGCTAAAATGAAGCAAATCGCCCAAGAACAAAAAATCCCGCTGGACGAAGGCATATATATGATGGTGACCGGTCCCAATTTTGAAACTGCTGCCGAAATCCACGCCTTCCGCATCCTCGGTGCCGACGCAATCGGAATGTCTACCGTGCCGGAAGTCATCTGCGCCGCCCATTCCGGCATGGAAGTTCTGGGACTGTCTGTCCTGACCAATATGGGCACCGGATTGCGAACCGGCAGCCAGAGCCATGCCGAAACGCTGGCACAGGGAGAAAAGGCTTCCGCTGACCTGCAAAAACTGGTCAAAGCCTTTTTAAAACAGGAGAAATAACATGGATGACGTAACCGCTGCCGAAACCTTAATCTCATGTCTGGATCTGACCTCGCTCAACAACACGGATACCTCTGAAAGCATTATTGACCTTTGCCGCAAAGCCCAGACGCCTTACGGCAATGTCGCCGCCGTCTGCGTTTATCCGCAGTTTGTCGGCATTGCCAAAGAACACCTGCGCCATACCGACATCAAAGTCGCAACCGTCATCAATTTTCCCGACGGCAGCCTGGATTTGGAAAGGACCAAAAGCGCCGTAACCACCGCCGTTGTCAAAGGTGCCGATGAGATTGACCTTGTTTTTCCGTACAAACAGTTTTTGGAAGGTCAAAAAAACGAATGCGGCCTTTTCATCAAACAAATCAAGGAACACCTTGGAAAAAAAATACTTCTCAAAGTAATTCTTGAAACCGGCGAACTGATACATGCCGCCACTATCGCCGAAGCCGCAAAATTGTGCATTCAAAACGGTGCCGACTTCATCAAAACCTCTACCGGCAAAACCAAAGTTTCCGCCACGCCCGAAGCCGCCAACATCATTTTGGAAACCATTGCTTCCGGCCGTAAAAACGCCGGATTCAAAGCCAGCGGCGGCATCAAAACCATTGACGATGCAAAAAAATATCTGGTGCTGGCCGTTGCCGTCATGGGCGGCAAATGGGTTACCCCAAAAAATTTTCGCATTGGCGCCAGCTCGCTGCTGGATAATTTAATTGAAGTCATTAATCGGGGATATTAAAATGCTGCCACAAGAAATCATTCGCAAAAAACGCAACCGCCAAACTTTAACGGCAGAAGAAATCAGCTTTTTCATCAAAGGCGTAACCTCCGAAGAAATTGCCGACTGCCAGACTGCGGCATTGACCATGGCCATTTTTCTCAACGGCCTGTCCAAAGAAGAAATCACGTCATTAACGCTAAACATGCGCGATTCCGGCGATGTCTTAAGCTGGAACCTGAACGGGCCGGTTGTTGACAAACATTCCTCCGGCGGCGTCGGCGACAAAGTCAGCCTGATGCTTGCACCGCTGATTGCAGCCTGCGGCGGCTATGTCCCGATGATCTCCGGCCGCGGCCTCGGACACACCGGCGGCACACTTGACAAGTTCGATTCCATTCCGGGATATCAAACCGTTCCGACCAATGAACTGTTCAAAAAAACCGTCCGGGAAGTCGGCTGCGCCATAATCGGACAGACCGGCAATCTGGCACCGGCTGATAAAAAAATATACGCCATTCGCGACGTCTGCGGCACGGTTGAATCCATTCCTCTGATTACCGCCTCGATTCTCTCCAAAAAACTTGCCGCCGGACTGGAATATCTGGTCATGGATTTAAAATGCGGCAACGGGGCTTTCATGCCCTCGCTTGAAGACGGCAGAAATCTGGCACATTCCATTGTCGACGTCGCCAACCATGCCGGCACCAAAACTTCTGCCCTGCTGACGGATATGAATCAGGTTCTCGGTCACACCGTCGGCAATGCACTGGAAATGGCCGAAGCCGTAGAATACCTGCAGGGAAAAAACATAAACCCGCGCTTGCACCAAATAACCATGGATTTGTGCGCCGAACTTCTGGCGAACGCCGGATTGGCCGGCAGCACGGAAGAAGCCCGTACCAAACTGGAAAAAGCCCTTTCCACGGGAAAAGCTTTGGAAATCTTCGCCCGCATGGTCACTGCATTGGGCGGGCCGGCAGATTTTATAGAAAAATACCAATCCTATCTGCCGCAGGCTGCAATTATCCGTCCGGTATTTTCTCCGGTATCAGGATATGTCTGCGGCATGAACACCCGCAACATCGGCCTAAGCGTTATAGAATTAAAAGGCGGGCGCGCCCATCCGAATCAAAAACTGGATTACGCCACCGGCTTCAGCGCTTTTTGCCAAATCGGCGATTATGTCGATTCTCAAAAACCGCTGGCCTTCATCCATGCCCAAACCGAAGATCAGTTCAACCATGCGCGGAAAGAATTGCTGAACAATATCCAAATCGGAGAAGATGCACCGGCAATAACCGATCCGGTCATTGAAAAAATATCTTAACCGGAAAAAAACCGGAGATTAAAACTCCGGTTTTTTTATGTCTTCCTTTTAGGCTGTGTATCCGCCGCCGCGCGGGTCTACACTGTTAATGGGCGTTTGCACCCTGTTAATGTTCTGTGCCATTATCGGCTCTTTGGAAGCAGATTTTGCCGCCGTGGCTTCTTCCACGCTTTTACCCTGTCTGAGCGCTTCCAGCTTTTCGGCCTTTGAAAGTTCCTGCGGCTGCTGTTCGGCTGCTTTATCGCCATGAACCATCGACTGCAGCTCCTCATTCAGCTTCTCGACATCTGGTTTCCCTGCTGCCGCCGATTGATTGTCCGCCATAGACTGTTCGGCCGTATGAACATCTTGCGGATTTCCGAAAGTCTTTTCAGCCTCCTGTGCCAACAACTGTGTATCCTGCTCCGCTCTTATCTGCGCATCGGCCAACATAACGTCGCTGTATTGCTCGCCGGACAGATTCTTCTCCAGAAAAGCCAGTTCCCTGTCGCTGAAATGACCGGCTTCCTGACTAATCCTTTCGGCAACGGCGCCATGAAGCTGCTCACTTCCCACCAACCCGATTTCCTCGGCATTATGAGTCTGGATTTCCCCATTGTCACCCAGAGAAAACTCTAACGTCTTGCCGCTGACCGGATCCTGCACGCCGTATATTTTGTTTGCCTCTGCCTGAGCCTGCATTTGCTCATTAACGCCGGCAATATCCGGCTGCTCGGTTTCAAGACCGGCAATCGCACCGGCTTCCAGCGGCTGGGAAGCCCAATCCGGACGTTCCTCGGATTCCTGCTGAACAACCGGCTCCTGCAACGGGGTCTCCTGTACCGGAGCTTCCTGCTCAACCGCCGGTTTTTCCGGCTCATTCGCCCAGCCCTCGCCACCGTCACGGTCTATATAATCGGAAATGCCATCATTATCCTTATCCAACATCGGCGGCGTCTGTTGTTCGGCCGGCCGCTCAATATAATCTGAAATACCATTGTTATTTTCATCAACCATCGCCGGAGTCACTGAATTTGCTGTTTCAATCTCCGACATTGTCGGATGTTCCGGTCCATAAGAACTATGTTCTCCCCAATTAATATGAGCGGCAATGGTTCCTTCCCCTTCAATCGCCGGAGAATCAAATGATGATGTGGCTCCGGAAATCACGGCCCAGGCCGTACCGGCACCGGCCACACTGGCCGCGCCCATCGCTTTCCACATACTGCCGCCGTTTTTTCGCACTTCCCTGAAGGCTTTGATGGTTGAACCGATACCCAGCGCAATTCCTGACGTTGCTTTGGCATTTGTCATCGCTCTGGCCACTTCCGGAACCAACTCGGCTGCTTCAATACCGGCCGCTCCAATACCGAGAGCCGTCATTGCCGCGCCGGCCAAAGCCATTTTATTGTTTTTTAAGAAAGACCAAAGCTTGAGTTTCTTGCCCTTTTTGGCCATTTCTTCTTTTTTCTTCTTATATTCCTTGCGCAGCTTCAAGGCCTGATTCGCCAAAGACGCCGTTGCCACAACCGCTATACCGGCCGGACCGCAAACTGCTCCGGCAGCATAATACGCTCCCGACCACGCTGCAGTCTTGGCCAGAGATTTAAGCATCGCATACTGCTTGGGTGCTGCATTTTTAGCTGTCTTGTCATCCAGACTCTTACCTTGTTCCCGCAGTTTTGCAACACCGGCATTACCCTTTCCGACCTTGCTCTCCAGACGGGCGGCAAAACCCTCGCGCGCGTCGCTCTGTGCCGCCAAATACCCTAACAGCGCCCCTTTTCCAACCTGAATCTTGTGACCTTTGGCATAATCTTCAATCGCCTTGCTGCCGCCGGCAATCACGCTCTCGACACCGGCCAGCCTGCCGACCTCCGCCACGATATTCGCGGCAAATTCCTTATTAAATTCTGCCGGATCAATCGGCCCCGGTTTGGTACCGGCCATGCTTTCCATCGTCTGCAGACGGATACTCTCCAGCAACTGCGCCTTTAATTCGTCACTATCCTTGCTCTTGGCCTTGCTGAACATCTTAACGCCGTCCGTAATCTCCAGATTGTCAAACAGCGCCATGGCATCAGCCATTTCCGGATGCTTCGGCTTCGGATTCTTCTGAGCCTCTTTCCGGTTCTTGTCTAAAATACCCTTGGCTTTCTCATACTTCTTGGCCGGAAACATTGACTCCGGCAGGTGCGAAGCCTTCTCCAGCAGAAAATCCATGCTGCCCAGCTCATCGGCCGGAACTTCCTTGCCGACCTTGGTCAGTTTAGCGGCAATCGCCTTTTCCAGCGCCTCAGCATCCGGCCCCATTGTGCCAAAAGCATTGGAAGCCGACAAAGACGCCAGCGTTTTCATGTCAAAATCTTTGCCCTGCCGCAACTCGGCCATTGCTTTCTCAGCCTCGTCTTTCGACATCGGCTTGATCGGTTCTTCTTTATATTCCGCCTTGTCAAGAGCGTCTTTGCCCATTTCGCTCATGGCGGCAATATTCTCCGAAACCCGCTCGGCATCTTCCGAAGTCATCATCGACAAGCCGTGCTCTTTGTCATAAGCCTCGGTAAACTCTTTCAGCTTTCCCTCACAGGCTTCGGCCAGCTCGGCAATCCGCGGCTCGTCAAAAGTTCCGTTGACAACCTTGCGGGAGTCATACAGTTTGCCCTCTACTTTGGTAAAAACCTCAAAAGCTTTGCCGGCGCTTTCCCGACGGTTTGACATCGGAATGGCGTCAAGCAAAACCTGCGCCGCCGCCAAATCTTCCTTCGCAATAAAATCATTTTTCCCCATTGACGCAAGCTTATTCAAACGATGGCCGACGGCCTCGTCAACGCGCTGCTTGTCAAAACCTTCCGGATTCTTGTCCATTTCGACTTTCAACGCCGCCAGGTCATGCAGGCTGAGGTCATCCAAATTCTTATCTTTGTCATTAGAAATATTCTGCGCCGTCACCGTATGCATGCCGGTAATCGGTTCTTCCTGATAAGGCTCTTTTTCCGGCAGGCGTTCTTTCGCCGCCCGCAGCATGGCCTGCATCCCGCCGGCCCATTCTATCGGCGTTTCAATTTCGCCGTTGGCATAGGCCTGCATTTTTTCTTCCATGGCCAGCCGGACTTTTCCGTAACCGAGCACCGCAGCTTCATTGCCCTCTGCTGCCGCTGTCCGCAGCACATTGTTCATCTCGGCTAAATCGTTCGGATTCAGATTATACAATTCTTTGCCATCCGCGGCATTAATCGCATCCTCAAGCTTCATCGGCTCTTTTTGCTCAATCACGGCCGCTTCCTGCTCCGGCTCTTTGAACTTGCCGGCATATTCCTCGGCTTCCGCGCTTTTGGGAGCATAAACATCGCTGAGAACGGCTTTTTGTTCCCCATCCAGAGAATCCCAGGTTGCTCCTTCCGGCAAAGGCTTGCCGGTTTCATTCTCATAAAAATCCCTCTGTTCCTGGGTCAATACATTAGATTCATCAGCCATGGTTCTTACTCCGGAATATTTAATTCAACATACTTTATTGTACCAAAATTATTTATTTTGTACAACAATTTTTGTCAACAAAAAGACGATATTAACAGTAATGTAACATTTATCTCAATCATAGCGATAAAACTTAAATTATTCATTAAGAGCCTGATGCCAAAAGAAAAAGAGCCGCAGATTTCTCTGCAGCTCTTTCTCTTTTGTCAGGAGTTTTTTTAAGAAGATTAATAATCCCAACTGTTGCTTTTAGCTTTCATTTTAGCCATTTTTGCAGCTTCTTTCTCAGCCTTTGCTGCTTCTTTGGCGGCTTCTTTTTCCGCTTTGGCAGCTTCCTTGGCAGCCTGTTTCTCGGCTTTTTCGGTCTCTTTTTCAAGCTGACGCATTTCTTTGTCCGTCATCAGACCGTCCGGATCTTTACGATAAGCTTCCAGCAACAGCTCACGGTCAACATTCTGATTAATGGCAATATAACCTTTGTCATCAATAAACAAACCGCGTTTGGCCAAGTGCTTATCCATCCAATCCATCCATTCCTCGGCGCCTTTAATGGTTTCGCCTTCGGCCAGACGGCTGTGCAGGTCATAATAAACCTCGCTGTAAGCCGCATAACGGCGGGACATTGTTTCCGGCTTGTCGGTAAAACCTTCCAAATGGGCAGCCACTTCATCGGCATATTTGTCTTCCGGCATTTCATACTGAATTTGTGCTGCACCGTTATAAAAGGTATATTCAACCTTGCCGCCGTTCGCCATCGCAATTTTTCCGGCTACGGCATCGGCCTCAAGTGTCGGAGCGGGCTCGCCTTTGTTGCCGTCAACGTCATAATCATAACCCTGTGCGGCTTCTTTCTCGGGAATAGGCGCATCATAAAAGTCATAATCATAACCTTTAATCTTATCCTGCGGAACATTGTCAAGCGTAACATGTTCAACAATCTTACCCTTGTAAATCTTGGCAGGTTCTGCCTCCTGTACGGGTTCAACGGGTTGAACGGGCTCTGTCGGCTCAGGTTCAACAGGCTCCGGATTAACCGGAGTTACGGGAACAACATCAGCCGGTTCCGGCTTGGTCGGTTCCGGATCGCAGCGGACAAAATCGTCAGCCAGTCTGGTACCGCCGGTATTCTGCGTATTTTCCCAGCACAGCGGATTACCGTGATTGTCATACGAGTTCATGCCGCGGGCAATATCAATATAATCATTCTGCGTCAACTGGCCGCCGCAGGCTTTCTCAATCATATCGACCAAAATCTGCTGCTCGGGAATGTTATTAGCCTTCATAATGGCATATTTATAAACAAATTCTTCTTTGTTATCAATGCCTTCAAAATCATTCAAATTCAAAACCGGCTTGTCGCCTTCAAACAGGCCGTACAAAGCATTGGTCAAATCATCACCGAGGAAGTGACGGTTACGGTTGTCCCAAAACTCTGTATGCAGGGTATGGTCTCTGGCCTGAGCCTCAATCTTGCCGTTGCAGTCGCCGTCATCGACATTCTGTTCTGCACTCTGCTGCTGACTGCCATGCAAAGCATTTTCAATCTCCTCGCACGGATCTTGTTCCGTACCGGCTGTTGTCGTTGTATCCGCACCGTCGGAAACTTGTGTGGAATCCTCAGCCACGCTGTTTTGAGCGGCAGAATCGACTTTTGCCTCATTCAAATCTCTGCCGTCCGGCAAAGTCAGACCGCTTTTCTCGGAAACATTAGAATCTGCTTGGAATGCACCGGCCAGATGATAGTTCACAACAAACGCCAGCGCCGTCAACCCGGCTTTTGCCCAAGCTTTCCCTGTGCCTTCACCCTTATTGTATGCATCTTTGATATCAACGGCATTTTTCAGGGCAACCGTACCATAAGCAAGCGTTGCGCGCGTTTTGCTGGCATATCCGAGCAGAGGACTTACCGTTGCCGAATTCAATTGTCCTCCGGCAACCTGCAAAGCGGCATTTCCGGCATTATAACCGGCCACACCCAACGCCAGAACGCCGGAAACTGCGGTCAGGGCATTCAGCTTGTTATCTTTCAGAAAAGCGCCGAATGACTTATACTCTTTCCGGCTGTTTTTCCAAGACTGAACCATCGGTTTCATACCGTTATAAGAAGCATAAACACCGTATGCCGCCAGACCGACCGGACCCAAACCACCTGCAGCGCACAACATCAGACCACCTGCGCCGATATTGGAAACAACCTTAACCGCCGTCTTGGCAACCTCATAACGCTTGCCGTATTTTTTGGAGAATTTATCATCCAACTGCGAAATTTTCTTGTTCAGTTTGGCCAATACCGGAATATTGCCAAGCTTATTCTTAATGCGGTCTTTAATACTTTCTGTTCGGTCCAGCGTTGTCGCCAGATAACCCATAACGGCATCGCCGTTAACTTTAAGCATGCTGTTTTCTTTATCCGTAACAGCAACAGCCTGTTCCAAAGTCGCCTTAATGGACATGTCCAAAGACTTGTTGGCTTCCGCACCGGCTTTTGAAATGGCAGTACCGGTCAGCATGCTGTAAACGGCCAGCTCGATATTGCTCTTCAAATTCTCGACATATTTGGCCTCGTCAAGTTTTCCGTCAACCAAACTGTCCGTATAAGCATTCAGTCTGACGGCTTCCAAAACGTCTGCCTTTGTATCTTTGTCAATATCCATTCTGTCAAGAAGCTTCCGGCCGTTTGACTCAAATTTGCTGTCCGCAATATCATGCTTTTGCTCAAACGCCTCAAGCTTGGCGGCATTATTTTCAATCGTCTTGGCATCAACGTTAACGTCATTAAGCTTTTTATAAACATCAAAAGCCTCCTGCACGGTTTTGCCGCTGGTCATGCCTTTAATAACCTTGCCGTCCGCGCCCTTGCCGTAAATTTTAACCAGTTCCTCAAAAACATCCATGTCTTTGGGATTGAGTTGATAAATACCTTCGGCAAACGGCGCCATCAAATTTGTTCCGACAAAATCCTTCAATTTGGCAAAAGCTTCAGCGCCTTCTTTTCCGGCAGCCGGCAAAATTTTGGCCAAATTAATCAAATCGTCATTGGAAAACACTTCATATTTTCCATCATTAATCGCCCGAATTGCATTTTGAGCATCAATAGCCATCTTAAAAACTCCTAACAAAATTCTATTTGACGCGATAATAACGCATTTTTCAGAATATTTCAACAACTTTTTTGTCAAATTAATCTAAAAAAATACGTTTTCGGTCAAAAATTTTTCTGATTAAATAAAATTATAACCGGATTTAGTTAAAATATCTTTTATTTTATATGGTTTTCCGCGGCTTTTAGAAATCGAATCGGCGTTTTTTCACAAAAAAAGATCCCCGAACCTCACGCTCGGGGATCTTTGCTTCAAGCTTTTACCGTCAATAGCCCGGACTCCGCATCCAGACTGCATTCCCCGCCGATCGGCAATGTCAAAAGCGGCGTCGTATGCCCAAAATCAACATTGGCAATAACCGGCATCCGGTCCAGCGCTTTTTTGCTTTTAATAATATATTCGAGCTTTTCTTTTGTCACATTGGAAGCCTTTTGAAAACGCCCGATGACAATTCCGCTCACATTTTCAAAATCAGGCTGGTAAATCAGCGCCTGCAAATTTCTCTCAAAACTTCCGGCATCCGTCGCTTCGCTGGTAAAACACTCTTCAACAAACAAAACGGTGTTTTTCTCAAATGCCGGCCGGTAAGAAGACCCGAGCAGCAAATCAAAAGTTCCGAGATTGCCGCCGACGATCGTTCCTTCGGCCTTTCCGGCATTAATCACCTGCCAGCCCTCGTTCTTAATAAAGGTACGGTCCTCCTGATTGATAAACCACAAATCGTCACTCCAGGCATCTGACGGCTTAATCTCGTTTTCCTGATCGCCCAAAATCATTTTTTTCAAGTTTTCCAGCGTATATTCCGCCCCCTTTTTCATTCCCAGCGAGCTGAAATGCGGACCGGAAAAGGTCACCAGTCCCGTCTTGGCATAAATGCCGTTCAACAACGCCGTAATGTCGGAAAAGCCGCAGAAAATTTTTGGATTTTGCCGAATAAGCTCATAATCCAGATACGGCAGCAGCTGATTCGAATTGCTTCCGCCAATCACCGTAAATACGGCTTTCACGTTTTTGTCCCCGAAAGCCTCGTTCAAATCCTCCGCCCGTTTTTCAACGTCTGTGGAACCGAACATATCCCAGTTTTCATCCGTGGTGTTCCTGCCGAAAGTCACCTTCAGCCCCATTTCTTCAAACCGTGCTTTGGCAATCTCGCGGCTGTCCCGGCCAATCAGCCTCAGTCCTCTGGCCGGCGCCACAATCCGGACTTCATCCCCTGCTTTCAACACCTGCGGTACAATCTTTTTCATTTTTCCTCCTTGCTAAAAATCTTTTAACCGGATTTTATTACAGCTTAATCAAAATTTCTATTGCATTTAAATTTATCCGTAATTATTATAAGAACAAAACAAGAACACAATAACGAGAATGCCATGCCTGCTTTTCATTCCTCACATGCTGACGCTTTTGATTTTTCAGAAAATGATTATTCCTCCCCGCTGGATCTGAACCGCCATTTGGTTCCTCATCCCGCGGCTACCTATTTTCTGCGCCTGGATGGCGATTCTCTCAGACAGGACGGCATTCTCCGCGGCGATACGCTGATTGTTGACCGCACCCTGCAACCGGTATCAGGCAGCTTGGTCGTGGCTGAACTTAACGGAGAATTGCTTGCCCGCCGCCTGCAGCTGTCTTCAGGCCGGACAAGCTTATTGTGCTCCGACGGCAACGGCACTGCCCGCATGGTTTCCGCCCGCGACAACTTTTCGGTCTGGGGTGTCATAATCGCAAGTTTCAGAAAGTATTGATATGTTTTTCCTGTTTGACTGCGACAATTTTTTTGTTTCCTGCGAACGGATATTCCGTCCGGATTTGAAAAAACGTCCGGTAGTTGTCCTGTCCAGCAACGACGGCTGTGTCGTTTCGCGCTCTTACGAGGCCAAAGCCCTGCCGATAGCCATGGGAGCGCCTTATTTCAAAATCGAAAAAATGCTCCGGGGCGCCGGCGGTGTCGCGCTGTCTTCAAATTTCGAGCTTTATTCGGACATCTCCCGCCGCGTTATGAGCCTGATTCGCCAAAACTGCGGCGCCATACAGGTTTATTCCGTCGATGAAGCCTTTGCCCGCCTTCCCGACACCGGTATAGATCATTTCCAGCTGGCGGTCTGCATCCGGCACCAAATTCTAAAAGAAGTCGGCATTCCGGTTTCCATCGGCATCGCTCCGACCAAAACCCTGTGCAAAGTCGCGTCTTCTCTGGCCAAAAGCAAAGCCTTTGACAAAGTGGAAATTTTGACCGACCCGCAAAGGATCCGCCAAACGCTGAAAAATTTTGAGGTCGAAAACATCTGGGGCATCGGCCGCCGGCTGACGCCGAAACTCAACTTTCTGGGCATATTCACCGCGCTTGAACTCCAAAATTCACCGCTGAAAATGATTCGCCGGAACTTTGGCATTCCGCTGGAAAAAACCGTCATGGAACTGAACGGCCGCCCCTGTTTGGACATTGAACGGGAAGAAACGGCGCAAAGCATAACCGTCTCCCGCAGCTTTGAACACGAAATCTCAAATTTTGAACAGCTCGAAGCCATTATTGCCGGCTTCACCGATACCGCCTGCCGCCGGCTGCGCGCCCAAAATGCCGCCGCCGGAGAAATTGCCGTTTTTCTGAAAACAAACCGCTTCAGGAATCAAAACGGAAGCAGCGGCGGCTCATACCTTGTCTCGCTCGGCGGTCCCTGCGTCCACACCGGCCGTTTTATTGCCGCCATGAAATACGGGCTGAAGCAAATATTCTCGCCGCAGGAAACCTATAAATCCGCTGGCATAACCTTGCTGGCAATAGAAAGCGCCGATGCCCTCCAAACTTCTTTGTTTGAAAAATCCGCCCTGCCGCCGGAAGAGCAAAAACTCATGCAGACACTCGACAAACTAAACGCCAAACTCGGTGCCCGTACGGTTTTCTTTGCCGCTCAGGCATTGGCGCCGCAAAAATTTGTCCGCAGCAATTTTCATTCCCCGGCATACACCACTTCATGGCAGTCACTGGTCAACGTGCACTGAAATCATCTGCCGTAAATTTTCTTTTCTATCTTTTTATCATCCAAATCCTGCAAACAAAAAAACCAGTCTTCGCAAACGGCACCTTCCGGCAGTTCCTCGTTGCGATGTTTCAGGTCTTCCATATTGGACGGTGCCGACAACACGACCTTGTCTCCGGGCTGCCAATCCGCAGGCGTTGCTACGCCAAAAGCGTCGCTGACCTGCATTGCCGTCAAAATCCGTTTAATCTCCTGAAAATTCCGCCCGTTTGACAAAGGATAATAAATAATCGCCCGAATTTTTCCCTGCGGATCAATAAAAAAGACCGAACGGACGGTTTTGGTATCGCTGGCTCCCGGCTGAATCATGCCGTATCGTTTAGCCACATCCATACTGACGTCGGCAACGACCGGAAAATCCATCTTCGGCGATTTAATGCCGTTAAACTCAATCTTGTCTTCCATGGTCTTCAGCCACGCCAGATGAGAACTGATACTGTCAACCGAAACCCCGACAAGCTTGGCATTTAAAGCCTCAAATTCATCGGCCATTGCCGCAAAAGACATCAGCTCGCTGGTACAAACCGGCGTAAAATCAGCCGGATGAGAAAACAAAATCACCCATTTTCCGCTGTAATCATCCGGAAAATTGATTTCGCCCTTTGTTGTTGCCGCCGTAAAAGACGGCGCTTCGTCCCCGATAAGAGGCATCTTTGCATGTTCTGTATTTTCCATCGCTTTTCCCTCTGAAAAATTGTCTCACTCCGGCTTATATAAAATCCGTAAACGGCTTTTCAAGCTTTACCAAATATAAAGGATTAAATGTTACATTTCAGACAATCGGCTTAAGGAGAAAAAACATGAATTTGGACATTTTGCTGGCAATTGCCGGACTGCTGTTGATGCTTTGCGTTTTTGCCAACAAAATTTCCGATAAATACGGCATTCCCGCCCTTTTGATTTTTCTGGGGCTTGGCATGCTTGCCGGTTCGGACGGCGTTGGCCGCATAGAATTCCACAATGCCCGCCTGACAAACGTCATTGGTACTATTGCTCTGGCTTTCATTTTGTTTTCCGGCGGTTTGGACACCAACTGGCAAAACGTCAAAGGCATTGCCAAACGCGGCAGCGTGTTGTCTACCGCCGGCGTTTTGCTGACTGCCGTTTTTCTCTTTTTGTTCAGCCATGATATCTTGGGACTGTCCGTCGAAATCGCCATGCTGCTCAGCGTCATCGTATCCTCAACCGATGCGCCTGCCGTTTTTTCCATTCTGCGGTCACATAATTTAAACGTCCAGCCCCGCCTGAAAGCCCTGTTGGAATTTGAATCCGGCAGTAACGACCCGATGGCCGTGTTCCTGTCAATGAGCGCCATTGCCTTTATCTCACAAGCCGACTTTGACCTTCTCAGCCTGCTTCGCAGTTTCTTCCTGCAAATGTCTTTGGGTATTATTTTGGGGTTAAGTTTCGGCTTCGGCGCCTGCCGCCTTCTTTCACAATTCAGTCTGCCGTATAAAGGCCTGTACCCTGTTTACGGCGTTGGCGTGGTTCTGCTGAGCTACAGTTTGACCCAGCTTGCCGGCGGCAACGGATTTTTGGCAGTCTATCTGTCAGGAATCGTTATGGGCAATACCAGCTACCAATACCGCCGCCACATCATCCGCTTTCAGGACTCTCTGGCTTGGATCATGCAGATCAGCATGTTTCTGATTCTGGGTCTGTTAGTCAACCCCAATGAACTCTTTCAGGTCATGCCTGTCAGCTTTGCCTGCACAATCTTTTTGATTTTTATCGCCCGCCCGCTGGCCGTGTGGCTCTGCCTGCTGCGCAGCGACTTCACCTTAAAAGAACAAATATTTATCGGCTGGGCCGGCTTCAAAGGAGCCGTACCGATTATTCTGGCAACCTATCCGCTCATCCGCGGCTTTCCCAATTCTCAGTTTTTATTCAACCTGATTTTCTTTATGGTCATCATTTCCGTGCTGTTTCAGGGCAAAACCCTTGCGCCGCTGGCCCGCCTGCTCCGCCTGAACACGGAAAAAACTTTAAATCCGGAAAATCCTGATTATATCAGCGAAAATGAAGAAGACGATGATGACGAAGAAGAAAAAGAAGAAAATTTCTCCCGTTTATCATTCCGTAAACTGTTCAGAAAACTGCTGCACAAAGAACCCAAAGAAGAAGAATGAAAAAATACGCTGCTTCAAATTTTCTTAAAATGCTGATTCAAAATTTCAACTTCAGCATTTTCATCAGCCTGTTTTTATTGTCAGTTTTTCCGTTGCCCGGATATTTTCACGGCAGCCCGGCTAATCAAACGCTCTCCGGACTGTTCGTCCCTCTGGGCAATGCCGCCGTCACCGGATTGGCCATTCTGACGCTCAACAGCTTTCTGGCCCGCCGGAACTATATCTTTTCTTACCACCCTCACGACAAACTCAAACTGTTTTGCATCGCATTCGGCGCCGGACTTTTGGGTTATTATATTACGGCGTCCTCCCTCACCACCTACCTGATCAGCCTGATAATAATTTACACGGCAGTAATGAACATTCGCCGCTTTGCCGGAAAGCTTTCCTCCCTCTTGCGGCAAAATACATTGGCAACACGCAAAGATATCGGCGAATTTGCCAATTTTTTCATCAATTTGATTATCTCTTTTTCGGTCATAAACCTAAGTCTCAACACGCTCCACAATGACCTCGGCTGGAAACCTGCATTTAATTTCGGAGATGGCTTTGCCGCGGTCATAGACGCTTTCTACTTCAGCGTCATTACCATAACAACCGTCGGCTATGGTAATATCGTTCCTCAGACATTACTGTCCCGATTTGTTGTCGCCCTTGAATGCCTGACCGGCTATATCATTCTGGGAATAATGATTGGTATCATCACGCGCGGCATTACCGCCCGAAAGAGGTAGCCGTCACAAACGACAAACACGTTCCGCCACAGGCTTTTTCTTCCGCAGCAAACCGTTAACCCGGCCTCTTTTATAACCAATGGATACACCTTTCGCCCCGATCCTGCCGGCCTTTTTGATTGCCTGTCCGTCTGTTTGGCGGTATTGCCGCCTTGGTTGCCTTACCTGCCGCTTTTTCACCGGCAAACAGCAATCCCCGCCGCAAATACGGCAACTCCGGCAGCTCCGACCGCATTTCCGGCAACCGAAATTACCTGCATCACGCCTCCGGCCGCTTTTATACCCGCACCTGCGCCATTCATTCTGCAGACGCGCCGGTTGCTTTTTGCCTTCCCAACCAACAACCTGCCTTTTCCGCCGCACTTCCACACCGTGTTATCACATTCTTCATATCGCCCCATACGGCTGCTTTCGGCAACAAATATCTTGCCCTGCATCTGCAAACAACAATGTCCATCGCAATTCCGGCCGACACCCGGCCCGCAATTTCTGAAACTGTCAGCTTCGGCACAACGCCCTTATAATACAGATCCCAATAATTCAATACAAAATCTTAATATTTCCTGCAGCAACTCTGCCTTTGTCATCATATAAGTCAAAACTGACCTTTTGACCTTCTTTCAAATATTTAAATCCGATCTTTTCCAATTGTGAGATATGCAGAAAAAATTCCTGCTTGGTTTCCTCATGAATAATAAAACCATATCCTTTTGCAACATCAAACCATTTAATTCTTCCAACCATTATACCCCCTGAAACTTCTAAAAGAAGTAAAAATTTACAACAATCAAAAATTATATAAAAAACAAAATTTGTCAACTTTAAAAATAAACTTAAATTTATTTTATAGAACTAAAAACAACAAAAAATTACAATTTGCGTATATTTTTGACACAAAAGCTCAACAAACCCTCATAACATATAAGATTTATCATAAAATTATAAAACTTTTGTTTATAAACCTACAAATAAGCGACTTTAAAAATAAAAATAATTTTGGATTGGAAAATTTATTTTTCAGAATAGATATACCCCAATAAAGTGGAAAGGGAGCCTGTGATACATCAACATAAACTTCCACCAGCTTACGCAAGTGGTATTAACCATTCCGAACTTCGTTCACCCAGCCCAAAGGCTCCGCAAACCTAACGGCTGGGCTGGTATATTTACATCTGCCTGCTAACGCAGGTAGTGTTACGTTCGAACCATAGATATCCCCCAGTAACCTGGGGGGCTAATCAGCTACAAACCTTACGGTTTGACCACGCTCGTTGGCGTGGAACGGTGTCTAACGGCACCTTGGCATTCAGCCCTGAGTAAACTCGGGTTTTTCTGTAAGGCATGTAATAAAAAAAAGGCGATTCGCATCGCCTTTTTTTGCTCAAAAGAATAAATTAATTAGCCTCTTTGGCAGCAGCTTCAGCTGCGGCTTTTTCTTCGGCAACGCGAGCCAGATCTTTTGCACCTTTGGCATTAACATCTCTGTCAACCAGTTCGATAACAGCCATCGGAGCACAGTCACCATAACGGAAACCGGCCTTCAAAACTCTGGTATAACCACCGTTGCGTTCTTTATAACGCTCGGCCAAAGTGGAGAAAAGCTTGGAAACGACTTCGTTGTCACGAAGAAAAGCCAAAGCCTGTCTGCGGTTGCTCAAATCACCTTTTTTACCCAAAGTAATCATGTTATCAACAAAGGTTCTCAATTCTTTAGCTCTCGGAAGAGTAACGCTGATCTGTTCATGTGTCAAAACAGCATTGGTCAGGTTCGCAAATAAAGCTCTTCTCTGGCTTCTTGTCATATTAAGTTTTCTGTGTTTCATTCCATGTCTCATGACATATTTCCTTTCTTTTTCTCTGTGCTTTGCGGGGCAAAGCGGATAAAACGTTCATCTCCACCACGGATTTGTTTTCACATTCATGCATGGAGAAATTAATCTCCCAATTACAGGGAATGACTTGGAGAATGAGGCATATAATAAGATTTTAGGGCAGAGAAAGCGGAATGTACAAAATAGTACATGAGCATTTCTCCGACCCGCTAAATCTGCATTAGATGACCGTTATACAAGTCATTAAAAGTGTTCGTCAATACGACGAATCAGCTCTTCAATATTTTCAGGCGGCCAACCCGGCGTATCCATACCGAGATGAATCCCCATTTTTGCCAAAACTTCTTTGATTTCGTTCAAAGATTTTCTGCCGAAGTTCGGCGTTCTGAGCATTTCCGCTTCGGTTTTCTGAACCAAATCGCCAATATAAACAATGTTGTCATTTTTAAGGCAATTGGCAGAGCGAACGGACAATTCAAGCTCTTCAACCTTTTTAAGCAGGTTTTTGTTGAACGGCAGCTCTTCTTTTTCAACTTCAACTTCACTTTCCGGCTCATCGAAGTTAATAAACGGTTTCAACTGATCCTGCAGGATTCTTGCAGCCAAAGCAACCGCATCTTCCGGAGAAACAACACCGTTGGTCTCAACAACCAGCGTCAGTTTGTCATAGTCGGTAACCTGGCCGACGCGGGTATTCTCAACTTTGTAAGAAACCTTTTTAACCGGAGAATAAATTGCATCTACGGCAATCAATCCGATCGGGGCGTCAGCGGCTTTGTTCTGGAACGCCGGCACATAACCTTTACCGGTATTAACCGTCAGCTCCATATTAATTTTAGCACCGGCATCCAGATTACAAATAACATGGTCAGGATTCTTAATTTCAACATCATGACCGGTTTCAATCATCTGTGCGGTAACCTCACAAGGACCTTCAGCCTTCAAAGTCATCGTCTTCGGGCCTTCGCCGTGAACAGCCACAGCCAAACCCTTAATATTCAGGACGATATCTGTAACATCTTCTCTGACACCCGGAATAACGGAAAACTCGTGAAGTACGCCGTTAATTTTGATAGCGGTTACGGCGCCGCCTTGCAGAGAAGACAGCAAAACGCGTCTCAGCGCGTTACCCAAAGTTAATCCGAAACCCCGCTCCAGAGGTTCAACCACAATTTTAGCCTTGCTGCCGCCCTCACTGGGAACAACTTCTAAGTTCGTAGGTTTAATAAGTTCTTGCCAATTCTTTTGAATCACTGGTATGTCCTCTTTCAATTAGTGCATATGCATATTTTACAAAACTCAAGAGAAAGCGAGGCACTAAAGCAGCCTCGATCTCTTTACATAACAAAGATAAAAGACTAAACGCGGCGTCTTTTTCTCAAGCGGCAGCCATTGTGAGGAATAGGAGTAACATCACGAATGGAAGTGATGGTAAAACCTATAACCTGCAATGCTCTGATCGCAGATTCTCTACCAGAACCGGGACCTTTAACTTCAACTTCCAGAGTTTTCATGCCGTGTTCCTGAGCTTTTTTACCGGCATCTTCTGCCGCTACCTGAGCAGCATAAGGGGTAGACTTTCTGGAACCTTTAAAACCCTGAGCACCCGATGTCGACCAGGCAACGGTGTTACCCTGAGCATCGGTAATTGTAATTCTTGTATTATTGAAAGTAGAATTTACATGAGCAACACCCGCTGTAATATTCTTCTTTTCTTTTTTCTTCACACGTTGTGATACTGCTTTTGCCATTTAACAACTACCCTTCAAACTATTTTTTCTTGTTAGCGACAGTTTTACGTTTGCCTTTGCGGGTTCTGGCATTTTGTTTAGTGCTCTGTCCGCGTACCGGCAAACCTTTACGATGTCTCAAGCCTCTGTAGCAGCCGAGATCCATCAGTCTTTTAATATTAACACCTACTTCACGGCGCAATTCGCCTTCAACGAGGCAGTTTGAATCAATTTCTTCACGGATTTTGGCAATCTCGTCTTCGCTCAGATCCTGAACGCGACGATCGCCGGAAACTCCGGTTTTTGCACAAATGTCTTGAGCAGTTTTTCTTCCAATACCGAAAATATAAGTCAATGCGACTTCAATTTTCTTGGCAGTTGGGATATTTACACCAGCTATACGAGCCAAATTAACTCTCCATTTTAAAAAAATTTACCACATTCAAAAAGTTGATCACCACTCTTCAAAATTAAGGCGGATTATATGCCAAAAAATTTTAGTGTCAACCACCCTTTTTACAAAATTCTTGAAAAAAACGCATTTTTTTCAAAAAAATTCATTATGCAACCGCCAAAAGGCTGTCAACCTTCTTCGCTGTCGCCTCAATTGTACCGGTCCCGTCCACACATCTGAGCAGGCCTTTCTGCTCAAAGTAAGGAATTGTCGGATACGTATAAACACGATAATTGACGAGTCGATTCTGCACGGTCGTCCGGTTATCATCCAAACGGCGGTAAAAATCTGTCCCGCCGCACTTGTCACAAACGCCGTAAACCTTGGGCTTGTGAAACTTGTCATGATACCCTTCCCCGCAGGTCATGCAGGCATAACGCCCGAGAATACGCTCCATAATAATCTCATCGGGCACCTGAATCTCGATAACGGCATCCAGTTTGATTCCTTTTTTGGCCAATAATTCTTCCAGAGCTTCTGCCTGCGGCAGTGTTCTCGGAAACCCGTCCAGAATAAAACCGTTTTTGCAGTCATCTTCATCAATCCGCTGCGAAACCATTTTAATAATCATTTCATCAGTCACAAAAGAACCGGCATGCAAAAGCTTTTTGATTTCGAGTCCCAAAGGAGTCGCTTTTGCCGCTTCGGCACGCAGCATTTCTCCCGTCGACAAATGACAGATATTCACTTTTTCCTTCAGGAGTCGCGCCTGTGTTCCCTTACCGCAGCCCGGAGCACCGGTAAAGACCAGATGCAAACCTAAACCGTTCTGATTCATTATCTTCTCTTTCCTTTTCCGGCCAAGGAGGCTTTTTTAATCAGAGATTCGTACTGATAAGCAATCAGATGAGACTGAACCTGTCCGACAAAATCCATAGTCACCTGAACCACGATCAAAAGCGTCGTACCGCCCAAAACAAACGGAACGGAAAGACGGCTGATTAAAATTTCCGGCAAAATACATAAAGCCACCAGATAAACCGCACCCAGAACCGTCAAACGGGTAACGACATAGTCAAGATACTCGGCTGTATTTTTCCCCGGACGGATACCAGCAATAAAACCGCCGTGCTTTTTCAAATTATCGGCTGTTTCTTCCGGATTGAACACAATCGCGGTATAAAAGAAAGCAAAAAACAAAATCAAACCGGCATACAATGTCAGATACAGCGGCTGTCCGTGACCAAGCAACTGACTCAAAGTCTGAACCCAGGCCGGACCGCTTTCGGCGCTGAAATTGGCAATCGTAATCGGCAACAGCAACAAAGAGCTGGCAAAAATCGGCGGAATAACGCCGGTCGGATTAATCTTCAGCGGCAAATGGGAGCTTTCGGCCGTGCTGCCGCCCAGCATAGCCTGACGCTTCGGATATTGAATCGTGATTTTTCTCTGCGCTCTCTCGACCAGAACAATGGTATAAATCAAAACCACAACCATAATCATCAACAAGGCAATCACGCCCAAAGACATGGAACCGACGCGCCCCAATTCAAAGGTCTTGGCCAAAGCCGACGGAATATTGGCAATAATACCGACCGTAATAATCAGAGAAGAGCCGTTGCCGACGCCGCGCGCCGTAATCTGCTCGCCCAGCCAGACGATAAACATCGTGCCGCCGACCAGAGAAACCACTGTCGTAAACTTAAAGGTAAAACCCGGATCAACCACGGCAGAAACACCGGCTGCACCGGTCATGCCCTCCAAACCGACGGCAATGCCGTAACCTTGGATTATGGTAATTAAAACCGTCAGAATACGGGTATATTGCGTAATCTTGCGATGCCCGGCCTCGCCTTCCTTCTTCAGTGCCCCCAGAGACGGAATAACCGACTGTCCGAGCTGAACGATAATTGAAGCCGAAATGTACGGCATAATGTTAAGGGCAAAAATGGTCATACGTTCCAACGCACCGCCGGCAAACATATTAAACATCCCCAGAATACCGCCGGAATTTCTGTTGAAGATGTCAGCCAGAATATGCGGATCAATCCCCGGCAGCGGGATAAAAGTTCCCAACCGGAAAACGATTAAGGCCAAAATTGTAAACCACAATCTTTTCTTTAGTTCTTCAGCTTTGCTAAAAGCAGACATATCAAGATTCGCTGCCATTTTTTCTGCAAGAGAAACCATTTTTACTTCCTTATTTTATTTTTAAACAACCAAGCAAGGGAAATTTTCCCTTTTAAACTAAGCTAGTTATACACGAAAAAAAATTTAATTCAACAAAATTATCCATTTACACCATAAGAATAAACAGATTCCTTAAATTATCCCGAATACACAAAAAAGATGCCGTTTTTTTACATAACGGCATCTGCAATAAAAAACCTCGGCGAATTCAGATTGCCTCATCACTCTCTATAAAAAATCGGAGTATAAACAGAGGAAAAACAATTTGACCGTAAAATTGCTGCAAACAAAAAAACGGCTTCAAATGAAACCGTTTTTTATCTTATGGAAAGCCATTAATACCAACAATTCCTCTGGCGGAGTTTTCGCAATCCGATACTGACCAAAGCCACCCAGCATGAAACACCGGCTGTAATCAATGACCCTTGGGCTACATCCATGTGGCCGTTAAAGCCGGCAGCCCAAAATATTACAACGCCCATCATCGCAATAACCAATGCAACAGTAAAAATTTTTTCTAATCTTTCCATATTTTTTAATTTTTATGGGGCTTTGCCCCGATTAGTAATTCTCAAAATAATTTAACATTGGAAATACCATATCATATTTTTACGTCTGCGGCAAGCATTTTTGACAAAATTTTACAAACACAAAAAGGCGGAACAATTATCCCGCCTTTTCATCAAATTGCTTTTCTGCTTTCTGGCTAGATAAGGTTAACCTTACCACCGGCTTTTTCAACAGCTTCAACAGCTGCTCTAGAAGCAGAATTAACGCTGATAACAACTTTGGCTGTCAATGCACCGCGAGCCAACAGGCGAACACCGTCCAACTTTTTGGAAACAATGCCTGCACTCATCAATGTATCAACATCAATAGCCTCTGCCTTCAATTTGCCGGCATCAACAGCTTTTTGAATAGTGTCCAGGTTAACTACTGCAAACTCTTTAGAGAACGGATTTTTAAAACCGCGCTTCGGAAGTCTGCGGTAGATAGGCATTTGGCCGCCTTCAAAACCGTTAACGGCAACACCGGAGCGGGATTTCTGGCCTTTAACACCGCGGCCGGCCGTTTTGCCGGAGCCGCTGCCAATACCGCGGGCTACGCGTTTGCGAGACTTTCTGGCACCTTCGTTATCTTTAATTTCATTCAATTTCATATCTATTCACCTTAAATAATCGGAGTTAGGTGCCGACAAACATAAAACTTTTGCCGGCCACCGGACTACTCTTCAACTTTAACCAAGTGAGCCACTTTTTTAATCATCCCGCGTACCGAAGGAGTATCCTCCAAAACCGATACTTTATGCATTTTGTTCAGGCCCAGCCCTTTAAGGGTGGCTTCCTGATCAGCCGGACGATTAACCGCGCTTCTGATTTGAGTAACTTTAATAGTTTTATTTGCTGACATCGATTAAGCCTCCTCAACTGAAAGTTTTGCATTTGAAGAGTTTTCACGACGGCTAACAATATCACCGACTTTTTTGCCGCGTTTGGCAGCAACCATTCTCGGAGAATTGATAGATTGCAAAGCGTCAAAAGTTGCCTTAATCATATTGTAAGGATTATTGGATCCCAAAGATTTAGCAACCACGTCTTGCACGCCCAAAACTTCAAAAATAGCACGCATCGGGCCGCCGGCAATAACACCGGTACCGGCAGGAGCTGTTCTCAGAACAACCTTACCTGCACCAAAACGTCCGTGAACGTCATGGTGAAGGGTTCTGCCCTCGCGCAGAGGAATGCGAACCATATTTTTCTTAGCTTCATTGGTAGCTTTGACAATAGCATCGGGAACCTCGGTTGCCTTACCGGAACCATAGCCGACACGGCCTTTCTGGTCACCGACAACAACAACGGCGGCAAAGGACATATTGCGTCCGCCCTTAACTGTCTTGGCTACACGGTTAATATGAACCAGTTTTTCAACCAATTCATCTTTCTTTTCTGCCTTACGACGATCTACAGCTTGTGCCATAACATAATCTCCTAGAATTTCAGACCAGCTTCACGAGCTGCATCAGCTAAAGCTTTAACACGACCATGGTAGATGTAACCGCCTCTGTCAAAGACAACTTCACTTACACCGGATTTCAATGCTCTTTCGGCAACAGTCTTACCAATAATGCTTGCTGCCTCAATGGTAGAAGACTTTTTAATCTGGTCTCTGATCTCTTTGTCCAAGGTAGAAGCAGAAGCTACGGTAGCACCTTTGGCATCGTCAATAACCTGCACGTAAATATGCTTTCCGCTGCGAAATACAGACAGTCTCATCTTTCCATTCGCAGCCTTTTTCAAAGCTGTTCTTACGCGGCTTTTTCTTTTTTCAAATAACTCTTTTGGCGTATTCATCAAATTAATCCTTATTTCTTCTTGCCTTCTTTACGACGTACGTATTCGCCTTCGTATCTGATACCTTTTCCTTTGTAAGGTTCAGGTTTTCTGAACTCGCGAATTTCTGCCGCAGTCTGGCCGACTAATTGCTTATCCGCACCGGAGATACAAATCTGTGTCGGGCTTGCGCAAGAAACTTTCAAACCTTCGGGAACCTCAAAAATAACATCATGAGAATATCCCAGAGAAAGTACCAGCTTGCGGGAACCTTCAACACGGGCTTTATAACCAACGCCCAACAGTTCCATATTCTTAGAAAAGCCTTCGTTAACGCCTTTAACCATAGTGTTAATTCTGGCTCTTGTCGTGCCCCACAAAGTTCTAGCCTGTTTCGTATCTGACAACGGAGAAACAGTAACAGCATTGTTTTCAACTTTTGCAGCGACATGGCTATCGTCAAAAGCGTAGCTCAGTTCGCCCAATTTACCTTTAGCGGTAACAACGTTATTGTTAATATCAACCGTAACGCCGTTCGGGATAATAACCGGATATTTTCCAACTCTAGACATCCATTTTCTCCCTTAAAATACCTGACACAAAATTTCACCGCCGACATTGGCTTTGCGGGCTTCATGGTCACTCATAACACCTTGCGGCGTAGAGATGATGGAAATACCCAAACCATTGTATACTCTCGGCAAATCTTTAACGCTGGAGTATACGCGTCTGCCCGGAGTGGACACGCGGTAAATTTCTGTAATTACACCAGTACCTTCATGGTACTTCAATTGAATACGAAGCTCATCAACGCCGGCACGAACATTAACTCTTTCATAACCGGAAATATAACCTTCTTTCTTCAAAACTTCCAAAACATTTTCACGCAGGCGGGAAGCAGGTGATACAACATCACTTTTCTTGGCCCTTTGTGCGTTTCTGATGCGTGTGAGCATATCGCCCAAAGTATCTGACATAGACATTATCTCACTCTCCTACCAACTAGATTTTACCAACCCGGGAATTTCACCGAAGCCGGCCATGTCTCTGAGCTCGGAACGGCCCAGACCGAATTTCCTGTAATAACCGCGGGAACGGCCTGTAAGTTTGCAACGGTTTCTGAAACGAATGCGTGCAGAGTTACGCGGCAGTTCTGCCAATTTAAGAGTCGCCTGGAATCTTTCTTCTGGAGAAATTGTCTTGTCCATAACGATATCTTTAAGCTTCTGACGGCGGTTTGCAAATTTTGCCGCCATCTTGGCTCTTTTCAGATTTTTAAAAACTGAACTTGTTTTTGCCATAGTAAAATCTCCGTCTATTTCTTGCAGGGCAAGTTAAAACCGGTAAGAAGAGCTTTAGCTTCTTCGTCAGTCTTTGCTGTTGTACAAATGACCACATCCAAACCACGGACATTTTCTACCTTGTCGTAGTTAATTTCAGGGAAAATGATCTGTTCTTTAATACCGAAAGCAAAGTTGCCTTTACCATCGAAGTTTTTACCGGAGATTCCGTGAAAGTCTCTCACACGCGGCAAAGCCATATTAATCAATCTCTCGAGGAACTCATACATTCTGTCGGAACGCAGCGTTACCTTACAACCAATCGGCATACCTTCTCTCAGCTTAAAAGTCGCAATAGATTTGCGGGCTTTTGTAATAACCGGCTTCTGACCGGCAATCAAAGCCAATTCGTCAGCGGCATTATTCAGCTTTTTCTTGTCTGTAACAGCATCACCGACGCCCATGTTCAAGACAATTTTAGTCAGTTTAGGTATCTCATGTTTGTTCTGGTAACCGAACTTCTCAACAAGAGATTTTTTTATGACCTCATTATATAACTTTTCAAAATTTGTCATAAATTTTTCTCCTATTTATCGATTACTTCACCGGATTTACGGGCAACACGAACTTTTTTCCCGTTAACTTCTTTGTAACCGACTTTGGTAGCCTTTCCGGATTTCGGATCAACCAAAGCCACGTTGGAAACGTTAATCGGGGCTTCTTTGGTAACAATGCCGCCAGGAGTAGTTTGGCTGGGTTTGGTGTGTCTTTTAACCAGATTGACACCTTGAACAACCACTTTACCCTCTTTAGGCATGGCTTTTACAACTTCACCGTTCTTACCTTTGTCATCGCCTGACAAAATAACAACTTGGTCGCCTTTTTTAATTTTCATTTTAGGCATTATAATACCTCCGGTGCTAATGAAATAATTTTCATAAATTTCTTTGCACGCAATTCTCTGGTAACCGGCCCGAAGATACGGGTACCGATCGGCTCACCGTCTTTGTTGATGAGAACTGCAGCATTCTTGTCAAAACGGATAACGGATCCGTCTTTACGTCTGATGTCGCTGGCTGTACGAACAATAACAGCTTTTTGAACATCGCCTTTTTTTACACGACCCTTGGGGATAGCGTCTTTAACCGACACGACAATTACGTCGCCAACCGTCGCATGCATTCTCTTGGACCCGCCAAGAACTTTAATGCACTGCACCTGACGTGCGCCGGAATTATCAGCAACATCAAGGGTGGTTTGCATCTGTATCATTTTTTAATTCCTTTTCTCTTAGGCGTTATCAACTAATACAGTCCAAGTTTTTGTCTTGGAAAGCGGTCTGGATTCAATAATCCGGACAGTATCGCCGACTTTGAACTGGTTATTTTCGTCATGAGCTGCATATTTTTTGCTTTTCTTAACGAATTTCTTATAAACGGGATGCATAACCTGACGCTCTACGCTGACCACGACAGTTTTATCCTGTTTATCACTGACAACAACACCTTGAAGAATTCTTTTAGGCATAACTCTTTCTCCTAACTATTCTTCTTGCGCTCGGCGAGGAGCGTGTTGATTTTTGCTATTTCACGACGGACATTCTTTATTACAGCAGTATTTTGCAATTGTCCAGTAGATTGTTGAACTCTTAAGTTAAATTGTTCTTTTTTTGCCTCGAGCAATTTATTTTCGAGTTCATTATCGCTCATAGCACGAAGATCTTTTATTTTAGTAACCATTAATTATTCTCCTTGCTCTGAAGCTAATTTTTTAACAAACTTTGTTTTAATCGGCAGTTTGGCGGCAGCCAAGGCAAAACCTTCGCGGGCTGTTGCTTCGTCAACGCCTTCTGCTTCAAACAAAATCCGACCCGGCTTAACACGGGCAACCCAGAACTCAACAGAGCCCTTACCTTTACCCATACGAACCTCGGCAGGTTTATCCGACACGGGAACATCCGGGAAAATTCGGATCCATATTCTTCCGGCTCTTTTCATCGCACGTGTCAAAGCTCTACGAGCAGCCTCGATTTGGCGAGCAGTGATACGATCCGGTGTAAGAGCTTTCAATCCGTATGAACCGAAACTCAATTCTGATCCGCCTTTGGCCAAACCGTGAATACGGCCTTTGTGCTGTTTGCGGAACTTAATACGTTTTGGACTTAACATTTATTCTTTACCTTATTTCTATACATTATGTAGAGGTTTTAGGGTGATAGATAGAGTAGAAAAGAACTGAGAAAAAATTTTAGTGTACAAAAAGGTACATGAATTTTTTCGATAGTGAATTTTCTGCTCTAGATGCGCCATAAAACCCTTCATAATTATTTTTGTTCAGCCAACTTCTTATCCTGCGCCATAGGATCATGAGCCATAATCTCGCCTTTGTAGATCCATACTTTAACGCCGCAGGCACCATAAGTTGTGTGAGCCGTAGAGGTAGCATAATCAATGTCAGCACGCAATGTGTGCAAAGGAACACGACCTTCACGATAATACTCGGTTCTGGCAATTTCGGCACCGCCGAGACGGCCGGAACAGCTGACTTTAATACCTTCAGCACCCAAACGCAGGGCAGACTGCATAACGCGCTTCATGGCACGGCGGAAAGCAACGCGGCGTTCCAACTGCTGAGCAACGCTGTCTGCTACGAGTTGAGCATCAAGCTCCGGTTTTCTGACTTCCAGAATGTTCAATTGAACTTCGGCATCAGTCATCTTCTGAATCTGAGATCTCAGAATTTCAATATCCTGACCCTTTTTGCCAATTACGACACCCGGTCTTGCAGAGTGAATTGTAACTCTGGCCTTTTTGGCAGGACGTTCAATAACAATCTTGCTTACACCGGCCTGAGCCAATTTCTCTTTCAAGAATTCTTTAATTTTCAAATCTTCGTGCAGATAATCAGCATACTTTTCATCGGCATACCAGCGGGAATCCCAAGTACGGTTAACTCCCAGACGAAGACTTGTAGGATTAACTTTTTGTCCCATTAACTTACTCCCCACGCTCGGAAACGACAATGGTCAGATTAGAGAAGGGTTTCAAAACTCTGGCTCCTCTGCCACGACCTCTGGCGTGCATACGTTTCATTACTAAACCTTTGCCAACATAAGCCTCTTTAACAAAAAGCTTATCAATGTTCAATTGGTGATTGTTTTCAGCATTGGCGATTGCAGATTGCAAAACGGCCAAAGCAGTTTTAGCGATTCTCTTCTTTGAAAAGCTCAGCTCGGCAACAGCCTTGGAAGCATTCAAACCACGAATTGATTGGGCAACGAGGTTCAGTTTCTGGGCACTGGAACGAATAGAGCTGCAATAAGCCATGGCTTCATTAGCGGCTACTCTTCTGGCGTCTTTAGTTTTTCCCATAATTAACCTCTCTTAGCTTTCTTATCTGCTGCGTGGCCGTAGAATGTACGGGTCGGAGCAAATTCACCAAATTTATGACCAACCATATCCTCAGTAACCAAAACCGGAATAAATTTGTGGCCGTTGTAAACCCCGAAGGTCAGACCGACAAACTGCGGCAGCATCGTAGATCTGCGCGACCAGATTTTAATTACTTCATTACGAGTAGTTGCTCTAGCTTTTTCAGCTTTTTTGAGAAGATAGCCATCAACAAACGGCCCTTTCCATACGGAACGTGTCATTAGCGTTTCTCCCTATTTCTTTTTGTTTTCATGACGAGTTCTCATAATGAACTTATCAGTCTTTTTGTTAGTACGAGTCTTAGCACCCTTAGTAGGTTTACCCCAAGGAGTAACCGGATGGCGACCGCCGGAAGTACGGCCTTCACCACCACCATGCGGGTGATCAACCGGGTTCATGGCCACACCGCGGGAAACCGGACGTTTGCCGACCCAGCGTGTACGGCCTGCCTTGCCGAGAGACTTGTTCTGATTGTCGGGGTTGGAAACTGCACCGACGGTAGCCAGACATTCTTCACGGACGATTCTCAATTCACCGGATCCCAGCTTCAACTGAGCATAACCGGCATCTTTACCAACCAGTTGGGCATAGCAGCCGGCCGAACGTACCAGCTGTCCGCCTTTACCGGCTTTGAGCTCGATATTATGAATAATTGTACCAACCGGCATATTCTTCAAAGGCATGGCGTTACCCGGTTTGATATCAGCCTTATCGGAAGATACGACTTTATCACCGGCTTTAAGTCTCTGCGGAGCGAGAATATAAGATTTTGTACCGTCTGTATAGCTGATCAAAGCAATAAAAGCGGAACGGTTCGGATCATATTCAATTCTCTCGACAGTTGCTTCACAATCAAATTTATTACGTTTGAAGTCGATAATACGAAGTTTGCGTTTATGACCGCCACCGATTCTGCGACTTGTTACGTGTCCGAAATTGTCACGCCCGCCTGACTTGGTTAAACCGACAGTCAGGGTCTTTTCCGGAGCGCCCTTGTAGAGCTCGCTTCTGTCAACGATAACAAGCTGACGAAGCCCCGGAGATGTAGGCTTATATTTTTTCAATGCCATATCTTAAATTCCTGTTGTAACGTCAATATTTTGGCCTTCAGCCAGAGTAACGACGGCTTTTTTATAGTCAGAACGCTGACCGATATAGCCTTTGAAACGTTTCTCTTTGCCGAACTGGCGAATAGTATTGACTTTGTTTACTTTCACATTAAAGATTGCTTCAACGGCAGCCTTAACTTCGTCTTTGGTAGCGCTCAGCGGAACCAAAAAAGTCACTTTGCCGGCTTCCGATGCAATCATCGATTTTTCTGTGATTACCGGACGGGTCAATGTATCATACATTTTTGCAGTTACGGTATTGTTTGTTTTCTTAGATTTTATCATTTCAATCTATCCTCCAAGCAGGCAACTGCATCTTTGGTCAAGACCAGTTTGTCTTTTCTCAAGATGTCGTATACATTAGCGCCGATCGTAGGCAAAACATCGACTCCAATAATGTTTCTGGATGCCAATGCAAAATTAGTATCAACCTCTTTGCCGTCAATAAACAAGCAGTTCTTCAACCCGCAGCTATTGAGTTTGCCGAGCAAATCTTTAGTTTTCGGAGCTGATAATTTTGCTTCATCGACAACAACCAGATTCCCCTCTTTGGCTTTAGCCGAAAGAGCGGTTTTCAAACCAAGTTTTCTGAACTTCTTGGTCAGTTCATGCGAATGATCACGTACAACCGGACCAAACACAACACCACCTTTTCTAAACTGAGTTCCTTTGTAAGAACCCTGACGGGCACGTCCGCCGCCTTTCTGCTTGAAAGGTTTTGAACCGGTCAAGGCAACTTCGGAACGGCCTTTAGTCTTGTGGTTGCCGCACTGCAGTCTGGCGAGCTGCCAAACAACAACGCGATGCAAAATATCGGCACGAACTTCCAAGCCGAAAATCGACTCGTTCAGCTCAATTTGGCCGACACTTTTATTCGTATCTAAACTTAAGATGTCCTGTTTCATATTTTTCAATCCTTATCGCTTATGCATTTTCAGCCGGAGTTTCAGCCTGAGCTGCAACAGGTTCATCAACTTTCTTCAATCCTGCAGGCATCGGCAATTCAACCTTGCTCGGGATTTTAACGGCATCGGTAACATATACCCAGGCATTTTCACCGCCGGGCACGCCGCCTTTAACCATCAGCAACCCTCTGGCAGCATCAGTGGCAACAACCTTCAGATTTTGAACGGTTACACGCTCGTCACCGAGATGTCCGGCCATTTTCTTGCCTTTAAATACCTTACCAGGATCCTGTCTTTGTCCTGTAGAACCGTGAGAACGGTGAGAAATAGACACACCGTGAGTAGCCTCCAGACCGGCAAAGTTGTGGCGCTTCATAACACCGGCAAAACCCTTACCTTTGGAGATGCTGCAAACGTCAACGTATTGACCGGCAACAAAATGTTCTACAGATAATTCATCACCTACAGAAAGCAGACAATCTTCAGAAACTCTGAATTCTGCCAATTTTTTCTTAGGCTCAACGTTAGCTTTGGCAAAATGTCCTTTCAGAGGCTTGGATACATTTTTAGCCTTAATGGCGCCTGTACCAAGTTGTACAGCTGTATATCCATCCCTGTCGAGAGTTTTAACGTCAACGACTTTCAAATCTTCAATGCTGAGAACGGTAACGGGAACATGAGTTCCGTCACTCTCGAAAATACGAGACATTCCAAGCTTTTTTGCGATTAGACCCGTACGCATTATTATATTTTTCCTTTTCTTAATAGGTTGACCATTTAAAAATTCAAAAAGCCAACATTAATTTATAACTACAATTTGATCTCAACATTAACACCGGCAGCCAGATCCAGCTTCATCAAAGCATCTACGGTTTGCGGTGTCGGATCAACAATATCAAGAAGTCTCTTGTGAGTACGGATCTCGAACTGCTCGCGGGATTTCTTGTCAACGTGCGGAGAACGGTTTACCGTAAACTTCTCAATTCTGGTCGGCAGGGGGATCGGCCCTCTGACATTAGCCCCGGTTCTTTTGGCCGTATGCACAATCTCTTTGGTAGACAGATCAAGCAGACGGTGGTCAAAAGCCTTGAGGCGAATTCTGATATTTTGTGTTTCCATCATTTTTAATTTTTACCTTATAACTAGACGGCAAAAGATTCGATTATCTTATCCTTGCCATCTAAGAATTAAACTAAGCAAACCCTTGGTTCTCAATAGTTTGCGCTATGTTTTATATCCTCGCTGCCAGACAGATTCCGCCCGTCTCACAGCTACTGTGCGCCCTTTGTAACATAGACAAATTCTAATTGCAAGCAAAAAAATCAACTTTTTTCATTTTTTATACAAGAATGAATCACCGTGTCAGACTCTTTTTGAGTCAGATTGACAAATTTTAAAAATCACGAGTCTAAATTTAATTTTTCGACTCAAAAACGACTCGAATTTGCCCGAATCGACAAAAGAGGGAATTTTTCAAATCATCCGTTCATGTTACTTTTTACAGCCCCCTTCCTGAGGAGGGAGACAGTTCAGAAAAACGGAGAACATTTGGTTAAAAACTAAATAATTGCTTTCTTCTTATAAAAATGTTCTTCAATGAGGGCATAATTTTCCGGATGAACAAAATTCCGCCAGCGTTTGTCGCCAAATTTAATCATATCCCGAACCATTGTACCGGTTACAAACGGAAAATCCTCACTGGTACGGTCAACACATTCGATATTTTTAAAAGCCTCTTTAAACCAGTGCGCATCATAAGAACTTCCGGCATAATAAACATCCGGCATCCCGAGCTGCGGCAGGCTTTCATTCATAAAATCCAAAACATACGCCGCCCATTCCGCCGGATTGTTAATATCAAACAAACCGATAACTTTCAGACGCGGATAATCCTGATGATGACGGTAAACATTCTGAATCATTTTTTTGCGGGTAGTATAATTAAGCGGATTACGCTGCGTCCCCTGCTCCTGAATCGAACCGAGAATAACGGTAACCTGCTCACATTCCGCAAGCATGCGGTCGATTATTCGGGCATGTCCGATATGAAAAGGCTGCGCACGCATAACCGCAATTCCGTGTTTGTATTTATGCATAAAAAAACTCCCTGAACAGGAGCCTGCAAGAATCGACACATAAAAACATATCTGTTCTAAACCGGCTCAGTTTATATCAGTCCCTCGCCCATAAGCCCTGAGGACGACCGGAACATAACAAACTTAATTCTGGCTTTTACAAATGTCAAGCCAATCTTTTTCACAACAAAAGCGATTAATCTTGCTATAAAAAAAAGACTGCATTACATTATAACGGTAAATCAAATTATAGGAGTAATAACATGAAAAAAATTCTTACCTGCGCCGCCATTGCCCTGGCTTTTGCCGCCGCCGACGCTTCCGCTCAGGATATTGACCTTGTTAAAACAGCATCCGAACTCCGCCAGACTTCCGACAGCCTGCACGAAAAAGCGGAAAATATCAAAAAGAGCCTCAAAACGGCTAAAGAGAATGCAAAAAAAATCAAGCAGGAAAAAACGGCTTCCTCCGACAGCAGCCTCAAAGACGAATTAAAAAAATCAATAGAAGAGAAAAAAGCAGAATACAAAGCCCAGCAAGAAGCGGACAAAGCTGCCGCCGAAGAGAAAAAAGCAAAAATCAAAAGCGATTTGGAAGCAATCAAGAATACTTGGAAAAACTAGCTTTCTCTAATACAAAAAAAGCTCTGAACCACAAAAGTTCAGAGTTTTTTTAATACTCAAATCACACCGGCAAATTCATACAGATTGTCCAACAGTGCCCCATCGGCCGGCATCCACTCGGAAGACTCCACTACTCTGTTGTAAACATCAGCCCAATAAATTTCATTTTCTTCCCGGGAAATCCGGCAATAACCTTTTCCCTGCTTCATAAACAACAGATTTTTATCTTCGTAAGCACCTCCTTGGGTCATCAAAGATATGTTCAAAATTCCGTCATCATACCTTAATGAAGAAATATGCACATCTCCCGTTGCCCCAAAATCTTCGGAAATATTCCGAAAAGACTTGTCCTCGGCCAGCATAAACACACTCCAGTTCTCACCAAAATCATTTTGTACGTCTTCAAAACGTATCCCGTCATCCGTAATCACTTTTCGGGTTTCTCCCAACCAGGCAACGGCAAAATCCGCTTTTCCCAACATTTGGATTTTATAAGGGAACAGTGCTTTTGTAAACACATCGGAACATAACGTCCGACTGCCGCCAGCCGATAAAGTCACTGCAAAATAATACGGCGAAAAAAGAGCGCGTTCTATAACATAAATTTCTACGAAGCTGTTTTTATAACGGGGAGCAATTTTTTGAATCAAAAGCTTTCTCCCTTCTTTCTGCAAATTGTCGGCATCATTCAACAAAACAGGAACTTTAGCTTTATAAAAATAAAAATCTTCTGTCATAAAAACATCTGCATTTGCCAAAAATTTTAATATTTTCATACCTGATAATAATTAAAAAAATTTACTTTAAAATAATTTCAAAACCCCGAAAAGATAGCACAAGACAACACATTGTCAATAATAAATTATTTGCCCTCTCCCCACCTCCGTCATTATACACTAAAAAAGCTCTTTGCATCTCTGCAAAGAGCTTTTTCTTAAAATTGGGATAAATGCCTTTGCTACGCCGTTATTTTTCGACGAAGTGTAAACATAGATACACGAGAAGAAAAATAACAAGTATGAAAGGCGTTTAGCACTATTTTATAATTTTGGAAACCACTCCGGCTCCAACTGTTCTACCGCCTTCACGAATGGCGAAACGCAAACCTTCATTCATCGCAATCGGGTGAATCAACGTGGCCGTCATCCGGATGTTATCACCGGGCATGACCATCTCTGTACCTTCAGGCAGTTCGATCGAACCCGTAACGTCGGTTGTTCTGAAGTAGAACTGCGGACGATAGTTGCTGAAGAACGGTGTATGACGCCCGCCTTCTTCCTTCGTCAGAATATAGCATTCGCAGTTAAACGTTGTGTGCGGCGTAATCGTTCCTGGTGCTGCCAATACCTGGCCGCGCTCTACTTCTTCTCTCTTCGTGCCGCGCAGCAATACACCGATGTTATCCCCGGCTTCGCCTTCATCCAACAACTTACGGAACATTTCAATACCCGTACATGTTGTTTTCTGCGTCGGTTTAATGCCTACGATTTCAATTTCATCGCCTACATGCAGAACACCACGTTCTACACGACCAGTAACAACCGTACCGCGGCCCGAAATTGAGAATACGTCTTCTATCGGCATCAGGAACGGTTTGTCTTTCGGACGATCCGGCTGCGGAATGTAGCTGTCTACCGCTTTCATCAATTCAATGATTGAATCATGACCGATCGTTTTATCTCCGTTTTCCAATACGGCCAAGGCTGATCCTTTGATAATCGGAATTTCATCGCCGGGAAATTCATAAGAACTCAACAGATCGCGAATTTCCATCTCGACCAATTCCAACAATTCCGGATCATCTACCTGGTCTACTTTGTTCATGTAAACAACCAATGCCGGTACGCCTACCTGACGGGCCAGCAAGATGTGTTCACGCGTCTGCGGCATCGGGCCGTCGGCGGCACTCACTACCAAAATCGCACCGTCCATCTGCGCTGCACCGGTAATCATGTTTTTAACATAGTCCGCGTGACCCGGGCAGTCTACGTGCGCATAGTGGCGGTTCGGTGTCTCATATTCTACGTGCGACGTAGAAATGGTAATTCCGCGTGCCTTCTCTTCCGGGGCTTTATCAATTTGATCATATGCTGTAAAGCTGGCGCCGCCTTCTTCAGCCAATACTTTCGTAATCGCTGCCGTCAATGTCGTTTTACCGTGGTCCACGTGACCGATTGTTCCGATATTGCAGTGCGGCTTCGTCCGCTCAAACTTCTCTTTTGCCATTTAGATTTACTCCAAATAAAAAATTATATATTAAAATGAGTTAGTATTTTTCACTTTTAAGGAGGAAGATAAAATGGTTTCTAGTGGCGGTAAAAATTTTAGTGTACACAAACGTACATGAATTTTTACCGACCACGTAAAACCGCTTTAGATTTCCCTTAAAATGGAAAATTATGCGTTTTTGGCTTTCACCTTCTCAGCCACTTCTCTCGGTACTTCGGCATAATGGTCGAATACCATTGTAAACTGAGCGCGGCCTTGAGACAAAGAACGCAAAGTATTTACATAACCGAACATGTTGGCCAGAGGAACGCTCGCATCAACAACGCGCGCATTGGCTCTCTGATCCATACCGCTTACCAAACCGCGGCGGGAGTTCAGGTCACCGATAATATCACCCATATATTCTTCAGGGGTAACAACTTCAACCTTCATAATCGGCTCCAACAGTCTGGCATCGGCCTGGCGCATACCTTCGCGGAAAGCGGCACGTCCGGCAATTTCAAAGCACATAACGTTAGAGTCGACTTCGTGATAAGCACCGTCATAAAGTGTAGCTTTGACACCCGTTACCGGATATCCGGCCAATACACCGGCATCCATTGCCGAGCGCAAACCTTTTTCAACACCCGGAATATATTCTTTCGGAACATTACCGCCAACAACAGTGTTTTCAAACTCAAAACCGTTGTAACCTTCAATCGGTTCAAACTTGATTTTGACCTTGGCAAACTGACCGGCACCACCGGACTGCTTCTTGTGAGTATATTCAATATCACAAGGTTTGGTAATGGTCTCGCGATAAGCAACCTGCGGTTCGCCGACATTAGCCTCGACTTTAAATTCGCGGCGCAGACGGTCAACAATAATATCCAAGTGCAATTCGCCCATACCTTTAATAATGGTTTGACCGGAATCGGGATCGGAAGAAACCTTGAAAGACGGATCTTCCATAGCCAGACGGGACAAAGCCAGGCCCATTTTTTCAACGTCGGCTTTAGTCTTCGGTTCAACGGCCAACTCAATAACCGGATCCGGAAACTCCATGTTTTCCAGAACAATCGGATGAGTCTGATCACACAAGGTATCACCGGTTGTGGTATCTTTCAAACCTGCCAAAGCCACAATATCACCGGCGTTGGCTTCTTTGAGTTCTTCACGTTTATTGGCATGCATCAACAACATGCGGCCGACGCGTTCTTTCTTATCTTTAACCGAGTTATAGATATAAGAACCGGCAGACATTGTACCGGAATAGATACGGGTAAAAGTCAAAGAACCGACAAACGGGTCATTCATAATCTTAAAGGCCAAAGCGGACAACGGCTCGTTGTCAGACGGCTTGCGGGTGATAACTTCGTCAGTTCCCGGCTTGACGCCTTCAACGGCAGGAATATCAACCGGAGACGGCAGATAATCAATAACAGCATCCAACAACGGCTGAACACCTTTGTTCTTGAATGCGGTACCGCACAGAACCGGAACAAAATCCTGAGCAATCGTACCTTTGCGGATACATTTTTTCAAAGTCTCGACAGAAACTTCTTTGCCTTCCAGATAATCTTCCATGGCCTGCTCATCTTCTTCGACAGCCATTTCAACCAGCTGATGATGATAGTCTTCGGCTCTGTCTTTGAACTCCGCCGGAATTTCAACGACATTAATCGGAGAATCAGGAGTATCGCCGGTATAAATAACGGCTTTCATATTGATCAGATCAATAATTCCTTTAAAATCAGCTTCAGCGCCGATCGGCAATTGAACAGCCATCGGGCGTGCACCCAGACGGTCTTTGATCATTTCCAGACAGCGATAGAAGTTTGCCCCGATACGATCCATTTTGTTGCAGAAGCAAATACGCGGAACGCCATATTTGTCAGCCTGTCTCCAAACGGTTTCAGACTGAGGTTCAACACCGGCAACCGAGTCAAATACGGTAATAGCACCGTCCAACACGCGCAAAGAACGTTCAACTTCAACAGTAAAGTCAACGTGTCCCGGAGTATCAATAATATTAACGCGATGGCCTTTCCAAAAACAGGTTGTGGCAGCAGAGGTAATTGTAATACCGCGCTCCTGCTCCTGTTCCATCCAGTCCATGGTAGCGGCACCGTCATGGGTTTCGCCGATTTTATGGTTTTGACCGGTATAATACAAAATACGCTCGGTAGTCGTTGTTTTACCGGCGTCAATGTGAGCCATAATACCGATGTTTCTGTACATTTCCAATTTATGTGTACGAGCCATTGTCTTTTGTCTCCTCGATTAGAATTTATAATGAGAGAAAGCTTTGTTAGCTTCGGCCATTTTATGAGTATCCTCGCGTTTTTTAACGGCAGAACCCTTATTGGCAAAAGCATCTAACAGCTCGTTTGCGATTTTGTCGGTCATTGTGGTTTCGGAGCGCTTTTTGGCAGCATCGACAATCCAGCGGATAGCCAAAGCCTGACGACGGTCAGCCCTGACTTCGGTCGGAACCTGATAAGTGGCACCGCCGACGCGGCGGGATTTAACTTCAACAACCGGCTTAACGTTTTCAATAGCGTCAGCAAAAACTTTTAAAGCATCTTGCTTGGTTTTGGAAGCAATGATATCAAAAGCCGAATAAACGATTTTTTCGGCAACGGCTTTCTTACCGTCTTCCATAACATTGTTGATAAATTTTGTAACTACCTTGTCACCATATTTAGCATCAGGCAGTACGATTCTTTTTTCAGCAGTACGACGACGTGACATTATTCATTTCTCCTATTTAGGTCTCTTGGCGCCGTACAGAGAACGACGTTGACGACGTTTGGCAACACCCTGTGTATCCAAAGTGCCGCGGATGATATGATAACGAACACCAGGCAAGTCTTTTACACGGCCTCCTCTAATCAGCACCACTGAGTGTTCTTGCAGGTTGTGACCTTCACCAGGGATATAGCTGATTACTTCAAAGCCGTTTGTCAAGCGGATACGTGCCACTTTACGCAACGCAGAGTTCGGTTTCTTAGGGGTTGTTGTATAAACCCTTGTACAAACACCGCGTTTCTGAGGGCAAGCTTTCAAAGCCGGAACTTTGTTTCTTTTCACTTTGGGTGTTCGTGATTTACGAATTAACTGATTAATTGTAGGCATCACTAATTTCCTTAAATTAAATAAATTAAACTCCTCATTTTTGAAAGATTCCGGGCACATGCCACCCGTCATTCTCAAATGAGTCTCGGCATACTAGAATCAGTTTCCCCGAAAGTCAACCCCGTTTTTACAATTTTTTTCACATTTGAGTCTAAAATATTTTTACCTTTGCTTAAGACTTTATTTTCCCGAGTCGCAAACTTGTTGCACGGATTCGGGAATCTGTCCTCGGCCGCTAAAAAAAACGTCGGATCTTTGAGTCAAATTAAGTCCATAAATTTGATTTTTTGGTCTGATTTTTGCATAACAAGTAAAAATCTCTTGCAATTCGCAATATAAAATAATACCCTCGCTGTCAGAACAAATTTGACAGAGGACTACAAAATGATGACACGCGAAGAAGACTTGCAGTCTGCAAAAAGAACCATTGAAAAAGAAATCGACGCCTTAAAAATCATGGAAAACGAAATCAGCGACAGCCTTTCCCGGGCTCTTGACCTGATGCAAAACACCAAAGGCCGCGTCATCATTACCGGTATGGGGAAATCGGGTCATATCGGCAGCAAGATTGCGGCAACGCTGGCCTCCACGGGCACGCCGTCTTTCTTTGTACACCCCGGCGAAGCCAGTCACGGCGACTTGGGAATGCTGACTGACGAAGACATTGTCATCGCCATCTCCAATTCCGGCGAGACCAAAGAACTCTCTGACATTATCCTTTATTGCAAACGTTACGGCATTCCGTTAATCGCCATTACCAAAAACCCGCAGAGCGCATTGGGAAAAGCCGGCGATATTATCCTCAAACTGCCGGATAACGGCGAAGCCTGCCCGCTCGGACTGGCGCCGACATCATCCACGACCGCAACATTGGTTTTGGGAGACATTCTGGCTATTGCTCTGCTGGAACGCAAGGGCTTTACCAAAACGGATTTCCGTCAGAGACACCCCGGAGGCAAACTCGGCGCCTTTTTGCAAAAGGTTTTTGACCTGATGCATAAAGACGAAGAAATCCCGTTGGTTTCCGATACAGCTTCCATGCAGGAAGCGCTGCTGACCATGACGTCAAAAATGCTGGGCTGTGTCGGAATTGTCGATAAAGACGGCTGCTTGGAAGGCATTATTACCGATGGCGACCTGCGCCGCTGCATGAGCGCCGACATCTTTAACAAAAAAGCTTCCGAAATCATGACCCGCAATCCCAAAACGATTGAAGGCGATATGCTTGTGGCCGAAGCGTTAAAAACCATGAACGAAAAGCAGATCACCCAGCTCTTTGTTTTAAAAGACCGAAAACCGGTCGGCATTCTGCACATGCATGACTGCCTGCGCATCGGAGTGGCCTGAGTTGTCCGATACTCAAAAACTGGATAAATATTTTTATCAGAAACCGGCATCTTCACCGCAAAAAAAAGATGCCGTAAGCCGCCATTCCAGAATGATCCGTCTTGCCAAACTGCTGCTGCCCGGCGCTGCGGCATTGCTCATCGGTCTCTTGCTCATTTTTCCCAATCTCCGGCAACAGGCTTATGACATAAAACTTGACATCACCCGCCCCAAAAGCGGCGAGCTCGAAAAACTTCATATGGAAAAAGCCGCTTTTTATATCACTGACAAAAACAACCGGGTCACCAACCTTACGGCCGTCAACATTGATGAAACTTCCCCCGGTTCAAAATTGATAAGGCTCAACGCCCCCGAGGGCATTATACCCGGCAGCGATGACACCTGGGTCAACATCAAAGCTCCGACCGGTTTTTTCAACCAGACTGACAACATCCTGAAACTGACCGATCAGGTAGAAATGTTTTATAGCGAAGGCATGAGCGTCAATACTTTTGAAGCTGACTTTAATTTCACGACTTCAACCGGCAGCGGACGCACTCCTGTTGACGGCCAGGGTATTTTCGGGGACATTAAAGCCGCCGGATTTGACTTATACAACCGGACCGGAGTGTTGGTATTTATCGGCCCGGCCGATATTAAAATCAGAGAAGAAAGCTTTAACGCAGGGAACAAATAATATGCGCAAATTATCTCTTATCACCGCCGTTTTCGGCCTTTTCCTAAGCTCTGCCGCCGCTGCGGAAGATATTAACATTCACGCCGACAACAAAGTCGAATGGCATTCCAAAGAACAAAAAATGGTTGCCGTCGGCAACGCCGTTGCCAGCAAAAAAGATATGAGCATAAAAGCCGGCGAACTCTCTGCCTGGTATCAAAAGCTTCCCTCTACCGGCAAACAGCAAATATCCAGAGTCCATGCCCGCGACAATGTCATTATGAAATCAGGGGAATCTTCAGCCTACGGCCATACGATGGACTATGACCTGATTGCCGACAAGGCCGTTTTGCACGGCACTCCGGCCAAAGTCAAAACCCCGACGGATACCATTACGGCCGAAGACCATATTACCTACTACCCGTCACAGCAAAAAGCCGTTGCCGAAGGCAATGTTTACGCCACAAACGGCGAAAGCAAAATCTATGCGGACAGCATGATTGCCCATTTTGAAAAAGACAAAGCCGGAAAGACAACCATGAAACAGGTAAAAGTTTTCGGCAACGTCAAAATCTTGACCAAAGACGGCACGGTTTGGGCCGACCGCGGAACCTATCTGCCCAAACAGGGGCTGGTCAAACTCTACGACAATATTACCATTGACCAAAAAGGCAACAAACTGCACGGCGATTTGGCCGAAACCAACCTGAATACCGGCATCAGCAAAATGCTGGTTGCTCCGGGAACGAAAAAACGAGTGACCGGCGTGTTTATTGAAAAAGCCAAAAACAAAGAAACGGCACCGACTGCGGAGGAAAATAAAGATGTCCAATAACTACGGCGATTCCAAACTGGAAATCTTCAACATCGGAAAAAAATATAAAAACCGGCCGGTTTTGCGTAATGTTTCACTCAACGTCCGCCGCGGCGAGGCCGTAGGCCTGCTCGGCCCGAACGGCGCCGGCAAAACCACTTGCTTTTATTGTGTTACCGGCCTGATTACGCCGGACTACGGCGACGTCCATATTGACGGCAAAGACATTACCAACCTGCCGATGTACCGCCGCGCCCGCATGGGTATCGGCTACCTGCCGCAGGAAGCTTCCATTTTTCGCTCGTTAACGGTTGAAGATAACATCAAAGCTATTTTGGAACTTGTGATTGACGACGAAAGCCAGCGTGAAAACATGTTGGAAGAACTTTTATCGGAATTTTCCATCTCCCATCTGCGCAAATCGCCGGCCATTGCCTTGTCCGGCGGCGAGCGGAGACGGTTGGAAATCGCCAGAGCCTTGGCCAGCCAGCCGAATTTTATTTTGCTTGACGAACCTTTGGCCGGTATTGACCCGATTGCCGTCGGTGAGATTCGCAATCTGGTTTCCCAACTCAAACACCGCGGTCTGGGCGTGCTGATTACCGACCACAATGTCAGAGAAACCCTTGATATTACGGATCGGGCCTATATCTTACACGGAGGCACCGTTTTAATGGAAGGCACACCGGAAGAAATTATTGCCAACAAAGAGGTCAGAAAAGTTTATCTGGGCGATAATTTCTCCATGTAAGAGGAATTGACTGATGGCCGTCACCCCGCATTTAGACCTGAAGCAGACACAGTCTCTGGTAATGACGCCGGAACTGCGGCAAGCCATCAATCTCCTGCAGGTTTCAAACCTCGAATTAAACGCCTTGATAGAAAAAGAACTCGAGCAGAATCCGCTGCTGGAACGGGAAGATGAAAACAGTCCCCTGCTGCCGGAAACCGCAATCCCGACCATTGATGACTACGCCGCAGACTCAATTCCCGATACGGCGGAAGAAACGCCGAACGACATACCCTGCGATAACGAATGCGATGATTTCGGCAGTGACCGTGAAGGGTACGACGATGCCGAAAACCGGTACGACTGGCAGGATTATGCCGCCGCAAAAAACAAACGCGACGATGACGATTATGATTTTTTTGAACAAAAGCTCGCCGATGAAAAATCCCTTTACCGCTTGCTGGACGAACAGATTTCTCAAAGTTTCATTTCTGCCAAGGAACGAAGCATTGCCTTAAATCTGGTCGAACATCTTGACGATGCCGGATATTTTCGCGGAGACTTGTCCGCGATTGCCAAACGGCTGAAAATTGAGAAAAACACTGCCGAAAATATTTTAAACAAAATGCAGGAATTCGAACCATCGGGCATATTCGCCCGTTCCCTGTCCGAATGTCTGAAAATTCAGCTTCGGGACAAAGGGCGCCTGGATCCCGTTGCCGAAAAAGTTCTGAACAACCTTGAACTGCTGGGAGACAAAAAGTTTGCCGAGCTGAAAAAAATCTGCCGGATTGATGACGAGGATCTTGCGTCCGTCATAGATGATATCAAATCCCTCAATCCCAAACCGGCCGCCGAATACCACCATGATCTCACAAGCTATATCATTCCGGATGTTTTCGTTCGCCGCAAAAAAGACGGCAGTTACCGGATAGAACTCAACAATATGTCGCTGCCGCGCATACTGGTCAACCGCCAATACTATTCGGAAGTCAAAGACAAAGGCGGCAAAACCGAACGCCGGTACCTCAAGCAGCAGCTCGGCAATGCCGGCTTTTTGGTAAGGGCGCTGCGCCAAAGAGCCGAAACCATTCTGAAGGTCACGGAAGAAATTGTCCGGAACCAATATGAATTCTTTGAAAAAGGCATTGATTTTCTGCGCCCCATGCAGCTTAAAAACATTGCGGAACAGGTTGAGATGCATGAAAGCACCGTCAGCCGCGTCACCTCCAACAAATATATGCACACGCCGCTCGGCATCTTCGAACTCAAATATTTCTTCACCAACGCTGCCGGCAGTTATACCGGCGATGACGCCACCTCCACGCTGACAATCAAACATAAAATCAAAAAAATGATCGACGAAGAAAAACCGGACAATATCTTATCAGATGATAAAATTGTCGATCTCTTGGGACAGGAAGGCATAAAAATCGCCCGCCGCACCGTCGCCAAATACCGCGATCAGCTCGGCCTGGCCTCCTCGGCCGTCCGCAAAAAACAAAAAACAACGCCATAACAAAGCACAAGCAAAAGGCGGAAAAGTTTTATATTGACTTTTCCCGAAATATGTTATTATCTGATTTTCTGATTGTAATAAGCATCAAACTGAAGTATATTAATGCTTATAAACATGGTTAATAATCAATTTGCAAGGAAAAATTATGAAAATTACATTGACAGGCAAACAAGTAGACATTGGCGACAGACTGCGTTCACATGTTGAAGAGAATATTTCAAACTCTGTAAACAAATATTTCAGCGCTCCGATCAGCTGCAACGTTTATTTCTCCAAAGAACGTGATGATTTTTGCGCTGAAGTTACCGTTCATCCTGCCAAAAACATTGTCTTAAAAGGCAGCGGCACCGCCGGCGATCCCTATTCTGCTTTTGATAATGCCAATGCTCATATTGCAACCCGCCTGCGTCGTCACAAAACCAAACTGAACGACCACAAAGGCAAAACCGGCCTGGCTGAAATTGCAAACGAAGCCGTTTTCCGCATTGATGAAACTCAGGAAGAAATTGATATCGACGATGCTCCGCTGACAATTGCCGAAGTAGAGGCCAACATTCCGGTCTGCACGGTTTCTGAAGCTGTCATGTTCATGGATTTGAACGAAGAATGTGCTCTGATGTTCAGAAACAGCGCCAACGGCCACATCAGCATGGTATATCGCCGCAAAGACGGCAATATCGGCTGGGTAGAGCCGAAAGCCGAAAATTAAGTTGAAATTACATAAGGCATATAATTTATGAAAATTTCAGAAATCATGAATGAAAACTGTATTGTTGTGGGTATAAAGGCCCAAAATAAACGTCAGCTTCTTCAGGAACTCGCTCAAAAAGCTTCCGAAATAACACAAATTTCGGAACGAACAATCTTTGACAGCCTTCTGGAACGCGAAAATCTGGGTTCCACCGGTTTTGGCGGAGCAACCGCCCTGCCGCATGCCCGTATTGCCGAAGCCGGAAAAGTTTGCGGCATTTTTGCAAAACTCAATACGCCGGTTGATTTTGATGCTGTGGACGGCAAGCCCGTGGATCTGATTTTTATGCTGATTTCACCGGAAGGCAGCGGTGCGGATCACCTGACCGCTTTGGCCAAAGCCTCCCGCATTTTGAAAGACGAAGCAACCTGCAACAAAATCCGTCAGATTTCCAAATGCGAAGAAATTTATGCTTTGTTAAATAATCAGGACTAAAATGCGCATAGACAAAAACCCCGTTCATACGGGGTTTTTTCTCATTTTAAAACCGGACAAACATCTTCTCTAATGCACGCTGCAAGGCTCCAAATCACGCTGCCGGGCAACCAAAAAAGCAAAATCCCGGTTATCCGTCGCAGCAATTCGGGAACCGTCCGCGCCGTAAATAACCCACATCTTGTCTCCCTCATAATTATCATACTTGATAAAAGCCAGATTTTCATCATTCCAATCTTCATACCATATTGCCAATTCTTCAGGACTCAGTTCTGTCTCTTTTTTCATAATGTTTCCTCTTCTTTAACCATTCCCCCTGTATACTGGCAATAAGTTTCTATTTTATTAAAAATTTAATTTATTTTTGCGAGCGCCCATGTTTATCAGCCTGAACAGAAAAATACTATATACGATTGCCATTTTCTTCATCCTGACCTGTACAATCTTCGTTTATTCGTTTTACATCGTCTACGGTCAGAAATTTCAGGAAGAAGGGCAAATCAACCTGTTAAATACCAAACAGTTTTCAGAATTAAATTATGAAAACGTCATCCTGCGGCAGGAACTGAATACACTTTTGAAAAACAATGAAATTTCACAGGTTTCCACCAATGTCGCCGAGATTCTCCGCTACAATGAGGACCCGCGCTCGCTAAACGAAATCACCACCGAACACAAACGCGTTGAAGAAATCATCCGCAACTACAACAGCCGCTACAATTCTTTTGCCCGCGCCGTAAAAGTAACGCTTATCAGCACGTTTCTGATTATTTTGCTAATCATCATTTTGGGAATTCTGCTGCGAAAATGGATACTAGAACCCATTGACAAGCTCTCCCATATCAGCGACTTGGCCGCATCCGGCGACCTTTCGCAGCGGGTCAGCCTGAATACAAATTACCTGTTTGAAGACGAGATTGACAAACTCGGTCAGGCCTTTAACCAGATGCTTGAAAATCTGAACAACAGTTTTAACGAAATCCGGCAAAAAGAAAAATTCCAGCAGGCACTGATTAACAGCATTCCTGACGGCATTCGGGTCATCAATGAAAATTATGACATCATTCTCGCCAATGATGCCTATTACAAGCAAATCGACACGCCACATGGCGTCGGCTTAAAATGTTACGCCTCCTGCCAAAACCTGGATCACCCTTGTCCGGACAGCAGTTTTACCTGCCCGTTAAAGGAAATCAGAAAAAACCGGCAAAAGCAAATTAAAGTAATTCAGCAGTTTCAGGCCTTTCCGCACCGCCATCTGTCAATCAATGCCGCCCCGCTGGTGATTGATGAGGACAATCGTCAGGAATTTTATATTGTTGAATCCATTCGCGACCTGAGTGACGACATAAAATTCTCTCACCAGCAAAAGCTGTCTTCTCTTGGCTTTTTATCAACCTCCGTCGCCCACGAGATGAAAAACAGCCTTGGCTCCGTCCGCATGATTATGGAAAACATTATCAACAAATATTATCAAAACATTCCCGACACTGACGAAGCCAAAAAATATCTGCAGATGATTCTGGAACAAATAACGGTTTGTCTGGACATTCCCGAACGGCTTTTAAAACTTTCCCAAAACATTCATGACAGCAACGGCCCCGTTGACTGCATCACCTCAAGCCAGGAAATCATTGCCCTGCTGGATTATGAGGCCAAACGTAAAGGAATTGAGCTCCTCCTTAAATCCTCAGGCAAAAAAGTTTGTATCCTCGGCAATGACTCCGACTTCAAAATGCTGATTTTGAACCTGCTGCAAAATGCCATCAAAGCAACCGGCAGCGAAGGAAAAATCGAAGTCTCGCTTCGTACGGCCGCCGACATAACCACAATCAAAGTAAAAGACACCGGACGGGGAATTTCGGCCAAAAACCTTCCGCACATTTTTGAACCTTTCTATTCCGAAGGGCAAAAGGGCAGCCAAAGCGGCACCGGTCTGGGACTTGCCATCGTAAAATCCATTGTAGAAAAATTCAGCGGCAACATCAGCGTCCAAAGTAAGGAAGGCAAAGGAACAACCTTTACAATCGAGTTTCCGCAATACGCCGAATCCCGTACGCCTAAATATAAAAAAAACGAATAGGCGAAAGAAATCAATTGCATAAATAAAATTTAGGCGTTATACAATAACAAAATACAATAACAAAGGAAATATTAATGAGTAAGGAAGAACTTCTTGAATTAACCGGAGAGGTCATTGAAAAACTGCCCAACGCCATGTTCCGCGTAAGATTGGAAAACGGCGTTGAAATTTTGGCACACACTGCCGGAAAAATGAGAAAATTCCGCATCCGCGTTATGGTCGGGGACAAGGTCGATATTGAAATGACTCCGTATGATCTCACCAAAGGACGAATTACCTTTCGTCATAAAGATTAAAAAAAACCGAAGATTGCTCAAAACGCTCTCTTCGGTTTTTTATTATCCTTCTTTTGAAAAAAAGCTTCAAACACGGATTTTTTATTACATAAACTTAATTGCGGCAAACCCGCCGACAAGCAGCAGCAAAAACAGCACCGACAACAATCCGAGATTTTTTTCAATAAAAATCTTCATCGGTGCACCGTATTTTTTCAAGAGCCATGCCACCAGATAAAAACGCATTCCCCGAGCCACGACCGAAGCCAGACCAAAGACCCAGATATCCAGATGAACCACACCGCTGGCAATGGTAATAACCTTATAAGGGAAAGGCGTAATTCCGGCACCGAACACAATCCATGCGCCCCACTCGTGATAATAATTCTTAAACTGCTCAAACTGATTGAGATACCCGTAAAAACTCAAAACCGGTTTGGCAATCAGATCAAAGAAATAAACGCCGATAAGATATCCGAAATACCCGCCTAAGACACTGGCAACGGTTGCTATGCCGGCAATTCTCCAAGCTTTGGAAGGTGTCGCCAGAACCATCGGAATCAGCATAATGTCAGGCGGGATCGGAAAAAACGAACTTTCAATAAAGGCCACGGCAAACAAAAAATACATTGCCTTTTCGCTGGAAGCCAGATTAATCATATAATCATAACAGGCACCCGTCATTTTGTGCCACAAATTCAACATACTTCTTAAAACCATAAAAACTCCGTCTTTACCTGAAAACCTTAACCGACACTCGGACGGCAGAATATTAATCACGCTTACCGCCGCAAACACCCCCAGTATAAAGACAAATAATTATTTTAGCAACTCCTCTAAATCATCAACCTGTTCATAACTCTCCAAATAACGGACAAGCGGATGTTTAAGCTCGTTCATAACCTTCCCCAACCGGTTATGCGGCAGGTTGACTACCACGATTTTCGGATTATTTTTCTGCAGATAACGTTTGGCTGCCTTAAGATCATTAACCTCAAAACAAGACCATTTTCGTTCTTCCATTCTTTGCCGGAGCGTTTTTTTCATCGGTTCAAAATCCTCCAGCAGCAAAACATCATGCTTTTTGTTTCCGACACAATACGCTTCCAAAATCTCCAACAAATCTTCCGGTTTTACGGGTTTGTTAAGATAATGCGCAGCTCCTTTCTGCACAGCCAGTGCCTTGTCTGCCAGCACACTCATCACGACGACCGGAATTTCGGATGTCTGCTCTTCCGCCGCCAGCCGGCTCATAACCTCCCAGCCGGTAATTTCGGGCATGTTAATATCCAGAATAACAAGATCAGGCATCAGCTCTCTGGCATAAAGCAAAAACTGATAAGCATTCGCCGTGGCAAAAACCTCATAACCGTTTTTTTCCAACATTTCCCGATATAAGTTAAGAACAATCAGATCATCGTCAAGCATAAAAACCCGTCCCAATTTCTTAGTCATTTCTCTTCCTTTGCACTAAACAATTGAATAGAAAATATATAAGAACTGGAAATGATTTTAAAAGATTACAAAATGTTTTTTTGCTTTTTATAAGCCTGCCATGTATTTTCCAAAAGCATCGCCACCGTCATCGGCCCTACGCCTCCCGGGACGGGCGTAATCCGGACATTACGGCCGGCCAGCGCCTCAAAATCAATATCGCCGCAAAGCCTGCCGTCCGAACCGCGGTTTATCCCGACATCAACCAATACGGCGCCGTCTTTAACCCAGTCGCTTTTAACCAGCTTTGCACAACCGCAGGCCGCCACGATAATATCCGCCTGCCGGACGAGCGCCGGCAAACCGACAGTTTTGGAATGTGCGACCGTAATTGTACAGTCCTGATTCAAAAGCAGGCTGGCCAGAGGCTTTCCGACAATATTGGAACGTCCGATAATAACAGCATGCTTACCGGCAAGTTTAACTTGAGTGCTTTTTATCAGGCGAAGAACACCTTTCGGCGTTGCCGCGATAACGGCCTCGGGACTGTTCACTTGCAAAAGCCCCAGATTCACCGGTCCGAAACCGTCCACATCCTTACAGGCTCTGACGGCTTCCACCAGACAAGCCGTATTCAAATGACACGGCAGCGGCTGCTGGATGATTATCCCGTTCACGTTTTCATCCTCATTCAAAGCCCCGATAACCTCCAACAGCTCCTTTTCGGTAACGGTATTGCCGAAATGCAGCAATCTGCATTCCATGCCGATGTCGGCCGCAGCCTTTTCTTTGTTGCGCACATAAATACGGCTGGCCTCGTCATCACCGACGGACATAACTGCCAAAACCGGTTTCGCTGCCATATCGGAAATCTGCCTTTTCAAAGACGACAGAACGTCCTGTGCGATTTTTTTTCCGTCAATGATATTGCAGCTGTTTGTCATAATACTTCCTCTTTTAATTTTGCGGCAATTTGCATAACCTCGTCATCACCGGCCTCAATACAGATTTTTTTACACCTGTCCGTCTCGCCGCTGACAATTTTCAGCCGGGATTTTGCCAGCCTTAAAAATTTTGCCAGAAAGGCAATCAGCTCTTTGTTGGCTTTTCCCTTTTCCGGCACGGCATTAACCGAAACCTTCAGATACGCGACACCGTCAGCATCCGTATAAACCCCGTTTATGGAGCAAGAAGAAGAGTTAGGAGCAATCCTAACTCTTAACATCAAACCCTGAGGTGTCTTTTCCGTGATATCTGCCATCTAAAAAGACCCGCCCTTTGTTTTGGAAACAACGGTTACAAAACGATGTCGCTCAATCTGTAAACCATACGTTCCAGAAACAGCAAAACCAGCAGCAAAACAAACGGAGAATAATCAAATCCGGAAACGGGAGGCAATTTGCTGCGGATTTTTTCATAAACCGGATGCGTAACGTTTTCCAAAATCTCCATCGTCTTTTTGGCATATTTGTTGGTAACGTCCAAAATTTTGAAATGAATCAACCAATGCAAGACAACTTCCACAACCACGATTTTGAAATAAATATTCAAAAGCAGTCCGATAATATATAAAAACGGCTCAAATAAAGCACCCATAATTTTTATCTCCTAGTTATAACTGTTCATATACTGCCTGCTCAATCTTTCAAACTGAGCCGAATTAAAGTTTTGTTTATGCACGGACAAAACCGGACGTTCACCCTCCGGCAGCCTGCCTCTAAGTGCATTTATACGATCAATTGTTTGCTTTTTCGTTAACGGTTCGCGATTAACTCTGCTAATCATCTGCTCGGCCAGACCGTCTTCAAATGTAATACCGTAATTAATTTCAAGTTTTGTCTTCAGCCGGTGCGGAATTTCACGCCCCTGCCGCATAAAATAAAGCGCCAGCAAATAAAGCTTTGTCCGGTCGTTGGCAATCCGGTCCGATTTCTTCTCATCGGCATAATTCTGCGTCGACAGTTTGACGGCGCTGCGGATTTCCATCAGCTTGGCCCATTTTTTCTGCAAAAAAGCAATTTTTTCTTTGGCTGTATCAGCCAAATGTCCTGTCCCCATGGCCGCCCGCTGATACAAAGAAATACACATTTTGACCTCGGTTTCCCGCTGATCCAAATCTGTTAAAAACTCGTTTCTTCTTTCCAGTTCTTCTTTGGTCACTCCGTCGGTCGACATATCTTTGATAATGTCTATCCCGTCTTCAATCCAGGTAAAATACTCATTTTTCGGATCAGTCTCGGATGTAATGGTCTGAATCGAATTCGCTACAATAAAATCAAGTTCGCCGACCGTAATTTCCCTGTCGCCGATTTTAACCTTGCCGTCAGATTTAACCTCCAGCTGAGAAGCCAGAACTTCCCTTTCGTCCTTGCTGATTCGGGGATAAGCATGTTCCAAACCTCTTTGAATCAGCTCATTGTTGTTTCTGACAATGCCGCCGCCGGCATTGCGCAGGCCGCGCAATTCATTAATCTGGTCTGCCGCACTCATGCTGCCCCTCCGTTCTACACTTCTTCAAAAATAATCCGCCCTTCTTCCAGCCAGATCATACGGTCAATCACCCACCGGCTGATCTGCTCGATTTTTTCCAGTTCCACACCCATGGCCTGTCCGACCCTGCCGATAAGCAGCGTTTCACTGTCCGAAAGGACATCGTCGGCATGCGCCAGAATACACATTTCCTTAACCAACTCCAAAGCGGCCTTACGGTTGTCAATAATTTTAACGGCTTCAACAATTTCATCGTCCGACCCCTGATGAAGAATTTCTTCAAGCCTGCTTTCGGACACGCCGTATATCTTGGCAACATCGCGGATAAAAGCTTTCTCGTCATCGTCAAGTTTTCCGTCCGCATTGGCCAGTCTGGCCAAAGCCTTCATAAAAGCGATTCGCTGATCTTCATTAAGTCTGGTAAGATATTCCATATCCTGCTCCAATTTTAAACTAGCCATAACAAGCCTCCTGATTAACTTTCGTTTTATCTTACCAAAACTGCCGTTTTTTGCAACAAAAAAGCACGGCCTTCCGCAACGGAAAAGAAAATCCGCTGCAGATAACGCAAAATTCGGTTGAAATCCCTGACCTTTTGGCTTAAAATATAAGGATAGGAAAATAAGGGCGAGAAAAGCGTGAAACACTATTTTATTAAAACTTTCGGCTGCCAGATGAATGTATACGATTCGGAACGCATTGCCGGCATTCTGCAAAATCTGGGATATCGGGAAGCAGCCGCTCCCAAAGATGCCGATTTGATTATTTTCAACACCTGCCATATCAGGGAAAAAGCCGCGGAAAAAGTCTTTTCCGATCTTGGCCGCATTAATCTCATCAAAGAAGAACGCCGTCAGCAGGGGCTCGATACCGTTATCGGCGTTGTCGGCTGCGTCGTGCAGGCTGAAGACGAACAAATTGCCAAACGCGCTCCCTTTGTAGACTTTGCCACCGGCCCGCTCACCTATCACCGCATTCCGGAAATCCTTGCCAAAATCGGACGTCAAAAAGGCGCTCCCGTCATTGACACCGATTTTCCGGCTGAATCCAAATTTGATTATCTTCCGCAAAACGACAACCGTTCTTCCTGTGCTTTTCTGGCTGTCCAGGAAGGCTGCAACAACTTCTGCACCTACTGCGTTGTCCCTTATACCCGCGGCGCCGAATACTCCCGTCCGGTCAAAGAGGTCGTCGCCGAAGCCAGACAGCTGGTTCAAAACGGCGCGCTTGAAATCAACCTCCTCGGCCAAAACGTAAATTCTTACCACGGCGAGGACACCGCCGGCAAAGAACGGCCGCTGTCATACCTGTTGCGCGAACTTGCACGGATAGACGGCCTGCAGCGCCTGCGGTACACCACTTCTTATCCGGCCGACATGACTGATGACCTGATAGAATGCCACCATGACTTAGACAAGTTGATGCCTTATCTTCATCTTCCGGTTCAGTCCGGATCCGACCGGATTTTAAAAGCCATGAACCGCCGCCACACCTCGGCCGATTATCTGCGTGTCGTTGAAAAACTGCACAAAGCCAATCCGGCAATCGGCATGTCTTCTGACTTTATTGTCGGCTTCCCCGGAGAAACCGATGAAGACTTTCGGGCCACGCTCGACGTTGTCAACCGCGTCAAGTATATTCAGGCCTTTTCGTTCAAATATTCCCGCCGTGCCGGAACGCCGGCCGCCCTGCTCAAAAATCAGGTCGAAGAAAAAGTCAAAAAAGAGCGGCTGGACATATTGCAGGATTTATTATTTTCTTATCAGCTGAAATTCAACAAAAGCAGCATCGGCAAAGTCATGCCTGTTCTTTTTGAAAGCAAAGGCCGCGGCCGCAGCCAACTGTTCGGACGCACGCCGTATATGCAAAACCTGCATGCCGAACTGGATAAAAACTTTTTAAACAAAATCGTAAATATAAAAATAACCGAAGCAGCAACAAACTCCCTGATCGGGGTAGTGGAAGGGTGAAGATCATGGCAGAAATCAATTTGGAACTTTATAACAATCTTTTGGTGCAGCAAGTCGTCGGCCCGCAGGATTCGCACCTGCGCCTGCTTGAAAAACTGCTGAATGTGGAAATATCCTCTTTCGGCAACCAGATCAAAATCACCGGCGACAAAGAAGCCGCCGTTCAGGCACAGACTGCCATCGACATTCTGTATCACAAAGTCGGCAAAAATATTGATATTAATGAAGAAGAAGTCAAGGCTGCCGTTCGGATTTCCGGCGCCGGCGCTGAAAAAATTGCCGAAGAAAATATGGAAAACATCGTTTTAAAAACCAAAAAACGTCATATCTATCCGCGTTCTGCCACTCAGGCGGCTTACATTCAGGAAATGATGAAAAACGAGCTTGTCTTTGGCCTGGGGCCGGCCGGTACCGGTAAAACTTATCTGGCGGTCGCATTGGCTGTTTCCATGATGCTGGAAGGCAAAATCGACAAGATCATTTTGTCGCGCCCGGCCGTGGAAGCCGGAGAAAACCTCGGTTTTCTGCCCGGTGACTTAAAAGAAAAAGTCGACCCGTATCTGCGTCCGCTGTATGATGCCTTATATGAAATGCTGCCGGCTGAGCAAGTTGATAAAAAGTTGGCTATCGGAGAAATAGAAATTGCCCCGCTGGCATTCATGCGCGGTCGTACATTGTCAAACTCATTCATTATCCTTGACGAGGCTCAAAACACCACGCCGATGCAGATGAAAATGTTTTTGACCCGCTTGGGCGAAAACTCCCGCATGGTCGTCAACGGCGACTTAAGTCAGGTTGACCTGCCCAAAGGCACAATCTCCGGCCTGCGCGATTCGCTTGAAACCTTAAAAGGCATTGACAACATCAGTTCAGTCCGCTTCAGCGCCGCTGACGTTGTCCGCCACGGTCTGGTGGCAAAAATTGTCAAGGCCTATGAAGAAAGAAGCAAAAAGACTTACGGCGATGAGTAATACCTGTCTTTTAATTTCAGTTGAAGAAGGCCGCTGGAATCAGGCATTGCCGGATTTCGGCAGCCTTTCCGATCAGGTCATGGCCACGGTTTTTGATTATATATCTTCCCTCGGAGAAATTGATTTCTGGGACGGCAAAAAACCGATGGAAGTTAACTTATGCCTGAGCAATGACGCCAATGTCCAAAAACTCAACAAAGAATTTCGCGGCATGGACAAACCGACCAACGTCCTGTCTTTTGCCAATATTGATGATGAGGCCTTTGCCGAAGACTGTGAACTGTACGAAGAAATCGAACTCGGCGACATCATCATTGCTCTGGAAACCTTGGAACGCGAAGCCGACCTGAAACAAATTCCGCTTTCCGACCACTACTGCCACCTTCTGACTCACGGTCTGCTGCATTTGCTCGGCTTTGACCATATTGAAGACGAAGAAGCCGAATATATGGAAAGCTGTGAAGTTAAAATTTTGGAAAAACTAAACATCAAAAATCCTTATCTGGATTAACATAAAGGAAAAACCATGCCTTTCCGCCGCCTTTCCGCCATGCTTTCGTCCTTTCCCCAAACTGCGGCTTTTATGCTCGGCATTCTCAGCGTTTATGCCCTGCCGCCTTTTCATATTTTTCCCATTCTTTTCGTGAGCTTTTCCGGCTTGTTCTGCCTGCTGGAAAAAACGGCGGACACCGCCCCGAAAGCATGGAAACTCGGCTATGCTTTCGGCTTTGGCCATTTTGCTTTCGGCCTGTCATGGATCGGCAATGCCTTGTTGTTGGACGCCTCGGCTTTCGGCTGGCTCTACCCGCTCTGCCTGCTGGCCGGCGGCGCCTTTTTCGGACTTTTTACCGCCCTGCCGTTGTGGCTTTCTTATTACTTCAAACCGCTCATTGCCCGGATTTTGGCCTTTGCCGGCTTCTGGGGTTTCAGCGAATGGCTGCGCAGCTTTGTCCTGACCGGTTTTCCGTGGAATCTTCTCGGCTCGGTTTTTGCTTTCTCCGATACCATGCTACAAACGGCTTCTCTGTGGGGAACTTACGGGCTTTCCCTCATCACAATCCTCATATCTTCTTTTCCGGCATTATACCTCAGCAACCCGCAGAAAAGAAATCTGCTTCCGGCTGCCGGCATTCCTGCTTTGCTGTTGCTGCTTCTTTTCGGAATCGGCTTTTTTCGCCTTTCCGCCGCCGTGCAAACTGCCGGAGAAACAACTGTCCGCCTTGTCCAGCCTGCCATCCCGCAAGCCATGAAGTGGGATCGCAATGCCTTGGAATACAATTTTCAAAAATACATCGCCTTGAGCCGAACAGCCGGATTGGATAAAATTGACTTTGTCGTCTGGGGAGAAACGGCCGTTCCCTTTCCGCTGGACGTTGACAAAGAACACCGGCAGGCCATAACCGCCGCCATTCCCGCTGACGGTTATCTGATAACCGGATTGGTCAGATACGAAGGCAAACCAGACGGCGGATACACGCCGTTCAATTCAATGTTTGTTATCAACAAACAAGGAGAAATCATTGCCCACTACGATAAAACGCACTTAGTGCCTTTCGGCGAATACATACCGCTGAAACAATACCTGCCGGATTGGATCCGGCCTGTCGCCAATACCATTGCCAATTTCGGCACAGGCAGCGGTCCGCAAACCCTCAGTATAAAAAACTTTCCGGAATTGAGCGCAAGCATTTGTTATGAAATCATCTTTCCCTACCAGGTTATAAACAGGCAGAAAAAGCCCGAATGGATGATAAACCTGACCAATGACGGCTGGTACGGAGACTCCATGGGGCCTTACCAACATTTAACGGCAGCGAGACTGCGTGCCGTGGAAGAAGGCATTACCATAATCCGCGCGGCCAACAGCGGCATCAGTGCCGCCATCTCGCCTTATGGACAGGTTATTGCCGCGATTCCGCTTAATATTCAAAATATTATGGATATCCGCCTTCCGGCTGAAGCTTCTGTCTTTACTTTTTACAATAAACATGGTAACAATATTCCCATAGCATTGTATCTTTTCAACATAATACTTGCCTGTTATATTTCTCAAAGAAACGATAAAAATATGAAAAAGAAGCAAATTCAACAATAACAGATATATAAGTAAAAAATAATATAATATATTATATAAAAAATTTGTTGACGACACGCTTGGAAAATCATATTTATAGTAATAGATATATAAATAAAAAGCGTAAAGGAAAAAAAATGACTGCTGAAACTTTTAAAAGATCAAGTCGGGGGAGAACTCCAACCGGACAACCTAACCCCATCGACGTACACGTAGGCAATCGCATTCGTCTGCGTCGTACTCTTCTCGGTTTAAGTCAGGAAAAGATGGCTTCATTATTAGGTCTGACCTTTCAACAGGTTCAGAAATATGAACGCGGAATGAACCGAGTCGGAGCAAGCCGTCTTTGGGACATCAGCAAAGTTTTGGAAGTTCCCGTTGGTTTCTTTTATGAAGATATGGACAAAGAAGTAGCCAACCAAAGCCCGAGAATGTTCAGCATTCCCGACAGCACGCCTTTGGCTCTGGCCGAAGACGATGCCGCTTTTGACGCCGACCCGATGAACCGTCAGGAAACAATCGAGCTGGTTCGCGCTTACTACAAAATTCCCAACCGCAAAGCGGCCAAACATGTTTATGACCTCATCGTCTCTTTGTCAAAAAGCACCTATAACAAAGACGAAGACGGCGAATAATATAACGAGCATAACTAACAAAAAAAGCTGGATAAATTCCGGCTTTTTTTTATTTTTATAAAAAAGCTTTGGAGGAAAAAATTTATGCAGGACTATTTATTTACCAGCGAATCAGTTTCAGAAGGACATCCGGATAAAGTCTGCGATCGCATTTCCGATTCGATTGTTGATTTATATATTAGCCAAGATCCGTCAGCCCGCACGGCTATTGAGACCTTGGCCACAACAAACCGCGTTATTATTTCCGGCGAAACCAGCAGCAACGCCGTTATTATGTATGAAGACATCGTCGAATCCGTCCGCCAAACCATCAAAGAAATCGGCTATGCGCAAAAAGGCTTCAACTGGCAGACCGTCCGCATCGACAACTACTTGCACAGCCAGTCCTCCGACATTGCACTCGGCGTAAATAATGACGGTGCCGGCGATCAAGGCATTATGTTCGGCTATGCCAAAAAAGAAGAAGGCTTTGACAGCAACTACATGCCGCTTGCCATTTTCTGGGCGCACAAAATTCTGCACAACTTAAGTCTTGCTCGCCACAACGGTGAACTCACAGGCCTTGAGCCAGATGCCAAATCTCAAGTCACACTGCGATATGTTGACGGCAAACCGATCAGCATTGCCAAACTGGTTGTCTCCACACAGCATACAGAAGCCCTCAGTCAAGAACAAGTACATGAAATCGTCAAAGAAAATCTGCGCCAGACAATTCCCGCAGACTTCATGCCTGAGGATAAAGACATTTTGATAAACCCGACCGGACGTTTCGTTATCGGAGGCCCGGACGGAGATACCGGTCTGACCGGACGAAAAATCATTGTTGACACTTACGGCGGTTATGCCCCGCACGGCGGCGGAGCTTTTTCCGGAAAAGATGCCACCAAGGTAGACCGTTCGGCAGCCTATATGCTGCGTTATCTGGCTAAAAACATCGTTGCTGCCGGCTTAGCAGAAGAATGCCTGTTGCAAATCTCTTATGCCATTGGCGTCAAAGAACCGCTTTCCCTGTTTATTGATTGCAATAACACTGCCAAAGTTGATGAACAAAAAATCTTGCACATTCTGAAAGATATGGTAGATTTGAGCCCGAAAGGTATTATCCGCCACCTCGGATTAAACCGTCCGATTTATACCCCAACTTCCAGTTACGGACATTTTGGCCGGCAACCGGGAGAAGACGGAAGCTTTTCGTGGGAAAAAACAGATCTAAGCGAGAAATTAAAAAAATGCTTTTAACCGACAATCAGCCGAAGTTTTACGGCCGCCGCCAAGGACGTAAATTACGCAAAGCCAAATCGACATTACTGGATTCTTTTCTGCCGCAGGTAATCATCTCTCCCCAAACCGAATTCAACAAAGACACGCTGTTCGGACATCCGGTAAAAAAAGTCTGCTTGGAAATCGGATTTGGCAACGGCGAGCATATCGCCGGACAAGCACTGAACAATCCGGATTGCGGTTTTATCGGCGCCGAAGTCTTCAAAAATGGCATAGCCTCGCTGCTTGGACTGCTGACCGGCATCAAAGAAGGCTCCGACCTGCCGGAAAAAATCACGCTTCTGTCCGGACGCAAAGACAACATCCGTATCTTCAACGACGACGTCCGCCTGTTGTTTTCCCGTATTCCTGATGGTTTTCTGGATAAAGTCTTTGTGCTTTTTCCTGACCCTTGGCCCAAAAAGCGCCATGCTTTCCGCCGCTTTATCAATCCGGACAACTTAAAAGAAATCAGCCGTATTTTGAAAAAAGGCGGTATGCTCCGCGTTGCAACGGACCATAAAATTTACAAAGGCTGGGCTTTGCACCAAACCTGCAACTTTACAAATGAAAATGGAGAAAAAGTCTTCCGCTGGACAGCCAAATGCAGTAATGACTGGCGGCTCCCGCCCAGAGACTGGGTCGAAACCAAATACCAGCGCAAAGCTCTGGCCGAAGGCCGAAAACCGGTATTTTTGGATTTTGAAAAAATTTAGCTTACTGTGTTACAATGGCCGGCTGGGTATTGGGCGTTGTTACTTCATCAACGTCTTTAATCGGAAAGGCCTGAACATCAATAATATCATTTCCCTGCTGATACAGCTCATTTTCGATCTTGCCGTTTTCTGGCAGCGGAATTTCCCCCGCGCCCATAGCCTCGCCGACAGCGTCTCGGGCAAGAACTTTAGGCTGTTTTTGCATTTCAGGCAAGGGCTGAGCCGGAATCTCCTGAGCCGATTCGCCGGCAGCCGGCGCACCATCTTCTCCGACAATCGGATTACCTAAAGGGTTAGGCGCATTCTCCGGCTGTTCAATCTCAAAAACATTTTCTTTTCCGGAAGGCGTTTTGGCCGCGCCATATACAACAGTCTCCCGAATCGGCGGATTTTCCTCGCTGATAGTCACCATTCTCGCCTCGGCCGATGCCGGACTGTTTATGGCGCAATACGCCCATAAAATCATTGTCAGGTTCCGCAAAGCTTCATCCATTTTCCCACCTCGCTGTTTGTAATTTTGCTAATGCAAATAATCCCTTTCGGAACAAAAACAAGGAGACGGAAAAAATTTTTTAAGCACCTGCAGTTCTCAATGCCGCATATCTTTGTGCAAAATCAGTCAGGGCCCAAACCTGTTCGGATTTCAAATTCTGCAAAGTTTTCTCGTCAATAATATCTTTCAGCCGGCGGCGCCCTGTCTTGCATTTTTGCATCACGCGCCGCATTGTGGCATCGTCCATCATCGGCGTATAATAACCGTCTTTGTCGGCACGGCCGTGTTTATATAAGTCGCGTACGGCCAGATTAAAATGCCCGCCCGGCGTCATATCCAAAAGTTCCTGAGGTTCCAGACGATGACAATACAAGGCCATTTCCAGCCAGCGCCGCTTAAGCAGCCCTTCGTGCAAAATGCCGCCGCCGGCAGTTTTCCAGCCACTCAGCTTACGCGCGCATTCAAAATCGCTCTTACCGCTGTTAACCGCTTTCAAAAACTCGCTGGGTTGGCGCTTTCTGCCATGATCATCATACCCCAGGCCTGCAAAATTGGCGCTGCCGACAGCATAGATAAAGGCGCTGACAGCCATCAGCTGACCATCATCCAAGTCTTTATGCACATATTTCTCAATTGCCGGAAAAACGTCTTTGCGCAAATGAGCCTGCGTATACAAACGCGCCGTTGTCTTGTCAATCGGAGCATCGTGCATCGTAACGGGCATTCCGTTCGGTTTGTAGCAGGAACCGTAGCCGATTGTTGCCGCACCGCCACTCATATAAGGATAAGCTTCATAATTTTCCATAAGGGCAATCATTGCCACGATTTTATTTTCAATCTGACACAATCTCTGACCGTTTTTAGAAGCATATTTGTTAAGCGTGGACGACAAAGAAATTTTTTGCGTTTCATAACGGCGGTTATCGGCCTTTTTGTTCGGCTTTGTTCTGATCTTTGCCACAATCTTATCCATTAATCTTGCCTGGGAAGCAGTCGTTTTTTGCCGAGAAAAAACCATGGTTTGCTTACCGGATTTTTTCTCGCTCTTAACCTCAGAAACCAATTCTGAAATCTTGGACAAAGTTTTGGTTCCAAAATCCCAATCCGCCTTATTTAACACTTTTGTATTGCCGGTTTCTTTTGTCTGAGCAGTTTTATGATCCGTCCGGATTTCTTTTTTAACCTGTTGCCGGTCCTGTTGTTCACTTTTTTCAAAATAACTCCGGATAAAATACGGTGCGGCCAGTATCACCGCCCCTTGTAATGTCTTCATAATTGTTTTTCTAATATTTTGTTTGCTAAACCAACTACTGCTCATTATAACAACCTCGGCTAGAATCTTAAAACTGACAAAAACTATACCACAATAGACAAATTACGTCAATATTTTTCGTCATTTTTATTTATTTCTTTTAATATAGAAAAAAAACGGCACCTTTTCAAGATACCGTTTTACATTTTTCAAAAGATTATATAAAAATATAATTTTTAAACGAGTTTATAATATCCAATCATCAGCATTACCTTAAATTTTCCAAATATTTTTTGACAAAAAAACTCCCGAGATAATTCCGGGAGGTTGATAATTCTTAAAGCAAATACGTTCGATATTCATATTTTGGACCTCAAACCGGCCTTATACCGTTGCAACTTCAAACGCATTTTATCGAGTTCATGTTGCTGTTCCTGAAGCAGCCTGTCTTTTGCATCAAGCTGACGTTGATAATATACAAGCAAAACCAAAGCCGTGACAGCAATAATAACCGAAAAGCCGATAAAAATCCAAACTTCAACTTCCATAAGCCTGTTTTTTAAACATTGTCAATATCAATCTCATGCCATGCCTCCCCCGTCTTACGACGCGCATCTCTCTTCCGCAATGCTTTGGGAACAAGCTCCTTCTGTAATTCCTCTGCCACTCGTCTGGCTTCCGGATTTTCGGCACATGCTTCTCTGTTCGTCAAAGTCCCAAGATAATAACGAACAGCATCTTCATCTGCTGAATCTAAAAATACCTCAAGCAAATGCTCGGCTTCTGATTTTTCGGCCAGCCTTTTTCGCTTGAGTTCATTGTGCATTTCAAGATAAGCCCGAGCTTCATTTGCCAGCTTTTTGTTCTCTTGCTTCAGCTGGGCAATTTGAACTTGTAACAAAATCAAATAAACAAGCCCGCCCATACAAACAACCATTAAAAATATTTGCAAATCCATAATAAATAAAATTTAGTTAATAATTCTGTTAATTGCTTTGACTTTACAAGCTGCAACACCTTTTGTCAAACACAAAAATCGCTCATTTTCTCCCTATTTTCCATCCCGTCTTTATTTCCCTCAGTCTCTAATCCGGCCTTTCTCCTTTTCCGTATTTATTTCATCCCGGCTGTCTTCGTTCCCCTCCTTGCTTTCTGCTTTTTTTCTTCCGTTTTCTTTTTTCCGCATATTTTTATCACTCTACGCTCTCTTCTTGCCGCCTTTTCCCATCCTTTCATCCTGTCATTTTTCCCTCTGTCTGTCCGCCATTTTTCTTGTTTCATCACCCCGCCTTCCCCTCCCCGCAAAAAAAATCCCCGATGTTTTCACAATCGGGGATTTTTCTTAACTAAGCCTGCTCAGAACTATTGAGCATCCTTTTGCTCTTCGGCTGTCGGCAATGCCATATTGGCAGCCGCGGCAGCTTCTTCTTTGAGCGCCAGAATCTCTTTGTCATTCTGAACGGCAACTTTCTTCAGGGCTCTAAGAACCGTACCGGTACCGGCCGGAATCAGACGGCCGACGATAACGTTTTCTTTCAAACCTTTCAGATTGTCAACCTTGCCCTCAACCGCAGCTTCGGTCAAGACACGGGTAGTCTCCTGGAAGGACGCGGCAGAGATAAACGACTTGGTCTGCAAAGAAGCTTTTGTAATACCCAGCAGAACCGGATCAGCCTCGGCCGGATTACCGCCATCAGCAATAGCCTTGGCATTCTCGGCTTCAAACACGTCACGGTCAACCTGCTCTCCGACGAGGAAAGTGGTATCGCCCGGCTGAGTAATCTCAACCTTGCGCAACATCTGCGAAACAATAACCTCAATATGCTTGTCGTTAATCTTAACGCCTTGCAGACGGTAAACATCCTGAACTTCCTTAACCAGATATTCAGCCAGTTTCTCAACACCGAGAACACGCAGAATGTCATGCGGAGCCGGCGTACCTTCTACCAGCATATCGCCCTTCTTAACGATATCGCCGTCTTGAACAACCAAGTGGCGTCCTTTCGGAACCAAATATTCAAGCGGTTCGCCTTTCTTCGGAACGACCGTAACGCGCTGTTTGGCTTTATAGTCCTTGCCGAATTCAACCATACCGTCAATATCGGAGATAATAGCCTGATCTTTCGGGCGGCGGGCTTCAAACAGCTCGGCCACACGCGGCAGACCACCGGTAATATCTTTCGTCTTGGAGCTTTCTCTCGGAATTCTCGCAATAACGTCACCGACCTGAACTTCCTGACCGTCTTCGACTGACAAAATCGCATCAACCGACATATAGTAACGAATTTCTTTGCCGTTATCATAAGTAACCGGTTTGCCTTTGGCGTCTTTCAGCATAATGCTCGGTTTCAAACCGGCGCTTGAAGACTGTGACCGCCAGTCAATAACCGTCTTGGAAACAACACCGGTCGTTTCGTCAACGCTTTCTTTAACCGATACGTTGTTAATGAGGTCAATCAAAGCAACCTTACCGGCTTTTTCGGTAATAACCGGAATCGTAAACGGATCCCATTCGGCAACTTTCTGACCCTTCTTAACTTTGGCATCTTCGGCAGCCAGAAGCTTTGTACCATACGGAACATGGTGGCGGGACTTCTCGCGGCCCTGAGCATCGACAATAACCAATTCGCAGTTACGCGACAGCACAATGCCGTTGCCTTCGGAGTTATAGACGAGGTGCTTGTTCTCAACTTTCATCACACCGGCAAACGGAACTTCAACAGAAGCCTGTTCGGCGCCTTTCTGAGCGGCACCGCCGATGTGGAAGGTTCTCATGGTCAACTGCGTACCCGGCTCACCAATGGACTGGGCGGCAATAACGCCAACGGCCTCGCCGACATTAACCGGCGTACCGCGAGCCAAATCGCGGCCGTAGCAGGCAGCACAAACGCCGTCTTTGGTTTCGCAGGTCAGAACCGAGCGGATCTTAACTTGCTCGACACCGGCTTTCTCAACAACTTCAACGTCGTTTTCATCAATGAGCTTGCCTCTCTTGACCAAAACCACGCCGGTTTCAGGATGAATAATATCTTCCTGAATGGTACGTCCGAGGATTCTCTCGCCGATGGAAACAATAACGTTACCGCCGTCAACAACCGGACGGACAATAATGCCGCGCTCGGTACCGCAATCCGTTTCGGTAATAACCACATCTTGGGCAACGTCAACCAGACGGCGGGTCAGATAACCGGAGTTAGCAGTCTTCAAAGCGGTATCGGCCAAACCTTTACGGGCACCGTGGGTAGAGTTGAAGTACTCAAGCACGGTCAGTCCTTCTTTAAAGTTGGAAATAATCGGCTGTTCGATAATTTCGCCGTTCGGCTTAGCCATCAAACCGCGCATACCGGCCAGCTGACGCATCTGAGCGGCGGAACCGCGCGCTCCGGAGTGAGCCATCATATAAACGGAGTTGATGTAACCGTGCTCGCTCTTGGAGATGTTTTTCATCATCTCATCGGCAATCTTATCGGTACAAGCTGCCCAAATATCAACCACTTTGTTGTATTTCTCGCCTTTGGTAATCAAACCGTTTTGATACTGCTGTTCAAATTCCTTAACCTGTTTTTCGGTTTCGTCAATCAAAACCTTCTTGGCATCAGGAACAATCAAGTCATCTTTACCGAAAGAAATACCGGCCTTACAAGCGTTTGTGAAGCCCAGAGTCATAATCTTGTCAACAAACAAGACGGTTTCTTTCTGACCGCAGTGGCGATAAACAATATCAATAATCTCGCCGATTTCTTTCTTCTTAACCAAACGGTTTACCAAAGAGAACGGAACATTCTGATGTTTCGGCAAAATCTGTGATACTTTAATGCGTCCCGGAGTTGTCTCGACAACGCCGTATTTGATTTCGCCGTCATCGCTGACATATTCCATACGGCATTTAATCTTGGCATGCAGGTCAACAACCTTGGCATCCAAAGCCATCTCAACTTCGTTGATATCCGAGAAGACCATGCCTTCGCCGAGCATCCCGTCAGCATCATAAGTCAGGTAATAAATACCCAGAACCATGTCTTGCGTCGGAACGATAATCGGCTTACCGGACGCCGGCGACAGAATGTTGTTGGTAGACATCATCAAAACGCGGGCTTCAAGCTGTGCTTCAACCGACAACGGAACGTGAACGGCCATCTGGTCACCG